>NZ_JBXYZY010000028.1:0-835 GCF_057642795.1 Paracidovorax sp.
AAGTCCTTAGCAAGACGAGCTTTCAAGTTGTTTGTGCCATCCGATACAACGCCGATATTGTCATCAGTAGTCAATTTGTTTACATCAGTAATGCCACCGACTACATTCACTTGTTCGTTAAGTTTCTTCTTGATAACAGCACCTGTATCACCGCCATATTTCATGCCATCATCCAATGTTGCAACATCATGTTTTTCGCCGTTCTTTTCTTCGATAACGAGACGAGTGATGTTTGTACCGTCAACGCCAGGTTTACCGTCGCCACCTTTAATGGAGATGCCGTTAGCACCATCTTTACCATTCAAGCCGATAGAGCCGTCTTTACCATTGATAACAACAGCTGAACCATCTTTACCGTTAACTCCGATGGAGCCGTCTTTGCCGTCAGCACCCTTCTTACCAAGCACCAAATCGTCATTTACGTTAACTTTGTATGGATTATTAGCGGAACCATCGCCTTCAACGGTTGTATTTTTACCGTCTTTAAGGATAGTTTTACCTGCTGCAACAACGTCTTTCAATTGACCAAAGTTAACTGCATCCGTGTTATCAGTACCGGCTGCTACATTAGTAATCTTCTTATTGCCTGCATCAATGCCGTTCTTAAGAATCTTAGGACCACCATTTATAGTCAAGCCATCCGTATTCATAACGGTATCGCCGGTAGTTACACTAGTCAGATTTTTCAATTCTTTTGCTAATTTAACATTAAGCGCACCATTTGCAGATACTACGCCAATATTGTCATCAGACAATTTATTTGCATCAGCACCACCTTTGATATCTAACTGTTCGCCTAATTGTTTATTGATAACAGTTGTATCATCGCCCTTGA
>NZ_JBXYZY010000029.1:0-364201 GCF_057642795.1 Paracidovorax sp.
AGCGAAGCCTTCGATTATAACAGCATTTTTTAAACACCGTCAAGACCGAAGGTCTTTATTTCACTTCACAGAACCGATCGCATCAGCAATCAACCCCGTCCAGCGAAGCCTTGAATTCTACACCGATTTTTCAACCAGTCGCAACTCAAAATCAACCTTTTTTCAGCATTTCCGAAGCTCCTTTCGTTGCCTCGACAGCGTCAAGAGAGCTAGTGTATGACAACTTCAAGACGGTTTCAGCCATCTGGCGCAATTTTTTCGCGTTGTGCCGTCAGGCTCCCTTCAGGGCCTCTTCCAGCGCATCTATATAGAGAGAGGCGACATCGCACCCGGTCTGGTCATGGATCTCCTGGAAGCAGGTGGGGCTGGTGACGTTGATCTCGGTGACGCAGTCGCCGATGACGTCCACCCCCGCCAGCAGCAGGCCGCGCTCCTTGAGAACCGCGCCCAAGGCTTCGCCGATCTCCTGATCGCGTGTAGTCAGGGGGCGTGCCACGCCCTTGCCACCTGCTGCCAGGTTCCCGCGCACTTCGCTGCCCTGGGGGATGCGCGCCAAGCAATAAGGAACCGGCTTGCCGCCGATGATGAGCACGCGCTTGTCGCCCTCGGCGATCGCCGGCAGGAATTTCTGGACCATCACGCTTTCGGCGCCGTCCTTGTTCAGGGTTTCGATGATGCTGCCCAGGTTGAGTCCGTCGGACTTGACCCGGAAGATGCCCATGCCGCCCATGCCGTCCAGCGGCTTGAGGATGATGTCGCCATGTTCGGCATGGAAGCGGCGGATGTCCTGCGCATCCCGCGTGACCAGCGTGGGGCCGATGAATTGCGGGAATTCCATGATCGCAAGTTTTTCGGGATGGTCCCGCAGCGCCCGGGGCTTGTTGAAGACGCGGGCGCCATCGCGCTCGGCCTGCTCCAGCAGATGGGTCGCGTAGAAATACTCGCTGTCGAAAGGCGGATCCTTACGCATCAGCACCGCGCCAAAGTCTGCCAGGGCCGCAGCTTTAGGGGCCTGAGCCGTGTACCACTCGTCAGCCTGGCCGGTGAGCGTGATGTCTCGCACGGTGGCGGTCACACGCCCTCCCCGTTCCCAGTGCAGGTGCCGGGGTTCACACACCGCCAGAGTGTGGCCGCGCCTGTGCGCCTCCCGCATCATGGCAAAGGTCGTGTCCTTGTAGATCTTGAATTGCTCGATGGGATCGGCGATGAAGAGGAGTTGCATGGTCATCCGGAAAGAGGTTCGGGCCGACGCGTCGCGCGCCGCTGGCCCTACTGTTGCACAAGTGGCACCACTTTGCCGGCCAAGGGCTGACCGAGGACCATCATGCGGGATTTGCTACTGAATTGATAGCTGACAGCCTTCATACCATCAGGACTCAAGGCTGAAAACGCCCCAAAACTGCCAGCATGGCACTGAATGAAGAAGGCCCCGCCCCTCGGCGCAAGGGCCTCACATTCAAATTTCGATCTTGGAACCCAGTTCCACCACCGCGTTGCTGGGGAGGTTCAGGAAACTCGCCGCGCCACTGGCGTTGTGGTGCATCTGGGCGAAGAGCTTTTCGCGCCACGGAGCCATGCCGCTGCCGATGGTGGGAATCACAACATCGCGCGACAGGAAGTAGCTGGTGGTCATGGCGTCGAGTTCGCAGCCCCGCCCACGCATGGACTCCAGCGCCCTGGGCAGGTCGGGGTCGTTCTTGAAGCCGTAATGGACGACCACCTGCCAGCAGTCGCTGCCCAACGGCTCGACCTGCAGCCGCTTGTCCAGCCCGACCCACGGGGTTTCGTGGCTGCGCACGGTGACGAAGAGGTTCTGCTTGTGCAACACCTTGTTGTGCTTGAGGTTGTGCAACAGCGCGTTGGGCACGGAGCCTGGTTCGGCGGTGAGGAACACCGCCGTGCCCTCCACCCGCATCGGAGGGCTGATGAATACCGCCGTGAGAAAGTCCCGCAGGTCGAGCGACTCTTCCCGGAGCTTGTCGTTGAGCAACTCGCGGCCCCGCTTCCAGGTCATCATCAGCATGAACAGCACGGCGCCGATCATCAGCGGGAACCAGCCGCCCTGGAACAGCTTGAGCAGGTTGGAGGTGAAGAAGGCGATGTCCACCAGGAAGAAGAAGCCCGTGGAGAGCACGCACAGCGCCAGCGGATAGCGCCAGCCATAGCGGATGACGAAGAAGGTGAGCACGGTGGTGATCAGCATGTCCAGCGTCACCGCGATGCCGTAGGCGGCCGCCAGATTGCTGCTGGAGCGGAACATCACCACGGCCAGCACGATGGCGACGAACAACCCCCAGTTCACGAAGGGCATGTAGATCTGGCCGGTATCGCGCACGCTGGTGTGCTGGATGTTCAGGCGCGGCAGGTAGCCCAGCTGGATGACCTGCTTGGTCACGCTGAAGGCTCCGGTGATGAGCGCCTGGGACGCGATCACCGTCGCCATGGTGGCCAGCACCACCAGCGGGATCAGCGCCCAGTCGGGCGCCATCAGAAAGAAGGGATTGCTCACCGCCTCGGGCTGGGCCAGCAGCAGCGCGCCCTGGCCGAAGTAGTTGGTGACGAGCGCCGGCATGGCGACGCCGAACCAAGCCAGACGGATGGGCTTCTTGCCGAAGTGGCCCAAGTCGGCATAAAGCGCCTCGGCCCCCGTCACGCACAGCACCACGGCCCCCAGGATGATGAAACTGATGCCGGGGTCGTTCCAGATGAAACGCAGCGCATGGTGCGGGCTGACGGCACCCAGGATCTCTGGGTGGCCCACGATGTGCGGAACGCCCAGCGCCGCGATGGAGCAGAACCACACCAGGGTGACCGGCCCGAAGTACCGGCCGATGCCCGCCGTGCCGCGCTTTTGGACCGCGAACAGGCAAAACAGCACGACGAGCGTCAAGGGGATCACCGCCGTGCGGAAGTGCGGCGAGACCACTTCGAGGCCTTCGACGGCCGACAGCACCGAGATCGCCGGCGTGATGACGCCATCGCCATAGAACAGGCAAGTGCCGAAGATGCCCACGCCCAGCAGCACCGCGCGTAGCTGGGGCTTGTCCTTCACCGCCTGGGACGCCAGCGCCAGCATGGCGATCAGTCCACCCTCGCCGTTGTTGTCGGCTCGCAGCACCAGCACCACGTATTTGATGGAGACGATGACGGTGAGCGTCCAGAACAGGATGGACAGCACGCCGTAGACGTTGGCGGGCGTGAATGGCACGTGGCCGGAACCGAACACTTCCTTGACCGCGTAGAGGACGCTGGTGCCGATGTCGCCGTAAACGACGCCGATGGCGCCCAGCGTGAGCGCTGCGAGCGAGGATTTGGAGCTTTGCACTATGGAGACCCGGCCACGCCTGCCGACGCCTCCGGGTTGCTGTTCTTGCGGGGACCGCTATTGTGCGCCGGGTCCCCGGTGGCGCATGGATCGGCGATGGCTTGTTGCACAGCAACAACTACCCACGATTTCCTCTGGCTTGCCGCGCCCGCACGTGGCAGGGGTCGCCGGTTGCGGGTGGCTCAGTCGTACACCTCGGCCTCGGGGTCGGTGGCCTCCAGCTCGTAGCTGGCGGCCAGCATGGCCAGACGCGCGACCACCCCATACATATAGAAGCGGTTGGGTGCGCTGGCCCCGGGGCGGGCGCCAGGCTGGGGCATCTGGGTGCTGTGCTTGAAGGCCAGCGGCACGAAGCTGGCACCAGGGGCATTGAGGTTCTCGTCCACGCCGCGCTCGGCATGCATGCGGTAGAAGCCGCCCACCACGTAGCGGTCCATCATGTACACCACCGGTTCGGCCACGGCCTCGTGCACGCGCTCGCGGGTGAGCACGCCCTCCTGGATGATGAGGTCGTGCACGGTCTGGCCTTCCTTGATGCCGGCCAGCTTGTGGCGGGCCTTGCGGTTCAGACCGTCGAGGTCCTTGGCGTCGCGCACCGTGATCACGCCCATCCCCTGGGTGGCGTTGTCGGCCTTGACGATGACGAAGGGCTTCTCGTTGATGCCGTATTCCTTGTACTTGCGACGCACCTTGGTCAGTTGCGCGTCCACGGCACTGCGCAGCACCTCCATGCTGGCGTCGTCGTCGAAGTCCACGCTCTCGCAGCGGCTGAAGAGCGGGTTGATGAGCCAGGGGTCGATGCCCAGCAGCTTGCCCAGGCGCTTGGACACCTCCTCGTAGCTCTGGAAGTGCCGGCTCTTGCGGCGCACGGTCCAGCCCGCGTGCAATGGCGGCAGCAGGTATTGCTGGTGCAGGTCTTCCAGAATGCCGGGCGCGCCGGCCGAAAGATCGTTGTTCAGCAAGATGGTGCAGGGGTCGAAGTGCTTGAGCCCCAGCCGGCCCTTGGTGCGTATGACCGGCTCGAGCGTCACCGTCTCGCCATGGGGCAGCGTGACCACGGTGGACTTCTTGATCTCGGGGCTGATGGAGCCCACGCGCACGTTCAGGCCGGCCATGTTGAAGATGCGCTGCAACTGCAGCACGTTCGACAGATAGAACGTGTTGTTGCAGCGGCTCTCAGGAATGATGAGCAGATTGCGCGCCTCGGGGCAGATCTTCTCGATCGCGGCCATCGCCGCCTGCACTGCCAGCGGCAGCATCTCATTGGTCAGGTGGTTCCAGCCGCCGGGAAAGAGGTTGGTGTCCACGGGCGCCAGCTTGAAGCCGGCGTTGCGGATATCCACGGAGGTATAGAACGGCGGCGTGTGCTCCATCCACTCCAGACGGAACCAGCGCTCGATAGCGGGCATCGAGTCGAGGATGCGCTGTTCAAGCTCGTTGATGGGCCCCGTGAGGGCGGTGATGAGATGCGGAACCATGGAAGCCCTCGGGGATTGGCGGGGAAATGGATCGATGCCGGGGATTGTAGGGAGGACACGTGGGGCCGGATGCGCAATCCGCAAGCCCGAGCCGCCTCGCCCGCACGGTCACCCCATCACCGCCGCCAGAAGGCGGGCGTGAGCAAGGCCATGAAGCTCAGGATTTCCAGCCGCCCCAGCAGCATGGCGAGGTTGCACACCCAGAGCTGGAAGTCCGTCAGTACGGCATAGGAAGACGCCGGACCCAGCTGGCCCAGGCCCGGCCCCATGCAATGCACGCTGGCCAGGATGGCCGAGAACGCGGTGACCGGGTCCAGGTCGGTCAGCAGCAGCACCATGCTGAGCGTGAGGATGGTGGCGCCATAGACCAGCATGAAGGCCAATACCGAGAAGATCATGCGCGGGTCCACCACCCCATCGCCCAGCCGGACCGGCTGCACGGCGCGCGGATGCACGATGCGGGTGAGCTCGCGCCGCGCCTGCTTGAGCAGGATCAGCATGCGCACCATCTTGATGCCGCCGCCGGTCGATCCCGCACTGGTCGCCACGCCCGAGAGCAGCAGCATGAAGATGGGAGCAAACACAGGCCAGGCGAGGTAGTCGGTAGTGGCAAAGCCCGTGGTGGTGGCCACCGATACAACGTGGAACATGCCGTAGCGCAGCGCGTCGGACAGCGTATAGACGTTCTTGGCCCAGAGCAGAAGCGCCACCACCAGCCCCCCGCCGATCAGCGCCATCATGGTCGCGCGCATCTCCGCGTCACGCCAGAAGCCGCGCAGCGTGCGCTTGCGCACGGCGACGAAATAGAGCGCGAAGTTGCAGCTGGCCAGCAGCATGAACACCACGGCGATGACTTCGAGCAGCGGCGAGCGGAAGTGGGCGAAGCTCAGGTCGTGGGACGACAGCCCGCCCAGGCTGACCGTGGTGAACATGTGCATCAGCGCGTCTTCCGGCGTCATGCCGGCCGCCCAGTAAGCCAGCGCGCAGGCGACCGAGAACAACACATAGACGCCCCAGAGGCCCTTGGCCGTCTCGGTCATGCGCGGAGTGAGCTTGGTGTCCTTCACCGGGCCGGCCGCCTCGGCCTTGAAGAGCTGGCTGCCGCCCACGCCCAGCAGGGGCAGCACGGCCACGGCAAGCACCAGGATCCCCATGCCGCCGATCCACTGCATGAAGGTGCGCCAGAGGTTGACCGAGAGCGGCAGCGTATCGAGATGCGTCATCACCGTGCTGCCGGTAGTGGTCAGCCCCGAGACGGCCTCGAAATACGCATGCGTGAACGATAGCGGCCGGCCCAGCTGGTGCGTGGCTAGCAGCAACGGCAGCGCCGCGAAGAGGGGCAGCACGACCCACACCAGAGACACCAGCATCACGCCGTGCCGCGGCAGCAGCTCGCGGCTGTGGTGGCGGGTCTGCAGCCAGAGCACGCCGCCCGCCAGCCACGTCGCCAGCATCGAGAGCGCGTACAGGCTCCAGAGTCCGTCGTGGCGCCACCACGAGGCGGCCAGCGGCACGGCCATGGAGGCGCCGAACATGCACAGCAGCACGCCGAGCACCCGCAGGACGGGAAAGATGTCTGCCATGGCCCGCCAGATTCAGAAGAAGGTGGCGCTCACGCGGAACACCTTCTCCACGTCGCGCACCAGCCGCTTGTTGGGCAGGAAGAACACCACGTGGTCGTTGCTTTCGATCACCGTGTGGCTGCGCGGGATGATGACCTCGGGCTGCGCATCGCCCACCGCGTCTGCCCCGCCGTCGTCGCGCAGGCCGCGCACGATCAGGCCCATGTGGACCTCGGGCGGCAGGTGGATCTCACTGACCTTGCGGCCCACCACGCGCGAGCTCTTGCGGTCGCCGCGCGCCACGATCTCCAGCGCCTCGGCCACGCCGCGCCGCAGGCTGTGCACGGCCTGCACGTCGCCGCGCCGCACATAGGCCAGCAGCTCGCCCAGCAGCGCCTGCGCGGGCGAGAGAGCGATGTCGATCTGCGTGCCATGCATCAGGTCGGCATAGCTGCGGCGATTGATGAGCGCCAGCACGCGCCGCGCGCCCATGCGCTTGGCCAGCAGGCTGGCCATGATGTTGTCCTCGTCGTCGCCGGTCAGGGCCAGGAACAGGTCCACCTCCTCGATGCCCTCGTCGCCCAGCAAGTCCTCGTCGGTGGCGTCGCCCTGCAGCACCAGGATGTCGGAAGGCAGCTTCGCGGCCAGGCTCAGGCAGCGCTCAGCATTCGATTCAATGATCTTGATGTGAAAGCGCCCCTGCTGCGCGAGTTGCCGTGCCAGGCGCTGGCCCACGCGGCCGCCGCCGGCCACCATGATGCGGCGCACCGGCCGCGCGGGCTGGTCGTCCCGGCGGTGCAGCGCGGCCAGCACCTGCGGAATCTGCTCCCGCGCCGACAGCACGAACACCTCGTCGCCCGGCTCCACCCGCGTATTGCCCTCGCAGGCGATGAAGCGGTCGGGCTCTTCGGGGAAACGGCGGTAGATGGCCACGATGCGCATGGCCACCTCGGGGGCCGACTCGCGCATGGCGGCGATACGCATGCCCACCATGGGCGCGCCGTGCAACGCCCGCACCGACACCAGGCAAGCCAGGCCGCCCGCGAACTGGCGCACCTGCAGCGCTTCGGGGAACTCCACCAGTTTGGCGATGTAGCGGGTGAGCGACTCTTCGGGGCAAATGATGCGGTCCACGCCGAAGCCGTCCTTGCCCAGCAGCAGCTCGCCCTGCTCGGCATCGAAGCCGGAGGAGCGCACCCGCGCGATGCGCGTGGGCACGTTGAAAAGCAGCTGCGCAATCTTGCAGCAGACCAGGTTGGTCTCGTCCTGCGCGGCACAGGCGATCAGCAGGTCGGTATCGCGGGCACCGGCTTCGGCCAGCACCTGCGGGTCGATGCCGTTGCCCACCACACCGCGCAGATCGAAGCGCGACTCCAGATCGAGCAGTCGTTCGGCATCGGTGTCGATGACGGTGATGTCGTTCTGCTCGGAGACCAGGCTCTCGGCCACGCTGTGGCCCACGCGGCCGGCGCCCAGGATGATGATCTTCATGCGCGGACTCCGGCAGGGCGGGCGAACGCCAGCGGCGACTCCCTCGGGAGGACGGCGCACAGCGCCTCAGGAGGGCATTTCACGTTCAAGCGCGCACTTCGCCTTCGCCCAGCACCACCCACTTGAGCGAGGTCAGGCCCTCGATGCCCACCGGGCCGCGGGCGTGGAATTTGTCGGTGCTGATGCCGATCTCCGCGCCCAGGCCGTACTCGAAGCCGTCCGCAAAGCGCGTGCTGGCGTTGACCATCACGCTGGCCGAATCCACCTCGCGCAGGAAGCGCTGCGCGTGCATGTGGTCGCGCGTGAGGATCGCATCGGTGTGGTGGCTGCCATAGCGGTTGATGTGGCGAATCGCTTCGTCGAGGCCGTCCACCACCTTGATGCTGATGATGGGCGCAAGGTACTCCTCGGACCAGTCCTGCTCGGTGGCGGGCGTCAGCAGCGCGCCGGGCACGTCGGTCAGCAGGGCCAGCGCCTCGGGGCAGCCGCGCATCTCCACGCCCTTGGCGGCATAGACCACGCCGATCTGGGGCAGGAATTCGGCGGCCACGCCGCGGGCCACCAGCAGGCCTTCGCTGGCGTTGCAGGGGCTGTACTTGTTCGTCTTGGCGTTGTCGGCCACTTTCACGGCCATGGCCACGTCGCAGGGGTGATCGACATACGTGTGGCAGTTGCCGTCCAGGTGCTTGATGACGGGCACCTTGGCATCGCGGCTGATGCGCTCGATCAGGCCCTTGCCGCCGCGCGGGATGATGACGTCCACGTAGTCGGGCATGGCGATGAGCTGGCCCACGGCCTCGCGATCGGTGGTCTGCACCAGCTGCACCGCGTCTTGGGGCAGGCCGGCCTCGGCCAGCGCCGCTTGCACCAGCAGCGCCAGCGCGCGATTGGAGTCGATGGCCTCGGAACCGCCGCGCAGGATGCAGGCGTTGCCGCTCTTGATGCTCAGGCTCGCGGCCTCGATGGTCACGTTCGGGCGGCTCTCATAGATCATGCCGAACACGCCGATAGGCACGCGCATCTGGCCCACGCGGATGCCGCTGGGCTGCTGCTTGAGCCCCGAGATCTCGCCGATGATGTCCGGCATGGCGGCCAGCTGCTCGCAACCCTGGGCGCAGGTTTCCAGCACCTTGGGGCTGAGCTTGAGGCGGTCCACCATGGGCTCGGCCAGGCCTGCGGCGCGGGCACGCTCCAGGTCGCGGGCGTTGTCCCCCTGCAGCGCATCCACGCTCTCGCGCAGGCGCCGGGCCAGCGCCAGCAGCGCTTTGTTTTTGATAGCAGCAGGCGCCCGTGCCATCAGGGCAGAGGCGGCTTTTGCCTGCAGACCCAGGCTATGGGTGTATTCGGCGATGTTGAGCGCGTTCATGGGCATGATTTTGACGCACTCCGCAGCCGGGCGCCCGGCTGCGGGCTTCTGGCTCAGCGCAGGTGGCGGGACAGGAAGTCCTGCGAGCGCTCGGCGGCCGTGGCGGCGGCGGTCGCTTCGTAGGAGCTGCGCTGGTCACAGTTGAAGCCGTGGTCGGCGTCGTACAGGTGGATTTCGACCTCGGGATGGACGCAGCCGAAGGCCTCGACCGAGTCGAGCGTGATGAAGTGGTCGCGCCGGCCGAAGTGCGCCAGCACCGGGCAGCGTGGCTGGCGCTTGACCTCCTCGCCCATCGTCATGCCGCCGCCGTAGTAGCAGAGCGCAGCCGACAGGCCCTGCAGTTCGCAGGCCGCGCGCCAGGCGAGCAGGCCGCCCCAGCAGAAGCCCACGATGCCCACCTTGCCGCCGCCGAGCTGTGCGGCATGCCCGATGGCGGCCTGGATGTCGGGCAGCACGCCGGCGCCCGGCAGCGCCTCGGCCTGAGCCTTGAGCGCGATGCCGTCTTCCATGTCCTGCGCGCTGTAGCCCAGCTCCACATCGGGCTTGACGCGGGCGAACAGGGCCGGCGCCACGGCGGCGTAGCCCTGCGCGGCCCAGCGCTCGGCCACGCTGCGGATGTGCGAATTCACGCCGAAGATTTCCTGCAGCACCACCACGCCGCCGCGCGGCGTGCCTTCGGGCATTGCGACCCAGGCGGGTACGGTGAAACCATCAGCGGAAGTGAGATCGACGAACTGACCCATGGACTTGGCTCCTTGGAAGGCGGAAATGAGGGAGGAAAAGCAGGGAAGATGGCGGGCGTGGCGGCCAACAGCCGAAGCGCCCGGGCCCGCGATGCTGTAATGCCGTGCAGCACGGCCGGCGCGCCCCGCAGGCCCCTCATTCTTGCAGCAGGAGACGGCACATGAACGACAGCAACCGAATAGCCCTTGTGACTGGCGGCAGCCGGGGCATAGGCGCGGCCACCGCCGTGCTGGCTGCGCGCCAGGGCTGGGCCGTGGCCGTCAACTACGCCCGCAACGCCGAGGCCGCCCAGACCGTGGTGCGGCAGATCACTGCAGCGGGTGGCACGGCCATCGCCGTGCAGGGCGACGTGGCCGTGGAGGCCGACGTGGTGGCGATGTTCGCCGCCGTGGACGAACAACTGGGCCACCGGGGCCGCCTGGGCGCGCTGGTCAACAACGCCGGGGTGGTGGACATGCCCGCCCGCGTGGACGAAATGAGCGGCGAGCGCCTGCGCCGCATGTTCGACATCAATGTGCTGGGCAGCTTCTACTGCGCCCGCGAAGCCGTGCGCCGCATGAGCACCCGGCACGGCGGCGCAGGCGGCAGCATCGTCAACGTCTCCAGCGCGGCGGCGCGGCTGGGCTCGGCCGGGCAGTACGTGGACTATGCGGCGGCCAAGGGCGCCATCGACGTGCTGACCCTGGGCCTGGCGCGCGAGGTGGCGGCCGAGGGCATCCGCGTGAACGCCGTGCGCCCGGGGCTGATCGAGACCGAGATCCATGCCAGCGGCGGCCTGCCCGACCGCGTGCGCGACCTGGCACACCAGGTGCCCATGGGGCGCGGCGGCTCCGCCGAGGAAGTGGCCGAGGCCATCGTGTGGCTGATGGGCGATGCCTCGCCCTACACCACCATGTCCTTCCTGGAAGTCTCTGGAGGCCGCTGATGGACTGGATCAAGCCGCTGATCGCCCTGCTCGCGATCGTGAACCCGCTGGCCATCGTGCCCTTCTTCATCCACTACACCACCGGCTTTTCGGCGGCGCAGCGGCGCCGCACGATCCAGGTGGCGGCCTTCAGCGCCTTCTGCGTGATCGCCGCATGCGCGCTGCTGGGGCTGCAGATCCTGGCGTTCTTCAACATCTCGCTGCAGAGCTTCCAGGTGGGCGGCGGCCTGCTGCTGCTCATCAGCGCGATGAACATGCTCAACGCCCAGCCGGCCGAAGCCAAGCCGATGACCAACGAGCTGGAAGAAGGCGCCGAAAAGGCCGCGCAGGGCGACAGCATCGCCGTGGTGCCGCTCACCATTCCGCTGCTGACCGGCCCGGCCAGCATGTCCACCGTGGTGATCTACGCCGACCGTGCGCAGACCATCTGGCAGCACCTCGCGCTGGTGGGCTACGGCGTGGTCATCGCGGCGGCCACGGCCCTGTGCTTCTCGCTGGCCGAGCCCATCGCCCGCGTGCTGGGCAAGACCGGCATCAACGTGATGACCCGGCTGATGGGGCTGATCCTGGCGGCCCTGGCCGTGGAGGTGATGGCCGACGGCCTGGGCAAGCTGTTTCCGGTGCTGGTCGCGCGCTGACCGAGGCTGCGCGGTCAGGCCGGCACGGCGTCGTGAGGTGCGGCGGCCGCGGCCCCGGTGCGGTGGTGGCCTTCGTCGCCCCCGCTGGAACACGCGCCGCCACAGCCCTCGATCAGCATCTCGGGTAGTTCGGCCGGCGCCGCAACCAACCCAGTGGCAGGGTCGAACCCCACGCGGCGCAGGTGCAAGGCCAGCGCGGCATCCATGCTCTGGGTGTGCTGCGGAAACCAGATCGCCAGTTCCGACGCCATCGCGCGCAGCACGTTGAGTTCGCCGTGCTTCTCGGCCCGCTCGGTGCCCTCTCCCAGCACCTGCAGGATCACGCGGTGCTGCATGGAATGGCAGTTGCCGGATGCGAAGCGGGTGCTCTGCATCCAGCGGTCTTCCTGGCCGAAATGCGCCACCGTGTGTTCGAAAAGCGCATGCCAGGCGGGCAGCAGCGCCGCGTCATCGGCCTCCTGCACGGCTGTCAGCAGTGCGACGAACTCCTGATGGGTCGTATCCATCAGGGGCAGATCCAGCGCCAATCCTTCTGACCATTCCAATCCAGCCATGGCTTTCCCCATCCTTGTTGCAGAGGCCCACCGATGGTGGCGAGACCAGTGCCCCAGCTTAGGGAACAGCCGTGGACGGAGCTTTGATCCAGATCACAAGGTCACCGCCGTTTTCCGCAGGGCGCGCGAGGCGACGACGGTTCAGCGCCTTGGCCCGCCCCCCTGCCAGCTCATGGCCCCAAACCCGGTTCGTATTCGACAGGGACACACCACAAGCCGAGGACGCCTGCCGTAGGGTGGACCGGGCAGCCGCGCGTCGGCCGGCACAGGTGGGGCCCCTCTCACCCGGGCAAAGAAAAAGCCCTGCATCAGCAGGGCCTATCTTCAGGGGACTCAGCGATGTGACAGCCGAGCCCTCTTCACGAGGACCGTCCAGCCAAGCGAATCTCACGGGGTGAGCTATCGCATGGCCGGAACGCTCGGCCATTACTGGCCGTACATGCGCTTGGCGTCAGCCACGCACTTGTCCTTCACGTCGCCCGACATGGTGTCGCAGCGCTCCTTGGCAGCCTTGTACTGGGCTTCGCGCTTTTCTTCGGTGGCTTCCTTCTTCACCTCTGCGACGTTGGCGTCCTTCTTGGTCGCGTTGTCGGAAGGCTTGGCCTGGGCGCGGGCGACCTTGGCGTTTTCCTTGGCGGTCACGTGAGCAGCCTTGGCGTCCTTTTCGCAAATCTTCTTGGCGTCGCCGCTCTGGTCGTCGCACTTTTCCTTGGCGACGGCGTAGTCAGCATCAGCGCGCGCTTCGGCGACCTTGTAGGTGTTCTTGTCGCTGGGCTTGTACTGCGCTTCCAGCTCAGCCTTGGCAACGCTTTCGGCGCCCTTGGCCTCCTTCATGCAGATGTCCTTGGCGTTGGCCGTCAGCGCATCGCACTTGGCCTTGTTGGCCTTGTAGTCGGCCGAGATCCGGGTCTTGGCGGCGCTGTGCTCTTCGCGAGTCATGGCCATTGCGGAAGTAGCCAGCAGGCTGGCGGCGACGATGGCGATCAGGTTACGTGCGTGTTTCATAGGTTTCTCCTCAGGTAAAAAAAGGCTTATCCATTCCGGCTCCCGCTGGTGGTCAGGCGGCCGGACGGTGGTTTGTTGTGTGGGGGGGAAAGAAGATGCGCTCAGGCGCTCAACGGTCGTAGCGGAAGTCGGGGTTGCGCCCTTCCCAGTCCTTCAGCTCCTTTTCGGCGGCATCCTTGGCGAGGCCATGGCGTTCCTGCAGGCGGCCCAGGAGCTGGTCACGTTTGCCGGCTACGACATCGAGGTCGTCGTCCGTCAGCTTGCCCCATTGCTCTTTGATCTTGCCGGTGAACTGCTTCCAGTTGCCCTTGATGGTGTCTTCGTTCATGGTGCTCCTTTGTGCGTTGCCTGGATTCGCTTCAGCCCTTTCGCCCCAGGGAGGAAAGTCCTTGCTGCATGCGATAGACGCACTCTAAAACCCGGTCCTGCCGCGGAGCGTAGGCGCGCCCGCGCACACCGCGTCAGCTCAAGCCTACGGTGGATCCGTGCGAGCGGCCGGTGGGGACGGGGCGAAAAAAAGGCGTGCCCCGGGCACGCCTTGCTATCGAAGGATGGGTGTCAGCCACGCGGCGGTGCGCCGCGCCCGATCAGTGCGAGAGGTGCAGCCCGCATTCGCGGTTGTCTTCGCCCTTGGTGGGGTCCACGTAGTCGAAGTTGTTAGGCAATCCGTGAGCCTGCAGGTATTCGTACAGATCCTTGGACGACCAGTGCAGCAGCGGCGCGACCTTGACGAGGCCGTCGGGGTTGATGCTGACCGGGTCCATCTGCGCACGCACCGCCGTGTCGGTGGCGCGCAGGGCCGTAAACCAGACCTGTGGCGCGGTCTCGCGCAACGCGCGGGCGAAGGGTTCGAGCTTCACCTCCTCGGTAAAGGCGGCGTGGCGCGGATCGTCCAGCGCGGGCACGGGGCCTTCGACGGCCTCGCGGTGCGCACGCGAGCGGCGTGGCAGGTAGATGCTGAGGTTCAGTTTCAGCTGGCGGGTGACTTCGTCGGCGAAGCGGTAGGTGGCCTCGGTGTTGTAACCATTGTCCATCCAGACCACGGGCATGTCCGGCTGGGCGCGCGTGACCATGTGCAGGATCACCGCCTCGAACGGGCGGAAGTTGGTGGTGACGATGGCCGGGCGGCCCAGGCCGACGGCCCAGTCCACCAGGCCCTGCGCGTTGCGGCCCAGTTCGGCGTTGATGCGTGCGAGATCGATGCTCATCGGATGTTTCCCCAAAAGTCGGTGTCTCGGTCCGCCCCGAGGCGGCCGGTGGCCCGCGATTGTGCCCGCCAGCCCCTTCCCTCGCTGCCATAGCGGCATCACCACACCCATTTAATATTTATGAGAATCATTCTTAATACCAATACAATGCAGCCGCTGCGCCACCCAAAACACTAAAAACCATAGCGGCCTACGCTTTCAGCACAAGCGCTTGCGGCGTATTGGGAGGAAATTCCGTGGTGGCCCGGCCAGCGCATGCCGGCGTCCACTGCGGACGGTTGGCGTGCCCTCCAATCCAACGACCTTTCCTTCACGGCACTGCACCATGTCCCGCTCTTTCACCCTCACCGCGCCCCGCAAGCAGCCGCTGCGGGCCCCTCTTCGTCCCTGTGCCCTGGCGGCCCTGTGCCTCGCGGGCGCCGCCGCGTCGGCGCAGCAGACAGCGCCGGCTCCGGTGGCCACGATGCGCGAGGTGCGCGTGCAGGCCGACCGCAGCGCGGACGATGCGGCCTACAACGCGCCCACTTCGGCCAGCGGCACCAAGACCGAGGCCGCCTTGCGCGACGTGCCGCAGACCATCAACGTGGTGCCGCGCCAGGTGCTGCGCGACCAGGGTGCGGCCTCGTTGCAGGACGCGCTGCGCAACGTGGCCGGCGTGGGCCTGTCCACGGGCGACGGCCAGCGCGACCAGGTGAGCATCCGCGGCTTCACCAGCATCGGCGACCAGTTCGTGGACGGCTTCCGCGACGATGCGCTGTATTTCCGCGATCTCTCCAACATCGACCGCGTGGAGGTCATCAAGGGCCCGGCCGCCGTGCTCTACGGGCGCGGCTCCTCTGGCGGGCTGGTCAACCGCGTGACCAAGAAGCCGGGCGTGCATGTCTCCGACGTAGCCCTCACGGTGGGCAGCTGGGCCGACAGGCGCGGCGAATTCGACCTGGGCCGCGCCCCGGCCAGCAGCGACTGGTCGTGGCGACTGACGGGCGCCGCCGAAGACGCCAACAGCTACCGCAGCCAGCAGTTCCTCCAGCGCCAGACGATCGCGCCCTCGGCCCTCTGGAAGCCCGATGCAAGCACCTCGCTGCTCCTGCAGGCCGAATGGCTGCGCGATAAGCGGGTGACGGACTTCGGCATTCCCGCCCTGCGCGGGCGGCCGGTGGATGTGGCGCCCGGCACGTACTTCGGCTCGGCCAACGCGCGCGATGCGGACACCTCCGAATCCACGGTGGGCTCTTTCACCGCCACCTTCGAGCACCGTTTCAACGGCAGCCTGCGCCTGCGCAACGCGCTGCGCTATTACCACTACGAGCTGGACCGGCAGAACACCCTGCCCGGTGGGGCCGTCAACGAGGTCGCCGGCACCGTGGCGCTCACGCGCTCGGGCATCGACCGCTTCGAGCACGGCGTGTTCAACCAGACCGAGCTGATCCAGAACCTGCGCACCGGCAACATCGAGCACGAGCTGCTCTACGGCGTGGAGCTGGGGCAGCAGAACAAGGACGCGCTGAGCTTCTCGGACGGCACCGTCGCCACCGTGAACCTGCTCAACCCGGTGCTGCCCGTGGTGCCGCTCGACGGCGGCGGCAAGCTCAACGGCAGCACGCTCAACCGCTACAAGACGCGCGGCTTCTACGTGCAGGACCAGATCACCGTCACGCCGCAGTGGAAGGTGCTGGCCGGCCTGCGCTACGACCGCTTCGGCCAGTCTTCCGACAACCGCCTGCCGGGCCAGGGCGACTTCGCCCGCACCGACACCACCTGGAGCCCGCGCCTGGGCCTGGTGTGGCAGCCCGACAGCGTGCAGTCGTACTACGCGTCGGTCAGCCGCTCCTACCAGCCCTCGGGCGAGATGTTCGCGCTGACGGCCGCCAACGCCGACGTCGCGCCGGAGCGCAGCACCAACTACGAGATCGGCGGCAAGTTCGACCTGCTGGACGGCCGCGCCACGGCCACCGCATCGCTCTTCCAGCTCGAACGCACGGGCATCAAGTCCACCGACCCGGCCCGCCCAACGGTGCTGATCCCCATCGGCACGCAGCGCACGCGCGGGCTGGAGCTGTTGCTGGCGGGCGAGCTGCGCCCGGGCACGCAGGCCACGGTCAGCTACGCCTACCTGGATGCGCGCGTGACCGAATCCACCACGGTGGACGCAGGCCAGCCGGTGCAGGGCAAGCGCGCCACCATCACGCCGCGCCAGGCGCTTTCGGCGTGGGTGACGCAAGCGCTGGGCGCGGACTGGAGCGTGGGCGGCGGCGTGAGCTACGTGGGCGCGCGCTTCGCCAACCCAGGCAACACCGTCACCCTGCCCGGCTACGCCGTGGCGGACGCCATGGCGCAGTACCGCATCGACCGCGCCACCACGCTGCAGCTGAACCTGCGCAACCTCTTCGACCGGCGCTACATCGTCTCCGCCCACGGCAGCAACGCCAACCTGAACCTGCCGGGCGCGCCGCGCAACGTCGCGCTGACGCTGCGGCACAGCTTCTGAGCGGCAGAGCGGCCGAGCGGCCGAGCGGCGGCCACAATGAAAAGGCAAAAGGGGGCGCCAGTGGCGCCCCTTTTCCTTGATCCATTCGCGGATGCGGCGGCGCGTTCAGCGGCCCAGCAGCTCCAGCCAGCGCTCGACCTCGGCCGAAGCCTGCCGCGCGGCTTCGGCCAGCGCGCGCGTGCCGCCCACCGCATCGGCCGTGGGCGCGGGGCGCTGCACGGTGAAGACGCGCTGGGCCACCAGCTTTTCGCCGGCGGTGGTCGAATCGGCCACCGAGACGCGCAGGCGCACCAGGCCCGCGCTGGTGCCGGGCGCGCTGAAGACCTGGCTGAATTCCTCCAGCTGGGCGCGCACCACGGTGGGTGGGCGGCCGTTGTCCAGCAGCTGGCCCACGCCCGATTCGCCCAGCAGCACGGCGCGGCGCCGGCCCAGCTCGTCGCGCAGCGCCTGCTGCACCAGCTGCGCAGGCGGCTGGCTCCAGCGCGTCTGCGCATAGGGGCGCAGCTGCTGGGCGTTGGCGTAGTCGAGCCGGTAGAGCAGCGCGGTGCTGCCTTCGGGCATGCCGGTGGTGGAGACCTCGGCCAGCGCGAGCGGCGGCAGGGACGCAGGCGTCGCCGTGGCAGCGCCGGCCGATGCGGTGGGCGTGGCCACCGTCGGCAGGCCGGGGCCGAAGTCGTACACCTCGGCGCGCTTGGGTGGATCGGGCAGCACGGAGCAGCCCGCCAGCGCGGCAGCCAGGCCCAGGCAGAAAACGGCCCGGGCGCGCATTCCACCTGCGCTCTTTGCTATGTTTTTGATAGTCAGCATGCCAGTGTCCTCCAAGATGCGGTGCGGGTGTCGGCGGGCGTTCACTGCGCCGGCGCGGCGCGGGTGGGCGCCACGAAGCCGGCCTCGCCCGGGCCGGGCAGCGCGCTGCCGTTGCCGTAGATGAGCGACTGCGGGTTGTCGCTGATGCCGCTGGCCGTGCGGCCCAGGCGGCGGGCGGCGCGGGCGGCCTCATCGGCGGCGTTATTGAGGCGCGGCAGCGAGACGCGCCCGAAGCGGTCGGCCGCGGCCGAGAGCGACTGCGCACCATCGGCGATCTGATCCAGCGGCCCGCCCGTGGCACTGAGCTTGGCCACCGCGCCACGCACTTCGGAGGCCGCGGCGGATGCGTTGTCGCCCGCCACGCGCAGCGACTGCAGCGTGGCGCGCGCGTCCTGCGCCACGGCGGGCACGGTGGCCAGCGCCGGATCGAGCTTGGTGACGACGGTGTTGTCCAGCCGCTGTACCAGGGTGTTGGCGCTGGCGGAGGCCTTGGCGAGGTTGTCCAGCGCCTGCGCGAAGCGGGCCTGGTTCTCGTCGCCCAGCAGCTTGTTCAGGCGCTCGGTGGCGTCCTGCACCTTGGCGAGGATGGCCGGGCCCTGCTCGGCGATCTGGCTGAGCGGCGAACTTTTGAGGGGCAGCCGCGGCAGGCCGCTCTGGCCGGGCGGGGGCGGCTGGGTGGGCGCGTCGGCGTCGTCGAGCTGCACGTGCGCCAGACCCGTCACGCCCTGGTAGCCGAGCGTGGCGACGGTGGTGGGCGAGATCGGCGCAGATTCATTCACTGCGATGCGGATCAACACGTTGCCGGGCACCTGCGGATCGAAACCGATGCGCGTGACCTTGCCCACGGCCACGCCCTTGTAGCGCACGGCGGCCTCAGGCTGCAGGCCACTCACGCTGTCCTTGGTGGAGAGCTCGTAGAGCGTGTAGTCGGTGCGGTCGCGCGTGAGCCAGAGGCCCATGAGCGCCAGCAGGGCCGAGATGACGACGACGAAGAGGCCGGCGGCGAGGGCGTGTGACTTGTTTTCCATCATGCGTCCTTGATGTGGGCGGGCGGCGGTGCCGGTTCGGCGGACGGCACGGGCGCCATGGCGCGCCGGCCGCGTTCGCCGAGAAAGAATTCGTGGATGAAGGGGTGGTCGAAGCGCGCCACCTCGTGCGGCGTGCCGCTGACGATGACGCGCTTTTCGGCCAGCACGGCGACGCGGCTGGAGAGCGCGAAGAGCGTGTCCAGGTCGTGCGTGACCATGATGACGGTGAGCCCGAGCGAGGCGTGCAGCTCACGCAGCAGGTCGCAGAAGTCGTCCGAGCTGTGCGGGTCCAGCCCGGCCGTGGGCTCGTCGAGCAGCAGCAGGGGCGGGTCCATGATGAGCGCGCGCGCCAGCGCCACGCGCTTGATCATGCCGCCCGAAAGATTGGCCGGCATGCGGGTGGCGTGCTCGGGCTTCAGGCCCACCATCTGCAGCTTGACCATGGCGGCGTCGCACACCAGGCGCTGCGGCAGCGTGCCCTGCTCGCGCAGCGCGAAGGCGATGTTGTCGAGCACGCTGAAGGCCGAGAACAGCGCGCCCTGCTGGAACAGCATGCCCACGCGGCTGGCCGCGCCCCGGCCGGTGAGCTGCGCGGCGGGCTCGCCCAGCACGGTCACGCGGCCTTCGGTGGGCCGGGTCAGGCCCAGGATGTGGCGCAGCAGCACCGTCTTGCCGGTGCCCGATCCGCCCACGAGCGAGAGGATCTCGCCGCGCCGCACCGTGAGGTCCAGGTTCTCGTGGACGGCGAAGGTGTCGTCGCCCTTGCCGAAGACGGTCGAAAGGCCTTCGATCTCGACCACCGGGGGCGCCTCCTCCGGCGGGGGTGCGGGAGCGGCGGGCGGGCGATGGGTATCGGAGGTCATCGCGTCAGATTCCCAGATTCTTGAAGCCGATGGCGAAAAGCGCATCGACGACGATGACCATGGTGATGGCGCTCACCACCGAGGCGGTGGTGCCCTGCCCCAGGCTCTGGGTATTGGGCTTGACGCGCAGGCCCCAGTGGCAGCCAATGAGGGCGATGAACACGCCGAACACCACCGACTTGCCCATGGCCATCCACAGGTTGGCGGGCGCCACCGCAGCCGGCAGCGCCTGGATGAAATAGGCGGGCGAAACGCCCATGGCCACGTCGGCGGCGAGCATGCCGCCGGCGAGCGCCGCCAGCGTGGTCCACAGCGCGATCAGTGGCATGGCGATGCCCAGCGCGATCGCGCGCGGCAGCACCAGGCGAAAGCCATGGGCGATGCCCATGACGCGCATGGCGTCGAGTTCCTCGGTCACGCGCATCACACCGATCTGCGCGGTGATGGCCGAACCCGAACGGCCCGCCACCAGGATGGCGCCCAGCATGGGGCCGAGCTCGCGCGTGAGCGAAATGCCCAGGATGTTGACGATGAAGGTGCTGGCGCCGAACTGCCGCAGCTGCAGCCCCATCAGGTAGGCCAGCACGATGCCGATCAGAAAGCCCACCAGCGCCGTGATGGGCAGGGCCGTTGCGCCCATGCTGTAGAGGTGGCCCGAGACATCGCGCCACGGACCCCGGCGCGGGTTGCGCACCAGCCGGCCCAGGTCCAGTACGAGCTGGCCGACCAGGATGAGCATGTCCCGGCCGTGGCCCACGCCATGCAGCACCCGGGCACCCAGCGCGTCGATCTGCTCGGCCACGCTCCAGCGCTCGGCCGGGGGCTCTTCGGTAGCGAATTCGGCGATGCGCCCGAGCATGTCGCGCTGCGCGTCGGTCGCCTGCAGGCGCTCGGGCAGCCCGCGGCCCCAGTGATTCCAGAGCACCTGGGCCCCGACATGGTCGAGCCAGTCCAGTTCGCGCAGGTCCCACGCCAGACCCGCATCGGCGGGCAGCGCGCGCAGCTGGGCGGAGAGCTCACGCCACTGGCGGCGCTCGCCCAGCTCCGCCGCGCCCCAGCGGCCCTGCAGCACGGCACACGGCCCCTCGGGCGCGTCGTCGCGGCGGGTGATGCGGGGCTCAAGATCGCTCATCGGAAAGTCGGTGGCTGCAGGCGTTGTGACCAGGGCAGGATCGGAGGAAGCGGGAAGAAGCCATGCGGCGCGCCCCAGGGCGCCGCAGCGGACGATGGTAGCCGAGGGGGCGCGCGCGCTGCGTCAGACAAATTCGCCCAATGCCTGCGTGCCAAGGCTGCGCGCCGGCCCATGAAAATAGATCAAAACCGCCCTGCAGCCCAGGCGCATGGTGTGCGTCAAGCTACAACAAACATAGCAATCAGCCCTTTCCCTATCGACAGGGCGGGCCCGCTCCGCACAATGGCCCGGCAACTTCCCGGCATTACATGAGCGACACCACTTTCGACTACATCGTCATCGGCGGCGGCACCGCTGGCGCCCTGCTGTGCAACCGGCTCAGCGCCGGCGGCCGGTACCGCGTGCTCCTGGTGGAGGCCGGCCGCAAGGACGACTACCACTGGATCCACATCCCCGTGGGCTATCTCTACTGCATCGGCAACCCGCGCACCGACTGGCTCTACCAGACCGAGCCCGAGCCAGGCCTGAACGGCCGTAGCCTGCGTTACCCGCGCGGCAAGACGCTGGGCGGCTGCAGCAGCATCAACGGCATGATCTATATGCGCGGCCAGGCCCGCGACTACGACCAGTGGGCACACCTCACGGGCGACGACGCCTGGCGCTGGGACAACGTGCTGCCCGCCTTCCGCCGCCATGAAGACCACTGGCGCCTGGACCGGCCCGACACCGCCAGCGAGGCCTTCAAGCGCCTGCACGGCAGCAAGAGCACCGGCGGATCGGGCGAATGGCGCGTGGAAAAGCAGCGCCTGCGCTGGGACGTGCTGGACGCCTTCGCCCTGGCCGCGCAGCAGGCCGGCATCGCGGCCACCGACGACTTCAACGGCGGGGACAACGAGGGCGTGGGCTATTTCGAGGTCAACCAGAAGGCCGGCTGGCGCTGGAACACCGCCAAGGCCTTTTTACGCCCCACCTGCTACGGACGGCCGAACTTCGAGATGTGGACCAGCGCCCAGGCCAGCCGCCTGCTGATCGACACCCTGCCCGACGGCAGCCGCCGCTGCACCGGCGTGCAGGTCTGGACGGGCGAAGAGATGGTCACCGCCCACGCCGAGCGCGAGGTCGTGCTGAGCGCGGGCGCCGTCAATTCGCCGCAGCTGCTGCAGCTCTCGGGCATCGGCCCGGCCGCGCTGCTGCAGGCCCGCGGCATCGCCGTGCAGGCCGATCTGCCCGGCGTGGGAGCGAACCTGCAGGACCACCTGCAGATCCGCGCCGTGTACAAGGTCAACCATGTGCCCACGCTCAACGTGCTGGCCGGCAGCTGGCTGGGAAAAGCCAGGATCGGGCTCGAATACGCGCTCAAGCGCACCGGGCCGATGAGCATGGCGCCTTCGCAGCTGGGCGCCTTCACGCGCAGCAGCCCCGATCAACCGCACGCCAACATCCAGTACCACGTGCAGCCGCTCTCGCTCGACGCCTTCGGCGAGCCGCTGCACGCGTTTCCGGCCTTCACGGCCAGCGTGTGCAACCTCAACCCGACCAGCCGGGGCACGGTGCAGATCAAGAGCGCAGACTTCCGCGAGGCGCCGGCCATCGCGCCCTGCTATCTCAGCACGCCCGAAGACCGCCAGGTTGCCGCCGACAGTTTGCGCGTCACGCGCCGCATCGCCAGCCAGCCGGCGCTCGCGCGCTACCAACCCACCGAATGGAAGCCCGGACCCCAGTACGAAACCGACGAAGACCTGGCAAGGCTGGCGGGCGACATCGCCACCACGATCTTCCACCCCGTGGGCACGACCAAGATGGGGCACGACACCGACCCCATGGCGGTGCTCGACGCCCGGCTTCGCGTGCGCGACGGCCGGGGCGGCACCATTGCCGGGTTACGCGTGGTCGATGCCGGTGCCATGCCCACCATCACCAGTGGCAACACCAACGCTCCGACCCTGATGATCGCGGAGAAGGCTGCCGAGTGGATGCGCGCCGAGGCCCGGTAACGGTGCGGCGTGCACCGACAATGCACCAACCGCCCCAGAAAGGGGGCGGGAAACCCCCTATGCACCAAGCAAGAGCAAGCCATTACAGTGCAGTCACTCGATAGCGAGCCGCTAAGGCCCGCCAGACGAGGGGACTGAGGAGACAAACTCAAGCAACTCTAAAAAATTCCAAGCATCCCCCGTGAGATGCATGCTTCCCAAGCGCCGGTGAACCCGGCGCTTTTTTTTCGTCCCTGCCTGGGCGCTGCACGCGCCCCAGGACGTCGCTGATCCCTGCCCAGGCGCAGCCGCGGCGCGATGCGATGCGATGCGACAATCGCCGCCCTATGGAATGGATCATCGTTTCGCTGGCCTCGCTGCTGGCCGGCTTCGTCGACGCCATCGTGGGCGGCGGCGGCCTCGTGTTGCTGCCCGCCCTTTTCGCCACTTTCCCCACCGCGCCGCCCGCCACCCTGATGGGCACCAACAAAAGCGCTGCCGTCTGGGGCACCGGCATCGCCACCTGGCAATACAGCCGACGCGTGCAGATGCGCTGGCAGGCCATGCTGCCGGCCGCGCTCGCCGGCTTCGCGGGCGCGTTCGCCGGAGCGTGGACGGTGACCATCATCTCGGCCGACTTCCTGCGCAAGCTGCTGCCGCTCATCCTGGTGCTGGTGCTGCTCTACACGCTGGCCAAGAAGGAACTGGGCCGCCACCATGCGCCGCGCCTGGACGGCCGCGCCGAAACCGCCGCGGCCTGTGCCATCGGCCTCGCCATCGGCTTCTACGACGGCTTCTTCGGCCCGGGCACCGGCAGTTTCTTCGTATTCCTCTTCGTGCGCCTGTTGGGCTACGACTTCCTGAACGCCTCCGTCTCCGCCAAACTGCTGAACCTGGCGACCAACATCGCCGCGCTGATCCTCTTCACCCTCAAGGGCCATGTCTGGTGGCACTTCGCCCTGCCGCTGGCCGTGGCCAACGTGCTGGGCAGCGTCCTGGGCGCGCACATGGCGCTCAAGCACGGCACGGGCTTCGTGCGCGGCATCTTCATCTTCGTGGTCAGCGCGCTGATCCTCAAGACCGGCTACGACGCCTTCCTGCGCTGAGCACCGCTTCTCTTTTCAACCCCGCCTGGAGCCTACCGCCCATGACCGCAGCCCCGCCCACCCTGACCCTGATCGGCGCCCCCACGGACGTGGGCGCCAGCGTGCTCGGAGCCAGCATGGGCCCTGACGCCTTGCGCATCGCCGGCATCGCCCGCGCCCTGCGCGCCCGCGGCTTCGAGGTGATCGACCACGGCAATCTGCCCGGCCCGGGCAACCCGCAGGAGCAGCCCGCCAGCGGCTTTCGCCACTTGGCCGAAGTGACCGCCTGGAACGAATCCGTCTATGCCGCCGTGCTGGCCGACCTGCGCGCCGGCCACCTGCCGCTGATGATGGGCGGCGACCACTGCCTGGCCATCGGATCCATCAGCGCCGTCGCCCAGCACTGCCGCGAGAAGGGCCGGCGCCTGAAGGTGCTGTGGTTCGACGCCCACGCCGATGCCAACACGCCCGAATCCACGCCCAGCGGCAACCTGCACGGCATGCCCGTGGCCTGCCTGCTGGGCCACGGCCCGGCGGGCCTCACGGCGCTGGCCGGAACCACCGCCCTGCTGCCCGGCCAGATCAGCCAGGTGGGCCTGCGCAGCGTGGACGACAGCGAAAAGCAGTTCGTGAAGGCGCACGGCATCGAGGTATTCGACATGCGCGCCATCGACGAACTGGGCATGCGTGCGGTGATGGAAGCCGCGCTGCGCGGCGTGGATGCGGACACGCATCTGCACGTCAGCTTCGACATGGACTGCCTGGACCCGTCCGTCGCGCCCGGCGTGGGCACGGCCGTTCGCGGCGGCCCCACCTATCGCGAGACGCAACTGTGCATGGAGATGCTGGCCGACAGCGGCGCGCTGCGCTCGGCAGACCTGGTGGAACTGAACCCGGCGCTCGACATCCGCAACCAGACCGCCGAGCTGGCGGTGGATCTGCTGGAGAGCCTGTTCGGCAAGTCCACACTGATCCGGCGCAGCTGAGCGAGCGGCATCGGGCCCCGAATTTGCATGCGTGCGGTCCAGGGTTTGCGGCAGTGGCCTGCTAAGAGGCGGCTCTCTATAATGTGACCTTCCCGTGACGCCCTGCAGCCACCCCGCTGCGCAGGCGCGCGAACCCCACGCTCCCGGCTTCGCCAACCGCCAAGCCGGTTTTTTTGTACCTGGATCCAACCCCCTCTCAGGAACAGCCAATGAAGATGTTCAAGACGATCGCCACGGCGCTGGCACTGTGCGCCGCGTTCTCCGTGCAGGCCCGCACGATCGATGCCATCAAGCAGGACGGCAAGATCGTCATCGCCACCGAAGGCCAGTTCGCGCCCTTCAACTACTTTGAAGGCACCAAGCTCACCGGCTTCGAGGTCGAAGTTGCCGAAGCCGTGGTCAAGAAGATGGGCCTGAAGCTCGAATGGAAGACGCTGGGCTTTGACGCCCTGCTGACCGGCCTGCCGCAGGACCGCTGGGACGCCGTCATCGCCTCGCACGGCGTGAACGAAGAGCGCTCCAAGGCCGTGACCTTCGGCGAGCCGCACTACTGCTCGGGCGGCATCATCGTCTCCGTTGACGGCAAGACCCGTACCGGCGCAGATCTGGCCGGCAAGGTGGTGGCCGTGCAGACGGGCACCAGCTACCTGGAGCAGGTGAAGAAGGTTGCTGGCGTGAAGGATGTGAAGAACTTCCCGCAGGACACCGACGCCCAGCGCGCCCTGATCTCCAAGCGCGTGGACGCCTGGGTCAGCGACAAGTTCGTGGCCAAGGAAGCCGCCGCCAAGAACCCCAAGGCCGGCTTCAAGATGGGCGACATGCTGTTCATCGAGCGCATCGCCCCGGCCTTCGCCAAGGGCAACACGGGCCTGGCCCAGGCCTGGAACAAGGCCTTCGAACAGATCCTGGCCGATGGCACCTACGCCGCCATCTCCAAGAAGTACTTCAACGAAGACGTGCGCTGCACGAAGTAAGCGCTTTGTGACCACCCCACCGGCGCCCGCGGCTCACGCTGCGGGCGCCGGCCTTATTTGAATCCCATGTTGACCGCAATCTGGCCCCAGCAGTGGAGCCGCCAGCAACGCAGCAATGCGACCCTGGTGACCGCCCTCGTGCTGATGGTGCTCGCCCTGTCCCTGCTGGGCTGGGTGCTCTCCTTCCTCCCCGAGCCCATTGGCAACAACGCGCAGGCGTTTTCGGACGGCGCGCGCACCACGCTTTGGCTCACGCTGGTGAGCGGCGCCGTGGGCCTGGTGCTGGGCACGGCCGCCGCCCTGGCGCGCACCGCGCGCTTCATCGGCCTGCGCTGGCTCGCAGGCATCTACATCTGGGCCATCCGCGGCACGCCGCTGCTGGTGCAGATCCTGTTCGTCTATTTCGCGCTGCCGGTGCTCGTGCCGGGCGCCAACCTGCCCGACTTCGCCGCCGCCGTGGTCGCCCTCGGCCTGAACGTGGGCGCCTACAACGCCGAGGCAATCCGCGCCGGCCTGCTGGCCGTGCCGCGCGGCCAGACCGAAGCGGCCCGTGCGCTGGGCCTCTCGCGCACCTATGTCTTCTTCGACGTGGTGTTCCCGCAGGCCTTCAAGATTTCGCTGCCGCCGCTCGTCAGCAACTTCGTGGCGCTGCTCAAGGACTCGTCCCTGGCCTACGCCATCGGCGTGGTGGAGCTGACCAACGTGGGCAACCGCATCCAGTCGGCCACCTTCCAGCCCATCGCCACGCTGACCACGGTGGCCGTCACCTACCTGCTGCTGACCACGCTGGTCACCCAGGTGTCCAACGCCATCGAACATCGCTTCGACGTGGAAGGACGCGTGCAATGAAGTCTCCTCAGACCGGCAACCACTACATCGTCGCCGACCGGGTGTGCAAGTCCTTCGGCACGCACCAGGTGCTCAAGGAGGTCTCCACGGCCTTCAACACTGGCGAGGTCACCGTCATCATCGGCGCCTCGGGTTCGGGCAAGAGCACGCTGCTGCGCGCCATCAACCGGCTGGAGCCGCACGACAGCGGCACCATCACCATCGGCGGCGTCGAGGTGACGGATGACCAGCGCACGCTGCTGCAGCAGCGCAGCGAAGTCGGCATGGTGTTTCAGCAGTTCAATCTGTTTGGCCACATGAGCGTGCTGGACAACGTGACGCTGGCGCCGCGCCGCATCCGCCGCACGCCCCGCGCCCAGGCCAACGAAAAGGCCATGACCCTGCTGCGCCGCGTGGGCATGCAGGACCATGCACACAAATACCCGTGGCAGCTCTCGGGCGGGCAGCAGCAGCGTGTGGCCATTGCCCGCGCCCTGGCCATGGAGCCCAAGGTGATGCTGTTCGACGAGCCCACTTCGGCGCTCGATCCCGAGATGGTGCAGGAAGTGCTCGACGTCATGCGCGAGCTGGCGCGCGGCGGCATGACCATGATCGTGGTCACCCACGAGATGGGATTCGCCCGCGAGGTGGCCGACCGCGTGATGTTCTTCGACCAGGGCCGCATCGCGCACGATGCGCCGCCTGCCGAGTTCTTCAGCAACCCCGCCAACGACCGCATCCGTGCGTTCATCGGGCGCATGAGCGCGTGAAGGCCTGAACGCCGGCACCGACGGCGCGCGCCGGCCGACACCGCGATCCCGCGCAACGGCCCCCGATACCGATCGGGGCGGGTCGGACCTGGCGCTCCTGAAACAATAGCAGCATGCGCAGGCTTTGCGCGGAATTCCAGCACAAAGCCTCCGCAACCCTGATGGAGCGACGGCACTGCGCTCCATTTTTCATAGCAAGGCTCTGCAGCCCTTTACCCCCGTACCCCTATGCGCGCAGAACGACTGGGCCTGCTGGCCCTGCTGCTGGTGACCCTGGTCTGGGGCACCACCTTCCCGGCCATGAAGCTGCTGTCCGCGCAGCTCGACGCGCTGCAGCTGATCTGGCTGCGTTTCGCTATCGCCCTGGTGGTGCTTGCGCCCGTGTGGCGCGGCCTGCGCCGGGCGGAGCTGCGCTGGGGCCTGCTGCTGGGCAGCCTGCTGTTCCTGGCCTTCTGGCTGCAGATCGAGGGGCTGGCGCGCACCAGCAGCAACCGCAACGCCTTCGTCACCGGCCTCAACGTGCTGGTGGTGCCGTTGCTGGCAATGGGAGTGCTGGGGCGGCGCTACGGCTGGCCGCTCTGGGCCGCCTGTGCCATGGCGCTGGCAGGCATGACACTGATGTTCCACGAGAACGAACCCTGGAACATGGGCGATACGCTGACCCTGGTCAGCACGGTGTTCTACGCCATCTACATCCTGACGCTGGAAGCCTGCGCACGCCGCACGGCGCAGGCACCGCTGCGCGCGACACGCATGGCCGCGGTGCAGGCGCTGATGATGTTCGCAGCCTCGGCGGTGCTGCTGCTGATCCGGCACGGCGGCGTGGCCTCGTCGCTGGACACGCTCGCAGCCCTGCCGGCGGCCTCGTGGGCGGCGCTGCTCTATCTGGGCATGGTGGCCAGCGTGCTGGTGGTGACGCTGCAGGCCTGGGGCCAGCAGCGGGTGGACGCGATGCGCAGCGCCATCGTCTTCGGGCTGGAGCCGGTGTTCGCCGCGCTCACGGCGTGGGCGCTGATCGGCGAGCGCATGGGCCCGGCGGGCATGGCCGGCGCGGCGCTGATCGTGCTGGCGCTGGTGGTGAGCCAATGGCAGCCGGCGGCGCCGCCGATCAGGAGTGGCGGCTAGCAGCGCTCCTTGAAGAAGCGCCCGGCATAGCCGGAACGGGAGCGGGAGCCGCGGCGCAAGGTTGAGCGAGCCGCTCAGACAACCCGCTCAGGGCGCTGCGCCCATCGGCACATCGGCCGCGCGGCGCGGCGTCCCGATGGGCGCGCTGGCCTGGCCCTTGGCCACTGCAGCCATGTCTTCCACGCTGGGATACTGGCCCAGCAGCACGTAGTCGAACACACGGCGCGCGATAGGGCCGGCCGCAGCAGCGCCGAAGCCTGCGTTCTCCACGATCAGGGCCACGGCCACCTGCGCGTTCTCGGCCGGCGCAAATGCGGCGAAGAGCGAGTGGTCGCGCTGGTGCTCTTCCATCGCCTTGGCGTTGTATTTCACGTTCTGGCCCAGGCTCACGGCCTGCGCCGTGCCGGTCTTGCCGGCCGAGGTGTAGGGCGCACCGGCAAAGATCTTGGTGCCCGTGCCGCCCTTGTTCACGGACACCAGCGCATTGCGCACGATCTCCACGTTCTTCCTCGCATAGCCCAGCGGCTGGCCCGGCGGCTGCGGTACCTCGGTGACCTGGCCACTCACCGTGTCTCGAATCGCTTTGACGAGGTGGGGCCGGTAACTCGTTCCGCCATTGGCCAGCGTGGCCTCGGCTCGGGCCAACTGCAGCATGGTGAAGTTGTTGTAGCCCTGGCCGATACCCAGCGACACGGTTTCGCCCGAATACCAGCGCCGCTGCTCGGGGCGCTTGTAGGTATTGCGCTTCCACTCGGTGCTGGGCAGCACGCCGCGCACCTCGCCGCCCAGGTCGATGCCGGTGAGCTGGCCGAAGCCCAGCGGCTTCATGAAGTCGTGGATGGTGTCCACGCCCATGTCCACCGCGAGCGAGTAGAAGTAGGTGTTGCTGGAGAACTGGATGGCGCGCTGCATGTCCACCGCCCCCAGGCCGCCCTCGTGGCTGCGGAAGGTGCGCCCGCCGTAGGTGAAATAGCCAGGGTCGTTGAAGATCGCCGCGGGCGATCGCTTGCCGAGCTCCAGCGCACCCAGCGCCATGAAGGGCTTGTAGGTGGAGCCGGGTGGGTACGTGCCGCGCAGCGCGCGGTTGAGCAGGGGCTTGTCGATGGATTCGTTCAGCGCCTGCCAGTTATCCGAGTCGATGCCTTCGACGAAAAGATTGGGGTCAAACGTGGGCTTGGAGACCAGCGCCAGGATCTCGCCGTTGCGCGGGTCGATGGCCACCAGCGCGCCACGCCGGTCGCCGAAGAGGTCTTCCACCATCTTCTGCAGCTTGATGTCCAGCGACAGCATCACCGTATTGCCCGGCGTGGCCGGATAGCTCGCCAGCCGCCGCACGGCATGGCCACCGGCGGAGGTCTCCATGCGCTCCACGCCAGTCTGCCCGTGCAGCGTGGTCTCGAAGCTCTGCTCCACGCCCAGCTTGCCGATGTGGTCGGTGCCGCGGTAGTTGGCAGCCTCGTCCGAATCCTCGATGCGGGCCTTCTCGCGCTGGTTGATGCGACCGATGTAGCCGATGGCATGGCTGGCCACCTCGCCCATCGGGTAGGTGCGAAAGAGCCGCGCCTTCACATCCACGCCCGGGAAGCGGTACCGCTGGGCGGTGAAGCGCGCCACCTCCTCGTCGGTCAGCCGGGTGCGGATGGGCAGCGACTCGAAGCTGCGCGCGTCCTCCATCAGCCGCTTGAAGCGGCGGCGGTCACGCACGTGGATGTCCACCACCTTCGAGAGCTCGTCGATGGTGCCCTCCAGGTCATCGACCTTGGAAGGCGTGATCTCCAGCGTGTAGGCGGAATAGTTGGTGGCCAGCACCACGCCGTTGCGGTCCACGATCAGGCCGCGATTGGGCACGATCGGCACCACCGCCGTGCGGTTGCTCTCGGCCTGCTCGGCCAGGTCTTCGTGGCGCATCACCTGCAGCACGATCAGGCGCCCGACGATCAGGCTGAAGGCCAGGAAAACCAAGCCCCCCACGGCCAGCACGCGCATCCTGAAGCGGGACGCGTCGGCCTCGTTGTTGCGCAGCTCGGTCATGCAGGCTCAGAAGGTGTGAAGGAGGCAGCCAGGGCGCGGGCCGCGTCGGGCAATGGCAACGCGGCAGGAACCTGTTCTGGCGAGACGGGCGGGCACGGCGGAGCGTTCATGCCCTTTTAGAGGGGCCGGTTCTCATCGGGTTCCGGCGAGCGGCGCTGGGGCGCGAGCAGCACCCAGCTGGCCAGCGGCCAGAGCAATGCCTCCAGCACCGGCGCGGCCAGGCCTTCGATCCCCGGCACGATGCCGCCACTCAGCAGACGCAGCAGCAGCTCGATGGCATGGGCCACCACGAAGAGCGGCAGCACCTGCAGCGCCTGCGGCCACACGCTGAACCACAGCAGGCGGCGGTGGGCGTAGATGGCGCCGTACATCAGCGCGATATAGGCCAGCGCGTGCTGACCCAGCAGCGCCGACTGCACCACATCCATGCACACGCCCAGCGAGAACGCCACGCCCATGCCCACGCGGTGGGGCTGGTGCACGCCCCAGAACGCCAGCAGCACCAGCAGCAGGTCGGGCGTCCAGACCACGCGCCCCAGCGGCAGCATGTTGAAGGCCAGAGCGGCCAGCAAGCTGGCCGCGATGAAGAGCGGGCGTGCCGGCAGCAACAGCTGCTGGCCTTTGGGCATGATCATCGGCGGCCCTTGTTGCTGCGCTTGGGCGCGGGTTCAGGAGGCGCCGGGCGCTCAGGCAGCTCGGCGGTGAGCGGCTGCAGCACCATGACGTGGCGCGCGCCCAGCATCTGCGCCAGCGGCACGCAATAAATGCGTGCAAAGGCGGAATCGGCCCGGCGTTCCACGCGCACCACGCGCGCCACTGGCAGGCCCGAAGGGTACAGGCCATCGACGCCGCTGGTAGTGAGCAGGTCACCTTCCTGCACGTCGGCATTGCCGGGCATGAACCGCAACTCCATACCCCCGCTGTGGGCGGCCACGGGGTCACCGTAGGCCACGCTGCGCGCGCCGGTGCGGACGTTCATCACGGGAATGGCCTGGTCGCGGTCGATCAGCAGCGTGACCTCGCTGACCAGCGGCAGCACCCGGGTCACCTGGCCCAGCACGCCGGCGGCGTCCATCACCGGAGAGCCCAGCTCGACGCCGGCCACCTGCCCGCGGTCGATGACCACACGCCGGGTGTAGGGGTCCGCCGTGTCGTAGATCACCTGGGCGGCGTGCGCGGGCGTGGTGAGGCGCTCGCGCAGTTCGAGCAACTTGCGTAGGCGGGCGTTTTCCTGCTGCAGATCTTCGGCCTGATTGACGCGCTGCGCCATCTCGGCCATCTTGCGCTGTGCCTCGTCACGCGTTTGCTGCGCAGACTCCAGCGTCTGCAGGTATTCCGCGGCATGGTGAGCGACATCCACCGGCTGCAGCATGGCCCACTGCAGCGGATACAGCACGGTCGAGATGGCGTTGCGCAGCAGGCCCGTGACGCCAAAGCGGGCGTCGGCCACCATCAAAAACAGCGCCAGGGCGCTGTAGAGGACGAGACGAGAGAGCGTCGACGGCCCTTGCCGGAAGAAGGAGGGCGCAGACCGCTCAAGGGTGCCGAAGAACATGCGAAGAACCTGTCAGGGCAGGGCTGCAGCAGCAAAATGCGGGCTCAGGAGGTGGCCCGCAAAGCGCCAGCCCGGGCTGGCACGGCGTACCACCCTGCGCAGGAGCCAGCCACCAGGCGCAGGGCCATCTCGCCTCACTCGCTCGTGAAGATGCTGCCCTGGCGATCCATGCGCTCCAGCGCGATGCCGCAGCCCCGCACCACGCAAGTCAGCGGGTCTTCGGCCACCAGCACGGGCAGACCGGTTTCCTCGGCCAGCAGGCGATCCAGATCGCGCAGCAGCGCACCGCCGCCGGTCAGCATCATGCCGCGCTCGGCGATGTCAGCGCCCAGTTCGGGAGGCGTCTGCTCCAGCGCGTTCTTGACGGCCGAGACGATCTGGTTGAGCGGATCGGTCAGGGCTTCCAGCACTTCGTTGCTGGAGATGGTGAAGCTGCGCGGCACGCCTTCGGACAGGTTGCGGCCCTTGACTTCCATCTCGCGCACTTCAGAGCCCGGGAAAGCCGAGCCGATGTGCTTCTTGATGGATTCGGCAGTGGGCTCGCCGATCAACATGCCGTAGTTGCGGCGGATGTAGTTGATGATGGCTTCATCAAACTTGTCGCCGCCCACGCGGACCGAGCCCTTGTAGACCATGCCGCCCAGCGAGATCACGCCGACTTCGGTCGTGCCGCCGCCGATGTCCACCACCATCGAGCCGGAAGCCTCCGACACCGGCAGGCCGGCGCCGATGCCGGCGGCCATGGGTTCCTCGATCAGATAGACGGCGGTGGCGCCGGCGGCCTCGGCCGCGTCCTTGATGGCGCGGCGCTCGACCTGGGTCGAACCGCAGGGCACGCAGATGATGATGCGCGGGCTCGGCGTGAGCAGCGTGCGCGGATGCACCATCTTGATGAACTGCTTGATCATCTGCTCGGTGATGACGAAATCGGCGATCACGCCGTCCTTCATCGGGCGGATGGCTTCAATGTTGCCGGGCACCTTGCCCAGCATGGCCTTGGCCTCGCGGCCGACGGCCTGGATGACTTTCTTGCCGTGCGGGCCGCCTTCGTGGCGAATGGCTACGACCGACGGCTCGTCCAGCACGATGCCCTTGTCGCGGGCGAAGATCAGGGTGTTGGCAGTGCCAAGGTCAATGGCAAGGTCGGTGGAGAAGTACCGACGGAAGGCTCCGAACATTCAATATTCCTCTTGGGCACGACACGCGCTTCGGCTGGCCGTCGCCTTGTTTTACGGGGTGTTAAGTGGCTTTTTTCGCCCAATGACCGGCGTTGGAGAGGCTATTGCGGCAAAGGCGGGATAATACCGCATCCCCTGTGAATAACTTTCAATCGCGCGCGGCTGAATTGGGCTTTACATCCCGTTTCTGCGCGCCGACATCGCCCCCACCCTATGGCACTGACACCCCAGGATATCGACCGCATCGCCAATCTGGCGCGGCTCGAACTCAGCCCAGCCGACAGTGAGCGCATGCTCACCCAGCTCAACGGATTCTTCGGCATCGTCGAGAAGATGCGGGCCGTGGACACCACCGGCATCGCGCCTTTACCCCACCCGGTGGCGGCGATCCAGGACGTGGCGCTACGCCTGCGCGAGGACGTGGCCAGCGAGCCCGACCAGCGAGAGGCCAACCAGCGCAGCGCGCCGGCCGTCGAACGCGGCCTGTTCCTGGTGCCCAAGGTCATCGAGTGAGGAGCGGCACAGCATGACCGACATCAAGAACACCACCCTGCACGACCTGAGCGTCGCCGACCTCGCCCGCCAGCTGGCGACCAAGCAGGTCTCCGCCGTCGAGGCGGCGCAGCACTTTTTGGCCCGCGCCGGCGCCCACCAGCGGCTGGGCGCCTTCGTGGCCGTGAATGAAGAAGCCACGCTGGCCCAGGCACGCGCGCAGGACGCGGCCATCGCCGCCGGCACGGCCGGCCCGCTGGCGGGCGTGCCCATCGCCCACAAGGACATCTTCGTCACACGCGACTTCCCCACCACCGCCGGCTCGAAGATGCTGGCCGGCTACCGCTCGCCCTTCGACGCCACCGTGGTCACGCGCCTGGCCGATGCCGGCGCCGTGACGCTGGGCAAGCTCAACTGCGATGAATTCGCCATGGGCTCGGCCAACGAGAACTCGGCCGTCGCCCCCGTGGGCAGCGATGCGCCCGCCCCGGTGCGCAACCCCTGGGCGACCGACCGCGTGCCGGGCGGCTCCTCGGGCGGCAGCGCCGTGGCCGTGGCCGCGCGCCTGGCCCCGGCCGTGACCGGCACCGACACCGGCGGCTCGATCCGCCAGCCGGCCTCGTTCTGCGGCATCACCGGCATCAAGCCCACCTACGGCCGCGCCAGCCGCTACGGCATGATCGCCTTCGCTTCCAGCCTGGACCAGGCCGGCCCGATGGCCCGCAGCGCCGAAGACTGCGCCCTGCTGCTCTCGGCGATCTGCGGCCCCGACCCGGACCGCGATTCCACCAGCCTGGACGTGCCCGCCGAAGACTTCAGCGCCCAGCTGAACGCCCCCATCGACGGCCTGCGCATCGGCATCCCGGCCGAGTTCTTCGGCGAAGGCCTGGCGCCCGACGTGCGCGCCGCAGTCGATGGCGCGCTCAAGGAATACGAGAAGCTCGGCGCCAGGCTCGTGCCCATCACGCTGCCGCGCACCGAGCTGTCCATCCCGGTGTACTACATCATCGCGCCGGCCGAGGCCTCGTCGAACCTGAGCCGCTTCGACGGCGTGAAGTTCGGCCATCGCACCAAGGACTACACCGACCTGGTGGACATGTACAAGAAGACGCGCGCCGAAGGCTTCGGCGACGAGGTCAAGCGCCGCATCATGATCGGCGCCTACGTGCTCTCGCATGGCTACTACGACGCCTACTACCTGCAGGCGCAGAAGATCCGCCGCATGATCGCCGACGACTTCCAGAATGCCTTCAAGGAATGCGATGTGATCGCCGGCCCCGTGGCCCCCACGGTGGCCTGGAAGCTGGGCGAACACGGCAACGACCCGCTGGCCGACTACCTGGCCGACATCTTCACCCTGCCCGCTTCGCTCGCCGGCCTGCCCGGCATGAGCGTGCCTGCGGGCTTCGGCGAAGGCGGCATGCCCGTGGGCCTGCAGCTCATCGGCAACTACTTCCAGGAAGGCCGCCTGCTCAACGCCGCACACCGCCTGCAGCAGGCGACCGACTTCCACCTCCGCGCGCCAGGAGGCCTGTGACATGACGACGACCCCCAAACTGATCCACGGCTACGAAGTCGTCATCGGCTTCGAGACCCACACCCAGCTCGCCACGCAGTCGAAGATCTTCAGCCGCGCGCCCACGGCCTTTGGCGCCGAGCCCAACACGCAGGCCTGCGCGGTGGACCTGGCCCTGCCCGGCACGCTGCCGGTGATGAACCGCGAGGCCGTGGCCTGCGCCATCCGCCTGGGCCTGGCCCTGGGCTCCACCGTCGCGCCCGAGAGCATCTTCGCGCGCAAGAACTACTTCTACCCCGACCTGCCCAAGGGCTACCAGATCAGCCAGTTCGAGATCCCGGTGGTGCAGGGCGGCGAGGTGTCGTTCTATCTGGGCGACGAGCAGAAGACCGTGCGCCTGGTGCGCGCCCACCTCGAGGAAGACGCGGGCAAGTCGCTGCATGAGGATTTCATCGGCCAGTCGGGCATCGACCTGAACCGCGCCGGCACGCCCCTGCTGGAGATCGTGACCGAGCCCGACATCCGCAGCAGCGAGGAAGCCGTGGCCTACGCCCGCGAGCTGCACAAGATCGTCACCTGGATCGGCATCTGCGACGGCAACATGCAGGAAGGCTCGTTCCGCTGCGACGCCAATGTCTCCGTGCGCAAGCCGGGCGCCCCGCTGGGCACGCGCCGCGAGATCAAGAACCTGAACAGCTTCAAGTTCATGCAGCAGGCGATCGACTACGAGATCCGCTGGCAGATCGAGCAGATCGAGGACGGCCACGCCATCCAGCAGGCCACCGTGCTGTTCGACCCCGACACGGGCGAAACGCGCGCCATGCGCACCAAGGAAGACGCGGCCGACTACCGCTACTTCCCCGACCCGGACTTGCCGCCGCTACGGATTTCGGAGCAGTGGGTGCAGGAAGAACGGGCGCGCATGCCGGAATTGCCGCGCAGCATGGCGGCGCGCTTCGTGGCCGACTACGGTCTGCCGGAATACGACGCGACCACGCTCACGCAATCGAAGGCCATGGCGGCCTACTTCGAAGAAGCCGCCAAGGCGAGCGGCCAACCCAAACTGGCCAGCAACTGGATCATGGGCGAGATCTCGCGCCGCGTGAACGCGAGCGAGATCGACATCGCGGCGGCGCCAGTCACGGCCGCGCTGCTGGCTCAGCTGATCGGGCGCATCGCCGACGGCACCATTTCCAACGCGGCTGCCCGCCAGGTGTTCGAAGTGCTCTGGACGGGCGATGGCCTGGACGTGGATGCGGTGATCGAGGCCAAGGGCCTCAAGCAGATGAACGATTCCGGCGCGCTGGAGAAGATCATCGATGAGGTGATCGCCGCCAACCCCGACAACGTGGCCCAGTTCAAGGCCGGCAAGGACAAGGCGTTCAACGCGCTGGTCGGCCAGGCCATGAAGGCCAGCCGAGGCAAGGCCAACCCGCAGCAGGTCAACGACATGCTGCGCGCCAAGCTGGCTGCAGCCGCCTGACGGAACCCCATCCAGGCGGTGGCGCCTGGGCGCCGCTCTGCGGACAGTGCGCTGCGGTGGGCGGCTCAGCGCTCCGCAGCAGCGGCCTCCGGCACGGCCGGATTCGCCGCCCAGATCGGCTGCAGCACGGCCCGTTCGGCATCGAAGCGCTGGTTCACCCGGCGCTTCTCGGCCTCCTGCGCCGCGACGAAGTGCCTGTGCGTCTCCAAGACCTGGTCCTGCTCGGCCAGCTGCCGGCGCAGGGCCATGGGCGCCTTGCCCGGCGTGCTGGCGTAAGCCGCCAGCTCCGCCTCCAGCTTCTTGCGGTCGCGCAGCAGGTCATCCACATGCTTTTGCGTGACGGCGGTCACATCGTCCACGCGGGCCAGCGCTGAGGCGCGCTCGGCGTCGTGCGCGCTCGGCGTGGGGTAGCGCGCGGCCAGCACGCGTTCGCGCCGGCGCTCTTCGGCCACGCGGGCGCGCTCAGCGGACTCGCGCTGATGCTGGGCCTCGGCCGCGGCGCGCTCGTTCTCGGTGAGCGCTGGACCCATGCGGCGGCGCTCGGCACCCGTCTGGTCCAGCACGCGCTGCTCGCGGTCGTTGCATTCCGGGATTGGCCGATCGGCGGTAAGGCGCCGGCCCAGCCGGTCGATGCAGGTATAGACGCTGCCGCCGGCCGGCGCGGACTGCGCCGCAACGAAGCCGGTACAGCACAGGCCCGCCAGGGCCACGCCAGCGGCCGCGCACGCGCGCTGACCTACGGACGACTGGCGGGCCACCGGATTCATGCAGCGCCTACGCCATAGCGTTCGCGATAGGCCAGCACGCGTCCGTGGTGGGCCGCCATCTCGGCACCCGCGCCGCTCTGCGCCAGGTACTGCAGCAGGTCGGCCAGCGTGGCGATGGTGCAGACCTGCATGCCGAGCTGGTTGCGCACGTACTGCACGGCGCTGTGGTCCACGTCCTGGCCGTTCTCGGTGGCCTTTTCCTGCCGGTCCAGCGCGATGGCGATGGCGTGCGGCACGGCGCCCGCCGCACGGATGAGGGCGATGGATTCGCGCGCGGCGGTGCCAGCGGACATCACGTCGTCCACGATCAGCACACGGCCCTTGAGCGGCGCGCCCACCAGCGTGCCGCCTTCGCCGTGGTCCTTGGCTTCCTTGCGGTTGTAGGCGAAGGGCACGTTGCGGCCCAGGCGGGCCAGCTCGACGGCCACCGTCGCGGCCAGGGGAATGCCCTTGTAGGCGGGCCCGAAGACCATGTCGAACTCGATGCCGCTGGCGACCAGCGCCTTTGCATAGAATTCCGCCAGCCGACCCATCTTGGCGCCGTCGTCGAACAGCCCGGCATTGAAGAAGTACGGGCTCATCCGGCCCGCCTTGGTCTTGAATTCGCCGAAGCGCAGCACGCCGGAGGCCTCGGCGAAACGCACGAAATCCTGCGCCAGGGAGCCTTGCTGCTCTACCGGCTGCGCCTTGTCTGTCACCATGAATGCACCTTTGTTCAAATTAACCAGCCTCAACCTCAACGGCATCCGTTCGGCCGCCTCGAAAGGCGTCGAAGCCTGGATCGCCGCAAACCGGCCGGATTGTATTTGCGTGCAGGAGATCAAGGCACAGTCCGCCGACATGCAGGGCCGCTTCGAGCAGCTCGCCGGCCTCACGGGTCACTTCCACTTCGCGACCAAGAAAGGCTATTCGGGCGTGGGCATCTATACGCGCCACGAGCCTACCGACGTGGTCGTCGGCTACGGCTCGACGGAATTCGACGCGGAGGGCCGCTACGTGGAAGCGCGCTTCGACACGCCCTCGCGCAAGCTATCGATCATCAGCGCCTACTTCCCGAGCGGCTCATCGGGCCCCGAGCGGCAGGAGGCCAAGTTTCGCTTCCTCGCGGAGTTCCACCCACACCTCATGCGCCTGAAGGCCGAGCGCGAGCTCATCCTCTGCGGCGACATCAACATCGCCCACCAGCAGATCGACCTGAAGAACTGGCGCAGCAACCAGAAGAACAGCGGCTTCCTGCCCGAAGAGCGCGCCTGGATGACCCAGCTGCTGCACACCACCGAAGCCACGGGCGGGCTGATCGACGTCTATCGCCGGCTGCAGCCCAGCGCCACCGACACGGCCTACACCTGGTGGAGCAACCGGGGCCAGGCCTATGCCAACAACGTGGGCTGGCGGCTCGACTACCACCTGGCGACGCCGGCCATCGCCGCGCTGGCGCGCAGCGAACATATCTACAAGGATGTGAAGTTCTCGGACCACGCACCGATCACGGTGGAATACGACCTCACCCTGTAAGCACTCCGGCGGCCTGCCGATCCAGCGGACTTCTCAAGCCTGCAGCAGCCAGCTGATGCCCAGGTTGATGGCCAGCCCGCCGCACACCAGCCAGACGAACAGCGTGGCCGCCAGCGCCAGCGGCCGGATGCCAGCGCGGCGGATGGCCGAGGCGTGCGTGGTCAGCCCGAGGCCGGCCATGGCCATGGCCAGCAGCACCGTGTCGATCTCGGTCAGGTGAGCGACGGCTGCGGCCGGCAGCACGTTCAGCGAATGCACTCCCGCGACCCCGACGAAGCCCAGGGCGAACCAGGGAATGGCGATGCCGCCACGCTGCGGGTCACACTGACTGCCTTCGGCCTCTTGCGCAGCGCCTTGCCGGGCGCAGGCCGCTGCATCGCGCGACAGCCATGCCGAGAGGATGAGCAGGAACGGCGCCAACATCATCACGCGGACCATCTTGGCGATCACGGCCGTATCGGCGGAGGCCTCGCCGACGGCGCGGCCGGCCGCCACGACCTGGGCGACCTCGTGGATGGTGGAGCCGGCGAAGACACCGTAGGCCTGGGCGGAGAGGTCGATGAGATGGTGCTGCGCGTTGAGCTCGTAGATCAGCGGGTAGAGGAAGATCGACACCGTGCCGAACACCACCACGGTAGCGACCGCGACGGTCACCTGCTCGGCCCGACCGCGCACGACGGGCTCGGCCGCCATCACGGCCGCGGCGCCGCAGATGGAGCTGCCGGCACCGATCAGCATCGCCGTACGGCGGTCCAGCCCGAACACCCGGGTGCCGAGCAAGCACGCCAGCGCGAAGGTGCTGCCCAGCACCGCCGCATCGATGGCGACGCCTGCCCAGCCGACGTGGCCGATGTCCTGGAACGTCAGCCGCAGGCCGTAGAGCACGATGCCCAGGCGCAGCAGGCGGACCTTGGAGAGATTCACGCCCGCACCGGCCACCGCGCCGACACGGGCATAGACGGTATTGCCGACCACCATGCCCAGCACGATGGCCAGGGTCAGCGCACTGACGCCGTGGGCTGCGAACCACGGGAGATCGCCGAGGTGGATGGCCGCGAACGCCAGCGCGCCCGTGAGCGCCAGGCCCGGCAGCGCCTGTCGTAGCGAATGAGCCAGGGCGGCGCTTGAGCGGACCAGAGAGGCCGAGGTGTGCGCTAAAGGGCTCGAAGCAGGGACTGGCGACGGGGCGGTTTGCATGGTGTTGTTCTCCATCGCATCGTTCTCCGACGCGATGGAAGAACTTTGAACCGCCGCAACCTATCTGACAAACGGATAATTTCGTTATAACCAAATTACTAGGCAGGTAACAAAGAAAGGCCGACATGCGACTCACCCTGCGTCAATGGGCGATCTTTACGGCGGTGGCCGATACCGGCAGCACCACGGCCGCGGGCGAGCGCTTGGCGCTTTCGCAGTCGGCCACCAGCGCCGCGCTCAACGAGCTGGAGGCACTGCTGCAGGCGCAGCTCTTCGACCGCATCGGCAAGCGGCTGCTGCTCAACGACTGCGGCCGGGCCCTGCTGCCCCAGGCACGGGCCCTCCTCGATGCGGCTCAGGCCATCGAAAGCCAGTTCGGACTGGCCGGCCCGGGCGGCCCCCGCACACGGCTGGCCACGCGGCTGCGGATCGGGGCCAGCAGCACGATCGGCAACTACGTCCTGCCCGCGCTCGTGGCCGGGTACCTGCAGGACTGGCCCGGCGCCGCGGTGGACGTGGTCATCGGCAACACGCGGGAGATCGCCGGCGCGGTGGACCGGCTGGAGGTGGACATGGGCCTGATCGAAGGCCCGTGCCACGAGCCCGCGCTGCAGGTCGCGCCCTGGCTGGAGGACGAGCTGGTGGTGGTTGCCGCGCCGACGCATACGCTGGCGCAGGCCCATGGTCCCGAGGCGCGCGTGCCGCTCAAGGCCCTGCGGCAGGCACGCTGGCTGCTGCGCGAGGCCGGCTCGGGCACGCGCGAGGCGGTGGAGCACGCCCTGCTGCCGCATCTGCACCACCTGCAGGCCGATCTGCAGCCCGGCAGCACCGAGGCCATCAAGCAGGCCGCCGTCGCTGGCCTGGGGCTGGCCTGCCTGCCCTGGTGCGCGGTGCAGGATCTCGTGACGCTGGGCCGCCTCGTGGTGCTGCACACCACGCTGCCACGGCTCAAGCGCCGCTTCTACCTGGTCCACCATCGCCAGAAGCGCCTGTCAGGCCCACTGCAGTGCTTCGTCGCGCACTGCGAGCGGCTGGATGGCAGCGCGCTCGCGGCCCCGCTTCCATCTGCCGCCTGACCCGGTGCCGCGCGCTGCGGCGGCACGCCCCTCGCAGGCGATGCCCGCATGCCGGGCCTACAGCGCGTCGAGCGGGATCTTCAGGTAGCGCGTACCGTTCGCCTCGGGCGGCGGCAGCTCGCCCGCGCGGATGTTGACCTGGATGGATGGCAGGATCAGCACTGGCATGTCCAGCGTCGCATCGCGCCGCTCGCGCAGGGTGACGAACGCGGCCTCGTCGATGCCGTCGTGCAGGTGAATGTTGCGCTCGCGCTGCGCGGCCACCGTGGTTTCCCACTGCGGGGCGCGGCCCTCGGGCGGGTAGTCGTGGCACATGAAGAGGCGCGTGGCGGCGGGAAGGGCCAGCAGGCGGCGCACCGAGGCATAGAGCGTGCGCGCATCGCCGCCGGGAAAGTCACAACGCGCGCTACCCACGTCGGGCATAAAGAGCGTGTCGCCCACGAAAGCCATCTGCGCCGTGCCCAAAGCGTCTTCCAGCACATAGGCCATGTCGGCCGGCGTGTGGCCAGGCACGTGCATCGCCCGCAGGCGCAGGGCGCCGACGTGGAACCGCTCGTCGGGCTCGAACAGGTGGCCGAACTGCGCGCCGTCGGCACGGAATTCCGGCTCGGCCAGATGGAAAAGCCGGCCGAACACGCCCTGCACGGTGCGGATGGCCGAGCCGATGGCGATGGTGCCGCCCAGCTTGCGTTGCAGGTAGTGCGCGGCGGAGAGATGGTCGGCATGGGCATGGGTTTCGAGCAGCCATTGCACCTGCAGACCCTGCGCCTGGATGAAGGCGATCACCCGGTCGGCCGACGCGGTGGAGGTGCGGCCGGACTTGGCGTCGTAGTCCAGCACCGGGTCGATCACCGCGCAGGCACCTCCCTGCGCCTCGAACAGCACGTACGTCACTGTCGAAGTGGCGGGATCGAAGAAGGCCTGCACCTGGGCGGCGTGCGATGCAGCAGTGGCGATGGGGGTGGAGCTGTGGGTCATGAAGGATCTCCTGGCCGGCGGCAAGCGCCTCAGCGCGAAAACGATATACAAGCATTGAATATATATTCAAATATAATGATCGCATGAAACGCAACGAACCGCTACCCCCAATCACAAGCCAGGCTCCGCCCTCCGAGGCACTGGAGCAGCTCCGCGCCTCCGCCGGGCGCGCCTGCGCCCTGCTCAAGGCCATGGCCAACGAAGACCGCCTCCTGCTGCTGTGCCAGCTGGCCGAGGCCGGCGCAGAGCGCAACGTGGGCGAGCTGCAGGCGCAGGCCGGCATCGTGCAGCCCACGCTGTCGCAGCAGCTGGGCGTGCTGCGCGACGAGGGGCTCGTGGAAACGCGCCGCGAAGGCAAGTTCGTCTATTACCGGCTGGCCAGCGCCGAGGTGCTGACCGTGATGCAGGCGCTGCACGCGGCCTTTTGCGGCCCTGCGGCATCCCCCCCCACTGAGGAGTTCGCGCAATGAACATCGACTGGACACACTTCACTCCCTGGCGATCGCTCGCCGGCGGCGCGCTGATCGGCTTGGCCGCAGTGCTTTTCATGGCCTTCAACGGCCGCATCGCCGGCATCAGCGGTGTGATGGGCGGCCTGCTGGGGCGCAGCGCGCCGGGCGACCGGCTCTGGCGCGGGCTCTTCATCGCCGGTTTGATGCTGGCAGTGCCGCTCTGGCGCCTGGCAGGCACGCTGCCGCCCTCCACCATCGCAGTGGGAACGCCCGCGCTGATAGTGGCCGGGCTGCTGGTGGGACTGGGCACACGCTACGCCGCGGGCTGTACCAGCGGCCATGGCGTGTGCGGGCTCTCGCGCGGCTCGCCGCGTTCAATGGCAGCTACCGCTGCGTTCATGGCGGCAGGCTTTCTGATGGTCTATGTCCTGCGGCACGTGCTCGCCATTCCGGGCTGGGGAGGCTGATCCATGCAAACCAACGCATTCCTCCGCCTGGGCTTCGCCCTGCTGTCCGGCCTGGTCTTCGGCCTGGGCCTGATGCTGTCGGGCATGACAGACCCGGCCAAGGTACTGGGCTTTCTCGACCTGGCCGGCACATGGGACCCATCGCTCGCGCTGGTGATGGGCGGCGCCATCGCGGTGACAGCCCCGGCCTTCGCCTGGCTGCGGCGCCGCCAGCTCAGCGTGCTGGGCGCACCCCTGCAATGGCCCACGCGCACCACGCTCGACCGCCGGCTGGTATGGGGCAGCCTCGCCTTCGGCGCCGGCTGGGGCCTGGCGGGCTTCTGCCCAGGCCCGGGACTGGTGAGCGCCGCAGCCGGCCATCACGAGGCCTGGTGGTTCGTGGGCGCCATGGCGGTGGGCATGACGGCTTTCTCGCTGATCGAGCAACTGCGGGCAGGGCACAACCGCTGAAGGGGTGGCGGCCGGCGCAGCCCGGAGCCCGGCCCACCTTTCCCCCTCCTCAGCCTCTGCCGGTGTTGAACAGGCAGTGGAATACGCCGCCCCTGGCGGCCTCTATTCGGCAGCCCCGGACTGCGTGGCTCCCGCTGCCTTGCGGGCTGGGGACGGCAGCGTACGCGCGGGCGACACCCGGGGAGGCTCTCCGCTTTCCGTGACCCGCCACATCTCTCCATTGCGCATGGCGGCGATGGCTTCATCGCGGACCTGTTCGCGCGTCATGGCACTCTGGAAATGACCGGGCTCGGTGGTCACACCCGTTTCGCTGGGTGCGGGATGCCAGTAGCCACTGGCGGATGCCGCACCGGACAGCATGAACAGCAGCATTCCGGCTGCGCCCAGGACAATCGGATGGATTCGTTGCGCGTGGTTCATGGAAGCAAGGTCCTTTCATTGGTTGACTTGAACAATCTCCGGGGCCGGATGCCGCGAGAGATGCAGCCACTGTAGGAATCGCATGCCGACACCGAGGCGACGCCGAGGTGACAAGTGCGTCATGCGCAGCGGAGGACCTGCGCGAGACCGCGAAGCCCGACGGCCGCCCCAAGGTGGCCGGCTGCGCACGTCGCCAAAGATGACGGATTTGTCATCTGGCTGTCGGATTCATGACGGAGTCCTCTCCCTAATATCCGCGCCGAGCCGGCCCCATCCACGTCCACCCATCCCGGCCACGCGAACTGTCCAGACCTCACGCCCGCCTCCCGATGCTTCACCGCGCCCTCTTCGTCTTTCTGCTGCTCTTGCTGCCGCTGCAGTGGGCTGCCGCACAGATGCACGAATCGCGTTCAGCCTTTTCGGGAGCGACGGTGCAGGCCCAAGAGTCCGCACAGGACAGCCATGCACAGGAGCACGGTGGCGCTCCATGCCTCTTCCACGCGCTCGCACACCCCTCGGTCCATGGCGGGACGCTGCAGGCACCAGGACTGCCCGGCCAAGCGCGCCGGGCTTGGGACGTGCCTCTGGATCTCGACCACCACGGAACCCGTTCCATCAGCGACATCGACCGTCCCCGCTGGCGCGCCTGCATCGCTCCATCGACGGAGGACTGCACGATGCGCGCCTGAATCGCAAGCGCTGAGCCGGTCCGCCGAAGTTCCCTTGACTTCGGAGATCCAGGTGTTTCATTCACGACCCTTTCCGGGCAGCGCCGGCGCCTTGGCGCTGGCTGGCCTGCTCATTCTCGGAGCCCCGGCCCATGCGCAGGACACCGCTGCTGCGTCCGCCGGGGCACAGGCCGAACCCGCGCCTGCGCCATTGACACTCGCTGAGGCGGTGGCCCTGGCACTGTCCAGGAACCCCGCCATCTCCCTCGCGCAACGCGAGTTCGAAGCGACGGGCGGCAGCGCGCTGCAGGCATCACTGCGGCCCAACCCGGAGCTGTCGATACAGCAAGAAGACTTCACGCGGGGAAGGCAGACCTCCACCGTGCAGCTGACGCAGACGCTGGACCTCGGGGGCCAGCGCGCTGCCCGCGTGACGCTCGCGCAGCGGGTGCGCGAACAGGCGGCAGCCGACATCGATCTGGCACGGGCAGACGTGCGCTTCCAAGCGGTGGTGGCCTTCCATGAGGTGCTGGTGGCGCAGGAGCGTCTGCACCTGGCCCAGTCTTCGCTGGCGCTTGCCCGCGGGGATGCCGAAGCGACGGCCCGGCGGGTTCGCGCGGGAAAGCTGGCGCCCCTGGAAGCAACCCGCGCCATGGTGGCGCAGGCCGCAGCGCAGGCGGCGCTGACCCAGGCCGAGGGCCATCTGCGCGCAGCCCGGCAGAAGCTCTTCGCGCTCTGGGGCGACACGCATCCGCGCGCCACGCCGGTCATCGGCAGCCTGGACCTGCCAAGCGACGGTCTGACCGATGCGGTGGTGGTCGCACGGATGGCGGCGTCACCCGTGCTCCGGCGCGCCCGGCTTGAGCTCGAGCGCGCCCAGGCCGCCGCGGAGCTGGAGCGTAGGCGCCGCGTGGCCGATGTCACGGTGTCCGTGGGCGCGAAACGCAGCCAGGAAAGCGGTATCACCGCGGCAGTCGTGGGGCTGAGCGTCCCGCTCCCGCTATTCGATCGGAATCAGGGCCACCTGGAGGAAGCGCTCCGCCGCGAGGAGAAGGCCCGCGAGGCGCTGGCGGCCACGGAACTTCGGCTGAACGCCGACATGGCGCAGGCACGCGAGCAGCTGCGCTCCGCCCGCACCGAGGCCCAGACCTTGCAGCGCGATGCGATCCCTGGCGCGCGCGATGCCCACCGCGCCGCGTCGAAGGGTTTCCAGCTCGGCAAGTTCAGCTATCTGGAAGCGCTGGATGCCCAGCGCACCCTGGTTTCCACCCAAACGGAGTACCTGCGGGCCTTGCTCGACACGTTCCGCGCCGCCGCAGAGCTGGAACGCCTGCTCAGCATCGCCGAGGCGGCCCCCCCCCTGCTCAACCCCAGCCCAACCTCGCTTCCATGAAAAACATCTTCCCTACCGGCCCTGACCGGATCCGGCTGCGGCACACCCTTCTCATCATCGGCATTCTCGTGGCGGCGATCGTCGCCGGCATGCTCATCCTGCGCGACCCGAGGCCGCAAGGCGAAGCCCGGGCCGACGAACACGGGCACGAGGAAAACACAGGCGCGAAGGAACAGACCTCCGGCCACGCTGGTGAGGCCGCGCGTTCCGGGGCGTCCGGCCATGGACAAGAGGGCGAGGCGGATCACGGCGAGGAAGAAGGCATCGTCGCCTTCACGGAAGAGCAGTTACGCAACGCCGGCGTGGTGATCGAACGAAGCGGGCCAGGCGATATCGCGAGCCGCGTACAGCTGCCCGGCGAAATCCGCTTCAACGAAGACCGCACCGCACATATCGTCCCTCGCGTTGCCGGGGTGGTCGAGAGCGTGCATGCCGACCTGGGCCAGCAGGTGAAGAAGGGGCAGCTGCTGGCCGTCATCTCCAGCCCGGGGCTCTCGGAGCAACGCAGCGAGCTGATGGCCGCGCAAAGGCGCCTGGCTCTGGCGAAGACGACAGCCGAACGGGAACGCCGGCTCTTCGAGGACAAGATCTCCGCACAGCAGGACTTCCTGCAGGCAGAGCAAGTCCAGCGCGAGGCCGAGATCGCCGTGGCCAATGCCAGCCAGAAGCTCAAGGCACTCGGGGCAGCCCCGGGCGGCCCCGCCAGCGATCTCGCGCGGTATGCGCTACGGGCCCCATTCGACGGCCTGGTGGTCGAGAAGCACATCGCTCTGGGCGAGTCGGTCAAAGACGACGCCAACGTCTTCACCGTCTCGGACCTGACGACGGTCTGGGCGCAGATGAATGTCACGGCGTCGCAGTTGCCCCTCGTGCGGATCGGCGAGCCTGCCCTCGTCAAGGCTACGGGCTTTCAACGCGAAGCCTCGGGCAAGGTGTCGTACGTCGGCGCACTCCTGGGCGATCAGACGCGCGCAGCGACGGCTCGGGTGACGCTGCCGAACCCGGAGATGGCCTGGCGTCCCGGGCTGTTCGTGACGGTGGAGCTGATCCACGGGCAGGACAGGCCCGCGATCACCGTGGCCGCCGACGCCATCCAGATGGTGGAGAGCCGGCCGACCGTCTATGTGAAGGTGGCCGGCGGCTTTGCCCCCAGGGTCGTGAAGATCGGCCGCTCCGACGGGCAGCGCACCGAGATCCTGGAAGGGCTGGAGGCCGGCACGGAATACGCCGGCCAGGGGAGCTTCGCCGTGAAGGCGCAGCAGGGCAAGGGCTCTTCGGGCCACGAGCACTGAGGCCCGCCATGTTCGAACGGATCATCCATTTTTCCATCGCCCACCGCTGGCTCGTGATGCTGGCCGTCGCAGGCATGGCCGCGCTGGGCATCTACAACTACCAGCGCCTGCCGATCGATGCGGTACCGGACATCACCAACGTCCAGGTACAGGTCAACACCGCGGCGCAGGGCTATTCGCCCCTGGAAACCGAGCAGCGCATCACCTATCCGATCGAGACGGTAATGGCCGGCCTGCCGGGGCTGAAGCAAACCCGCTCCCTGTCACGCTACGGGCTGTCACAGGTCACGGTGATCTTCGAAGACGGTGTGGACATCTACTTTGCGCGCCAGCTGGTGAATGAGCGCATCCAGGCCGCCCGCGAACAGCTGCCCGATGGAACGAACCCCGTGATCGGGCCGATTTCGACCGGACTGGGAGAAATCTACCTGTGGACCGTCGAAGCGCGGGAAGACGCGCGCAGGCCCGACGGCCAGCCGTACACGCCGGCCGACTTACGGGAGATTCAGGACTGGATCATCAAGCCCCAGCTGCGCAACGTGAAAGGCGTGACGGAGATCAACAGCATCGGCGGCTTCTCGAAGGAATACCAGGTGGCGCCGAACCCGGAGAAGCTCCACTCGCACGGACTCACCCTGGCCGACGTGGTCAGCGCGCTGGAGCGCAACAACGAGAACGTCGGCGCCGGCTATATCGAGCGCCGCGGCGAGCAGTACCTGATCCGCGCTCCCGGCCAGGTCCGCTCGATGGAGGACGTGGGCAACATCGTGGTCAGCACCGCGGCCGGGCTGCCCATCCGCATACGTGATGTCGCAGACGTGCTGCTGGGCCGGGAACTGCGCACCGGCGCCGCCACGGAAAACGGCAAGGAAGTCGTGCTCGGCACCGTCTTCATGCTGATCGGGGAGAACAGCCGCACGGTGTCGCAGGCCGTGGACCGCAAGATGCTGGAGATCAACCGCACCCTGCCGGCGGGGGTGCAGGCCGTCACGGTCTACGACCGGACGGTGCTGGTGGACAAGGCGATCGCGACGGTGAAGAAGAACCTGCTCGAGGGCGCGATCCTCGTGATCGCTGTGCTCTTCGCGTTCCTCGGCAACCTGCGCGCTGCGCTGATCACGGCCATGATCATTCCGCTGGCCATGCTGTTCACCTTCACCGGCATGGTGTCGCAGAAGATCAGCGCGAATCTGATGAGCCTGGGAGCGCTCGACTTCGGCATCATCGTGGACGGCGCCGTGGTGATCGTCGAGAACTGCATCCGCCGCCTGGCGCAGGCGCAGCATGCCGCAGGGCGCGCGCTTTCGCTGAAGGAGCGCTTTTCTGAGGTCTTCGAGGCGGCACGCGAGGCGCGACGCCCTCTGGTCTTCGGCCAGCTCATCATCATGGTGGTGTATCTGCCGATCTTCGCCCTCACCGGGGTCGAGGGCCGGATGTTCCACCCGATGGCGTTCACCGTGGTGATTGCGCTGCTGGGCGCCATGATCCTGTCGGTGACCTTCGTTCCCGCAGCCGTCGCGCTCTTCATCGGCCGGCACGTCGCGGAGAGCGAAAACAGGCTGATGTCCTGGCTGCGCCAGCGCTACGAGCCGCTGCTGGAGCGCGTACTGAGCGCCAAGGCGGTGATGTTGACGGCAGCCCTGGTCGCGGTCGTGCTGTCGGGCCTCATGGCAACCCGCCTGGGCACGGAGTTCGCCCCCAGCCTCAGCGAAGGTGACCTAGCCATTCAGGCCATCCGCATTCCGGGCACCAGCCTGAGCGAATCGGTCGCTATGCAGCAGAAGCTAGAAGCCGCCATCAAGGCGAAGTTTCCCGAGGTGCAGCGTGTATTTGCACGCACCGGTACGGCGGAGATCGCCTCCGATCCGATGCCACCCAACATCTCCGACGGCTACATCATGCTCAGGCCGGTCGACGAATGGCCGCAGCCTCGCAAGACGCCAGCGCAGCTGCTGGAAGCGATCCAGGAAGAGGCCGAGAAGATCTCGGGCAACAGCTACGAGTTCTCCCAGCCCATCCAGCTGCGGTTCAACGAGCTGATCTCCGGCATCCGCAGCGACGTGGCGGTCAAGATCTTCGGCGACGACATGGAAGTGCTGAACAAGGCCGCGGCGGCAGCCGCCGTTGTGCTGCGCAGGCTGGATGGCGCCTCCGAGGTCAAGGTCGAGCAGACCACCGGGCTGCCGGTGCTGACCGTGGCCATCGACCGGGCAGCGGCCGCGCGCTACGGACTCAACATGGCGGACGTGCAGAACACCGTGGCCACGGCCGTGGGGGGGCGGCGCGCAGGCACGATGTACGAGGGCGACCGGCGCTTCGACATCCTGGTGCGGCTTCCCGAAAACATCCGCACCGATCTCGATGCGATTCGCCGGCTGCCCATCGCATTGCCGCGCACCGGCAACGCGGCGCCCTCGTTCATTCCCTTGGGCGAGATCGCTTCGCTCGACGTGTCGCCGGGCCCGAACCAGGTCAGCCGGGAAAACGGCAAGCGCCGGATCGTGGTCAGCGCCAATGTGCGGGGGCGGGATCTGGGCTCGTTCGTCGCCGAGGCGCAGACGGCCATCCAGCAGGTCCCGCTGCCCGCGGGCTACTGGATGGAATGGGGCGGGCAGTTCGAGAACCTGCAGTCCGCTGCGAACCGACTGAAGATCGTCGTGCCGCTGTCGCTGGGGCTGGTGTTCGTACTGCTGTTCGCCATGTTCGGCAACGCCAAGGACGGACTGCTGGTATTCACCGGCATCCCGTTCGCGCTCACCGGCGGGGTCCTGGCGCTGTGGTTGCGCGATATCCCGCTGTCCATCTCCGCCGGTATCGGCTTCATCGCACTGTCGGGCGTGGCAGTGCTCAACGGCCTGGTGATGCTGAGCTTCATCCGGCAGCTGCGAGACGAGGGGATGCCGCTCGCGCAAGCCGTGCGCGCCGGTGCAGTGCAGCGCCTGCGTCCGGTGCTCATGACGGCCCTGGTCGCATCGCTGGGCTTCATCCCCATGGCACTGGCCACGGGAACCGGCTCGGAAGTCCAGCGCCCGCTGGCCACGGTGGTGATCGGCGGCATTCTCTCGTCGACCGTGCTGACCCTGCTGATGCTGCCCCTGCTCTACAGCATCGCACACCGCCGGGCCGATACGCACAGGGAACATCCGTTGCCGCGACGGAGCGCCCCGCATGATTGAAGAGCGACTGCGCTGCGGCCCGGCCGCCGCGCACCGCGCGTCCACTACCATCCCCCCGCTATGGACCGGCCCGGTGGCCCGCCCACACGCACCCTTTGGATGACGACGGTGACCCCCATGAAACTGCTGCTGATCGAAGACGAGACGAAGCTCTCCGAGTACCTGAAGAAAGGGCTGGGCGAGGAAGGCTTTGTCGTGGACACGGCCTTGAACGGCGTCGACGGGCTTCACATGGCGTCGACGAACCCCTACGACCTCATCGTTCTGGACGGGAACCTGCCCGGCATCGATGGCCTGGCCGTACTCACCGCTCTGCGCCAAAGCAGGCAGACCCCCGTGCTCATGCTCACGGCCCGCGTGCAGGTGGAAGACCGGGTGAGAGGACTGCAGAGCGGTGCGGACGACTACGTCCTCAAGCCGTTCGCATTCTCAGAACTCGTGGCCCGCATCCATGTCCTGCTGCGCCGGGCCAACGGGAGCCGCACCGGCGGCGGCGGCGAGGCCACCGTGCTGCGGCTCGGCGACCTCGAGCTGGACCTGATCCGGCGCAGGGCCGTGCGCGCGAGCCAGCGGCTGGACCTGACCGCCAAGGAATTCAACCTGCTGAGCCTGCTGCTGCGGCGCCAGGGCGAAGTGCTGTCGCGCACCGAACTGGCCGAACAGGTGTGGGACATGAACTTCGACAGCGACACCAACGTCGTGGAGGTCGCCATCCGCCGGCTGCGCACCAAGCTGGACCAGCCGTTCCCGCTGCCGCTGCTGCACACCGTCCGGGGCATGGGCTACGTGCTGGAGCAGCGGGCGACATGATGCCCACCTGGTTGTCCCCGAACAGCCTGCGCGGGCGGCTTTCCAGGGGGCTGGCCCTTCAGGCCATCCTGGGCCTGGGCTTCTCATGCGCCGCCGTCTACATCGTGATCGCATGGACCCTGTCCTCCCGGCAGGACGACGTACTCGCGCAGAAGCAGGCCGCCATCCAGCACCTGCTGCAGGAGGGGCGCGGCGCGCATGACCGGCAGTCCGTGCAGCACCTGCTCAACGACTTTCTGGCCGGCCATAGCGAACTGTCCCTTCGCATGGTGGATGGCGCCGGCCAGGTGGTCCACGAAGGCCCGCCACGGGGCCAGCAGTCCGGCGGGGCCGCCAAGCGCGTGGACTTCGAGGTGTCCATGCCGGACGCTGCGGGCGACGATGCGCGGGCCACGCTGACGCTCGACACGCGAAGCGATGACGAACTGCTGGGCCGGTTGGGCTGGACCCTGGCGCTCGCTGCCCTGCTCGGCGCCGGCGCCATCGCGGCAGGCGGGGTCTGGCTGGTGGGGCGCGGGCTGGCGCCGCTGGACCAGCTGGTGGAGCAAACCCGGCAGGTCAGCGCCCTGCGCCTGGACCGCCGGCTGGACGGCAGCGGACAGGCACAGGAACTGCAGCCGCTGATCGCCCAGTTCAATGTCCTGCTGGGCGAGCTGGCCACGGCTTACCGGCAGATGGAGTCGTTCAACGCCGATGTCGCGCACGAACTGAACACCCCCCTGGCCACGCTCATCAGCAGCTGCGAACTGGCGCTGCGGCGTCCGCGCGGCAGGGAAGAGCTGTGCGAGATCCTGTCGTCCAATCTCGAGGAACTGCACCGCATGGCCGGCATCGTGGGCGACATGCTGTTTCTCTCGAATGCCGAGCGCGGCGTGCCGGCCCGCCGGACGGAGCAGGCCAGCCTGGCACGGCTCGCGCAGGAGGTCGTCGAGTTCCACGAGGCCGCTTTGCTCGAAGCCGGGCTCACCGCCGCAGTCGAGGGCGACGCCGCCGCGTGCGTCGATGCCCCGCTGCTGCGGCGTGCGCTCTCCAACCTGCTGGGCAACGCGACGCGCTACGGCTGGCCGGCCTCGGCGGCGACGGTCCAGATCCGGCCACAGGCGGACGGCTCGGTGGAACTGGCTGTGCAGAACGCTGGCGACGCCATAGGCGCCGAGCACCTGCCCCGGCTGTTCGACCGCTTCTACCGCGCCGATCCGGCACGCGCCGATGCGGACCGCAATCACGGACTGGGCCTGTCCATCGTCGCCGCCATCGCGCGCATGCACGGAGGTGCCGCCTTCGCGGAGTCCGGTGCAGGCATCACCCGCGTGGGACTGCGCCTGCCGGCTGCGCCGTACAACGGCCACCATGGGCCGTGCCACGCCGCACGCCAATAGGCGCGTTGACTGTGCAGACGTCAGCCGCACCGCTGAACCGCCCTGCGGCGTCGGACTCCCAGCGAACGGCCCTGACTGGCGGGCGCGGCCCCGCATTCGCAGCCGCGACCGCGAAGCCGGATGCCCCGCCGCCCCCGGCGTGGGATGACACCGCGCAACGTGGCCCCGCAAGCGCCCCGGTCGCCTGGGCCGCCGCTTTGCGCGCCACAATCCGCCCATGCTCCACTACCACACCATTCCCGTCACCGCCTTCCAGCAAAACTGCTCGCTGCTGTGGTGCGACGCCACCCGCGACGCCGCACTGATCGACCCGGGCGGCGACCTGGACCGCCTGCTGGCCGCCGTGGCGGAGCGCGGACTCCAGCTCACTCAGATCTGGCTCACGCATGCCCACATCGACCACGCGGGCGGCGCGGGCGAGCTGGCCGACGAGCACGGCCTGCCGATCACCGGACCGCACCCGGGCGACCAGTTCTGGATCGACGGGCTGCCACAACAGAGCGCGATGTTCGGCTTTCCGCCCGCGCGCGCCTTCACGCCGACCCGCTGGCTGCACGACGGCGACACGGTGCAGATCGGCGAGGAGACGCTGCACGTGCGCCACTGCCCCGGCCACACGCCCGGCCACGTGGTGTTCCACGCGCCGCAGATCGAGCGCTGCTTCGTGGGCGACGTGCTGTTCGCCGGCAGCATCGGCCGCACGGACTTTCCACAGGGCAACCATCAGCAGCTCATCGACAGCATCGTGCAGCGCCTCTGGCCCATGGGCGACCAGACGGTCTTCATCCCCGGCCACGGTCCGGAAAGCAGCTTCGGGCGCGAGCGGCACAACAACCCTTACGTCGGCGGCACCTGACGGACGCGGCGCAGGAGCCCGGGGCCGGCGGGGCTCGTGGGGCGACCATCGACGCGGCCTTGATGGCGATCAACCCGTAAGGACGGCGGTGCGCGCATCCTCACGGACAGGTCCAATGGTGCCGCGCAATCGGTAGTTTCCCGATCCATGGCGGGCCACGGACTTCACCGTGAAAGAAAAGCCTTCGCCATGACGACAACGCCCGTCCCCTCACCCGCTCCCGCAGCGCCGATCACGTCGCAGCCGGAGCCCGACTCCCGCCGCAAGCTCGGCTATCTGCTGCTGGCTCTGGGCCTCTACGCCCTGGTACTGGCCCTGCCCGCCCCGGCGGGCCTGTCTCCTTCGGGCCAGGTCGCCCTCGGGCTGCTGGTGCTGGTCGTCACGCTATGGATCAGCGAATGCGTCTCGCCCGCCAACAGCGCGGTGCTGCTCACCGGCATGGCGGTCGTCGGCCTGATGGGCAAGCCGCTCACGCCGGGCGCCAAGCCCATGGGCTCGTCCGATGCGCTCACCGTGATGCTGGGCGGTTTTTCATCGACGGCCGTGCTGCTGGTGGCCGCCGCACTGTTCCTGGCCGTGGCGCTCAAGCACACGGGGCTGGACCGCCGCGTGGCGCTGCTGGTGATGAGCCGGGTTGGCATCTCGCCCGCACGGCTCACACTCGGAGCGATGCTGGTGGGCTTCGTGCTGGCGCTGTTCATTCCCTCGGCCACGGCGCGCGTGGGAGCGGTGATCCCGATCATGGTGGGCATCACCGCCGCCCTCGGCCTGCCGGTGGGCAGCAGCCTGGGCGCCGCGCTGATGATCGTCACCGCCCAGGCCTGTTCGATCTTCAACATCGCGGTGAAGACCGGCGCCGCGCAGAACCTCATCAGCCTGAACTTCATGCAGGGCGCCTTCGGGCACGGCGTGACCTGGGGGCAGTGGTTCCTGGCCGCCCTGCCCTTCACCGTGGGCATGTCCGTGGTGCTGTTCTTCACCTCGCTCTGGCTGCTGCGCCCGCAGGTGCCGGACGCCGCCAACGCCGCCGGCAGCCTGCGCGATCAGCTGCGCGCCCTCGGGCCCGTCAGCGGCCCGGAAAAGCGCCTGATCGCCGTGGCGCTGCTGCTGCTCGTGCTCTGGTCCACAGAAGGCACGCTGCACCCGTTCGACACGACCACCACCACCCAGCTGGGCATCGCGCTGCTGCTGATGCCGCGCATTGGCGTGATGCACTGGGCGCAGGCCGAAAAGCTCGTGCCCTGGGGAACGGTGGTGCTGTTCGCCGCCTCGATCTCGCTGGGCACGCTGCTGCAGCGCACCGGCGCGGCCGGCTGGCTGGCCCAGCAGACGCTGGGTCAGCTGGGGCTCGCCGGTCTGCCGGTGGTGGCCGTGATCGGCGCGTTGGCCGTCTTCAGCATCGTGCTGCACCTGGGCTTCGCCTCGGCCACGGGGCTGGCCAGCACGCTCATTCCGATCTTCATCGCCTTCACGCAGACGCTGCCGGTGTCGAAGGAAACGGCCTTCGGCATCGTCTTCGTGCAGAGTTTCGTGGTGTCTTTCGGCTTCATCCTGCCCACGAACGCACCGCAGAACATGCTGTGCTACGGCACGGGCGCGTTCGGCACATTGCAGTTCGCCAAGGTCGGGGTGGTGGTGACGCTGGCCGGCCTCGCGCTGATCCTGCTGCTGTCGGTCACCCTGTGGCCGTGGATGGGCGTACTCTGAGGCCGCTGAGGAAAGCGTTGCGTCAACCGCGCCGGGCCGCCTGGTAGAGCCCTTCGACGCGCGGCACGTTGGCTTCCAGCTGGCGGATGCGGTCGGGCCCGCTCGGATGGGTGGAAAGAAAGGCCAGGCCGCCCTGGTTCTTGGTGGCCTCACCCATCTTGCGCCACAGGCTTACCGAGGCGTCGGGGTCGAAGCCGCCGCGCGCGGCCAGCTCCAGGCCCACCAGGTCGGCCTCGGTCTCATCGCTGCGGCTGAACTTGAGCGACAGCAGCTGCGTGCCCAGGTTGGCCGCCACGTTGCCCAGATCGCCCAGGCCCAGCAGTTGCGCGCCCAGCGAGAGGCCCATGCTGGTGGCCTGCGTCTTGGCCAGCCGGGCACGGGCGTGCTCGCGCAGCGCGTGCGCCATTTCGTGGCCCATGACCATGGCGGCCTCGTCGTCGGTGAGCTTGAGCTGGTCGAGGATGCCGGTGTAGAAGGCGATCTTGCCGCCCGGCATGCAGAAGGCGTTGATCTGCTTGCTGCCGATCAGGTTGACCTGCCAGCGCCATTCGCTGGCGCGGCGGTTCCATTGCGGAGTGAAGGGAATCAGCCGCTGCGAGATGCCGCGCAGCTTCTGCAGCTGCGGGTGCCCGTCAGGCGAGAGCGCGCGCTTGGCGCGGGCCTGCTCCAGCAGCTGGCCGTATTGCTGCGTGGCGGCCTGCTCCAGCCCCTCGGCTGGCACCAGCTGGCGCATGGCCGAGGCCGAACCCACATCCACCTGCGCCAGCGCCGGCCCGGCCAGTGCAGCGCCCGCCGCCAGCAGGAAGCCGCGCCGCGCATTCCAGGCGCCGTGGCCCTGGCGCAGGGCGCACAGGCGGCAGCCGGCCCCAGGGTGGGAATCAGGGGAAGCGATAGGGAAGTCGTCTTGCATGGCGCGCAAGTTTAGGGAGAACTCGGCCGCCGCGATGTAAGCAACTTTCTTCTGTCACGAACGTGCCACGCGCAGTTCGGCCCACACCACCAGCAGCAGACCCGACAGCACCGCCACGAGACCGCCCACCGACAGCAGGGTGGCCGGCTCGCCCACCACCACGACCGCCAGCACGAAGGCGGTCACGGGCTCGGCCAGCGCCAGGGTGACGCCGGTGGCCCCCGAGATATGGCGCAGCGCGCTGGTGAAGAGCAGATAGGCCAGGCCCGTAGCCACCAGTCCCAGGTAGGCCACCGTGGCCCAGGTGCCCGCCGTGAGCGAGGGCGTTCCGGCCAGGCCCCATGCCACCGGCAGCGACAGGAAGGCCGCTGTGCCGAAGACGGCCAAATTGACCGTGGGCGCTGGCGCGTTCTGCACCAGCGGCTTGTTGAGCAGCGTGTAGGCCGAGTAACTCAGCCCCGCCAGCAGGCACAACGCGATGCCCAGCGCCTGTGCGCCGCGCTGGCCGGCGCTGCCGGCACCGCCCTCCAGCGCCATCGCCACGCCGCCGGCCACACCCAGCAGCGTGCCGACCCACCACACGGGCGCGGGCATCCGGCGCTGCAGCGCGGTCTGCAGCACCCCCGCCCAGATAGGTCCGCTCCCGATGGCCAGCGCCGTGCCCAGCGCCACGCCGCTGATCTTGATGCCCGCGAAGAAGCTGAGGTTGTAGACGGCCACGCACGCGCCGGCCAGCAGCACCTTGGGCCCAGCCAGCCGGCCCCTCGGGCCGCCGCGCTGTCGCAGAACGCCTGCCAGCACGGCGAAGAAGGCCGTCGCCACGCCCAGCCGCAGCGCGCCCACCCAGTAAGGCGACAGGCCCGCAGGGGCCAGGCTTTGCACCGTGCCGGTGGTGCCCCAGAGCATCGCCGCCAGCAGCACCATGCAGATGCCCCGCGCGCCATGGGAGGACGCGGCCGGGAAAGCGGGGGAAGAAGGAGAGGAAGAGACTTCAGACATGGCGCCCGAGCGTGCCACGGCTCGGGCGCAGGCACTATCGCGCAACGATCAAGGTGCGTGGCTACCGCAGCTTTCACTGCCTGCAGGCCGCGCGCGCCCGCGCAGCTCGCGGGCGCTGGTGCCGCGCTCGCGCCGCAAGGCCGCCGCCAGAGCCGGGCCGGTCGCATAGCCGCAGGCCAGGGCCACGCGCTCCAGCGGCTGGCCGGCGGCCAACTGCCGCTGCGCCGCATCCAGCCGCATGCCACGCAGCCAGGCCTGTGGAGTAGCGCCGCAGAGTTCGGTCCAACGGGTGTGAAAGCGCGGCACGCTCATGTGGCAGAGCGCTGCCATGCGGGCGGTAGGCCAGTCCTCGTGCAGCGCGCCGCGCACGGCCTGCTCCAGCCGCGCGGTTTCCAGGTTGCGCCGGGCCAGCAGGCGCGGCGCCTGCAGCAGCCCAGCCAGTTGCTGCGGCAGGCCCGCACTCCCCAGCCCCGCCTCCTGCGCGGGCCAGGCCTGGGCCACGCCCTCAGGCCAGTGGGCGGCGGCTGCGACCGACTCTCCGGCATCGGTCCAGCCGGTGGCCGCGGAGTCGATCCAGCGGCGCGCCTGGGGCGGCACGGCGAAGCGGCGCACTCGCTCGGTGCCAGCGCCCTCGGGCAGGTCGAGCACGCAAAAGCGCGCCCCGGGCAGCGCGGAAAAGCCATGCCGCACGCCGGCCGGCACGACGATGCCGCTCGCCCGGTCCACCCACAAGGCGCGGCCCGCGACTTCCAGTTCCATGCGGCCGGCCAGCGCGTACACGACCTGCGCATGCGCATGGGCATGCACCGCATATTCACCGCTGTAGGCGCGCACTGAGCAGGCCGCCCGGCTGAAGGAAAAGGATGGCGTCACGGCATCATGGTAGCGAAGGGTGTGTAGGACTACCGCTAAACCTGTGATCCCCCAGGAAATAGCGCCGCTCGCGACCCAGGCAACTCGGGCACAATCAAATGTCAAGTTTTGTATCGGGCCGCTCGACCGCCCCGCTCCCATGGACAGCCCCCTCGTCACGGCGTACCTGATCTCGGTCGGCATCCTTCTCATGGGTGCCGGGTACACCGCTGTGCTGGCCTGGCATAGCAAGATGCCGCGCGTGCTGTGGAGCTACGCAGCGCTGAGCCTGTGCTTCGCGCTGTTCCAGCTCTGCAACGCACTGCAGTATGCGGCCGATGGCCCTGCCTCCGCCCTGCAGGCGCACCGCTGGCTCAACCTGTGGTCGCTGCTAGCGGTTCCGCTGGGTACCTTTTTCTTCGAATCGGCAGGCTCGCCACGGCCCCGCCTGCGCCTGACCGCCGCCGTTAGCGCCCTCACGCTGGTGCTCGCGGCACACAACTTCAGCACGCCTTTCGGCTACCGCTTCAACCAGCCCCCCTCCGCCGAATGGGTGACGCTGCCCTGGGGCGAGTCCATCTACCTGCTCAAAGGCACCACCGACGTGCCCCTGCAGTTGCTGCGCCTGCTGTCGTTCTTGCTGCTCGCCGCCAGCCTGCCCGCACTGCGCAACTTGCAAGGCAGGGCCAGCCTCTGGCGCGTCGCCTCCTATGGGGGCGCCGCACTGCTGTCCGCAGGTGCCGTCATCTCGGTGCTGGCGGACAGCGGCAACATGCACCTGCCGTATCTGGGCGGATTCTCCTTCCTGCTCGTGAGCGCTTTGGTCATCGGCGCGTTGATGCGCGATCTGCGCCGCCAGGGACTTCGGGCGCGCCAGCATGGCTCGGGCCTGCGCTATGGCCCGCCCACCGCGCCGGCGCCGCTCGCGGCAGCGGCGCCACGCTCCGCGCCGCAGGGTACAGCCCCGCCCGGGGACGCTCGCTACACCCAGCTGCCGGACCGTGCCGAGCTGCTGCGTCAGCTCGCGCCGGTGCTGCAAGACCACCAGCGCAAGGCCGAGCCCTTGACCGTGTTCGTCTTCGACATCGATCGCTTCGACCTGCTGTGCGCCACGCAAGGGCGGGCCGCTGGCGACTCCCTCATGGCCCAGCTCGCCGGCCGACTGCAGAAGACGCTGGTGGACGGCGACCTGCTCTCTCGCGGACATGGGGCCGGTTTCACGGTCGTCTGCAAGGGCATTGCGCCCCACGCGATGGCGCAGCGCCATGCACAGCTCGACAGCGCCTTCGCCCTGCCCGTCGCCTTCGCGGGCAAGGTGATGAACGTACGCGCCAGCGCCGGCGTGGCTCGCTTTCCCGATGACGGCCTGACGGCCGAGGCCGTGCTGGACGCGGCCGAACTGGCCCTGCACCAGGCCAAGGCCAACGGCCGCGGCGGCCAGCCGCTCAAGACCTTCACCTCCGCCCTGAAAGACCAGGTACAGGAGCAGCTGGAACTGGAGGACGAGCTGCGCACTGCGCTCGCACGCGGCGAATTCGTGCTGCATTACCAGCCCCAGATCCAGGGCGACACCGGCCAGCTGGTATGCATGGAGGCACTGGTGCGCTGGCAGCACCCGGTGCGTGGGCTGATCTCGCCGCTGCGCTTCATCCCGGTAGCGGAATCGACGGGCCTGATCCACCCCCTGGGCGCCTGGGTGCTGGATAGCGCCTGCGCCCAGTTGGCGCGCTGGCAGGCCCAAGGCCACACGTCGCTGCGCATGGCCGTGAACCTGTCGGGGCACCAGCTCGAAGACGAATCGCTCCAGGCCACCATCGCCGACGCGCTGGCCCGTCACCGCATCCGCCCGGGCGACCTGGAGCTGGAGATCACCGAGTCCGTACTGATGCACCAGCTGGACCTGGTGGCCGCACGCCTGACGGCGCTGCGCACGCTGGGCGTGCGCCTGTCCATTGATGACTTCGGCACCGGGTATTCGTCGCTCAGCTATCTGAGGCGCCTGCCGGTGCATGCGTTCAAGCTCGACCGTTCCTTCATCCGCGACATGGACCTGAGCGGGCGCGGCCAGGCCGTGTGCGCCACCGCCATCGGCCTGGCGTTCGATCTGCAGGTGGAGGTCGTCGCCGAGGGCGTCGAGACCCTGCAGCAGGCGCAGATGCTCAAGCAGTGGGGGTGCCATCTGCTGCAGGGCTTCCTCTTCGCACGGCCCATGCCTGCGGATGCGGCGACGCAGTTCCTGCAAAGCGCCGCCAGCGCGGCCACCGCACCGGACCCGGCGCTACAGACCGCCAGTTCCTGAAGTCGGCGGCGCGACCGCCGGGTGCCGCCCGATAATCCCCGAACACCCGTCCGCCGCAGCCCGCAACCCCTGCCGGCTGAACGGCACCGCCACCAGACCCGCGCCCCCCGACAGCGCAGCCGGGCCGGCAACCGCCGCCCAGGCAGCGCGCCCTCTTTGTGCCCCCCATGACGAATCCAGCGCCCTCCACCCACCCCGCCGCATCCTCCCCCAGCGCCGATCCCGCCGCCACGCCGCCGCAGCCCGCGCCGCGCCGCAGTTGGGGGCAGGCCCTGCGGGTCTATCGTGAGCCGGCCAGCCTGCGCATGCTGGCGCTGGGCTTTTCGGCCGGGCTGCCACTGCTGCTGGTGCTGGGCACGCTGAGCTTCTGGCTGCGCGAGGCCGGCGTGGACCGCACCACCATCGGCTACCTCAGCTGGGTGGGGCTGGCCTATGCCTTCAAGTGGGTCTGGGCGCCGCTGGTGGACCGCATGCCCCTGCCGTGGCTCACGCGCGCGCTGGGCCGGCGGCGCGGCTGGCTGCTGCTGTCGCAGCTGCTGGTGATGGCCGGGCTCGCAGGCATGGCCCTGAACGACCCGCGCGAGGCGCTCGCGCCCATGGTGTGGTGCGCGCTGTTCGTCGCCTTCGGCTCGGCCACGCAGGACATCGCACTCGACGCCTTCCGCATCGAATCGGCCGACGCCGACCGGCAGGCGGCTCTGGCGGCCACCTACCAGACAGGCTACCGCCTGGCGATGATCTGGGCCGGCGCCGGCGTGCTCTGGGTGGCGGCCCGGGCCGAATCACCCACGGCCAGCGGCTACCAGCATGGCGCCTGGCAGGCGGCCTACCTGACCATGGCGGCGTCGATGCTGGTGGGCGCAATCACCGTGCTGCTCTCGCGCGAGCCCGCGCCGCGCCCGCTGCCGCCGGCGCGCAACGCCGCCGAATGGCTGCGCGGCGCGCTCGTCGAGCCCTTTGCCGACTTCGTCCGCCGCTACCGTTGGCACGCCGCGCTGCTGCTGGCGCTCATCGCGCTGTACCGCATCAGCGACGTGGTGATGGGCATCATGGCCAACCCGTTCTACGTCGATATGGGCTACACCAAGGACGAGGTGGCCGCCGTGAGCAAGGTCTTCGGGGTGGTGGCCACGCTGGCCGGCGCCTTCGTGGGCGGCGTGCTGTCCATGCGCCTGGGCGTGATGCGCGTGCTGATGCTGGGCGCGGTGCTCAGCGCGCTGAGCAACCTGCTCTTCGCCTGGCTGGGCCAGCAGGGCCACAGCGTGCCCCTGCTGATGCTGGTGGTGTCGGCCGACAACCTCTCGGGCGGCATCGCCTCGGCCGCGTTCATCGCCTACCTTTCCAGCCTCACGAACGTGCAGTACTCGGCCACACAGTACGCCCTCTTCAGCTCCATGATGCTGCTGCTGCCCAAGTGGATCGCCGGCTTCTCGGGCCGCTTCGTCGATGCCTACGGCTATACCGAGTTCTTCATCGGCACCGCGCTGATGGGGCTGCCGGTGCTGCTGCTGGTGGCGCTGGCATCACGGGTCAACATGGCCCCAGCCCTTGATAAACCACGACACCAAGCTACAACTTCAATAGCAAAAAGCAGGGACCGGCGCTGAGCAGCCGCCGGTCTGAAGCGCTCGTTTACCTAACTTTACGGAGACTTCAACCCGGCGAGATGCCCCGGCGTCACCATGCAGCCTGTGCCCCGTTGTCCCCTCCGTTGCCTCTTCTGTCTTACCTCTTCCGCCCGCCTGCCATGAGTTCCCAACTGCTGATGATCGAAGACGATGCCCGCCTGGCCGAGATGGTGGGCGAGTACCTGGGCCAGTCCGGCCTGCAGGTCACCCACAGGGCAGACGGCGGCAGCGGGCTGGCGCATCTGCAGGGCGAGGGCGGCTATGCGCTGCCCGACCTGGTCATCCTGGACCTGATGCTGCCCGACATGGACGGCCTGGAAGTCTGCCGCCGCATCCGCGCCCTGCCCGGCGCCGCAGCGCAGGTGCCGGTGCTGATGCTCACCGCCAAGGGCGACCCCATGGACCGCATCATCGGCCTGGAGCTGGGCGCCGACGACTACCTGCCCAAGCCCTTCGAGCCGCGCGAGTTGCTGGCGCGCATCCGTGCCATCCTGCGCCGGCGCGAGAGCGGCGCCCAGCCCGCGCCGCAGCTCATGCGCTTTGGCACGCTGGAGATCGACCGCGATGCCCGCAGCGTCACCGTGGGCGGGCAGCCGGCCGACCTCACCTCCTACCAGTTCGACCTGCTGGTCGCGCTGGCCGAGCGCGCCGGCCGCGTGCTCACGCGCGACCAGATCATGGAAGCCGTGCGCGGCCGCGAGCTGGAAGCCTTCGACCGCTCCATCGACGTCCACATGGGCCGCATCCGCGCCGCCATCGAGCAGGACGCCAAGAACCCGCGCCGCATCCTCACGGTGCGCGGCGTGGGCTACGTGTTCGCCAAACAGCAAGACTAGATGTCCCTGGTCAGCCCCTTCTCCCGCCGCCTGTATCTGCGCATCTGGCTCGCCGTGGTGGGCGGGGTGGCGGTGTTCGCACTGCTGGTGGGCTTCGCCTGGCGCATCGCGGCCGAGCACAACTCGCAGCAGGCCGCCTCGCAGCCTCCGGGACGCGAATTCGTGCTGCGCGATGCCCAGGGCCACCCCCGGCTCAAGGGCCAGGCCATGCGCCGGCCCACCGAGCGCGGCGAGGGGATCGAATTCGTGCTCGAAGGGCTCGACGGTGCGGCCTATACGCTGGAGATGTCGCCCCGCCCGCGCCCGCCTGGCCCGGGCCGGCACGACGCCGCCTTCTGGCTGAGCCCGCCCTTCGGCTTCCTCTGGATGCTCGCGCTGGTCGGCATCGCCGTCACCGTGGGCGTCTTCCCCATCATCCGCAAGCTGCTGGTGCGGCTGGAGACGCTGCAGCGCAGCGTGCAGCGCTTCGGTGAGGGTGACCTCTCGGTGCGCGTGACCGAACGCGGGCAGGACGAGGTGGCCGATCTGGCCCGGCAGTTCAACGCCGCCGCCGCGCGCATCGAAACCCTGGTCAAGTCGCACAAGTCATTGCTGGCCAATGCCTCGCACGAGCTGCGCTCGCCGCTCACGCGTATCCGCATGGGGCTGGAGCTGATGCAGGGCAGCGCACCCTCGCCCAACTTTCGTGCCGAGATCCTGCGCAACATCGCCGAGCTGGACCAGCTGGTGGACGAGATCCTGCTCGCCAGCCGGCTCGACGCGCGCGAGGCCGACGTGGGCACCGTCGAGGTGGTGGACTTGATGGGCCTGGCCGCCGAGGAATGCGTGCGCGTGGATGCCGAACTGCTGATCGCCGACGGCACGGCCGCGGACGCGCTGGAAGTGAACGGCATCCCCAAGCTGCTGCGCCGGGCGCTGCGCAACCTGCTGGAAAACGCCCGCCGCTACAGCCAGGGCGACATCACCGTCACCCTGCGCAGCACCGCCACGCATGTGGAAGCCAGCGTGTGCGACCAGGGCCCGGGCGTGCCGGCCGACCAGCGCGAACGCATCTTCGAGCCCTTCTACCGCCTGCCCGGCGCCAGCGAACGCTCCGGCGGCGTGGGCCTGGGCCTGGCGCTGGTGCGCTCCATCGCCGAACGCCACGACGGCCGAGTCTTCTGCACCGACCGGCCCGACGGCGCGAGCGGCGCCAGCTTCGTGCTGCAGCTGCCGCGCTCGGCCTGATCACGGCGCTCGGCGCGCTCAGCGCCCCGCAGGCAGCGGCCAGCGCCGCACCATCGCCCCCAGCACGCATGCCCCCAGCACCAGCGCGCCGGCCGCCATGGCCAGGCCCTGCGCAAAGCCCTGCTGCGGCGTGGCCGCATGGTGCAGCGCCCAGGCCACCAGGGGCGGGCCGGCGATCTGGCCCAGGCCGTAGGCCCCCGTCAGCAGGCCCGCGAAGCTGTCGCCCGCCGCCGGCCAGATGCGCCGCGCTTCCTGCAGCGCATAGAAGGTGATGGCCGTGAACGGCAGCCCCAGCAGCAGGCTGCCCAGCGCGAAGCCCGCCACCCCCGGCCACACCAGCCCCAGGCCGATGGCCAGCGCCTGCAGCGCGTAGCAGCCGGCCAGCAGCCAGCGCCGGTCCCAGCCAGCCGGCGTGCGGGTGGACAGCGCCGCGCCCAGCGCCACGCCCGCACCGAACACCGGCCAGAACAGATCGGGCCAGGGCGAGCCCGCCGGCAGCGCCCCGCGCGCGATCACCGGCAAAAAGGTGGCCGTGACGATGTAGCCCAGCCCCGCCAGGCCATAGGCCAGCGTGAGCAGCGCCCGGGCGCTGCGCTCCCCGCCAAGCATGGGCCCGGGAGCTGGCACGGCGGCGCTGCCGATCCCTGCCTGTTGCGCCGATCCGCGCACCACCGGCCAGACCAGCGCGCACAGCACCGCGCAGAGCAGCCCGAAGGCCGCCCAGCCGGCCGCCGCCGGCCAGTGCGCCGACACCATGGCGCTGGCCGAGAGGCCCGTGAGCACGATGCCCAGGCCCGGCCCGCAGAAGATCAGCCCGCCCAGCGCCGCCTGCCCCGACGCCACCAGACGCGCCATGCACCAGGACGACACGTTGAGGAACACCACCGCGCTCGCCACGCCCGCCGCCGCACGCAGCCACGGCCAGGCGCCGGCCACCGGCAGCGCCATGCCGCAGGTCAGCAGCACCGTGGCCGCCAGGCCCCAGCGCGTGAGCGGCGCGCCCTGCCAGGCCCGGGCGGTGCGCGGCGCCAGCCACGGCAGGGCCATGCAGGCCAGGGCCCCGGCCAGATAGCCCACGTAGTTGACGGTGGCCAGCCAGCTCCCGCCGGCCAGGGTGAGCACGCCATCCCGCAGCATCATGGGCAGCAGCGGGGTGAAGGCAAAGCGCCCAATGCCCATGGCGGCGCCCAGCGCGGCCATGCCGGCCAGGGCGATGGCCAGCGGGCGGTGCGCCAGGACGGGGGGCTGGGCGGCGTCGGCGCCAGAAGGGGCGGAATCATCGGACATGCGGTATCGCCTCGGCTTGTTCATTCTTTTTTTCAGATTAACATTCACACAATCCATCTTCAACAGAGAATTTCATGGATCTGTCCGCCCTGGAAATCTTTCGTGCCGTGGCGGCCGAGGGCAGCATTACCCGAGCGGCCGAACGGCTGGGCCGGGTGCAGTCCAACGTCACCACCCGCGTGCAGCAGCTGGAAGAGCAGCTCGGCGCCACGCTGTTCCTGCGCGAAGGCCGGCGCATGGCGCTGACGCCGGCCGGCACCTCGCTGGTCGCCTACGCCGACCGCCTGCTGGCGCTGGCCGAAGAGGCCCGCCAGGCGCTGCACCCCGCTATCCCCGGCGGCCGGCTGCGCCTGGGCGCCATGGAAAGCACCGCCGCCGCCCGCCTGCCCGCCCCGCTGGCCCGCCTGCATGCGCAGTGGCCCGGCCTGCAGCTGGAGCTGCGCACCGGCGCCTCGCGCGAGCTGGTGGACCAGGTGCTGACCCACACCAGCGACTGCGCGCTGGTCGCCTGGCCGCCGCCGGGCGTGGACCCGGAGGCGGCAGTGGACATCACGCCTGTTTTCACCGAATCGCTGCTCATCGCCCTGCCGGCCAGCCACCCGCCAGCGGAGCGCCCCGGCGACCTGCAGGTGGACATGCTGGCCGCCTTCGGCCCCGGCTGCACCTACCGCCGCATGGGCGAGGACTGGATGCGCGCGCAGCGCCACGGCGCCGCGCCCCAGGTGCTGGAGCTGGCCTCCTACCACGCCATCCTGGCCTGCGTGGCCGCCGGGCGCTGCGCCGGCGTGGTGCCGCAGTCCGTCATCGACCTGATGCGCGAGCCGCCCGCGCTGCGCTGGGTGCCGCTGGCCGAACGCGAAACCGTGCTGGTGCGCCGGCGCGGCTGGCACACACCGGCACTCGATGCCCTGCTGCAGGCGCTGCAGGGCGCGGCCTCCGCCTGACCCGCTCCGCCTGCCACCCCATCCACGGCCTCGCCCTCCCCCTCGACGAAAGCCCGCCATGCCATCTGCGCCCGCCACGCCGCCCGCTCGCCCGGCCCCGCTGTTCAGCCGCCTGGGCATCGCCCTGCCCATCGTGCAAGGCCCCATGACCGGATCGGACACGCCGGCCCTGGCCGCCGCCGTCTCCGAAGCCGGCGGGCTGGGCATGCTGGGCTGCGGCATGCGCTCGCCCGCCGCCATGGCCGAGGCCGCGGCCGAGGTGCGCCGCCGCACGGGGCGCCCCTTCGGCATGAACCTCTTCGTGCAGGCCACGCCCTCGCCCGATGCGGACACGGTGCGCGAGGCGCTGGACCGGCTGGCGCCGCTTTACGCCGAGTTCAGTCTGGAACCCGCCGTGCCCGCGCAGTGGTGCGAGGACTTCGCGGCGCAGTTCGAGGCGCTGCTCGCGGCGCGCCCGGCCGTCGCCAGCTTCACCTTCGGCATCCTCGATGCGCGCCAGGTGGAGCGGCTGCACGCGGCCGGCTGCACCGTCATCGGCACCGCCACCACCGTGGCCGAAGCCCGCGCCTGGGCCGCCGTGGGCGCCGATGCGGTCTGCGCCAGCGGGCTGGAGGCCGGCGGGCACCGGGGCACCTTCCTGGCCGACTTCGAATCCAGCATGGTGGGCACGCTGGCGCTGGTGCCGCAGTGCGTGGATGCGCTCGCCGGCCTGCCGGTGATCGCGGCTGGCGGCATCATGGACGGGCGCGGCATCGCCGCCGCCCAGGCCCTGGGCGCCGAGGGGGTGCAGATGGGCACGGCCTTCCTCGCCTGCCCGGAATCGGCCATCGGCCCGGCCTACCGCGCCGCGATGGCCGCAGCGGGCGAAACCGATACGCGCATCACCCGCGTGTTCTCCGGCCGGCCGGCGCGCGGCATCGTCAACGCCACCATGGAGCGGCTCGCATCCGTCGAGGCCGCCGTGCCGGCCTACCCGGTGCAGAACGCGCTGATGGGTCCGGTGCGCAAGGCGGCGGCTGCGCAGGGCCGGGCCGATGTGCTGGCGCTCTGGGCCGGCCAGGGCGTGGCGGCGGCGCGGCCGATGCCGGCCGGGGAGCTGGTGGCGCTGCTGGCGCGGGAATGGCGGGCAGCCAGCGCCAAAATCAAGGCCTGATGGCCCTGCAGCGCAGGCGAATCAAGCGCCCATAGCTATTCTTTTTATAGCAATCAGCGCGCAGTGCCCTTGCCCGTTCCGGCCATGAGCTGCTGTCCGGCGATGCTGTCCGGCAGGTAGAGCCCGCGCTCCAGGTAGTCGTCCAGCCGCCGGCGGTCTGGCGAGCGCAGCTTGATGAGCGGCGGCAGCGCGCCCGTGGGCCGCGAGAACAGCAGCCGCAGCTTGAGCGGCGTGCGGCCCCAGCGCCCGAGCACGTGGTAGTAGAACGGCCCGTCTTCGGCGCGGGCCAGCGCCAGCCGGTAGCCGCCGCGCGTGCGCAGCACGAACTGCAGCGCCAGGTGCATGCTGAGGTAGTCGGGCGCGTCGATATGCTGGCGCACGTCCTCGTAGATACCCAGCGACTGCAGGTGGGCGATGTACTCGTGGCCCGTGCGGTGGATGACCTGAGTGGTGAATTCGTGCTGCAGATCGGCGATGAAGCGGCTGCCCGGCGGCGCGGCCATGAACCAGTTCTCGACCACCGGATAGGCGGCGTCGCGGGTGTGGCGCTCCAGGTAGAAGCCCACGAAGTCGGCCGGCGTGCGCGCCTGCTGCTCCAGCACCCAGTCCAGCGGCGCGGTGAGGATGCTGCTGGCATCCACCCAGATGCCGCCGTGCAGGCGCAGCAGCTCCAGCCGGATCCAGTCGGCGCGCTTGGCGGGCGAGACCTGGTCGAGCACGGCCGGGATCTCCGGCAGCCAGGCGCGGGCGGAGACGTCGTCCAGCAGGCGGATCTCGTAGCCCGGGCTCATGCGCCGCCAGTTGGCGAAGCAGCGCTGGATCAGCAGCGGCGGCGCATCGCCCTTCCAGTAGGCCCAGATGACGCGGGGAATGGGGCGCGGCGCGGCGCCATCGTCGCCAGCGGCCGGCGAAGGCACACCCGCAGCGGGCGCGATGGCATGCAGCGCGAAGGCCGGCGGCGGGCAGGTTTCGAGCCGGCGCGGCCACAGGCCGTAGAACCGGCGCAGGCCGCGTGCCAGCCAGAGTTCGCCGCGCGTCTTGAGCGAGGGGCGGCGGGAAGGAGCGGAAGAAGTCATCGGGGTCGCAGCGCGTGGGCGCGCAGGAATTTCAGGCGCCGCAGCCACCAGCCGCGCAGCAGATAGGCCTGGGCCAACGCCTCGGCGGGCAGCGGCGAGGCGGCGGCGAAGTCGGCGCGGATGCGGCCGGCCGCGGCGTCCAGCGCCGCCGCATCCGCGCCGGGCTGGGCGGCGGCGCGGGCCACCACGCGCATGGCGCCCATCAGGCTGCGGGCGCACTGGTGGGCCAGGGCGAAGCGCAGGGCGGGGTCTGCGGCCTCGGGCCGGCCGCGCAGCGCATCGCCGAAGGGCCGCAGCGCGGCGGACTGGTCCATGGCCTTGGGCAAGGTCATGGTGGACAGGATGCTGCCGCCGCGCTGGCGGTAGGCCACCCAGGGTTTCGGCACATGCCAGTAGCTGCGCGCGCCCAGCAGGGCCAGCGGCATGGTGGCCATGTCCTCGAAATAGCGGCCGGGCGGAAAGCGCACCGAGGCCGGCCAGAGGGCGCGGCGCGTGATCTTGGACCAGGCATGCAGCTGGCCCGTGGCCAGCAGGCCAGCCAGCAGCTCGGGGCCGCCGGGGCGCAGCGCGGCGTGCGGGCCCGCGAAGGTGTTGCGATGGCGTTCGCCGCGCAGGCGGTGCTTCAGGCGCGGGCGCTCGCGCCAGACGGCGAAGTCGCAGAGCACGGCATCGGGCGCGTGCAGGCCCACCACCTCGCGCAGGCCGGCGATGGCGCCGGGCAGCAGCTTGTCGTCGGAGTCGAGGAACCAGAGGTAGTCGCCCCGCGCCGCGTCGATCATGGTGTTGCGCGCGGCGCTCAGGCCGGCATTGCGTTCATGCCGCAACAGCCGCAGGCGGCCGGGCCAGCGGGCATCCAGCGCGGCCATGACCTCGGCCGAGCCATCGGTGGAGCAGTCGTCGAGCAGCAGCACTTCGACGCCCGCATCAGCCGGCGCCTGGGCCAGCACGGATTCGACGCATTCGGCCAGGTAATCGCGAACGTTGTACACGGGCACGAGCACGCTGAGCCAGGGTGTGGCGGCGGCCGGCGCCGCGGAAGCGAAAGGACTCATGGCGTGGCGGGCTCCGCCGGCAGCAGGCCGAGCAGCAGCGCTTCGTAGCGCGCCGTCGTGGTGGGCAGGCCGTAGTGCGCCACGGCGTCTTCGCGGGCGGCGGCGGCCATGCGGGCGGCGGCGGGGGTGTCGGTCAAGAGGCGCTGCAGCGCATCGGCGAGCGAGGCGGCATCGCCGGGCTCGGCCAGCAGGCCGGTGCGGCCGGGCGCGATCACCTCCTGCACGCCCACCACGCGGCTGCCCACCACGGCGCAGCCGGCGGCCATGCCTTCGATGAGCGAGAGCGGCATGCCCTCGTAGTGGGTGGAGAGCACGCAGATCTGCTGGCCCATCAGCAGCCCGGGCACGTCGGCGCAGTGGCCGATGAACTGCACCTGGGGCAGCAGGTCCAGCTCCTGCGCCAGCCGCTCGGCCGCCTGCCGGGCGCTGGCCTTGCCGCCGCCGGCCAGCCGCACGGGCGGGGTCAGGCCGCGATCGCGCAGCAGCGCCACGGCGCGCAGCAGCGTGGCATGGTCCTTCTGGCGGGCGAAGCGCGCGGCCATGACGATGCCCGGCTCGCGCGCGGCGAACGGCCTGGCTTCGGCCTGGGCGAAAGGCTCAAGGCGCACGCCGTTGGGAATGGCATGGATGCGGTCGGCCGGAAAGCCGCGCTCCAGCAGGGTGCTGCGCACGCCTTCGGACACGCCCACGATGGCCGCCGTGCGCCGCGCCAGCCAGCGCGCCTGCGCCAGCCGCCAGGCGGTGTAGCGCTCGCGGGAGTTGTGCTCCACATGCACCAGCCGGGGCACGCCCGCCAGCAGGCCGGCATAGCGGCCCCAGAGGTGTTCGCTGAAACCGTGCGCGACCAGGATGTCGGGCTGCCAGCGCCGGCACAGCGCCGCCAACTGCCACACGGTGGCGGCATGCGCCCAGCCGGGCACCAGTTCTACCGCCAGCCCCTCGGCGCGCAGCGCGGCCACGCGCTCGGGCGTGGTGGTGCGGCGCTTGGCGCGCAGCGCGAGCAGCGCCTCGAACCGGCCCGATGCGGCATGGGCGCGCACCAGATCGACGGCCACCTGCGTGGCGCCCGAGAAGCCGCCAGTCACGAAGTGCAGCACGCGCGGCCGGCGTGCAGCGGAGAGCGGGGGCATCGTGCTCATGGAAGCATCATGACGGCCACCGGGGCCTCAGGTGCGGGCAGCGGATGCGCGCAAGGCCGGGTCCGCGCCCAGCAGCGCGGACCATACGATCATGTTGGAGAAGAGATAGAACATGATCCCGCTGTTGTGCGCGAAGAAGACCTGCGTGAGCCCGAAGCCCACGTAGAGCACGGGAATGCACACGCCGGTGAGCCGCAGCGCCACGACCTGAGCGCGCTCGGCCTCGGGCAGGCTGTCCAGCGCCGCCAGCCGGCGCCGGCTGGGCCAGAAAAGGAAGAAGGGCACGCCGTAGAAGCACAGCAGCAGGGCCACGCCGCCGATGCCGGTCTTGACGAAGACGTCCAGCGGCTCGTTGTGGACGTAGATGTATTCGGTGATGGACTTCTGGTAGAGGCCGGCCGCGACGCGCTTGTCCTTCTCGCGCATGTAGCCGGCCAGGCCCCAGCCCGTCAGCGGCCGTTCACGGCCCAGGTCCCAGGCGAAGCGCCAGTGCTCCAGCCGCTGGCCCACCGAGCTTTCGGCGCCCGCGCGGGCGTTGTCGTCGTACTGCGTCACCTCCTGGTGCATCAGCTCCCAGCGCTGCTCGATCAGGCGCCAGTTCATCGCCGTCAGCACCACCAGCGCAGCGAGCAGCGCCCCCGCGATGCGCAGCACCCGCCCGGGGTGCAGGCGATGGAAGAGATAGATGCCCAGCGGCAGCGCCAGCAGAAGCGCCAGCCAGCCGCCGCGCGACTGCGACAGCACCGAGGCGTTGAGCGCCATCAGGGCCGCCGCCACGCCCACCCAGGGCACGGCACGCGGCAGCTGGCGCCAGAGCGCCACCAGCTGCATCGCCAGCATGGCGCCCAGGAGCAGCGCCAGGTTGCCCCACTGGATGGCATTGGTGTGGTTGGACGGAAAGCCCGAGGCGCGCGGCGCGCCTTCCACGCGCACCTGCCAGAGCGCCACGCAGCCCGCGCCGATGCAGCCCAGCAGCAGCCCCCAGAAGAGCGCCCGGGGGCGCGGCGGGAACTTGGCGATGAACAGCAGGCACACGGTGCCGAGCAGGAACTTGGTGGAGCGGTCCCACTGCGCCATGCCTTCGCGCGCATCCGACATCACGCACCACAGCAGCCCCATGGCGAAGAAGATGGCGGCCAGCGCCAGCGTGCCGCGGTCGGGCCGGTGCCGCACCCAGTGCGGCAGGCTGGCGACAGCGCCCAGCAGCAGCATCACCGCGCCGTAGGAATAGCCCGAGGCAGCGGTCAGGGACAGCGCCAGCACGAGAAAGGCCGCAGCGGTGTTCCACTGGCGCTGCCAGGGCGACGGGCCCAGATAAGACGAAATTTGCATCGAAAAAAAATTCTTAGGGAATTCCTGGCGCCGCGCCCGAGATCGGTTCGCACCAGCCGCTATCGTTTCATGCGAACGATTGGCGCGGATCGTAACCCGGTGGCCGGCGTGCAGAATGCCGCCGTCGCGTATCCGCGCGCTTTCGTGCATTTCGGTGCTGCTCTGACTCCATGACACATTCCCTCCCCGCTGCCGCCTTCCGCACCGTGTATGCCTTGCTGGCCCGGCTGCGCCCGCGCATGGCAGCGGCCTATGCCGCCGCGGCGCCCCAGGTCGCCGCCCCGGGCGACGGAGCAGCGGCCAGCGCCGCCATTCCGCGCCGCATCTGGAGCTACTGGCACAGCGTGCAGCCCGACGCCTTCGTGGAGCGCTGCATCGCCAACTGGCGCGCGCAGTGCCCGGGCTTCGAGGTGCAGGTGCTCAACCAGCAGACGGTGCGCGAGCACGTGCCGCCGGCCGACTGGCCCGAGGGCTTCGAGCGGCTCGACCCGGTCAAGCAGTCGGACTGGATCCGGCTCTATCTGGTGAGCCGCTTCGGCGGCTACTGGCTGGATGCGACCGTGCTGCTGACCCGGCCGATCGACTGGCTGGAGGCGATGCGCCAGGCGCAGGGCGCAGACTTTGCGGGCTTCTACCTGCAGGGCTACACGCACGACGCGCAGTTCCCGGTGGTGGAGAACTGGACCTTCGGCGCGCCCGCCGGCGGCGCCTTCGTCACCGCATGGCAGCGCGAATTCCACCATGCGCTCTTCGAGGTAGGCACGGCGGCCTATCTGGCCGCACGGCAGGCGGAGCCCGGCTGGACGCAACTGCTGCAGGGCATTCCCGATCCGGTCTATCTGCTGGGCCACGTCACCGCGCAGCGGGTGCTGCGCCGGGATGGCGCGGCGCACCGCCTGGCACTCGCTCAAGCGGAAGACACGGCTTTCTTCTACCAGAAGGCCGTGGGCTGGAAGTGGTATTTGCTCTACCCGCGCCTGTGCCTCGTTCCGGCGGACGCGCAGGTGCCGCCGCTGGTCAAGCTGCGCGGAGGCGAGCGGCGGCATTTCGCGCGCCTATTCGCGCGGCATGGCGAGCCCCGGCCGGGCAGCCTTTGGGGCCATGCCTGCAGCGGGCATCGCTGAGGCGGGGGAATGAACAGGCCGGCAGTCTCCTACCGGCCTGCGGAGATCAGTGGCCCGCGTGGACCACTTCGCCCGCCTTCAGGCGGTACACCGTGCCGCAGTACGGGCACTTGGCTTCGCCCGTGTGGGCCACGTCCAGATAGACCTTGGGATGGTTGTTCCAGATCTTCATGTCGGCCTTGGGGCTCGGGCAGAAGACGCCGCCCTGGGGGTTGAGATCCTTGGCGAGCAATTCGATGACGGCTTGGGACATGGCGATCAGACCTTGGTGAGCCAGTGGGCGTATTGGGGGTTGCGGCCGTTGACGATATCGAAGAAGGCCTTCTGGATCTTCTCGGTGACCGGGCCGCGGCTGCCGGCGCCGATGGCGATGCGGTCCAGTTCGCGGATGGGCGTGACTTCGGCGGCAGTGCCGGTGAAGAAGGCCTCGTCAGCGATGTACACCTCGTCGCGCGTGATGCGCTTTTGCACCAGCTCGATCCCCAGATCCTTGCAGATGTGGAAGATGGTGTTGCGGGTGATGCCGTTGAGCGCGCCGGCCGACAGGTCGGGCGTATAGACCACGCCGTTCTTCACGACGAAGATGTTTTCGCCCGCGCCTTCGGACACGAAGCCCGACGCGTCCAGCAGCAGCGCCTCGTCGTAGCCGTCGTCCAGGGCTTCCATGTTCGCGAGGATGGAGTTGGTGTAGTTGCTCACCGCCTTGGCCTGCGTCATGGTGATGTTGACGTGGTGGCGCGTGTAGCTGCTGGTCTTGACGCGGATGCCGCGCTGCATGCCTTCCTCGCCCAGGTAGGCGCCCCAGGCCCAGGCCGCGACCATCAGGTGGATCTGGTTGCCGCGGGGCGACACGCCCAGCTTCTGCGAACCGATCCAGGTCAGCGGGCGCAGGTAGCAGGATTCGAGCTGGTTCTCGCGCACCACGGCCTTCTGGGCCTCGTTGACTTCTTCCTTGCTGAAGGGGATGGCCATGCGCAGGATCTTGGCGCTGTTGAAGAGGCGCTCGGTGTGTTCCTGCAGGCGGAAGATGGCCGTGCCCTGCTCGGTCTTGTAGGCGCGCACGCCTTCGAAGGCGCCGCAGCCGTAGTGCAGCGTGTGGGTCAGCACGTGGATCTTGGCATCGCGCCAATCCACCATCTGGCCGTCCATCCAGATCTTGCCGTCACGGTCGGCCATCGAGGGAACTACGGGGCTCATCGTCATCCTTGTGTGGTTGCGGGAAGTCGCAAAACCCGTGATTTTACGTTTCGGCGGCCGGTTGCGCCTGCTGCTGGGGCGTCTGCGGCGCGGCCTCGTCCGCAGCCGGGCGCACCAGCTCCCAGCGCACCAGCCGGCCGCGGCGGAACTCGCAGGTCACGTGCGACTGCGTGCCGTCCGTCCAGCGGAAGATCTCCGGGTCTTCGCCCTCGGGCGACTGCGGCTGGCCGAGCGAGCGCGTCATCGCCACCACGTGCATCAGGTTCACGCCCTCGCGCAGCCGGGCGTTCAGCATCACGGCGCTGCCCACATGGCCGATGGGGCGCTGGGCCGCCTTGTTCATCACGTTCATGAGGCGCGTGAAATGCAGCAGCGCCCACATCATCAGGCCGCCGCCTACGGCGAAGACGCCCTGCCAGCCGTAGCTGCGCCAGGCCAGGCCCACCAGCACCAGGATGCCGGCCGGAACGAGGTATTTGCGAAAATTCATGGCGCGCATTGTCCTATGGCGATTCCGCTGCGCCGGTGTGGAAGCTGCGTAGGCGAAGACCCTAGAGCCCGCGCACGACCTCCATGGCCTGCTCCACCCGCTCCACCGCATGGATGGTCAGCCCCTCGATCGGCTTCTTGGGCGCATTGGCCTTGGGCACCACGGCCACGGTGAAGCCCAGCTTGGCGGCCTCTTTCAACCGTTCCTGGCCGCGCGGAGCGGGGCGCACCTCGCCCGCCAGCCCCACTTCGCCAAAGGCGAGGAAGCCCTTGGGCAACGGCTTGCCGCGCAGGCTGCTGGTGATGGCCAGCATCACCGCCAGGTCGGCCGCGGGCTCGCTGATGCGCACGCCGCCCACGGCGTTGACGAACACGTCCTGGTCCATGCAGGCCACGCCGGCATGGCGGTGCAGCACGGCCAGCAGCATGGCCAGGCGATCGCGATCCAGGCCCACCGACAGGCGGCGCGGGCTGGGCCCGCCCTCGTCCACCAGCGCCTGGATCTCCACCAGCATGGGCCGCGTGCCTTCCAGCGTGACCAGCACGCAGCTGCCTGGCACGGGCTCGCTGTGCTGGCTCAGGAAGATGGCGCTGGGGTTGGTCACGCCCTTGAGGCCCTTCTCGGTCATGGCGAAGACACCGATCTCGTTCACCGCGCCGAACCGGTTCTTGATGGCGCGCACCAGCCGGAACTGGCTGTGGGTGTCGCCTTCGAAGTACAGCACCGTGTCCACCATGTGCTCGAGCACGCGCGGGCCGGCCAGGGCGCCTTCCTTGGTCACATGGCCCACGAGGATGATGGAGACGCCCGAGGTCTTGGCCGCCCGCGTGAGGTGGGCCGCGCATTCGCGCACCTGGGCGACCGAGCCCGGCGCGCTGGTGAGCTGGTCGGAATAGACGGTCTGGATGGAGTCGATCACGGCCACCGCGGGCTGCGTGCTGTCGATGGTGGCGAGGATCTTCTCCAGCTGGATTTCCGCCAGCACGTTGACCTGGCTGTGGTCCAGCCCCAGCCGGCGCGAGCGCAGCGCCACCTGCGCGCCGCTTTCCTCGCCCGTCACGTAGAGCGTGGGCAGGCCCAGGCGCTGCAGCGCATCCAGCGCCTGCAGCAGCAGGGTGGACTTGCCGATGCCCGGGTCGCCGCCGATCAGCACCACGCCGCCTTCGACGATGCCGCCGCCCAGCACCCGGTCCAGCTCGTCCAGGCCGCTGGGCGTGCGCGCCACGTCGGTGGCCTCGATGGCGGCCAGCGGCGTCACCGCCTGCGCCTGCGCCAGGCCCGCGTAGGCCGGCGCGCTCAGCCGGTTCTTGCCGGGGCCGGCTTCGGCCACAGTCTCGACCAGCGTGTTCCAGGCACCGCAGGAGGGGCACTTGCCCAGCCAGCGCGGGCTGGTGCCGCCGCAGGCGGTGCAGGTGTAGAGGGTCTTTTCTTTGGCCATGGGAACGCAGCTCGAAAGGGGGTCGGCGCGGGCGGGCCGGGGCCGGCCGCGCAAAGGCGGCATTGTCGGGGATGCGGCGCGCAGGCCACCGCGCAAGGGCATGGGGCGTTCCCACAGGTCAACGGAGGTAAGCCATTGCAATGTCAGCCGCCTCCTACCCGAGGGGCCTGCCCGCGCACCGAGCATCTCCGCTCCAGCGGCGGTTCGCCGCGCCACGTTGAACCAAGGAGCCTTCCATGACCTCTTCCCGACTGTCCCGCACCTCCACGCGCTGGTGGATCGCAGCCCCCCTGGTCGTCGTGTCCGCACTGGCCCTGAGCGCCTGCGACCGCACCAAGCCCGGCGAGCCGGCCAACAGCTCGGCGCCCATGACGCCGTCGCCCTCCGCCCCGACCACGCCCGCACCGGACGCCGGCACGGGCACGACGGGTTCCGGCATGGGCTCCAGCTCCAGCATGGGCACGGGTTCCGGCACCAGCACGGGCGGCATGGGTTCGACCGATTCCGGCACGGGCAGCTCCATGCCGCCGGCCGCTGCCGCATCGGATGCGGCCAGCATGCCGCGCACCACGAACTGAGCGCTGGGGGCGACTGGCGATGGGCTGAAGTAGCGGCCCGGGATTAGCATCAGGGCACCCTCAGCTCTGGTGCGCCCCCGGCGCCTTGAACCCATGTCCTCGTCCGAACTCACCCTCTACTACGCTGCCGGCACCTGCGCACAGGCCGTGCGCATCGCGCTCGAAGAAGCACAGGTGCCCTACCGCCTGGAACGGCTCGATTTCTCCGCGCGCCAGCAGCAGTCGCCTGAATACCTCGCCATCAACCCCAAGGGCCGGGTGCCGGCGCTGGTCACCGAGCACGGCGTGCTGACCGAAACGCCGGCGCTGCTGGCCTACATCGCCCAGCGTTTTCCGCAGGCGCAGCTGGCGCCCACGGACGCATTCGGCTTCGCGCGCATGCAGGAGGTGCACAGCTACCTGGCTTCCACCGTTCACGTGGCCCATGCCCACCGCCCGCGCGCCAGCCGCTGGGCCGACGAGCCCGAGGCCATCGCCGCCATCCAGCGCAAGGTGCCGCAGAACATGACGGACTGCTTCACGCTGATCGAGGACCACTACCTGCAGGGCCCCTGGGTGCTGGGCGATGCCTATTCGGTGGCCGACGGCTATCTGTTCACCATCGCCGGCTGGCTGAAGAGCGACGGCGTGGACATTGCGCGCTTTTCCAAGGTGCATGCGCACTTCGAGCGCGTGGGCGCCCGCGCGGCGGTGCAGCGGGCGCTGGCCGACTGAGCGGGCGGCCCGGCGCAATCCCCAGCACCGTCCGCCCGCGGCTTCGGCCACCTCAGTTCACCTTGAGCTGGCGCCAGTCGATGCGGTTGTCGGCGCGGTGGGTGATCTCCACCTTCTTGGACGCGGCCCACGGAATGATCTGGTTGTAGAGCGGGATGTGCGAGATCAGCGCATGGTCCTTGACCAGCGCCTGCTCGATCAGGCCGTTGCGCGTGGCGGGGTCGGTTTCCTTCTTGATGCGCTCGATCAGCGCGTCCTGCTGCGGATTGCTGAACCGGCCCAGGTTGAAGTTGCCGTCGCCGCCCGCGCCGGGCGAGCGCACCAGCGACTGCAGCGTGTAGAACGCGTCGAAGGTCGGCACGCCCCAGCCCAGCAGGTAGATGCTGGCCTCGTTGCGCTGGATCATCGGGAAATAGGTGGCGAAGGGCAGCGTGCGCAGCTTGGCCTTCACGCCCACCTTGGCCCACTGGGCGGTGATGGCCTGGCAGAGCTGCTCGTCGTTGATGTAGCGGCCCGCGCTGCAGGCGAAGTCCACCTCGAAGCCCTGCGGGTAGCCCGCGTCGGCCAGCAGCTTCTGCGCGGCGGCGGCGTCGTACGGCCAGCGCACGTCGGCCTTGGGCGTCCAGCCGTTGACCTGCCGGGCGATGAGCGTGCCGGTGGGCTGGGCCAGGCCGCGCAGCACCACGCGCTGGATGGCGTTGATGTCGATGGCCTGGTAGAGCGCCTGGCGCACGCGCACGTCCTTGAGCGGGTTCTTGCCCTTCACGCTGGAGCCGGGCAGCTCGTCGCGGAACTGGTCCATGCCCAGCAGGATGGTGCGGTTCTCGGCGCCGTCCAGCACCTTCAGGTTGGGCTGCTGGCGGATGCGCGGCACGTCCTGCAGGCTGGGATCGATCACGAAGTCCACCTCGCCCGAGAGCAGCGCAGCGGTGCGCGTGGCGTCGGACTTGATGGGCGTGTAGACCACCTCGGTCACGTTGCCCGGGAACTTGCCGCGGCCCCACCACAGCGGGTTGGCCGTCAGCACCACGCGCTGGTCGGGCGACCACGACTTGAGCACGAAGGGGCCGGTGCCCAGCGCGTTGCGGTGGGCGTAGTTCTCTTCGCTGACCTTGATGTCCTTCGGAATCGTGGTGTTGTTCTTCTCGGCCCAGGGTTTGCTCATGATGCGCAGCTCGGTCAGCTGGTTGACCAGCACCGGGTTGGGCAGGTCCGAGAAGATGTCGATGGTCTGCGGGTCCACCACCACGACGCGGTCGATACCCAGGGTGAAGACGGCGTAGTTGGAGCTCTTGGCCTTGGCGCGCTCCAGCGAGAACTTCACGTCATCCGCCGTGAGCGGCGAGCCGTCGCTGAACTTCACGCCCTGGCGCAGGCTGACGCGCAGCTGCGTGGGGCTGACCTGCTTCCAGCCGGTGGCCAGCTGCGGCTCGGGCTTGAAGGTCTTGCTGTTGTATTCGACCAGCGTTTCATAGACGGCCGAATGCAGCGCGTTGTTCGTGCCCACGTTCTGCGCGTGGATGTCCCACGAGGTCAGGTCGGCCGAGCGCGCATAGCGGAAGGTGGCGGCATCGGCCGTGGCCGGCAGGGCCGCAGCGGCGAAGACCGCCACGGCGGCGGCGATGGCAAGCAGGGGGGTGGGGGCGCGCATGGTGTGTCGGGTCCTCTCGGTGGCGTCGTCGCCGGGTTCATCGTTCCGGGGCGGCCGGCTCTCTGGCGAAGCCGGGCCCACGGGGGCAAGAACACCACTATGCCGGGCCTGCGCCCGGCAATGAAAGAACCATTCGTGTTAACCATATGCACTGCCGGTGCTTGCTTGCACACCGGGCAGCGCCACCGCACGTGCCCCGGGGGGGTCAATCGGCCATGGCCACCGGCACGCGCTGCGCCAGCGCGCACATCAGCTCGTAGCCGATGGTGCCGCCGGCGCGTGCCACCTCGTCGATGGGCTGGATCGTGCCGCTGGAAGAACGCCCCCAGAGCGTGACCTCGCTGCCGATGCCCGCGCCGGGAACGCCGGTCAGGTCCACGTTCAGCATGTCCATGCTGACGCGGCCCACCAGGCGCGTGCGCGTGCCGTTCACCAGCACGGGCGTGCCGGTGCCACAGTGGCGGGGATAGCCGTCGGCATAGCCGCAGGCCACGATGCCGATGGTCATGGCGCGGTCGGCCGTGAAGCTGGAGCCATAGCCCACGGTATCGCCCGGCTGCAGATGCTGCACGCCGATGATGCGGGACGACAGCGTCATGGCGGGCTGCAGGCCCCAGTCGGCCGCGGTGCGCTCCGGATGGTCGGGGGCGCTGCCGTAGAGCACGATGCCGGCGCGCACCCAGTCGCCGCGCACGGTGGCGTCCGTGCCCTGGCGCAGGGTGGCGGCGCTGTTGCACACGCTGCGCTCGCCGGGCAGGTCCTGCGTGGCCTGGCGGAACACGGCCATCTGGTGGTCGGTGCCGCGCGGGCCGTCAGCGTCGCTGAAGTGGGTCATGAACGAAATCTCATCGACCTGCGTGAGCGCGTTGAGGCGCGCCCAGGCGGCGCGGTAGCGCTCGGGCGTGAAGCCCAGCCGGTTCATTCCGGAATTCATCTTGAGGAACACGCGGTGCGGCGCCTGCGTCTTGTGCGCGGCCAGCCAGTCGATCTGCTCGTCGCAGTGCACCGCGTGCCAGAGGCCCAGGCGCGAGCACAGCTCCAGGTCGCGCGGCTCGAACACGCCTTCGAGCAGCAGGATGGGACCGCGCCAGCCCAGGGCGCGCACGCGCTCGGCCTCGGCCAGGTCCAGCAGCGCGAAGCCGTCGGCCGCGCGCAGCGCGTCGAACACGCGCTCAATGCCATGGCCGTAGGCATTGGCCTTGACGACGGCCCAGACCAGCGCATCGGGCGCGGCCTGGCGGGCACGTGCCAGGTTGTGCTGCAGCGCAGCGGAATGGATGGTGGCCAGGATGGGACGCGGCATGACGGAGTTTCCACGGGGAACAAGCATGGAATTCTGGCACTGCCCCCCTGGGGGTGCGTGATATAACCGCCGGTCCCTGCAGCAGTTCTGCAAGATTTAACAGGACATCAGTCCAACTGATGCACGACGCCCCAGCCATCCGATGAAGCGCGGTTTCTACACCATCATGTCGGCGCAGTTCTTCAGCTCGCTGGCCGACAACGCGTTGTTCGTCGCCGCCGTGGAGCTGCTGCGCACCAGTGGGGCCCCCGAGTGGCAGCGCGCTGCCCTGGTGCCCATGTTCGCGCTGTTCTACGTGGTGCTGGCGCCCTTCGTGGGCGCCTTTGCGGACGCCATGCCCAAGGGGCGGGTGATGTTCATCAGCAATGCCATCAAGGTGGTGGGCTGCCTGATGATGCTGTTCGGCTCGCACCCGCTCATCTCCTACGCGGTGGTGGGCCTGGGCGCTGCGGCCTACTCGCCGGCCAAGTACGGCATCCTCACCGAACTGCTCCCCGCCTCGCAGCTGGTCAAGGCCAACGGCTGGATCGAGGGGCTGACCATCGCCTCCATCATCCTGGGCGTGCTGCTGGGCGGCCAGCTGATCGGGCCGGTGGTGTCAGGCCATCTGCTGGCCTTCGACATGCCGCTGATCGACACCGGCGTGAACACCGCCGCCGAAGCGGCCATCGCCTCGATGATCGCGCTCTACCTGGCCGCAGCCTGGTTCAACACGCGCATCCCCGCCACCGGCGTCGAGATGCGCCCCATGCCGAGCAACCCGCTGGCCATGCTGCCGGACTTCTGGACCTGCAACAACCGGCTGTGGCGCGACAAGCTGGGCCAGATCTCGCTGTCCACCACCACCCTCTTCTGGGGCGCGGGCGGCAACCTCAAGTTCATCGTGCTGGCCTGGGCGGCCGCGGCCCTGCACTACAACACCACGCAGGCCTCGGCGCTCACGGGCGTGGTGGCCATCGGCACGGCCGTGGGCGCGGTGGTGGCTTCCATGCGCATGCGGCTGGACGCGGCCACCAAGGTCATTCCGCTGGGCATCGCCATGGGCCTGCTGCTGATCGCGATGGTGTTCATCAAGAGCATCTGGGTCGCCGTGCCGTTCCTGATCCTGCTGGGCGGGCTGGGCGGCTACCTGGTGGTGCCCATGAACGCGCTGCTGCAGCACCGCGGCCACAACCTGATGGGCGCGGGTCGCTCCATCGCCGTGCAGAACTTCAACGAGCAGGCCTGCATCCTGGGCCTGGGCGCGTTCTACAGCCTGTCGCTCAAGATGGGGCTGTCGGTGTTCGGCGCCATCACGGCCTTCGGGCTGGTGGTGGCGGGGGTGATGTGGCTCATCAAGCGCTGGCACATCCACAACTGCCAGGCCTACCCGGACGAGGTGGAGCACCTGCTGCACCTGGCCCGGCACGACCACCATCACTGAGCCGGTCCGCGCCCGGCCTGCGCTCTCTTTTGCTCCTTTATTGATAGCTGCACGCGGAGGTGGAAAGCGCGCCGCAGCCGCTTTTTGCCTTGGACATGCCGTTGCCATCCTCCCTGCTGCCCGCCCTGGCCCTGCTGCTCAACGCCCTGGTCTGGGGGCTGGCCTGGTGGCCGTTCCGGCTGATGCACGGCGCGGGGCTGCACCCGCTCTGGGCCACGGCGGTCATGTACTTCGGTGTGCTGGTCGCGCTGCTCGCGCTGCGCCCGGGGATCGTCGCCCAGCTGCGCGCGCACCCGCAGCTCTGGCTGCTGGCGGTGTGCTCGGGCCTCAACAACGTGGCCTTCAACTGGGCGGTGACGGTGGGCGACGTGGTGCGCGTGATCCTGCTCTTCTACCTGATGCCCGCCTGGGCGGTGTTGCTGGCCTGGCGCATCCTGGGCGAGCGGCCCACGCCCATGGCACTCGCGCGGCTGCTGCTGGCTTTCGGCGGCGTGCTGCTGGTGCTGGTGCCGGCGGGCGCATCGCCCGGGCAGCTGCTGCACGGCCTCTCGATGGCGGACGGGCTGGCGCTGCTGGGCGGCTTCATGTTCGCCATGACCAACGTGACGCTCCGCCGCCTGAGCGCCGCGCCCGGCCAGGCGCGCATGTGCGCCATGTTCGGCGGCTGCCTGCTGATGGCGCTGGCGGCGGCCAGCATCGGTAGCCGAATCGGCGTGGTCGAGCCCTTTCCGGCCTTCAACGCGACCTGGGCGGTGACGGCCGCCGTGCTGGCGGCCTTGCTGCTGCTGGGCAACTGGGCGCTGCAGTTCGGCGCCGCGCGCCTCGCAGCCGGCACCACGGCGGTGGTGCTGCTGTCGGAGGTGGTGTTCGCCAGCGTCTCGTCGGTGCTGCTGTCGGCCGCGCAGCTGCAGCCGCGCACGCTGCTGGGCGGCGGGCTGATCGTCACGGCCTCGCTGCTGGCGGCGCTGCAGCGGCGCTGAGCCGCCGCGCGCGGAGCCAGAGCGGAGCTGCGCCGGTCCGTCAGCTGCGCGGGTCGGTGGCCAGCAGCATCTCCACCATGGCCTTCAGGTCGGCCTGCAGGCGGGCGAAGCCGGCCTCTTCGATGGCCAGGGTCTGCTCGTCCATGTAGAGCCGGCGGTTGATCTCCACCTGGATGCTGTGGCGCTGCGCGGCCGGGTCGCCGTAGCGGCGCACCAGCTCCACGCCCTTGTAGGGGTGGTTGTAGTCCACGCTGTAGCCGCGCTCCTTGAGGAAGGCGCAGAGCTTTTTCGAGAGCGCCGGGCTGGCGGTGCTGCCGTCGCGATCGCCCACCACGAAGTCGGCATGCACCAGGCCCGGATGCAGCGTGGCATGGCTGGCGGCCACGGCGGGCATGGAGTGACAGTTGATGTGGATGCAGTAGCCGTGGCGCGCATGGGCCGCGTCGATCTCCCGCGCCACCGCCTGGTGGTAGGGGCGCCAGCAGCGGTCGATGCGCGCGCGGATCTCGTCCACGCCCAGCTTGCGGCCGTAGATGGGCACGCCCTCGTCGGTGAACTTCCAGATCAGGCCCTTGCCCAGCCGCACCTTCTGCAGTACGACCGGGTCGGTGGTGACGGGGTCGGTCCACTCGCCGTCGAGCAGATCCACGTCCAGCTCGGTGGTGTCGCGGTTGGCGTCCAGGTAGATGCGCGGGAAGTGCGCCTCCACCCAGCCCACACCCAGCGCCGGCGCGAAGGCGTAGAGCTTCTCGACATGCGTGTCTTCAGCGCGGCGCAGCACGGGCAGGGCCAGCGCGGCGCGGAAGTCTTCGGGATAGACCGTGCCGCTGTGCGGCGAGTCGAGCACCACCGGCGTGCGCCCCGGCACGGTGCTGACCATGCGCTGGGCGGACGGCGCGCAGGGTGCGCCCGCCGCACCGGGCTCGGCCTGCTGGTACTGGCTGTGGATGATCTTCAGTACGGCTTGCATAGGCACATCGCTCCGGCGTGTTTACTCGATCTTGATCTTGGCATAGGCCGCCACCTTTTTCATCTTCTCGATCTCTCGCACGATCTGCTGGGAGAACTGCGCCGGCGTGGTGCCTGAGGGGTACAGCCCCTGCCCGGCGAGCCGATCGCGCACCGCCGGCTCCTTGAGCGCCGCAGCCACGGCCTGCTGCACATGCAGCACCTGCGCGGCGGGCGTCGATGCGGGCGCCACCAGGCCGAACCACGACGGCTCGTTGGCCTGCGGATAGCCCAGCTCGGCGTAGGTGGGCACGTCGGGCAGCACCTCAAGCCGCTGCGGCCAGGACACGGCCAGAGCCTTGAGCTTGCCGGCCTTCACATGGGGCAACGACGAGGCCACCTGGTCGAAATACACCGGCACCTGCCCGCCCAGCACGTCATTGATGGCCGGGCCTGCACCACGGTAGGGAATGTGGACCATGGCCGTGCCCGTGCTGCTCTTGAACAACTCGCCCCACATATGGCCGATGGTGCCGTTGCCGGGGGTAGCGTAGGAGATCTTGCCGGGGTTGGCCTTGAGGTACTTCACCAGGTCCGCGAAGTCCTTCACGGGCAGCACCTGCGGGTTGATCACGATGACGCCTGGCGCCTTGACGATCTCGGTGACACCGGCGAAGTCCTTCACGGGGTCGTAGGGCAGCTTGGCATAGACGGCGGGATTCACGCCATGCGTGGACAGCGTGGCCACGCCGAAGGTCAGGCCGTCGCCCGGCGCACGGGCCACTTCGGCCATGCCGATGGAGCCGCCCGCGCCGGCACGGTTGTCGATGACGACCGGGTGGCCCAGCAGGCGCTGCAGCGGTTCCTGCAACGCGCGGCCAGCGATGTCGGTAGCACCGCCTGGCGGGAAGGGCACGACGATGCGCAGGGGCTTGTCTTGCGCGAAGGACATTCCAGGAGCGACAGAAACAGCAGCCGCAGCTGCCAGCAGATGACGACGTTGCATGGAGACTTTCCCTTTGAAGATGTAGTCAGATTACCGGAATAGGCAGACCATAAAAAGCAATGCCTGTGCCTGATAACATTCCAATTCAGAATGTATTGAATCTGCAGCGTTCTTCCACACACCCCGCAGCACCATGTCCTTGCGCCGCCTCAACCCGCCCCTGCACCTGCTGCGGGCCTTCTGCACCGTGGCCCGTTTCGGCGGCGTCTCGCGCGCCGCCGAGGCCCTGCACCTGACGCAGAGCGCGGTCAGCAAGCAGGTACAGGAGCTGGAACGCTGGGTGGGCATCAGCCTCTTCGAACGCAGCCGCAAGCGTCTGTCGCTCACCCCGGCCGGCGAGCGCTACGAAAAGGCGGTGAGCGCGCTGCTGGCGCGGCTCGAAGCGGCAACGCTGGAGCTCATCACCAGCGGCGGCGACGGCGGCAGCGCGCTGCACCTGTCGGCCCTGCCCACCTTCGCGGCCAAGTGGCTCATTCCGCGCCTGCCGCAGCTGCAGCAGCTGCACCCGCAGCTCACGCTGCACTTCGTGCCCTACGTGCATGGCTACGACTTCTCCGACCCCGAGCTGGACTGTTCCATCCTCTTCGGCGACGGCCACTGGCCAGGCGCGCGCTCGCACTATCTGGCGGGCAACGACGTGGTGCTGATCGCGCCGCGCGACGGCGTGGGCGAGCTGGACGTGCGCAGCCTCCGCGACGTGGCGCGCTGCACCCTGCTGCGCCACGTGACCGTGCCTGAGGCCTGGCAGCGCTGGAGCGAGACCCACGGCGTGCCGGTGGCCGACACGCTTTCGGGCCCGCAGTTCGACCAGTTCCAGACCATGATCCGCGCCGTCTCGGTGGGCATGGGCGTGGCCCTGGTGCCGCGCTGCCTGGCGCAGGACGAGATCACCGCCGGCACGGTGGCCGAGCCCCTGCCGCAGGGCGGCTACACCAGCGACGTGGGCTACTGGCTCTGCTACCCAGAAGCCCGCGCCCACCTGGCGCCGCTGGTGCGCTTCCGCGACTGGCTGCTGGGCCTGGCTCCGCTGCCGGGCGCGGCGGGCGACAGCGGCGGGGCCTGAGCCATGGTGCCTGCGCCATCCCTCGATCCCGCAAGCCGTGCCCCGCGCCGCCGCGCTACGCTGGCCTGGGCCGCCGCCCTGGCCCTGGCACTGCTGCTGATCGGCCTGGCCGCGCAGTGGGCCGAGCGCCGCGAGGCGCGCCTGCAGGCCGACACCATCCGCCGGGCGATGGAAGTGCATGCGCTGGCCCTGCGCGATGCGGCCGGCAAGTACCGCTACCTGCCCTTCACGGCCGGCCTGCACCCCGACCTGCGCGCCGCGCTGGCGCGCCCGCACGACGCCGCCGCGCTGGCCCGCGCGAACCGCTACATCGCCCAGGTCAACCGCGAGGCGGGCTCCGATGCGCTCTACCTCATCGGCCCCGACGGCATGACCCTGGCCGCCAGCAACTGGGACACGCCGCAGAGCTTCGTGGGCGAGTCCTACGCCAACCGGCCCTACTTCACCGAAGCGCGCGACGGCCAGAACGGCATGTTCTACGGCGTGGGGCAGACCACGGGCGAGCCGGGCCTCTTTCTCTCCGCGCCGGTGCGCGCCGAGGGCAGCGGCGCCGTGCTGGGCGTGGTCGCCGTCAAGCTCAGCCTGCAGCCGCAGCAGCAGGCCTGGGCCTTCGTGCGCGCGCCCATCGCGCTCTCGGACGCGAGCGGCGTGGTGTTCCTCAGCTCGGTACCCGAATGGCTCTACCGCACCACCCGCGCCCTGCCGCCGGCCGAGCGCGAGCGCATCCGGCACGAGCAGCAGTACGGCGCGCGCAGCGAGCTGGCCACCGTGCCCTGGCGCGTGGAGCGCGAAGCGGGCCAGCCCGGCTACTACCTGCTGCACACGCGTATCGACGGCCGGCCCCGCCGCCTGCTGGCCGTGGACGAAGCCCTGCCCGACCTGGGCTGGACGCTCACGGTGACGTCCGACGACACCGAGGTGGCGCAGGCCGCCCAGCGCGCCTGGATGCTGGGCCTGCTGGTGGCCGCCGTGCTGCTGCTGGGAGGCCTCTACTGGCGGCTGCGCGAGCGCCGCTTCGCCGAGCAGCGCGATGCCCGGCAGGACCTGGAGCGGCGCGTGCGCGAGCGCACCCAGGCGCTCGACGAAGCCCACGCCTTCCGTAAGGCGATGGAGGATTCGCTGCTGGTGGGCATGCGCGCGCGCGACGCCGAAGGCCGCATCACCTACGTCAACCCCGCCTTCTGCGCCATGACGGGCCATGCCGCCGAAGAGCTGCTGGGCCGGCTGCCGCCCTACCCCTACTGGCACCCGGACGACGTGCCTCAGCACTGGCAGCGCTACGAGGCCATGATCCGCGGCGAGCCCGCGCGCACGGGCTTCGAATCACGTCTCAGGCACCGCGACGGACACGAAGTCATCACCATGGTCTACACCGCGCCGCTGGTGCGCGCCGACGGCACGCACGCGGGCTGGATGAGCTCGGTCGTGGACATCACCGAGCAAAAGCGTGCCGAGCAACGCCAGCGCCAGAACGACGAGCAGCTGCAGCACGCGCAGCGCCTGGCCAGCCTGGGCGAGATGGCCTCCACCCTGGCGCACGAGCTCAACCAGCCGCTGATGGCGCTCAGCAGCTTCGCCAGCGCCGCCAAGGCTTTCGCGCAGCAGGGCAACCAGGCGCTGCTGGCCAGCAGCCTGGACGAGACCATGGCGCAGGCTCAGCGCAGCGCCGAGATCGTGCGCCGCATCCGCGGCTTCGTGCGCCAGCACACCCCCGGCACCGAGGACTGCGCCGTGCCCGCCCTCATCGCCAACGCGCTGGCGCTGCTGCGCGGCGAGATGCGCCAGCGCCAGGCGCGCGCCATGGTCCAGGCGCCCGCCGGCTTGCCGCCCGTGCGCGGCGACCGCGTGCTGCTGGAACAGGTGCTGCTCAACCTCGTCTCCAACAGCCTGCAGGCCATGGAGGCCACGCCGCCCGAAGAGCGCGTGGTGGAGATCGGCGCCCAGGTGCAGGACGGGCGCATGCACATCCGCGTGGCTGACCGGGGCGCGGGCATCGACGCGGCGCTCACCGAGCGTGTCTTCGCGCCCTTCTTCACCACCAAGCCCGCCGGCCTGGGCCTGGGCCTGAACATCTGCCGCACCATCGTGGAGGCCCACCGGGGCCGCCTGGGCTTCGCCGCCCGCCCTGGCGGGGGCACCACCTTCACCCTCGAGCTGGAGATCGCATCGCCGTGAACAACGCCAACACCCCCGCCGCGACGGCAGCCCTCGCCAACAACCTCTGCGTGGTCGATGACGACGAGGCCGTGCGCCGCTCGCTGGGCCTGCTGCTGCTCTCGCGCGGCCATGCGGTGCAGACCTTCGCCTCGGGCGAGGACTTCCTTGCCGGCGCCGACCTGCAGCGCCCCGGCTGCGCCATCCTCGACCTGCGCCTGGGCGGCATGAGCGGGCTGCAGGTGTTCGACGCGCTGCGCGCGCAGGACAGCCCGCTGGTGGTGGTCTTCCTCTCGGGCCACGGCGACATTCCCATGGCCGTGGCCGCCGTGCAGCAGGGCGCCTTCGACTGGCTGGAAAAGCCCTGCAACGACGAGCGGCTGCTGGAGACCATCGGCCGCGCGCTGCGCCGCGCCGGCGAGCTCGCCGCACGCCAGCAGGCCCGGCGCGCCGCCCAGGCGCTGTGGGACAAGCTCACCCCGCGCGAGATGCAGGTCGCCCGGCTGGTGGCCGAAGGCAAGCCCAACAAGCAGATCGCGCAGGAACTCGCCCCGCTGGAGCAGCGCACGGTGGAAACGCACCGCGCCCACGCCTTCGCCAAGCTGGGCCTGGCCAACAGCCACCAGCTCGACCGCTTCCTGCGCGAGCACGGGCTGTAGCGGGCGGACTGCGCGAGGGGACCTGCGCCCGGGATCTCGGTATTAACCCTTGCGTATCGCTACGCAGGCGCCCTGCGGGCGGCTACGGACGACATGCGCGAGCGCACCGCGCAGACTCGGCGCACGGGCTGCCCCTGCGCGGCCCAGGCCCCGAGAGACCGAGACAAGGACCGCATCCATGAGCACTGCCACGGCGCCCGCCGATACGACCGACCACACGCCCTACACCTTCGAGGAAAAGAAAAAGCGCATCTTCGCCATCTTCGCCGCCTCGTCCGGCAACCTGGTGGAGTGGTTCGACTTCTACGTCTATGCCTTCTGCGCGATCTACTTCGCGCCGGCGTTCTTCCCCAAGTCCGACCCCACGGTGCAGCTGCTCAATACGGCCGGCGTGTTCGCGGCCGGCTTCCTGATGCGGCCGGTGGGCGGCTGGCTGTTCGGCCGCCTGGCCGACCGCAAGGGCCGCAAGACCTCGATGGTGGTGTCGGTCACCATGATGTGCGCGGGCTCGCTGATCATCGCCTGCCTGCCCACCTATGCGCAGATCGGCGCCGCCGCGCCCGCGCTGCTGCTGGCCGCACGGCTGCTGCAGGGCCTGTCGGTGGGCGGCGAGTACGGCACCACGGCCACCTACATGAGCGAAGTCGCCATGCGCGGCCAGCGCGGCTTCTTCTCGTCGTTCCAGTACGTCACGCTCATCGGCGGCCAGCTGCTGGCCGTGCTGGTGGTGGTGCTGCTGCAGCAGGCGCTGGACGACGCCGAGCTCAAGCGCTGGGGCTGGCGCATTCCCTTCGTGCTGGGCGCGGTCGCGGCCGTGGTCGCCCTGGCGCTGCGCCGCACGCTGACCGAGACGGCCAGCAAGCAGCACCGCGCCACGCAGGGCGCGGGCACGCTGCGCCATCTGTTCGCCCACCACAAGCGCGCGTTCTTCGTGGTGCTGGGCTACACGGCCGGCGGCTCGCTGGTCTTCTACACCTTCACCACCTACATGCAGAAGTACCTGGTCAACTCGGCCGGCATGTCGATCAAGACGGCCAGCAACGTGATGACCGCGTGCCTGTTCCTCTACATGTGCATGCAGCCGCTCTTCGGCGCGCTCTCCGACCGCATCGGCCGGCGCAACAACATGCTGCTCTTCGGCGCCCTGGGCGCGCTGATGACGGTGCCGGTGATGAGCCAGCTGCAGCAGGTGGGCAGCCCGCTGGTGGCCGGCGTGCTCATCACGCTGGCGCTGGCGGTGGTGAGCTTCTACACCTCGATCAGCGGCGTGGTGAAGGCCGAGATGTTCCCGCCCGAAGTGCGCGCGCTGGGCGTGGGCCTGTCGTACGCGGTGGGCAACGCGATCTTCGGCGGCAGCGCCGAGTACGTGGCCCTGGGCCTGAAGTCGCTGGGCCACGAGTCGTACTTCTACTGGTATGTGACCGGCATGCTGGCCATCGCCTTCCTGGTCAGCCTGATGCTGCCCAAGCAGGCGAGCTACCTGCACCACGACAAATAGGCGCGGCTCGCAGAGCCGCACCACGGGCCGTCAGTCGCCGCGCACGGCGGCGACCAGCGCTTCCAGGGCGCGCACATCGGTGATCCGCACCGCGTGCGCGCCTTCTTTCTTTAGCACGCCGCGCCGCGTCAGCGCGCCCAGCTCGCGCGTGACCTGCTCGCGGTTGGTGCTGATCCGGCCAGCCAGGGCCACGTGCGGCGGCATGGGGTCGATGAGCGCGCTGTGGTCATCGGCAACGCCGGCCTCGTGCGCCATGCGCAGCAGCTCGGTGTGCAGCCGCGTGTGCACGCCCAGCGTGCTGAGGTCGATCACCCGCTCCGTCAGGCGCCGCACCAGCAGCGTCAGGTTGCGCATCATCCGCATGGCCAGCGCGGGCTCTCGCTCCAGCAGCGCCACGAAGGCCTGCGGCGCCATGCAGGCGAGCAGCGAAGGCTCAAGCGTCACCACATCGGCCGAACGCGGCTGCCCGTCCAGCGCCGACAGGTCACCGAAATGCGCGCCGGCATCGCAGTCGCGGAAGGCCACCTCGCGCCCGTTGGCCGAGTACGTTGTGATGCGGGCCCGGCCGGAGACGAGGAAATACACCTCGCCGCCCACGGACGCACGCGTGAACAGGGGGCGGCGCGCCTCCAGCATGCGCCAGTCGCAGGCCGCGGCGATGCGGTCCAGGCAGGCATCGCCCAGCCCCTCGAAGAGCGCGATGCGGCGCAGGGCCAGGCTGGAGCGTGCGGGGGCGGAGTCATGCATGGAACGGGGCGCTGCTAGGAAGGACGGGGCGCGGATTATGCTCAGCCCCCGCCGCGCGCGCAGCCGCCCGGCGCTACAGCCCTGCTCGCCACATGCCCACACCGCCCACCCCAGCCCATCGCCCCGCCTGGCCCACCGCGCGCAATCTGCGCTGGACCAGCGGCCTGGTGCTCTGGACGTATGTGGCGCTGCACCTGGCCAACCATGCGGCGGGGCTGGTGTCGCTGGACGCCGCCGAGGCCCTGCGCCGCAGTCTGCACGGCGCCTGGGCGACGGTGCCGGGCACGGCGCTGCTCTACGGCGCCTTCGCTACCCACCTGGCCATGGCCTGCGTCGCGATCTGGCAGCGCCGCAGCCTGCGCATGCCCGCCATCGAGGCCGCGCGGCTGGCGCTGGGCCTGGCGTTGCCGCTGCTGCTGGCCGCGCACGCGGTGGGCACGCGCTGGACGGACGACTGGCTCGGCGTGGAGCCCAGCTATGCGCGTGTGGTGCGCGCCATCTGGACGCCCGGGGGTCTGAGCCTGCAATGGCTGCTGCTGGCCGCGACCTGGGCGCACGGCTGTCTGGGCCTGCACCTGGCGCTGCGCAGCCGGGCCGGATGGCAACGCTGGCAGCCGCTGCTGCTCGCCGGCGCGGTGCTGCTGCCGGTGCTCGCCGCGCTGGGCGTGGTGGCGATGGCACGCGAGCTGCAATGGCGGGGCCTGCCCACTGCGCCCGCCCCGACGGAAGCCGGCGCTGCCGCCGCCCGCGCCCTCGCCGAACAGTTGCGCCTGGGCTGGCTGCTGGCCCTGGCCGCACTGCCGGCGCTGCGCTGGGGCTGGAGCGCCGCGCGCCGCCGGCACTGCCAGGCCGGCCGCACCGTCACGCTGCGCTACCCGGACCGCACGGTGCAGGTGCCGCGCGGCTTCACCGTGCTGGAGGCCAGCCGCGAGCACGGCATCGCCCATCTCTCGCGCTGCGGCGGACGGGCGCGCTGCTCCACCTGCCGCGTGCGCGTGCAGGCCGCTCCCGGCGCCTTGCCCCCGCCGGGGCGCGACGAGCGCCAGACCCTCGCGCGCGTGCAGGCGCCGCCGGACGTGCGGCTGGCCTGCCAACTGCGGCCGCAGGGCGATGCCGCCGTGACGCCGCTCTTTCGCGCCCAAGGCGCCGACGGGGCCGACGCCGCTGCGGCGCCGCTCGCTTCGCCGGCGGCCTACGAGGAGCGGCCGGTGGCTATCCTGTTCGTGGACCTGCGCCGCTGGTCGGGCCTGGCCGAGCGGCAGTGACCGTTCGACCTGGCCTGGGTGCTGGACCAGTATTTCGCCCATGTCGGCGCGGCGGTGCAGGCCAGCGGCGGCCTGGCCAACCAGTTCATCGGCGACAGCGTGATGGCGATCTTCGGCCTGCGCACCGACCTGCCCACGGCCTGCCGGCAAGCGGTGCAGGCCGCCGCGCTCGTCGAGCAGCGCATGGACGCCTGGAACGCGGAGAGCTTCGCCGCGCAGTTCGGCCATGCGCTGGACTTCGGCATGGGCCTGCATGCGGGCCGGGTCGCGCTGGGACGCGTGGGCTGGGGCGACACCACTACGTTCAGCGCCGTGGGCGAGGTGGTGAACACCGCCAGCCGGCTGCAGGACCATTCCAAGCAGGCCGGCTCTCGCCTGGTGCTGTCGCTGGAAGCGGCCTGCCTGGCCGGCGTGGCGGACTCGCTGGGCCATCCCCTGCCGGCGGCGGTGCGCGGGCGCTCGCAGCCGCTCGACGTGCTGCACGTGCCGCACCCCGCGCTACAGTGGCCACCGGCAGGCTAAGCATTCATCCATCGAACCAATTGAAGAAAAATTGTGCGTTTAGGCACATACAAAGATACGGGAAAACCCCAAACTTCCTCCCATGCAGCCGGCAATCCCGCCACTGCAGCAGACCTAGAAGGAAGAACTCTCATGAACCGCCATACCCAGCACCTGATCGCCATCGCCGCCGTTGCCGCCGCCGCTTTCGCGGGCTCCGCATCCGCAGCCACCACGTCGCAGGAAGAGTGGTTCGGCGCTCAGCCCGTCGCCCAGGGCGCCCCGCTCTCGCGTGCAGAAGTGCAAGCCGACCTGAATCTGTGGAACCGCGCCGGCCTGGGCTCGATCAACTCGGGCGAATACAGCGACGTGACCAACCCCATGTATGCCCAGCGCCTGGCCACCTACCAACGCCTGCGCAGCGGCCCTGAATACGTGGCTGAAGTGCAGCGCCTGGGCGGCAGCGTGAGCACGGCCGGTGCCGCAGCGCAGCACAGCGTGAACTGAAACGCAGCGGCGCGCGCGGGCATTGCCTTCGGAGTGCAAGCGCGGTAAGCCGCTGTAAGAAACAGAGTGGAAATAGCCTGTGTGCCATCCATGGCGCCGCCGGCGCGGCCTTGAGCGACATCGCCAGGGCCGCGCCGGCGGCGCTGCTGTCTGCATGCGGTTTTCAGAGGGAGAACCGGCAGAAAGCCCACAGCGGCGAGCGCATGGGAGCACACGTCCGTCGGATGGGACCTGACACGAATACCTGCGTTTTCGTACACGTGCGGTCCCCGACCGAGCGCGACACTGAAGTCCCTGCAGCGAAAGAAGCTGCCGCGGCAAACCCGCTGGCAACACCCTCTTTTCCTTTCACTGCATCCCTCTCACGTGTCATTCGAAAGGAACAACATGAACCGCAAGCAACTCATCGCCGCCGCCACCCTGGCTTTCGCCGCTACCGGCGCAGCCGTCGCAGGCCCCATGGGCAGCGCGACCGTGTCGCAGGAAGTCTGGGCCGGCCCCGCGCCTGCACCCATCGTCTCGGTTACGAACCGCCCGGTGACCACTGCAGAAGTGATGGCTGACTGGAACCTGTGGCAACGTGCCGGCCTGGGCAGCTACCAGGTGGGTGAAGGCTCTGCCGCCAATGACCCGATGTACCCCCAACGCCTGGCCGAGTACCAGCGCCTGCGCAGCGGCCCGGAATTCGTGGCTGAAGTCCGTCGCCTGGGCGGCGAGCCCAGCACCTACGCATCGGTCTATGAAACCCGCACCTGGCCGACCGCCGGTACGGCGGAATAATCGGTCGTAGCCCGGCCGAGCCGACCGCACCCGTGCGGTGCGGCACCGCCAGAGTCCGACCTGAAACCCGCGCCCTACGGAGCGGGTTTTTTCTTGTCTGCTGCGAGTTCAATGCGCGGGCGAGCGCCCCGTGAAGCGCACGGTGAACCGTGCGCCGGGCGGCAACTGCCCCGGATGGGCATCGTCCAGCTGCACGCTGGCGCCGTGCTGGCGCGCAATCTCCAAGACGATGGGCAGGCCCAGCCCGGAGCCATCGGCTTCGGTACCGAGCGCCCGGTAAAAGGGCTGGAAGATCAGTTCGCGCTCGGCATCGGGCACGCCGGGGCCGGAATCCTCGATCTGGATCAGCACCACATGGCCGAAGGTGTCGGCCAGTACGCGCGCCGTGACCACGCCGGGATGTTCGGCACTGGAGGGCGTGTAGTTCATGGCGTTGTCCAGCAGATTGCGAGCGAGTTCCTTGAGCAGCGTGGCGTTGCCCTCCACCCAGACGCCGGGCGCACCAGGCTGCTCGCCTTCGTAGCCCAGGTCGATGTGGCGGTCCAACGCGCGCGGCACGCAGTCGCGCACCACCTCGATGACCAGCCGCGCCAGGTCCACCGGCTGGCGCACCAGCACGCCGCCGCCTTCGGCGCGGGCCAGCGCCAGCAGCTGGTTGACGGTGTGCGTCGCGCGCATGCTGCTGCGGCCAATCTGCTGCAGCGAGCGGCGCAGCGCTTCGGTGTCGGAGCCCTCGCGCTGGGCCAGGTCGGCCTGCATGCGCAGCCCGGCCAGCGGCGTCTTGAGCTGGTGCGCCGCATCGGCGAGAAAGCGCTTTTGCGTGGCGATGGATTCGTTGAGCCGCCGCAGCAGGTCGTTGACCGAATCCACCAGCGGCGCGACTTCCATGGGTACGGCCTTGTGGTCGAGCGGCGAGAGGTCGTCCAGCTTGCGCGCACGGATGCGCTCTTCGAGCTGCGAGAGCGGCTTGATGCCGCGCGCCAGCGCCAGCCATACCAGCAGCACCGCCAGCGGCAGGATGGCGAACTGCGGCAGCATCACGCCCTTGATGATTTCGGTCGCCAGCATGCTGCGCTTCTCGCGCGTTTCGGCCACCTGCACCAGCGCGGCGGGCGCGCCCGGCAGCGGCACGCGCACCCACAGATAGGCGATGCGGATGTCAATGCCGCGCAGCTCCGCATCGCGCAGCCGCACCTCGGCGGAAAAGGGCTTCTCGTCGTCGGGCGGCGGGGGCAGTCCGCGCTCGCCAGAAAGAAAGCTGCCGTCCGGCGCCAGCACCTGGTAATAGACGATGTCGGATTCGTCGGCGCGCAGGATCTCGCTGGCCGGCTGCGGCAGGTTGAACTGCACGCGCTCGCCCTGCACGGTGACCAGCTGCGCGAGCGCGTGGGCGTTGTATTCCAGCGCCCGGTCGAACGGCTTGTTGGCCAGGCCCTGCGCCACCAGCCAGGTCAGCGCCAGGCTGACGGGCCACAGCAGCAGCAGCGGCGTGAGCATCCAGTCGAGGATCTCGCCGAAAAGGGAGCGCTGTTCACGCTGGAAGATCTTCATGGCGCACGCCGCAAATACTTGAAGCAAATAGCGCCCTGGCGCAGGTGGATCAAGCGCATATAGCTATTGAAAACATAGCAAATGCGCTACTTCGCGCATCAGGCGGCCGGCCGATCGGCGGGTGCCGCCACCTTCTCGAGGCAGTAGCCCAGCCCGCGCACGGTGGCGATGCGGATCGGGCCGCGCTCGATCTTCTTGCGCAGGCGGTGGATATAGACCTCGATGGCGTTGTTGCTCACCTCTTCGCCCCATTCGCAGAGGCGCTCGACCAGCTGCTCCTTGCTGACCAGGCGGCCTGCGCGCTGCAGCAGCACCTCCAGCAGGCCCAGCTCGCGCGCCGACAGCTCCACCATGCGCCCGTCGATGGTGGCCACGCGGCCGGCCTGGTCATAGACCAGCGGGCCGTGGCGGATGACGCTGGTGGTGCCGCCCATGCCGCGCCGCGTCAGTGCACGCACGCGCGCTTCCAGCTCCTGCAGCGAGAACGGCTTGGCCATGTAGTCGTCGGCGCCGAAGTCCAGGCCTTTGACGCGCTCGTCCACGCTGTCGGCGGCGGTGAGGATCAGCACCGGCATGGCCGATCCCCGGCCGCGCAGGCGCTTGAGCACCTCCAGCCCGTGCAGGCGCGGCAGGCCCAGATCGAGGATGAGCAGATCGAATTCGCTGTTAGCCATGAGCGCGGCGTCGGCCTCGGCGCCGCTCGCCACATGGTCCACCGCCGCGCCGGAGCCGCGCAGCGTGCGCAGCAGTCCATCGGCCAACACCTGGTCGTCTTCGGCGATGAGGATGCGCATGGGAATGTCTCCTGGATTCTTCTGTGGGGCACAGCGGGGGGCGTGCAGCGATTCTAGGAGCGGGCCGGCCGCACGGGGGCGTTCACGCCGCGCTGCCGTCGCCGCCGGCATAGGCCTCCAGGCCCAGCGCGACCACGGCCGCCACCTCGGCGCCCACGGCGTCTCGGAACTCCACCTCGGCCCGCGCCACCGCGCGCTGGAAGGCCTGCAGCCAGGCCCGCCCCGTGGCCGTGAAACGCACGCGCCGTGCGCGCGCATCCAGCGGATCGGGCTCGCGCACCACCAGGCCCCAGGCCTCGCACTGCTCCACCAGCGCCGCCATGGACTGCTTGGCCATGCCCGCCCGCGCGGCCAGGTCGGTCAGCCGGTCGCCCTGCAGCGAAAGGTGCCGCGTGATGTGGATGTGCGCCGCGCTGACCTGCTCGCGCGCGGCGAGGTTGGAAAGCGCCAGCGGCACCTGCACGTCGTGCGCCATCAGCTCCAGCACGCGCGCATCGAAGCGGCGCATGGCGTGGCCCAGCAGCCGGCCCAGGTGGGTGAGGCGCCAGGCGTCGTCGCGCAAGTCGGCGGGCGAAGGATTTGCAGGGTCGGTGGAAACCATCCGGATATTGTCAGGCAAACTGACCATTTGATGCATTGCAGAGCAGATACACCACCCCTACACTACTGTTCAAGCATCCAGCCTGTGCTTAACAGCAGACAGTCCTGGAACCCCGCACCTCACCGTTTCTCAAGGAGTTTTCCATGGACGTCGCCGTCAAGAACCCCAACCCCGCCCAACCCGTCAACGCCGAAAAGGCCAAGGCCCTGCAGGCCGCGCTGGCCCAGATCGAGAAGCAGTTCGGCAAGGGCACGATCATGCGCCTGGGCGAAGGCGAGGTGATCGAAGACATCCAGGTCGTCTCCACCGGCTCGCTGGGCCTGGACGTGGCCCTGGGCGTGGGCGGTCTGCCGCGCGGCCGCGTGGTCGAGATCTACGGCCCGGAAAGCTCGGGCAAGACGACGCTCACGCTGCAGGTGATCGCGCAGATGCAGAAGCTGGGCGGCCAGTGCGCCTTCGTCGATGCCGAACATGCGCTCGACGTGCAATACGCCCAGAAGCTGGGCGTGCAGCTCTCCGACCTGCTCATCAGCCAGCCCGACACCGGCGAACAGGCCCTGGAGATCGTGGACAGCCTGGTGCGCTCCGGTGCCGTCGATCTGATCGTGGTGGACTCGGTCGCCGCGCTCACGCCCAAGGCTGAAATCGAAGGCGAGATGGGCGACGCCCTGCCGGGCCTGCAGGCCCGGCTGATGAGCCAGGCGCTGCGCAAGCTCACCGCCACGATCAAGAAGACCAACTGCATGGTCATCTTCATCAACCAGATCCGCATGAAGATCGGCGTGATGTTCGGCAGCCCCGAAACCACGACGGGCGGCAACGCGCTGAAGTTCTACGCCTCCGTGCGCCTGGACATCCGCCGCACCGGCACCATCAAGAAGGGCGACGAAGCCATCGGCAACGAAACCAAGGTCAAGGTGGTGAAGAACAAGGTGAGCCCGCCCTTCAAGACGGCCGAGTTCGACATCCTCTTCGGCGAAGGCATCAGCCGCGAAGGCGAGATCATCGACATGGGCGTGGAAGCGCGCATCATCGAAAAGAGCGGCGCCTGGTACGCCTACAACGGCGAGAAGATCGGCCAGGGCCGCGACAACGCGCGTGAATTCCTGCGCGAGAACGCCGACCTCGCCATCGAGATCGAGAACAAGGTCCGCGAAGGTCTGGGCATCGCCCTGCTGCCCGGAGGCGCACCGGCCGAAGGCGCGGGCAAGACCGAAAAGGCCGCCAAGGCCGAGAAGTAAGCCGCAGCCCAACAGCAGCCCGCCCGGCGACGGGCGACGGGCTTGGGGGCCCCAACAGCGCCAGGCGCCCTGCGAACGGGCGCCTGGCGCTTCCATTTCGATAGCATCCGCCACATCCACCATGGGTTTCGCCAGCCTCTCCCTCAAGGGCCGCGCCCTGCGCCTGCTGGCGCAGCGCGAGCATTCGCGCAGCGAGCTGCAGACCAAGCTGGCGCGCCACGTGCAGGAGGGCGATGACCTCGCCGCCGTGCTCGACGAGCTGGAGGCCAAGGATTTCATCAACGCCGAGCGCGTAGCCGAATCGGTGGTGAACCGCCGCGCTGCCCGCCTGGGCACCCAGCGCGTGGTGCAGGAGCTGCGCAGCAAAGGGCTGGACGACGCGCTCGTGCGCGCCACGGCCGAGCGCCTGAAGGACACCGAGTTCGAGCGTGCCCGCGAGGTCTGGCGCCGCCGTTTCGGCAGCCCGCCTGCCAGCCTGCAGGAGCGCGTGCGGCAGACCCGCTTCCTCGTCGCGCGCGGCTTCGGCGGCGACACGGTGCGCCGCGTGCTGGGCAGCGCGGCGGACGACGCCTCCGAAGGCGACGCCGGAGACCAAGGCGGCTGGGACGACGAGGCCTGACGCACAGGCGCCCTGCTGTCCATCCGGCTCATGCCGGCACGGCATAGCAGCCAGACCGCGCAGCCCTCTCGCCATACCGGACGGCAGCGGGCATAGTGGCTCCCCGCCGCTCGCCCCGCAGGGCGGCGAGCGAGAGGAGACATTCCGCATGCAGAGAAGACAACTGGCTGCCGCGCTGATGGCGCTGGGCACGGCCCCCCTTTCCACCCTGGCACGGGCGCAGGGTGCGCTGTCCTCCCGCCCCATCCGCATCGTCGTGCCCTTCAGCCCGGGCGGCGTGGCCGACCTCACGGTGCGCAGCGTGGCGCAGAAGATGGCCGCCTCGATGGGCCAGAGCATCGTGGTGGACAACAAGCCGGGCGCCGGCGGCATCGTGGCGGCCGACGCCGTGGCCAAGGCCGCACCCGACGGCCACACGCTGCTGCTGATGTCCAATGGCACGGCCGTGAGTGCCGGCCTCTTCGCCACCCTGCCCTATGACACGCTCAAGGACTTCGCGCCCATCTCCACGCTGGGCTATTTCGATCTGGCCGTGCTGGTACCCGCGGGCAGCCGGTTCGCGTCGATGCAGGCGTTGATTGCGCACGCACGCGCCCATCCCGGTCAGCTCAACATCGCCACCATCAACACCGGCAGCACCCAGCATCTGGCGGCCGAGCTGCTCAAGAGCATGCTGGGCATCGACGTGCAGGTCGTGCCCTTCAACGGGACACCCGCTGTGGTGACGGCGCTGCGCGGCGGACAGGTGGATGCGGCGGTGGAGATCCTCGCGCCGGTGATGGCCCAGGTCACGGGCGGCGCCCTGCGCGCGCTGGCCGTGCTGGGCGCCCGCCGCGCCCCCGCGCTGCCGAACACGCCCACGGTGGCCGAAAGCGATGCCGCCGGCCGGGGCCTGGACGTGGCCTCGTGGAACGCGCTGGCAGCACCCGCACGCACGCCGCTCGAGCTCATCGCCCGGCTCAACGCCGAGGTGCAGAAGGCCCTGGCCGCACCCGATCTGAAGCAGACCCTGCAGGGATTCGGCGTACAGGCGCGCGGCAGCACGCCCGAGCAACTGGCGGCCTTGCTGGCAAGCGAAGTGCAGCGCTGGTCCGCCGTGATCCAGCGGGCGGGCATTCCGAAACAGTGAGTTGCGCCGTTGCGGGCCCGGCTCAGCCCAGCAGGCGCTCCGGGTTGGCGCCGATCTTGGCCAACGCATCGCGCGTGGCCCGGGTGGTGATGCCCTCTTCGTCCTGCGCCACCAGCAGCCCCGCCTGCAGGTAGGCGCCCAGGCGGCGCAGCTGGATAAGATAGTTGCGGCCATCAGGCGCAGCGAACAGGTGCAGCTGCCGGCGCTCGCTACGCCAGGCATATTGCACCTGCGAGGAGGAGCCGTTGTGGTCCAGGGTGAACCACTGGCCCGGCAGCAGCTCCTGCGCCGCTGCCAGCGCCTCGGCCGACACGGGAACATCGTTGTCTGCCACCACGTGGATCGAGGAGGCGTCGATGCCCAGCAGCATCTCGATGCTGTCGGCATTGAGCGGCATGTCGCCCAACATGTCCTCGGACAGATAGTCCTCCAGCCGATCCAGCCGCTGCACCAGGGCGTCGATGTGGGCCTGCGGAATGGCCGCGGTCTTGGACAGGAAGGCGTCGGCCAGCGTGTCGGTCAGCACCTTCATCTGCGCGTCCTGGGCGGCATCGTGGACGCCCACCAGCGCCAGGCCCTGGCGCACGCGCTGCAGCAACGCCGGCAGGCTCTGGATGACCTGCGCCCGGTCGGTGCGATTGGGCTTGGCGCTGGCAGCCCAGACCAGGTCGGCGGCCGTGCGCTTGAGCGCGGTGGTTTCCGCGTGCCTCGGGCCGTCACGCACGGCAGACAGGGCCAGCACCTCGGCCCAGGTCTTGAAGAGGAATTCGCGGATCTCGTCGCGCACCGGCATGTCCTTGAGCAGGGAACGCAGCTCGATGGTGTACTGGATGGCAAGGGTCTCGCGCTGCTCCACCTGCTGCGCCACCGTCACCAGGCGCGCCGTATCGGAACGCTCGGTGAGGAAGCCGGCGAGGAATTTCTCGAATTCGTCGTAAACCAGCTGGAAGACGCGCTGCCCGGTTTCCGGATATTGCTCGATCACTTGCACCACGCGGCGGATCTCTCGTTCGATGGCACTGCCACCAATGACCGACGGATCGAAGCCCAGCACCACCGCGCCCATGCGGTCGATGAGCAGGCGCGCGGGGTGATTCATGTCTCCGAAGAACTTGGGCTCGGCCAGTGCCACGCGCAGCACCGGCACCTGCAGGCGGGCGAACCACACACGCACCGAGGGCGGAATGCGGTCTTCGCTCAGGATGCTCTGAAACATCAGCGCCACGACCTCGATGACGGCCTTCTCGCTCGGGTTGGAAGCCTTCTCCTTGAGCTCGGCGGCCCGATCGCGCAACTGGCCGGCCAGTTGCATGATCGACGCCGGGCTGTAGTCCTCGACCATGCTGGCCAAACCGCTGACATAGAAGCTATCGGCCTGCACACGCTGAGCCGCCAGCGCCTGAGCCAACGCCGAAGACGGTGCAGCGACAGGTGCCGGGGCAGAGCCCGCCCCGGTGTCCGGCACGGGGCCGTCGGAGGCGAAGCCCCCGCCGGTTTGACCCAGCAGGCGCCACAGCTGCCCCATCACGCCCTGCGCCCGCATGCGCGCCCGCCCCATGGGCGTGGCCGGCGCGGTGCCGTCGTGCTCTGCCTCATCGCCGCTCCAGGCGGCTCCCGGCTGCGGGAAGGCCTGCTGCCCCTGGCCGGCGGAGCCCCCGGGACCACGCCCCGGGCCCTGGCCCCGGCTGGAGTTTGCAAAGCCCTTGGGCACGCCCGCGCTACCGCTGGTGCGGCGCACCCGGGAGCGCAGGTCATTCATCGCCTGCACACCCTGCGCCTCCAACAGCGTTATCGCCTGCTGGTACTGCGCCTCGACCAGCCGGGAGAGTTCTCGCTGCAAAGTGTCCAGGGGCAACTGCAGGTCGGCGCGTGGCAGGCCCGCATGCACCCATTGATCCACCAGCATGAGGCACAGGGCCTCGGGCCGAAGCACATCGCCGCTTTCCAGCTCCATGCCATCGAGCTGAAGCATGCGCTGTCGCAGCCCCTCATAGGCGAGATCGGACTGCTCGGCCACCGTGAGGGCCAGGCGGGATGCGACGATCTTGCTCTCGACCACGTCGTCGCTCAGCAGCTCGAAGCCGTCGAAAGACCCAGACAGCGCGCTGCGTGCGGTATTGACCACCGGCGCTAGGCTGCTGCGCCAGGCGAGGGCCAGGCCCTCGATCCAGGTATGGCGGTATTGCTGGTAGCGCGTGAAGGCGTCACGCCAGGCCTGCATCTCCCGCTGGGTGGCCGTCTTGCCCGTCAGTTCGAGCAGGTATTCGTGCAACTGCGCATCCAGCGCTGGCAGGCCCGCGCACAGCCCTTCCACGAACCGGTGCCGCACGACACGGCCGAGCCGGCGGTGGGAAGGGGATGACGGGGAGGCTGCGCTTTGCATGGTTGCAGGATCTTAGCGGCACCCTCGGCGCCTGCCGTAGGGGCAAACCGACACCCTTTGACGCCGAGAGCCCTCTTTGCCGGGCCGGTGCCTGGGTACGCGGCCGCCGACCCGGCGGCCGCGCCGAATCTTCAGACGGTGGCCCCTGCGTTGGGATCGTTGGGATCGCCTTCCTTGCGGGCCGGCGCCTTGACCAGGTCCTCGCGCTTGACACCCAGCCACATGGCGATGGCCGCGGCCACGAACACCGACGAATAGATGCCGAACAGGATGCCGATGGTCAGCGCCAGCGCGAAGTAGTGCAGGCTGGGGCCCCCAAAGAAGAACATGGAGAGCACCACCGCCTCGGTGGAGGCGTGGGTAATGATGGTGCGGCTCATGGTGCTGGTGATGGCGTGGTCGATGACCTCGCGCGTGTCCATCTTGCGGTACTTGCGGAAGGCCTCGCGGATCCGGTCGAAGATCACCACCGATTCGTTCACCGAGTAGCCCAGCACCGCGAGCACGCCCGCCAGCACGGCCAGCGAGAACTCCCACTGGAAGAAGGCGAAGAAGCCCAGGATGATCACCACGTCGTGCAGGTTGGCGATCACCGCGGCCACGCCGAACTTCCATTCGAAGCGGAAGGCCAGATAGATCACGATGCCCAGCACCACCACGCCCAGGGCCATCAGGCCGCCGTGGACCAGTTCCTCGCCCACCTGGGGGCCGACGAACTCGGTGCGGCGCAACGTCACGCCAGGGTCGGATGCCTTGAGCGCGCCCAGCACCTGCTCGCTCTGCTGAGCCGAGGTCACGCCCTTTTGCACCGGCAGGCGGATCATCACGTCGCGCGAGGTGCCGAAGTTCTGCACGACCACGTCGGCATAGCCCAGGCCGGCGACGGTGTCGCGCACCTTGCCGATGTCGGCGGTCTGGGTGTAGGCCACCTCCATGACCGTGCCGCCCGTGAATTCGACCGACAGGTGCAGCCCGCGCGTGAGCAGGAAGAACACCGCGAGCGCGAAGGTGATGAAGGACACCGCGTTGAGGACCAACGCGTACTTCATGAACGGGATGTCTTTCTTGATGCGGAAAAATTCCATGATCCGCTCCCTTTATTGGTTCTTGCCGGCCACCGGGCGCGTGGCAGCGCTCTCGGGTTTCCAGACCTGGCCGATGGACACGCTCTTGAGCTTCTTCTTGCGGCCATACCAGAGGTTGACCAGGCCGCGCGAGAAGAACACGGCCGAGAACATGCTGGTCAGGATGCCGATGCAATGCACGACGGCGAAGCCGCGCACCGGGCCGGAGCCGAAGGCCAGCAGCGCCAGGCCCGCGATCAGCGTGGTGACGTTGGAGTCCAAGATGGTCGCCCAGGCGCGCTCATAGCCCGCGTGGATGGCCGCCTGAGGCGAAACGCCCGCGCGCAGCTCCTCGCGGATGCGCTCGTTGATCAGCACGTTGGAGTCGATGGCCACGCCCAGCGCCAGCGCCATGGCGGCGATGCCGGGCAGGGTCAGCGTGGCCTGCAGCATGGACAGGATGGCCAGCAACAGCAGCACGTTCACCGACAGTGCGATGGAGGAGATCACGCCGAACAGCGCGTAGTAGATGCACATGAACACCGAGATGGCGACGAAGCCCCAGACCACGCTGTGGATGCCGCGCTGGATGTTGTCCTCGCCCAGGCTCGGGCCGATGGTGTATTCCTCGATGATCTCCATGGGCGCGGCCAGCGAGCCGGCGCGCAGCAGCAGCGCGGTGTCATTGGCTTCGGCGGTGCTCATGCGGCCGGAGATCTGCACGCGGCCGCCGCCGATCTCGCTGCGGATCACGGGTGCCGTGACGACCTCGCCCTTGCCCTTTTCGAAGAGCACGATGGCCATGCGCTTGCCGATGTTGTCGCGGGTGATGTCGCGGAAGATGCGCGAGCCCTTGGCGTCCAGCGTCAGGTTGACGGTGGGCTCCTGGGTCTGGCTGTCGAAGCCGGGCTGCGCGTCGGTCAGGTTGTCGCCGGTCAGGATGACCTGCTTCTTGACGATGATGGCCTGGCCGTTGCGGTCGAGGTACTTCTCGGAGCCGAAGGGCACGGGGCCGGAGCCCATCTCCGCGGAGCGGGCGTCGGAGCCCTCGTCCACCATGCGCACTTCCAGCGTCGCGGTGCGGCCCAGGATGTCCTTGGCCTTGGCCGTGTCCTGCACGCCGGGCAGTTGCACGATGATGCGGTCCAGGCCCTGCTGCTGGATCACCGGCTCGGCCACGCCGAGTTCGTTGATCCGGTTGTGCAGCGTGACCATGTTCTGCTTGAGCGCCTGCTCCTGCACGCGGCGCACGGCCTCGGGCTTGATGGTGGCGCGCAGGCGGAAGCCGTCGCCGTCGGGCGAGCTGGTGGTCTGCAGGTCGGCGAACTGGTCGGCGATCAAGTTGCGCACGGCCGTCAGCGTGGCGTCGTCGCGCACGCGGATGTCCACCGCATCGCCGTCGCGGGTGATGCCTCCGTGGCGGATGTTCTTGTCGCGCAGCGTGGTGCGCAGATCACCGGCCAGCGATTCGGCCTTCTTGGTCAGGGCCGCGGCCATGTCCACCTGCAGCATGAAGTGCACGCCGCCGCGCAGGTCCAGCCCCAGGTACATGGGGCGCGCGTGCAGCGCCGTCAGCCACGCGGGCGAGCGCGAGACCAGGTTCAGCGCCACGATGTAGGAAGGATCGTTTGCGTCGGTGACCAGGGCGCGCTGGATGGCGTCCTTGGCCTTGAGCTGGGTGTCGGGCGTGTCGAAGCGCGCGCGCACCGAGTTGCCTTCGAGCACGACCTGATCGGCGTTGACGCCGGCCGCCTGCAGCGCGGTCTCGACCCGCTGCAGCGTGGCCGTGTCCACCTTGACGGTGGACTTGGCCGAGGAAACCTGCACCGCAGGCGCCTCACCGAAGAAATTGGGCAGGGTGTAGAGCACCCCCACCAGCAGGACGATCACCAGGATCGCGTACTTCCAGACCGGGTAACGGTTCATGTTCGCGCTCTTCTATCAGTTATGGACCCAGGCCAGCAGACGCCGCGCAAGGGCCGCCCCGCAGCGCTGGCGTCGCCCCCTTCTCCCATCGCGTGGCGATGGGATGGGGTGCGCGGCGCAGCCGCTCCGGGGGTTGTCCTTTACTTGACCGTGCCCTTGGGCAGCACCTGCGCCACGGCGCTGCGCTGGATCTGCACTTCCACGCCCGAGGCGATCTCGAGGTGCAGATAGCCTTCGGACAGGCGCGAGACGCGGCCCAGCAGGCCGCCGGAGGTGACGATCTCGTCGCCCTTGGCGATGGCTTCGATCATGGCGCGGTGCTCTTTCTGGCGCTTCATCTGGGGGCGGATCATGATGAAGTACAGCACCACGAACATGAGCACCAGCGGCAGCATGCCGGTGAGCGAGCCCATCAGGCCGCCTCCGGTGGCGGCAGCGGCAGGAGCGGTTTGGGCGAATGCGGAAGAGATGAACACGGCGGGAAACTCCACGAAAGTGAGAGAAAGGGTCGATTCGGCAGCCCGCCCGGCAGCTTGCGCGGCCGGGCGGACGTAACCGCGCATTGTATTCGTGGCCCATGCCGGGGCTGCGCCATACCCCGGCCCCTACCGGGCCATGGTGGCCGGCAGCGCCGGCGGCGGCCCCTCACCAAGCAATCAAAGCCCGGAAGCGCCCGTTGAACGGGCGCATGCAGCTATCAAAAGTGGAGCGCACCATCACCCACCGGACCGAGCACCGCCGCTTCAGGCGCTGCGGCGGCCGGCCTGGGGGTCGCGCCATTGGCCTAGCAGCGCCTCCCACTGCGGCCGCACGCTGGCCAGGTGGCGGGCCTTGACGTGGCCGTAGCCGCGGATGCCTTCGGGGATGCGGGCAATCTCCACCGCCAGCGGCAGGCGGGCGGCGTCCAGCCCGGCCAGCAGCTCTTCGATGCAGGCGCGGTATTGCTGGATCAGCGCGCGCTCGGTGCGGCGCTCCTCGGTGCGGCCGAAGGGGTCGAGCGCCGTGCCGCGCAGGCCTTTGCAGCGGGCCAGCACGGCGAAGGCGCGGCGCATCCAGGGCCCGAAGGCCTGCTTGACCGGCTCGCCGCGCGCGTTGGTGCGGCCCAGCAGCGGCGGCGCCAGGTGATGCACGACGCGGTAGTCGCCCTCGAACATGCCGTCGATGCGGGCGGCGAAGGCGGCGTCGGTGTGCAGGCGCGCGACCTCGTACTCGTCCTTGTAGGCCATCAGCTTGAAGAGGTAGCGCGCGACGGCCTCGGTCAGGCGCGTGCCGCTGCCCAGCCGGGCCTCGGCCGCCTGCACCTGGCCCACGAAGGCCTGGTAGTCGGCGGCATAAGCTGCGTTCTGGTAGGCGGTGAGGAAGTCCACGCGCTTGGCGATCATCTCGCCCAGCCCCGGCTGCTTCACGAACTGGATCACCTGCGCGGCCCGGAAGAGCGCCTGCACCGCGGCCAGGTCGTGCGCGCAGCGGCGGCCCCATTCGAAGGCGGCCTGGTTGTTCTCGACCTGCACGCCGTTGAGCGCCATCGCCCGCATCAGCGCCGCATGCGAGAGCGGCACGCGGCCCTGCTGCCAGGCGTAGCCCAGCATCAGCGGGTTGGTGTAGATGCTGTCGCCCAGCAGCTGGGTGGCGACCTGCTCGGCGTCGAAGGCGCCCAGCCCGGCCTGCCCCACCGTGGCGGTGATGGCGGCTTCGCAGCTGCCGGTGGGAAACTGCCAGTCCGGGTCGTTCACGAAGCTGGCCGAGGGCGTGCCGTGCGTGTTGAGCACCACGTAGGTGCGCCCGGGCTGCATGGCGGCCAGCGTGGTGCGGGTAGCGGCCACGATGGCGTCGCAGCCGATGACCAGGTCGGCCTTGGCCGTGTCCACCTTGGTGGTGTAGATGGCCTCGGGCCGGTTGGCGATCTGGATGTGGCTCCAGGTGGCACCGCCCTTTTGCGCGAGGCCCGCGGAGTCCTGCGTGATGACGCCCTTGCCGTCCAGGTGCGCGGCCATGCCCAGCAGCGATCCGATGGTGATCACGCCCGTGCCGCCCACGCCCGCCACGACGATGCCCCAGGCCGCCTCGGCCACCGGCAGCACCGGCTGCGGAAGGGGCGGCATGGCGGAGAGGTCGCCCTTCTTTTCCGTCCTGGGCTTCTTGAGCTTGCCGCCTTCGACGGTGACGAAGCTGGGGCAGAAGCCCTTCACGCAGGAATAGTCCTTGTTGCAGCTGTTCTGGTTGATGCGGCGCTTGCGGCCGAATTCGGTCTCCACCGGCTCGACCGAGAGGCAGTTGGACTGCACCGAGCAGTCGCCGCAGCCCTCGCAGACCAGCTCGTTGATGACCACCGTCTTGTCGGGCGTGGCCAGCGTGCCGCGCTTCCTGCGGCGGCGCTTTTCGGTGGCGCAGGTCTGGTCGTAGATGATGGCGGTGCAGCCGGGAATCTCGCGGAACTCGCGCTGGATCGCGTCCAGCTCGTCGCGGTGATGCACGCTGACACCCGCGGCCAGCGGCGCGCCCTGGTACTTGGCCGGCTCGTCGGTCACGATGACCAGCTTCGCCACGCCCTCGGCCGTGAGGCTGTTCATGATCTGCAGCACCGAATGGCCCTCGGGCCGCTCGCCCACCTGCTGGCCGCCGGTCATGGCCACCGCGTCGTTGTAGAGCACCTTGTAGGTGATGTTGGCGCCCGCGGCGATGCTCTGGCGGATGGCCAGGAGCCCGCTGTGGAAGTAGGTGCCGTCGCCCAGGTTGGCGAAGACGTGCTTTTCCCGCGTGAACGGCTGCTGGCCCACCCAGGTCACGCCCTCGCCGCCCATCTGCGTGAAGGTGGAGGTGTGGCGCCCCGGCATCCAGTTGACCATGTAGTGGCAGCCGATGCCGGCGACGGCGCGTGAACCGTCAGGCACGCGGGTGCTGGTGTTGTGCGGGCAGCCGCTGCAGAACCAGGGCGTGCGATCGCCCGTCTCCACCTTGAGCTCGGCCATGCCGCGCTCGCGCGCATCGATCACGGCCAGGCGCTCGTCCATGCGCGCCGCCACGTCGGCCGGCACGCCCAGCTTCTTCAGGCGCTTGGCGATGGCACGGGCGATGATGGCCGGCGTCAGGTCGGCCTTCGGGCGCAGCAGCCAGTTCTGGCTGGGGTTGGGCATGCTCCACTCGCCGCCGGAGTTGTCGCCCTCCACCTCGTCGAACTTGCCCAGCACGTTGGGGCGCACGTCGGCGCGCCAGTTGTAGAGCTCTTCCTTGATCTGGTATTCGATGACCTGGCGCTTTTCCTCCACCACCAGGATCTCCTGCAGCCCCTCGGCGAAGTCGCGGGTGATGGTGGCCTCCAGCGGCCAGACCACGTTCACCTTGTGCAGGCGCACGCCCAGCTGGTGGCAGACGTCTTCGTCCAGCCCCAGGTCGATCAGCGCCTGGCGCGTGTCGTTGAAGGCCTTGCCGCTGGCGATGATGCCGAAGCGGTCCTGCGGGCCGGCGATGACGTTGTAGTTGAGCCGGTTGGCGCGGATGTACGCGAGGGCCGCGTACCACTTGTAGTCCATGAGCCGCGCCTCCTGCTCCAGCGGCGCGTCGGGCCAGCGGATGTGCAGGCCGCCGGGCGGCATGGCGAAGTCCTCGGGCAGCACGATCTTCACGCGGCCCGGATCCACCGAGATGCTGCTGGACGACTCCACCACCTCCTGGATGGTCTTCATGCCCGCCCACACGCCCGAGAAGCGGCTGAGCGCGAAGGCGTGCAAGCCCATGTCCAGGATCTCCTGCACGCTGCTCGGGAAGAACACCGGCAGCCCGCAGGCCTTGAAGATGTGGTCGCTCTGGTGCGGCGCGGTGCTGCTCTTGCTGATGTGGTCGTCGCCCGCGATGGCGATCACGCCGCCGTGCCGGGCCGTGCCGGCCATGTTGGCGTGCTTGAACACGTCCGAGCACCGGTCCACGCCCGGGCCCTTGCCGTACCAGATGCCGAACACGCCGTCGTACTTCTTCTGCTCAGGGTAGAGGTCCAGCTGCTGCGTGCCCCAGACCGCCGTGGCGCCCAGCTCCTCGTTCACGCCAGGCTGGAAGACGATGTGGTTGTCGGCCAGATGCTTCTTCGCAGCCCAGAGCGCCTGGTCGTAGCCGCCCAGGGGCGAGCCCCGGTAGCCGCTGATGAAGCCGGCCGTGTTCAGCCCGGCCACCGCGTCGCGCTGGCGCTGCAGCATGGGCAGGCGCACCAGGGCCTGCACGCCGCTCATGAAGGCGCGGCCTTCCGGCAGGGTGTACTTATCCTCCAAGGACACCGTCTCAAGGGCGCGGCGGATGTGTTCGGGCAGCGGGGCGTTCATGGTCTTGTCTCTCCATCGTCGTGGGGCCGCAGCCTCGTGGGTACGGCGTGTCGGCGCGCCCGGTGGGGCGGGGGCCTTTTCGGTCCAGTGTAGGGACGCAGCCCCGATATGTCCTTTCTCGTTCATGCCGTGTTTACCCTCGTTTCAGAAAGATCCTTTCTCGAAACAATCGGTCTATGGAAGAACTGGACAGATACGACATCGCCATCCTGGGCGAGCTGCAGGCCGACGCGCGCCTGACCAATGCCGAACTGGCCCAGCGCGTGGGCCTGTCGGCGGCGCCGTGCTGGCGGCGGGTGCGGGCGCTGGAGCAGGCCGGCTTCATCAAGGGCTACCGGGCGGAGATCGACCGCCACCGGATCGGTCTGGGCGTTCTGGCCTTCGTGCGTCTCGACGCCGACCGCAGCACCGGCGGGCTCACGCGCGAGATGGAAGAGGCCATCGCGCAGATTCCCGAGGTGATCGCCTGCCACTACATCAGCGGCACCGGCACCTTCGAGCTGCAGGTGGTGGCGCGCGACCTGGACAGCTTCTCGCACTTCGCCCGCAACGTGCTGCTGAACCTGCCCAACGTGAAGGACATGCACACCAGCTTCTCGCTGGGCGAGGTCAAGGCCGGCGGCGCTCTGCCGCTCGCGCATCTGGAGCGTGCCGTGCGCAAATGAAATGAACCGGCAATCGCCCTGGCAGGCTGCCGCGCAGCCAATACCTGGGCATGCCGCTATGTATTTGATAGCATCCATATCGCCATGGAGCTGCGCCACAATCACGCCCATGCTGCAACTCCAAGACATCCGCGACGCCGCCACCCGCCTGCAGGGCCAGGTGCTGGCCACCCCTTGCGTGGAATCCCAGACGCTCTCGCACATCGTCGGCGCCCAGGTGTTCCTCAAGTTCGAGAACCTGCAGTTCACCGCGTCCTTCAAGGAACGCGGGGCCTGCAACAAGCTCAGCCAGCTCTCGGCCGAAGAGCGCGCCCACGGCGTGGTCGCCATGAGCGCCGGCAACCATGCGCAGGGCGTGGCCTACCACGCGCACCGGCTGGGCATCCACGCGGTCATCGTCATGCCGCGCTTCACGCCCGGCGTGAAGGTGGAACGCACGCGCGGCTTCGGCGCCGAGGTGGTGCTGCATGGCGACACGCTGGAAGAGGCCCGTGCCCACGCCTACGCACTGGCCGACGAACGCGGCCTGACCTTCGTGCACCCCTACGACGACGAGGCCGTGGCTGCCGGCCAGGGCACGCTGGGCCTGGAGATGCTGCAGGCCGTGCCCGATCTGGACACGCTGGTGATCGCCGTGGGCGGGGGGGGCCTCATCTCCGGCGTGGCGACGGCCGCCAAGGCGCTCAACCCGGCCATCGAGATCGTGGGCGTGCAGACCTCGCGCTTTCCGGCCATGGTCAACGCCGTCAAGGGCACGCAGCACCCGCAGGGCACCTCCACCATCGCCGAGGGCATCGCCGTGGGCCGCCCGGGCAAGATCACGCAGGAGATCATCACCCACCTGGTGGACGACCTGGTGCTGGTCGAGGAGGGCGACATCGAGCAGGCCGTGCTGATGCTGCTGGAGATCGAGAAGACCTTGGTCGAAGGCGCGGGCGCCGCGGGCCTGGCCGCGCTGCTGCGCTACCCGGAACGCTTCAAGGGCCGCAAGGTGGGCCTGGTGCTCTGCGGCGGCAATATCGACCCGCTGCTCCTGGCCGCCATCATCGAGCGCGGCATGGTGCGCTCCGGGCGCCTGGCGCGCATCAAGGTCGGCGTGCGCGACGTGCCCGGCGCGCTGGCGCGCATCACCGCCACCGTGGCCGAGGCCGGCGCCAACGTGGAGGAAGTCCACCACCAGCGCGCCTTCACCATGCTGGCCGCGCAGAACGTCGAGGTCGAGCTGGTGCTGCAGACGCGCGGCCACGAACATGTGCAGCAGGTGCTGCAGCAGCTGCGCAGCGCGCAGATGCAGGCCGACCTGATCTGATCGAACGGCCCCGCCCTGGGCAGCCCGGGCGGCCCCGGGGCACGCGATTTTTGTAGGAGAACGCGCCCATCGCGCGTCCCAAACGCCTGCATTCACACCCGGTTGCAGGCTGCGGCGCCGGTTGTCGGCACACTGCGATGCCATGCAGAAACCGCAACGACGCCACTTTCTCCGCACCCTCGGCCGCGGCGCCGCGCTGGCCTCCGCCGGCAGCCTGGGCCTGAACTGGACGCAAGCCTTCGCCACGCTCAAGCCGCTGGGCAAGCCCCGGCCCTTCGACTTCGCCGCGCTCAAGGGCCAGGCCCGCACCCTGGCCGGCAAGCCTTACGTGCCGCCTCCCGCCACGCTGCCCCCTTCGGTCTCGGCGCTGGACTGGGACCAGTACCAGTCGGTCCAGTTCCGGCCCGACCACGCCCTCTGGGCCGACGAGCACCTGCGCTTCCAGGCCAAGTTCTTCCACCTCGGTCTCTTCTTCAAGAAGCCCGTCCACATGTACGAGCTGGCGAACGGCCAGGCCCAGGAACTGGCCTATGACCCGGCCATGTTCGACCACGGCAAGAGCGGCCTGAAGGCCGGCGATCTGCCGCCCGACCTGGGCTTCGCGGGCTTTCGCCTCAACTTCCACACCGACCCGGTGCGCGACGTGGCCGCCTTCCTGGGCGCAAGCTACTTCCGCGCCGTGGGCGGCGAATGGCAGTACGGACTCTCCGCCCGGGGCCTGGCCATCGACACCGGCATGCAGCAGCCGGAAGAGTTCCCCGACTTCACCGCTTTCTACCTGGAACGCCCCGCGCCCGGCTCCAACACCGTGGTCGTGCTGGCGCTGCTGGATTCGCCCAGCATCAGCGGCGCCTACCGCTTCGCCATCACGCCCGGCGACGTGCAGGTGATGGAGATCGACGCCGCGCTCTACCCGCGCAAGCAGATCGAGCGCATCGGCATCGCGCCCTGCACCAGCATGTTCCAGCACGGCGAGAACGACCACCGCATGGCCAACGACTGGCGCCCGGAGATCCACGACTCCGACGGCCTCTCGATGTGGCGCGGCAACGGCGAATGGGTCTGGCGCCCGCTCACCAACCCGCCCACGCTGCAGTTCAACGCCTTCGCCGACGAAAACCCGCGCGGCTTCGGGCTGCTGCAGCGCGACCGCAACTTCGACCACTACCAGGACGACGGTGTGTTCTACGAACGCCGCCCCTCGCTCTGGGTCGAGCCCAAGGCCGACTGGGGCAAGGGCTCCATCCAGCTGGTAGAGATCCCCACCGTCGATGAAACCTTCGACAACATCGTCGCCTTCTGGAACCCGGAGCGCAAGCCGCAGGCCGGCGAGGAATGGCTGGTGGGCTACCGCCTCTTCTGGGGCGCTGACACGCCGGCGCACCTGCCACTGGCGCGCTGCGTGGCCACCCGCACCGGGTTGGGCGGCGTGGTGGGCAAGCCGCGCACGTATTTCTCGTGGCGCTTCGCGGTGGACTTCGCGGGCGAAAGCCTGCGGGGACTGGGGCGCGACGCCAAGGTCGAGCCCGTTATCACCGTGAGCCGCGGCCAGGTGGAGACCACCTCGGCGCGCCCGCTCGAGGCCGTCAACGGCTGGCGCGCCATGTTCGACCTGCGGCCCGGCGACGACAGCACCGAGCCCATCACCGTTCGCCTCTTCCTGCGCGAAAACGGCCGCCCGATCACCGAAACCTGGCTCTACCAGTGGGTGCCGCCTGCGCCGGCTGATCGCAAACCCTACTGAGCGCCGCCGTGCTGCGGCCACTAAAATGGACCGCAGCACGCTTGTAGCACGACGCACGCACGCCACCGCAGGAGACACGGAACATGGCCCACGACACCACCACGGCACACCACGCCAGCGAAACGCACGCCCCCGATGCCATCGAGGCCGTGGTGCCGCTCATGCCCCTGGTGCTGCCCGCCGTGGGCGCAGTCATCATGTTCCTGCTGGCATTCATCGCCATCTACATGGCCTGACGGCGCACCGCGCACCGCCCGACTGCAAGCCCCGCACCGCGGGGCTTTTTGCATTTCGGGCGCCCTGCGGTTTCGTCTTTCGCCTTCGTATCCGTATCCGTCTTTTTTCTTCGCAAGGAACCCTACCCATGAGACCCGGCCACGCACTCGTCCTCTTCTCCGGCGGGCAAGACTCCACGACCTGCCTGGCGTGGGCGCTGACCCACTTCGAGCATGTCGAGACCATCGGCTTCGACTACGGCCAGCGCCACCAGGTGGAGCTGCAGGCCCGCACCGAGGTGCTGGCCGCCGTGCGCGAGCGATTCCCGCAATGGGCCTGCCGGCTGGGCGAGGACCACATGGTCGATCTGGCCGTGCTGGGCCAGATCAGCGACACCGCCCTCACCCGCGACACCGCCATCCAGATGACCGCCGCGGGCCTGCCCAACACGTTCGTTCCCGGGCGCAACCTGCTCTTCTTCCAGCTGGCGGCCGCCGTGGGCTACCGGCGCGGCCTGCACACGCTGGTGGGAGGCATGTGCGAGACCGACTTCTCGGGCTATCCCGACTGCCGCGACGACACCCTCAAGGCGCTGCAGGTGGCCGTTTCGCTGGGCATGGGCCAGCGCTTCACCTTCGAGACCCCGCTGATGTGGATCGACAAGGCCGCCACCTGGGAGATGGCCCGCGAGCTGGGCGGCGACGCATTGGTGGACATCATCGTGCGCCAGTCGCACACCTGCTACCACGGCGTGCGCGACACCCTGCACAGCTGGGGCTATGGCTGCGGCGAATGCCCGGCCTGCGCGCTGCGGCGCGCCGGGCACGAGCAATGGGCGGCGCGCAGAGGCGCCTGAGCCGTCGCGTCAGGCGGCGCTGCCCTTGACGAGGTTCACCGCCAGGCGCAGGCCCTGCAGATAGCTGTCCACGCCGAAACCGGCGATCTGGCCCTTGGCGATCTCGGCGATCACCGAATGGTGGCGGAAGGCTTCGCGCGCATGGATGTTGGACATGTGGACCTCGACGATGGGGCACTTCAGGATGGCCAGCGCATCGCGGATGCCGTAGCTGTAGTGCGTCCAGGCGCCGGCGTTGATGAGCACGCCCTCCACCTGGTCGAAATACGCCTGGTGGATGCGCTCGGCCATCGCGCCTTCAAAGTTGGTCTGGAAGCACTCGACCGCCACGCCCAGCTCGCGGCCCAGCGTGACGAGCTGCGCGTCAATCTCTGCCAGCGTGGTCGTGCCGTATTGCTTCGGGTCGCGCTTGCCGAACATGTTCAGATTGATGCCGTGGAGTACGAGGAAGGTCATCGAGAGAGTCCTTGAGATCGCCATCCGCGATGGCGGTGGGATGGAAAAGAAGACAGCGAAAAAGAAAAAGGGACGCGAGGAGTGCCTCATCCGCCGCAGGCCGTGGCCACCCCCAGGGTGCCACCGGTGCCTGCAATGGCATGGCAATGCCGGTCTGGACAGTTGGCCGAGCCGGGATTCTCCCGCGAAGTCTGCCCGCATTCGAGCGCCGCGTCGCACAGCATGCCGGCACTTGACGCGGACCTTGCTCCGAGGGGTGTCGGGCGCCCCGAAATGCACATAACCTCATGCATCTTTTGCATGGATTTCCCGGGTGTCTGACAGACACGCCGAGGGTGCCTTCATAAAATCGTCACTCCAGCCGACCCGTGGAAGGCCAGGCGCCCAGGCTTTCGACGGTCTGAGGCCCCTGCGCATCCGACCACCCGCCGACTGAGCATTCCGCCGTTTTCTCAAAGGCAGCGCTCAGGAGTTCGATTAGCGTTTGCCGGCAGCCTGCACCGCCGTGCAGCGCGCTTCCTTTGAAAAAACGGTTTTTCAACTCCAGGAAGCTCCCGATGAACGCACCCACCATGCAAGGCCTCGATCTGCAGGCCCCCGCATACGTCAAGAACGCCCGCCTGCTGGCCTGGGTGGCCGACATGGCCGCCCTGTGCAAGCCCGCCAAGATCCACTGGTGCGACGGCTCGCAGGAAGAGTACGACCGCCTCTGCCAGCAACTGGTGGACGCCGGCACCTTCAAGAAGCTCAACCCCGCCAAGCGGCCCGGCAGCTACCTGGCCTGGTCCGACCCGTCGGACGTGGCCCGCGTGGAAGACCGCACCTACATCTGCTGCGAGAAGAAGGAAGACGCCGGCCCGACCAACAACTGGATGGCCCCGGCCGAGATGCGCAGCACGCTGCAGCCCCTGTTCGACGGCTGCATGGCCGGCCGCAAGATGTACGTCGTGCCCTTCAGCATGGGCCCGCTGGGCTCGCCCATCGCGCACATCGGCATCGAGCTCTCCGACAGCCCCTACGTGGCCGTCAACATGAAGATCATGACCCGCATGGGCAAGGCGGTGTACGACGTGCTGGGCGTCGACGGCGAGTTCGTGCCCTGCGTGCATACCGTGGGCGCGCCGCTGCAGGCCGGCCAGCAGGACGTGTCCTGGCCCTGCAACAAGACCAAGTACATCGTGCACTACCCCGAGACGCGCGAGATCTGGTCGTACGGCTCCGGCTACGGCGGCAACGCCCTGCTGGGCAAGAAGTGCTTCGCGCTGCGCATCGCCTCCACCATGGGCCGTGACCAGGGCTGGCTGGCCGAGCACATGCTGATCCTGGGTGTGAGCAATCCCGAAGGCAAGAAGTACCACGTGGCTGCCGCCTTCCCGAGCGCCTGCGGCAAGACCAACTTCTCGATGCTGGTCCCCCCGAAGGCCTTCGAAGGCTGGAAGGTCACCACCATCGGCGACGACATCGCATGGATCAAGCCCCAGGCCGACGGCAGCCTGCGCGCCATCAACCCCGAAGCGGGCTACTTCGGCGTGGCACCGGGCACCAACTACCACACCAACCCCAACTGCATGGCCAGCCTCGACAAGAACGTGATCTTCACGAACGTCGCGCTGACCGATGACGGCGACGTGTGGTGGGAAGGCATGGAAAAGGACACCGGCAGCCTGCCCGACCACCTGATCGACTGGCAGGGCAAGGACTGGACGCCCCAGATCGCCAAGGAAACCGGCGCCAAGGCCGCCCACCCCAACGCCCGCTTCACCGTGGCAGCCACCAACAACCCCGCGCTGGACGAAGCCTGGGACGACCCCAAGGGCGTGAAGATCGACGCCTTCATCTTCGGCGGCCGCCGCTCCACCACCGTGCCGCTGGTGACCGAGGCCCGCAACTGGACCGAAGGCGTGTACATGGCCGCCACCATGGGCTCCGAGACCACCGCCGCCGCCGCCGGGCAGCAGGGCGTGGTGCGCCGCGACCCGTTCGCCATGCTGCCCTTCATGGGCTACAACATGAGCGACTACTTCCAGCACTGGCTGAGCCTGGGCGAGCAGCTCGCCGCCTCCGGGGCCACGCTGCCGCGTATCTACACGACCAACTGGTTCCGCAAGGACGAAGCCGGCAAGTTCGTCTGGCCCGGCTACGGCGAGAACATGCGCGTGCTCAAGTGGATGATCGACCGCATCGAAGGCCGCGCCACCGGCCAGGAAACCGCCTTTGGCGTTGCTCCGAGCTATGCCGAGATCAACTGGAGCGGCCTGGACTTCACGGGCGCGCAGTTCGAGACCGTGACCCGCATCGACAAAGCCGCCTGGGCCGACGAGCTGAAGCTGCACACCGCGCACTTCGACCAGCTGGCCTATCACCTGCCGGCGCAGATGCTGGCCACCAAGGCCCAGCTGGAAGAGCGCCTGGGCGCCTGATGACCGCGCGCTGACCCGGCTCTGCGTCCGCACCGCGCGGGCCGCGCCGCCAAGAAGCCCCGCGCCACGCAAGTGGCCGGGGCTTTTTCATGCGCTGGCGCTGAAGCCATCAGCACATATAGCTATTTTTTTGATAGCAATCAGACTCCCCGGCCGTGTCACCGCCTCACCCCTGTGCCCCGCGTCAGCGCGCGACCGCGCCCAGTAGCCAGGCGCGACAAGCCGTGAGCCAGCAGGTGCCCGCTGGGGGCCGTCCTGGTAGGCCCGCCACCCGCGCAGCGAGGCCGCGTGCCGAAGGCTCGTCTTTGGACTCATTTCGCGCTGCAGCGCTTTCAACGCCTGCGCGAACAGCTATATTTTCAATAGCAGTTTTCTGCAGCACCCATGAAAAAGGGCACCTTGCGGTGCCCTGAACGCTTCTCGGGGATCGGCGGGCTCTGAGGCCCTGCGGGATCAGTAGTAGCGGCGGACGTTGTCCACGGCCATGCCATTCATGGCGCGGCTGAGGTCGGCCATGATGCGCGCATCGCGCAGGGCGGCGTTCCAGGTACGCTCATCTTCCTCTTCACGGCGCAGGGCTTCGACCCACAGGGCATACTGGGCGCGCAGGCTCAAGACCACGCGGCGGATCGGGCCGGCCAGCAGAGCCAGGGCGGCGAAGGCGACCATCCACAGCACCATCCAGGCTGCCAGCAGGTGGCCTTCGCCCCAGCTGTCGATGAACTTGTTGGCCACCACCAGCAGCGCGGCCACGATGGCGGCAAGCAGCAGGGAGGCGCCGGCACGGGCGCTGGTGACGTTGGCGTAGGCGCCCTTGAGGGTGGCGGCGGCGTTCTCGACGCGCTGCACGCCGGGGTGTTCGGTGCGGTAATCGACTTGGACGAAGCTGGTCATGATGTGAAACCCTTGTAAGCCGCTTGTGGCGAAATTGCCGGGCTAGTGGGGTGAATCATAGGGTTTACCCCAACCGCAGTCCACTTTATATCTTGAATCCCAGTCATTCATCCGAGTGATGATGAACGCATGCAGCCCCTCAATTTCAGAACCTTCGACCTGAACCTGCTGCGCGTGTTCGACGCCGTGATGTCGGAACGCAACCTGACACGCGCCGCCGAGACGCTGTCGCTCACCCAGCCGGCCGTGAGCAACGCCCTGCGCCGGCTGCGCGATGCGCTGGGCGACGAATTGCTGGTGCGCAGCGGCCAGGGCGTGGAGCCCACGCCGCGCGCGCAGGCGCTCTGGCCGGCGGTGCGCGCCGCGCTCGCGCAGCTGCAGCAGTCGCTCGCGCCGGGCGATTTCGACCCTGCGACAGCCAACACCGCCTTCGTGCTGGCAATGGCAGATGCGACGGGTGCCATGCTGATACCGCCACTGATGGAGATCCTCGAACGCGAGGCGCCAGGCGTCTCGCTGCGCGTGGTGCCGCTGACCACGCGCGACCCGCGCCAGTTGCTGGACGACGAGGCCGCCGACCTGGCCGTGGGCTACTTTCCCGCCGTGATGGCCGACCTGACGGCACGCGCGCAATCGGGCAACCTGGTCGCCTACGAGAGCACGCGCATCTACGACGGCGAATACGTCTGCGTGATGCGCCAAGGCCACCCGCTGGCGGGCGTGCCGCTGACGCTCGACCGCTTCTGCGCGGCCCGCCATCTGTTGGTGAGCTTTTCGGGCCGGCCCTACGGCTTCATCGACGAGGCGCTGACGGCGCTGGGCCGCGAGCGGCGCGTGGTGCTCACGGTGAACCAGTTCTTCACCGCCGGCCGCGTGGTGGCCGCCAGCGACCTGCTGACCGTGCTGCCGCGGCACTTCGTAGGCGTGGCCAGCCTCACGAACGAACTCGTTTGGCGACCGCTGCCCATGCCGCTGCCCACCGTGCATGTCGATGCGCTCTGGCACCGCAGCCGCCGGCACGACGGTGGCCACCGCTGGCTGCGCGACGCGATGGAGCGCTCGGGCCGCCGCAGCGGCGCACCCCAAGAGGCGCTCACGCCACAATCGGCGAAATGACGCAAGCGACGCCGACGAGGCAGAAGAAAACCACCATCCAGCTGCTGTCCGACCTGCACCTGGAAACCCACCCCCACTTCACCGCCACCCCCGCGCCCGGCGCCGACGTGCTGGTGCTGGCGGGCGACATCGGCTCCTACCAGACCGGCTCGCAGCTGGAAGACGAAGACTTTGGCCTGGCGCGCTTCTCGCCACTGCCCCAGCACGCGGGCTGGCCGGTCCCCGTGCTGTTCGTGCCGGGCAACCACGAATACGACGCACAGGACTTCGACGCCGCGCGAGTGCGCCTGCAACGCACCTGCGAGCGGCTGGGCATCGCCTGGCTGGACCGCGCCACCCTGGCGCTGGGCGGCGTGCGCTTCGTCGGCACCACGCTCTGGAGCGACTTCGACGCCCTGGCCGAACACGAGCACGCCCACGACGTCACGCGGCGCCTGCGCCTGCGCGACAAGGCCTTCCGCGCTGCGAACTTCTACCTGAAGAAGACGGGCGGCACGCGCGCGGGCGAGCCCTTCCTGGCAGAGGCCATGCGCGAAGAAGCCCTCGCCTGCCAGTCCTGGCTGCGCGATGCACTCGCAGCACCCTGGACAGAAGGGCCGACGGTGGCAGTCACCCACTTCGCGCCCAGCCTGCTGAGCGCCGACCCCCGCTACGGCCTGGTGCCCGGCACGGCCGGGTTCTGCAACGCGCTCGATGGCCTGCTGCCCCATGCCGACCTCTGGCTGCACGGCCACCTGCACGCACCCAGCGACTACACCGTCCAGGGTACCCGCGACGACGGCACGCCCTGGCGCTGCCGCGTGGTTGCGAACCCGCTGGGTTATGCCCGCAAAGGCGAGCAGGCATCGTTCCAGCCCCATGCAACCGTGACCGTATGATGGGCGGCACGGGGCACCATCCCTGCGCAGCGCGCGGCGCCGGAACCTGCCGGGCAATGACCCAGGTCAAGACGGCAGACGTTCGCCCGCTTTAGTCTGGCATTCCCCACCCTGGAGACATCGCATGAACATCCTGCTCGCCGTGGACGGCAGTCCCTACACCAAGAAGATGCTCGCCTACCTGGCCACCCACCAGGAGTTGCTGGCCGGCACGCACAGCTTCACCGCCGTTACCGTTCAGCCCCAGCTGCCGCCGCGTGCGCGCGCCGCCCTGGGCAAGCAGGTGGTGGACAAGTATTACGCCGAAGAGGGCGAGAAGGTCATGGCGCCGGTGGACAAGTTCCTCGCCCGCCACGGCGTGCAGATCAAGACCATCGTCAAGGTCGGCCCGGTGGGCGAGACCATCGCCAAGGTGGCCGACTCGGGCCGCTATGACCTGCTGGTGATGGGCACGCACGGCCACGGTGCGCTGGGCAATCTGGTGATGGGCTCGGTCAGCACGCAGGTGCTGGCCAACAGCCGCGTACCGGTGCTGCTCGTTCGCTGAGTGCTCCGGCCGCGTCAGCGCCGCGCGGCGAGGCCCGCCAGGCAGGTCTGCACCACCCAGTCCACGACCTGCTCGTCGCTGTAGCCGCCGCGTTCGCGCAGCAGAGTCAGCATGGGGTCGGCCGAGCGCGCGAAGAGCGCGCACACGATCAACTCGGCCGGCAGGGCGCTGCTGATGTCGCCCGACTTCTGCGCCTCCAGAACCCACTCCTGGACCTGCGTGCGCAGCAGGCTCAGCGATGCCTGATAGGGCTCGCACCCCCCCAGCGCGGCGGCCAGGCCCGAATTGCGGCTCAGCATGAGCGGCATCTCGTCGGTGAGCTGCAATTCGAGCAGCCAACGCAGCAGCAGACTCAGCCGGGCGAGCGCCGAGAGCGCCGGGTCCAGGCCGGCCAGGAACTGGTTGGCGCGCTCCACGGCATGCACCATGGCGGCCGCGCAGAGTTCGTCCTTGCCCGCGAAGTGTTTGTAGAGGCTGGCCTTGGCGATTCCAGCGGCGCTGGCCACCTCATCCACGGTCATGGCCTCGAAGCCCTTTTCCCCCATCAAACGGCTGGCGGCGACAACAATGGCCTGCTCACGCGCCTGGTGCATCTGCTCCTTGAAGGAGCGGCGGAGCTGCAAAATGTTCATCGCCATGATCTTATCGATAGCCTGACTCAACCCCGCCGAATCACCGGAGCGCGGCCGGCAACATGTTGCAAGACAGTCACACGTCGCACCGTCATGGCCGGCATGCGTGCGGCGTCAGCCGGGCGTGGACCGCAGCGCATGGGCTGCTGCACTGGTGAGCGCATCGGTCAGCGCGTCCAGCACGTCGGACTCCAGATTCCAGCAGTGCCAATAGAGTTGCACCGGCAGCGTATGGCCGGCAGCCAGGTCCACCAGCCGGCCATCGTCCAGCAGCGGGCGGGCCAGCGCCTCAGGAACCACGCTGGCGCCCCAGCCAGCGACCACGGCGCGGACCTGGCCTTCGGAGCTGGGCACGAACAACTGCTGCAGCGCCACGCGCTTCAGGCCGAAAGTGCGGGCGACGAATTCCGCCTGCAGGTCGTCCTTGCGGTTGAAGGCGACGAAAGCCACGTCGCGGAAGTTGTGCGCCGTCAGCCCTTGCGGGAGGTAGCGGCGAGCGAGGTCCGGCGCCGCCACGGCCACATAAGGCATGGCGCCGAGCGGCACGACCTTGCAGCCACGCAGAGCGCTCTTGAGCGTGGTCACGCAGCCCAGCACCTGGCCCGATCGCAGCCATTCCTGGGTGAAGTCCTGGTCATCCGCGATGATCTCCAGCGGCAGGCGCTGGCGCACCAGGGCGTGCAGCGCGTCCAGCGCCCAGGTGGCGATGCTGTCGGCGTTGATGGCGATGGAAATGCGCTCGTCCTCGCGCCCGCCGCCCGGCGCGCTGGGGGCGAGGTCCTGCAGGTCGCGCTCCAGGTCGGCGCGCAGCAGGCGCAGCTGCTTGGTGTGCTTGAGCAGCAGCTGCCCGGCGCTGGTGGGCTTGAGCGGCCGGCTGCGCACGATGAGCACCGATCCCACCTGCGCCTCCAGCGCGCGCAGCCGCTGCGAAACGGCCGACTGCGTGACGTTCAGGCGCTGCGCCGCGCGCTCGAACCCGCCCTCTTCCACGATGGCGGCCAGACACTCGAGGGCTGCGGGGTCGTAGGTGCTCATGGCGGACTCTCTATAAGTGTGTCTGATGAATTCGGAGCAAGTTTAATTTCGCTTTTAATTCAAGCCAACGGACAGCACACTGCACAGCTATGAAAACCATCGTTCTCGGCGCCGGCATCATCGGCATTTCCACCGCCTGGCATCTGCTTGAGCAGGGCCATGAGGTCACTGTGGTCGATCGCCAGCCCGATGCGGCGCTGGAGACGAGTTTCGCCAACGCGGCGCAGATCTCGGTGAGCTACTGCGAACCCTGGGCCAACCGCGACGCGCCCTGGAAGGCGCTCAAGTGGATGTTCGACAAGGAGGCGCCGCTGCTGTTTCGCCCGCAGTTCGACTGGGAGCAATGGCGCTGGGGCCTGAAGTTCCTGGCGCAGTGCAACGACGCCGCCTTCGAGCGCAACGTGCAGCAGATCGTGGCCCTGGGCGCCTACAGCCATGAGGCGCTGAAGGACGTGGTGCGCGCTACCGGCATCGAATACAACCGACTCGAACGCGGTATCGCCCATTTCTATACCGACGAGAAATCCTTCGACGCCGCTGGCCACGCAGTGGACCTGATGCGCCGCTACGGCGTGCAGCGCCGCCTGGTCAGCCGCGACGAGCTGCTGAAGATCGAGCCGGCCTTCCAGGCCTACGGCGACCGCATCAAAGGCGGCACCTACACCAGCACCGATGAGAGCGGCGATGCCCGCGTCTTCACCCAGGAGCTGGCCCGCCGCTGCGCCGAGCGCGGCGTGCAGTTCCTCTACGGCCACGATGTCGTGCGGCTGAACCAGGCCGGCGGTGCGATCGAATCAGTCACCGTGCGTGCCCGCGAAGCGGGCGCTGCCGTGCAGAACCTGACCGGTGACGCCGTCGTGGTGGCCTGCGGCAGCTACAGCGCGCCGCTGCTGCGCACCGTGGGCGTGAACCTGCCCATCTACCCCGGCAAGGGCTACAGCGCGACCTTCCCGCTGCTCAGACCCGAGGGCGCGCCCATGGTCTCGACCATCGACGACGGCAAGAAGATCGCCATGAGCCGGCTGGGCGGCTTCCTGCGCGTGGCCGGCACCATCGAGCTGGGCGGCTACGACCTGTCCCTGGACAGTCCCCTGGCGCGCGCCCGCTGCCACATGCTCTCGCGCCGCATCTCCGAGATCCTGCCCGGCGTGTGCGACACCCGCACCCCCGAAGAAGGCGGCAACCCGCAGTACTGGACGGGCCTGCGCCCGGCCACGCCCACCAACATCCCCTACATCGGCAAGACCCGCGTGGGCAAGCTGTGGGTGAACGCCGGCCACGGCACGCTGGGCTGGACGCACGGCGCGGGCTCGGGCAAGGCCATGGCCGAACTGCTCTGCGGCCGGCGCCCGGCCATGGCCTTCGGCTTCCTGGGCATGGGCGCGCCGGCAGGGCGCGCCTCCGCCACGCCGGTGGCCGCCTGATCACTCCGTGAACTGAACAGGGGCGCGCGGCGCCCCCCCATAGGGGCCTGGCGACCCTTAAGCCGGGAGCGGGCCCGGCACGCCGTCTTCCACCACGAACTGCGCCTGCGTGGCCACGGCGCTGTCGGCGCGCGCCACGTCCTGCACGGTGCGCAGCGTGGTCGTCCACCCTGAAGGCGTCACCTCGGCCACGCCGTAGCCGCGCTGGTCGGCCCGCGCGAGCAGCACGTGCGGATTGCGCCGCACCATGTCCTGCGCCTGTCCGGGTGTGACATGGCTGACTGAGCTGATCGAGGTGCCGCAAAACTCGCTGGCGATGGCGGGAGCACGCGCGTCAGAGACATCGGCCGGCACGCGGCAAACGTAGTTCTGATGGATATCGCCGCCGAGGAAGACGGTGTTGCGCGGGTGCGCGCCGGCCACCGCATCGAGCAGGCGCTGGCGGGCAGCGGGGTAGCCGTCCCAGGTGTCGGTGCTGTAGCGCTCCTCGGGCCAGGCGCGGGCATTGCGCTGCGAAAACAGCGTCTGCTGCGCCAGCACGCTCCAGCGCACGCCGCCGGCCGCGTCCTGCGCCAGGCCCTGCGCCAGCCAGCGTTCCTGCTCCAGACCCAGCAGCGAGCGGGCCGGGTCGCGCAGCGGCGGGCAGGCCTGGGGCGACACGCTGCCCTCGGGAGGCGCGCCGGCCGTGCGGCAGGCCTGCCGGTCGCGGTACTGGCGCGTGTCCAGCACGTGGAAATCCAGCAGCCGCCCCCAGCCGTAGCGCGCGTGCACGCGCACGGCGTCCAGCGTGCCCAGCCCGCCCAGGCCCCGGCGCAGCGCGCTGGCACGCAGCGGCATGTTCTCGTAGAAAGCCTGGTAGCCGGCGTTGCGGCGCTCGAGGAAGCCCTCGGCCGGCCCCTCGCCGAAGAGACCGGCGTAGTCGTTCTGCACCTCGTGGTCGTCCCAGGTCACGATCCACGGACAGGCGCGGTGCGCGGCCTGCAGGTCGGCATCGGTGCGGTAGAGCGCGTAGCGGTCTCGGTAGTCCGCCAGCGTCGTCGCCACCGGCAGCGTGTGGGTGCGCGCCAGCGGATGGCGCGGCGGCTTGGCCGGCATGGCGTATTCGTAGATGTAGTCGCCCAGGAACAGCACGGCGTCCAGGTCTTCGTCCACCATGTGGCGGTAGGCGGCGTAGTGGCCGTGCTCCCAGCGCTGGCACGAGGCGAAGGCCAGGCGCATGCGCTGCGGCAGCGCCTCGGGCGCCGGGGCGGTGCGGGTGCGCGCCACGGGCGTGGCCGCGTCGCCGTGCATGAAGCGGTAGAAGTACCAGCGGTCCGGCTCCAGGCCGGCCACCTCGACATGCACCGCATGGCCCAGCGGCGCCAGCGCCGTGGCCTGGCCCTGGCGCACGATGCGACGAAAGCCTTCGTCCTCGGCGACTTCCCAGCGCACCGTCAACGCGTCGTGCAGGCGGCTGCGGGGCGTGCCGACCGGCACGGTGCCAGGCACCGGGCCGTCCAGCAGACGAGTCCAGAGCACGAAGCCGTCGGGCGACGGCGCGCCGCTGGCCACGCCCAGCGGAAAGAGCGCGCGCTGGGCCAGGGTGGCGGACCAGCTCCAGCGCGGCTGCCAGGTGGCGGCAGCGGCGGCCGCTGCCAGTCGGATGAGTTCACGGCGTTGCATGGACCGGTCTCCCGGCGGCACGGCAGCCGGCCAGCCACCCGCGCGCCTGTCAATACACTACGGTTTTCATAGCAACCTGCGCTTGATATACGCGGGCTGCGGGCTTTTTCCGCCGAAGATTGCGCTCAATGCGCGTTACGGGCGGAGGCGTCGGCCAGATTGTTGTCCATCCAGCGCAGCAGGTCGCGCCACATCTGCAGCACCTGCCCGTCGTCGGGCATGTGCAGTTCGTGCTTGAGTTCGATGGTCACCACCGGCATGCCCTGGCGCACGCTGCCGTAGTGGCCCAGCGAACCCGGGAAGATGCCCAGCTGGTCCAGCCGCAGCTGCCCCAGGCGGTTGGGCGGTGGCAGCGGGCCGTCGTAGTCGAGCACGCCGTAGGGCGCGTGGATGCTCACCACCAGATCCGGCTTGAAGTCCGTGTCCATCTGCGTGTGCAGAAAGCGCGATTCGGGCTCCGACAGCGGCTGGGGCCCAGGCCAGCGGCGCGGATCGCGCCGGGTGCGCTTGTCCCAGTAGATGGGCGCGTCGCGCTCCCAGTTCGGCGTGGGGAAGTTGCGGTTCAGATCCACGCCCCGCGCATTCACACGGGTGGGCTTCTTGGCCAGCAGCCCGTCGGGATTGAGCACGGGGATGAAGCGCCAGTGCACCGGCTGGCGCGACACCACGGCGCCGTCCTGCGCCAGCTCGATCCAGCGCATCGCCAGCGCGGCGGCGGTCAGTTCGTCGCCATGCATGGCACCGACCACCAGCACGCGCAGCGGGCGCGCAGCAGCGCCTACCGCCTTCGTACCCTGCGAAGCGCCCTTGGACGGGAGCACGTCACGCCAGTAGAGCGGCGTGCCCTGCACCGAAAAGGCACCGCTCTCGGCCAGGTGCGTGGCGGCGCAATCCTTGCCGCCGATGGTGGGCAGGCGCTTGAGCAGGCGCTCGCAGGCCGCGGCGGCGGCCTGAGGCGATGCAGCCTGCACGGCTGCAGGGCCCGGGGTAGAGGCACTGCCGCGCCCGGTCGCGGGGCCCCCCTTGGCGGAAGGCTGCGGCACGGCGATCACCATCTCCACCGCCTTGGTCCCTTCGGGCAGCGGCAGCCGGGGGGCCGGGCCCAGCAGGCGCAGCGGCGCATCGGCCCCTTCCGCGAAGAGCGCCGCGCCCAGCGCACCGCGCGCGGTGTCGAGCCCTTCGTACGGCATTCGTGCCAGGCGCAGGCCGCCCGCGGCCAGAGCCAGCGCGGCGAGGGCCACCAGAGCGGCCGGCCAGCGCCACGGCATGGCCGGGGCGAAGGCGGTCCCGCCCGCCGGCATGCGGTCAGCGGCGGAGCGCATCAGTGCAGCACCCGGGCGCGAGCGGTGGCGAGGAAGTCCAGCAGCGCGCCGTCGAAGGCGTCGGGGTCTTCCAGCTGCGGCCAGTGGCCGACGTCCGGCAGCGAAATGTGGCGCGCATCGGGCAGCACATGGGCCAGCGCCTGCAGCGCCTCCGGCGGAGTGCAGCGGTCGTCGGCACCGCCCAACACCAGCGCGGGCAGCTGCAGCCGGGCGAAGTCGGCCGCGCTGCGCGCGAAGGCGGGAAGCGCCTGGAGCGCGCGCCGGTAGGCTGATGGGTTGACCTGGCCCAGCGCATGGCCCGCCAGGCGCATCCCCTCGGGCAGCGCACCCCTGCCGGCCTGTTGCGGCACCAGGGCCTGCGCCAACGACTCCATGGACTGGCCGGCGTCCAGCGCGGCCAGGCGGGGCGCCACCCAGGCGCTTTCGCCGGCCTCGTCCAGCGCCGGGCCGCCGGCGCAGAGCACCAGCCGGCGCACGGACTGCGGCTGGCGCAGCGCCACTTCCAGCGCCAGCATGGCACCCAGGCCATGGCCGACCAGCGAAACGGGGCCGCATTGCAGCGCCTCGATCAATCGGGTGCAGGCCAATGCCAGGCCCTTGAAGCCGTAGGGCTCGATCGGCGCGCTGCGGCCATAGCCCGGCATGTCCCAGGCGACGGCGCGGTAGCCGGCACTGGCCAGGGTTTCGACCTGCGGGGCGAAGGTGAGGTGATCGCCGTCCGCGTCATGCAGCATGAGAACGGTGTGGCCGGAGCCGAGGGTGGTGAAAGTGGGGAGCAGCGACATGGACGAGAGGCAGGGACGCAGCGGCGCAGGCCGTCAGAAAAGCCCACGCAACCCAGCGAAGCGGTTCTGGCTGGGGCGCTGGGGCGCGGACAGGAGCGGCAACGATGTAGAAGCGCTTGGGGCCGCTCTCAGTGCGCGCGGCTGCGGGGCGGAGGCCGGCCCATAATAGCCGACCCCTCCCTTCCCGACCGCCGCGTGCGCCTTTGCCTGTGACCCAGACCCCGCCCCGCATGACCACTGCCCGCGCCCCGGAATTCTCCGCGCGCGAATTCCGCGATGCACTGGGCATGTTCGCCACCGGCGTGACCATCGTCACCGCCCGTGCGGCCGACGGCTCGCTGGTCGGCATGACGGCCAGCTCGTTCAATTCAGTGTCGCTGGCGCCGCCGCTGGTGCTGTGGAGCCTGGCGCACAAGGCCTCGTCGCTGCCGGCCTTTGCAGCAGGCTCGCACTACGCCATCAACGTGCTGGCGGCGGACCAGCAGGCGCTGGCCGAGCGCTTCGCCACGCGCGGCATCGACCGCTTCGCAGGCGTGGAGCACCGCCCGGGCATCGCCGGCGCGCCGGTGTTGGCGGGGGCCGTGGCGGTGTTCGAATGCTTCAACCGCAGCCAGTACGTGGAGGGCGACCACACCATCTTCGTGGGCGAGGTGGAACAGTGCAGCCATCAGGCGGGCGCATCGCCCCTGCTCTACCACGGTGGCATGTTCTACGCCGAACACCCGCTGGGCCGGGCCCCGGCCATGGCGGGCGCCACCCAGAAATGAGAGCAGCCAGCCCTTGTGCACCAAGGGCTGGCTGCTGATTTGAGCGCGTGAAGAGACTGGCCGCACGCGGCCGGCCTCCTTTACTTGGCGGCAGTGTCGGGCAGCTCGATCTTGACTTCGAGCACTTCCAGGTTGTCCTGGCGCTCGAGCTGCACCTTCAGGTCGTCGGGACTGATCTTCACGTACTTGGAGATCACGGCGACGAGTTCACGCTGCAGTGCGGGCAGGTAGTCGGGCTCGGAGGCGTTGCGGCCGTTGCGCTCGTGCGCCAGGATGATCTGCAGCCGCTCCTTGGCGACGCTGGCGGTCTTCTTCTTTTCGCCGAGCAGGAAAGAGAGGAACGAAGCCATGGACTACCTCCCGCCGAAGATGCGCTTGAAGAAGCCGGGCTTCTCGGCCTCGACGAAACGCAGCGGCTTGTCTTCGCCGAGGAAGCGCGCCACCACGTCCTTGTACGCCTCGGACACGTCGGTGCCCTGCAGATGGATCGCGGGCGTGCCCTGGTTGGAGGCGGTGAGCACGCTCTCGGACTCGGGCACCACGCCGATGAGCTCGATACGCAGGATGTCCTGGATGTCCTCCAGGCTCAGCATCTGCCCGTCCTGCACGCGGCCGGGGTTGTAGCGCGTGATGAGCAGGTGTTCCTTGATGGGCTCACCGCCCTCGATGGCGCGGCGGGTCTTGCTGCCCAGCATGCCCAGGATGCGGTCGGAGTCGCGCACCGAGGAGACTTCCGGGTTGGTCACCAGCAGCGCCTCGTCGGCGAAGTGCATGGCCATGAGCGCGCCGCTCTCGATGCCGGCGGGCGAGTCGCAGACGATGTATTCGAAGTCCATCGCAGCCAGGTCGTTCAGCACCTTCTCGACGCCTTCCTGCGTGAGCGCGTCCTTGTCGCGCGTCTGGCTGGCGGCCAGCACGAACAGGTTGTCGCACTGCTTGTCCTTGATGAGGGCCTGGTTCAGGTTGGCCTCGCCATGGATGACGTTGATGAGGTCATAGACCACGCGGCGTTCGCAGCCCATGATCAGGTCGAGGTTGCGCAGCCCGACGTCGAAGTCGATCACGGCGGTCTTGTGGCCGCGCAGCGCGAGGCCCGATGCGAAGCTGGCACTGGTGGTGGTCTTGCCCACGCCCCCCTTGCCGGAGGTGACGACGACGATTTTGGCCATGTTGTGCTGATTCCCTGAAATGATGATCGCGGTGGACCTGAAATGAATTGGCGGAGGGACCGAAGAAGGCGGGCGCGGCGGCGTCAGAGCGGCTCGATGAGCAGCTTCTCGCCATCGAGCCGCACCTGCGCCGGCTTGCCGCGCACGTTGTCGGGCAGCTCGGTTTCGGTGGTGCGGTAGATGCCTGCGATGGAGACCAGCTGCGGCTCCAGGCAGGTGCTGAAAATGCGGGCGTCGGTGTTGCCGCGCGCGCCGGCGATGGCCCGGCCACGCATGGGCGCGTAAATGTGGATGTTGCCGTCAGCGATGACCTCGGCGCCGAAGCTCACCACGGCCATCACCACCAGGTCGCCCCCCCGGGCATAGACCTGCTGGCCCGAGCGCAACGGCTTGTCCACCACCACCGTGGTGGGGCCGGCGACCGGCACCTCGACTTCGCGCACGACCTCGCGGATCACCTCACGCACCGGCGCGGGCGCAGCGGCACGGGCCGCTGCCGCCTCGGGCGCGGCCACCAGGCCGGCGGCCAGCGCAGCCTGCATCTGCTCCGGGCTGCCGCCGCGCACCGCCACGGGCTGGGTTCGCATGGCGCGCAGCGAGGCGCTCAGGGCGGCGAAATCGACCGGCTCTTCGGCGTCGCGCACGGCGGCCAGATCGATCAGCACCGGGTCGTTGTCGAAAAAGCCGGGATCGTCGGCCAGCCGTGCGGCCAGGTCGGCAGCGAGCACGGCGGCATCGGTGGTCTTGAGCGCTACCGCCACCACGGGCAGCTGGGCGCTCTTGAGTTCAAAGCTGGTGCGGGCAGCGCCCGCCGTTTCGACGGCCATGGAACAGGAGGTGCGAGGAGGGAACGCTGCGCAACGAAAAACAGGAAGGGGGAAGCCCCGGACCCGGCGCACGGCACGCGCGCGCACGGGAAAGCGGGCAAGTGTACCGTGGGCGGGCCGCGCGGAGTTGCGTCAGATCGTGTCACGCCCCTGCGGCACACCGTCAATGCGCGTGCGGCGCGCACAGCGCACGAATACCCACGGAAATGACCCAAAGCCCTTGCACGATCTGCACACCCAGCTATCGAAAGCGAAGCAAGCGCCCCTCAGGGCCCTGGGGCTGCGGCGCGATCTCAGAGCTTGGGAATACGGATGCGGCTGATCATGAGCGAGCCCGACAGCGCGAACAGCATCACCAGCGGGTGCAGCGTGAAGCCGCCCAGCAGCACGCTGCCGAACCAGAGCTGCTCGCCCACCGCGCCCATGGCGGCGGCGAGCGACATCAGCCCCACCAGCACGATGGAGGTGGGAATGGGCGTGCCCTCGAAGTACTTGACCTTGCCCGAACCCTCGGAGAGCGTTTCGGCGGTGACGTTGTAGCGCGCGAGACGTGAGACGCCGCAGGCCACGAAGTAGGCCAGCACGATGCGGTCGTACAGCCCCTGCATGCCGCAGGCGTAGGCGATGATGGCCGGCGCCACGCCAAAGGAGATCACGTCGGCCAGCGAATCCAGCTCGCGCCCCATGGCCGAAGACTTCTGCCGCCAGCGCGCGATACGGCCATCGAGCACGTCGAAGATGAGCGCGGCCAGCACCAGCGCGGCCGCGAAATGGATGTGCCGCACGTCGCCCGCGGCCAGATAGGTCATGGACGAGAACAGCGCTCCCACGCCGCACACGGCGTTGCCCAGCGTGAACCAGTCCGCGAGATGGAACTCGCGGATCATCGAAAAGCGCTTGGGGGCGGGTGCATTCATGGAAACGGGTCCTCGAAGGAAACAGGAAGACGGGCAGGCAGACGATCGGACGGGCGACGAACAAGGCGACCCCGCCAGCGGCCCATTATCGAACGGGCCCATGGCGCCAGCCGTCAGGCAAGTCCTACGAAGGCGTTCGACCTGATTGAGGAGGGGGGCAGGGACGGGTCATCGCGCGATGCGATGCCACGCCGAGGCGGCAGGCAAGCCATGGCGGCGCGCCGCGAACGGACGTGGAACAGGTTCTCAGCATCAGCCGAGCGGTGCAGCGGTGCCGCCGGCGCGCGATGCCGCGAAGGCCACGAACCAGTCAAGGCTGCCCGGGTTGGCCATGGCGTCGCGGTTGACCACCTTCTCCGCGGGCTGGCCCAGCAGCAGCTTCTTGACGGGCAGCTCCTGCTTCTTGCCGGTCAGGGTGCGCGGCACCTCGGGCACGGCCAGGATGTCGTCGGGCACGAAGCGCGGCGAGAGCGCGTCGCGGATCGCCCCGGCGATGCGCTGGCGCAGGGCATCGTCCAGCTCGGCGCCGGGCCGCAGTGCCACGAAGAGCGGCATGTAGCTGGGCCGCCCCAGGTATTCGAGATCGACCACCAGGCTGTCAAGCACCTCGGGCAGCGCCTCCACCGCGCTGTAGATCTCGCTGGTGCCCATGCGCAGGCCGTGGCGGTTGATGGTGGCATCGCTGCGGCCGTAGATGATGCAGCTGCCCGTGGGCATGACCCGGATCCAGTCGCCGTGCCGCCAGACCGGCCCCATGGCGGCGGGCCCGTCGCCACCGCCCGGCCGGCGGCCGTGGCCGGGCGGGTACATGTCGAAATAGCTCGCCAGATAGCGTTTGCCGTCGGCATCGCCCCACAGATAGAGCGGCATGGACGGAATGGGCTGGGTGCAGACCAGCTCACCCACCGCGTCCACCACCGGCTGGCCCTGGGCGTCCCACGCCTCGACGGCGGCGCCGAGCATGCGGCACTGCATTTCTCCGGGTACCTGGGGGAGTTCGCGGTGGCCGCCGATGAAGGCCCCGCAGAAGTCGGTGCCGCCCGAGATGTTGTCCCACCAGATTGGTTCGCCCCCGCGCTCGCCTGCTTCGCATGGCTCGCTGCCCCCCAAGGGGGCCCCGCCTTGCTTGGGGCGGCCCGGCGCTGCGGCGGCGCCGTCATCGAGGGAGAGATCGCGCACACGTTGGAACTGCCGCGTTCCCCATTCCTGCACCTCGGGCGAGAGCGGCGAGCCGGTGGTGCCGAGCGCGCGGATGCGGGAGAGGTCGCCGCAGGCGGCCAGATCGACCCCGGCTTTCATGCAGTTGGCGTAGAAGGCCGCGCCCGCGCCGAAGAAGCTCACGCCGGTCTCGGCCGCGAAGCGCCAGAGCGTGCCCCAGTCGGGCCGCTCCCGGGTGCCGCCAGGGTTGCCGTCGTAGATCACGCAGGTGGTGCCCGAGAGCAGCCCGCTGGCCTGCGCGTTCCACATCACCCAGCCGGTGGAGCTGTACCAGTGGTAGCGCTCGCCGAAGGAGTTGGGCGCGTAGCTGCAGCCGATGTCGTTGTGCAGGCTTTTGAGCTGCAGCGCCACCAGCAGCATGCCGCCGTGGCCATGGACGATGGGCTTGGGCAGGCCGGTGGTGCCACTGGAATAGACGATCCAGAGCGGATGATCGAACGGAACCCAGCGCGGCTCGAAGGCTGCGACTTCTTCATCGTTTTGGCCGCTGGCGCTTGTGTAGTCTGCGCAGTTAGCTATTTTTTTTGAAGCATCGAGGTTATTCACCAACACCACGTGCTGCAGCGAAGGCAGCTGCGCGCGCAGCTCGGCCAGTACGCCGGTGCGGTCCAGGTCGCGCCCGCCGTAGGTCACACCGTCCACCGCGATCAGTGCCTTGGGGGCGATCTGGCGGAAGCGGTCCAGCACGGCGGCCGTGCCCATGTCGGGCGCGCACACGCTCCAGACGGCGCCCAGGCTCACGGTGGCCAGCAGCGCGACCATGGCCTCGGGGATGTTGGGCAAATAGGCGGCCACCCGGTCGCCCGGGCCCACGCCCTCGCGTTGCAGGTGCAGGGCCAGCGAGGCGACCTGCCGGCGCAGCTCGGGCCAGCTCATCTCGCGGTGCACGCCCTTTTCGTTGCGGCTGATGATGGCGGGCTGGCCCGCAGCATGGGCGGCGTCCACATGCCGCAGCGCCTGCCGCGCGTAGTTGACCTGCGCGCCGGGGAACCATTCGGCCCCTGGCATGGCGTTGCGCGCCAGCACCGCGCTATGCAGCGTGGGCGACTCGACCTCGAAATAGTCCCAAACGCTCTGCCAGAAGGCGTCCAGATCGGTGATGGACCAGCGCCAGAGCGCGTCGTAGCCGTCGAAGTCCAGGCCACGCTCGCGGCGCAGCCAGTCCTGGTAGAGGCGGATCTGGGGGATGAAGGGCGACGGTCCGGGCATCTGCGTGCCGGCCGCCGGGGTTACGGGGGCGGTGCTTGTCTCCATCGGCGCAGCGTAGCGCGGAGCGTTGGGGGCGTCATCCGGGGAAGGTCCCCGGATTGACAGCCCGCTCCCGGGCTGTGAACGCAGCGGCGGGCAAAGCCCAGCGCAGAGGTTCTGGCGAGGCGCCGCTTCGCGGGCAATACGGCTCGTACGATCGGATGCGGCGTCGATGCCAGAAAGGCTTTGCCCGTCACGTTCAGTCGGTTTGCTCGCGCACGCTGGTGATGGCGTAGCCCTTCTCGCGCAGCTGGCGGCCGGGCTCGGGAATGCCGAAATCGTCCCAGTGCGCTGCGGTCTCGTCCATTTCCTGCCCGGTCAGTTCGCTCTCCCAGTCGGTGTTGGTGGCTTCCTGGGGAATGGTGCGTCCTTCGGGCACCACCAGATGGGAATATTTGCCCTCGGTTTCTGATCGGCGATAGATGTCCACGCGCATGGTCGGGTCCTGGGTCGGGTTGAAAGGACACCCACTCTAGCCGCTGCGCCCGTCCGGCGGCGTAGGAAGACGTAGCGGCACGGCCGATGCCGGCGCGACGGACCTTCTTCTTGCGCCAGGGCAAGGCCGCCCGCCGTGGGCCGTCCCACAATGGCCGCCCCGCCCGCCGCCTGCAACGCCCTGGAGCCGCCCCCATGCCCGCATCCGCCCTGCCCCACCCCCACGGTACCGACACCGACGTGCTCATCGTCGGCGCAGGGCCCGCGGGCCTCTCGCTGGCGGCGGCGCTGGGCCAGGCGGGGCTGCGCGCCACGGTGGTCGAACGGCAGGACGAGGCCGCTCTGGGGGACCCGGCCCCCGACGGCCGCGAGATCGCCCTGACCCACCCCAGCGGCGAGCTGCTGCGCCGCCTGGGCAGCTGGCAGCGGCTGGCAGCGCACGAGATCGGCCGCATCGGCCGGGCGCAGGTGCACGACGGGCCGCTGGGCCGGCATGCCCCGCTGGAAGTGGCGCCGGCCGCCGGCAGCGGCGCCGGCCACCTGGGCTGGATCGTGCCCAACCATGCGCTGCGCCGCAGCGCCTGGCAGGTCGCGCAGGCCACGCCGGGCGTCACCCTGGTCTGCGGGGCGCAGGTGGACCGGGTAGCGGCGCTGCCCACGCAGGCCGAGGTGGACTTCACCCCCGCCGGCAGCGCCCCCGGCACGCCGGCCACGCGGCTGACGGCGCCGCTGGTGGTGGCCGCCGACAGCCGCTTTTCCAGCGCCCGGCGGCAGCTGGGCATCGCCGCGCAGATGACCGACTTCGGCCGCAGCGTCATCGTCTGCCGCATGCGCCATGCCGAGCCCCACGGCGGCGTGGCGCACGAATGCTTCGGCTATGCGCGCACCCTGGCGGTGCTGCCGCTGCCGGACGACCCCGAGGACGGAGCCCCCCAATGCTCGGTGGTGGTCACCGCCGGCGCGGCCGAGGCCGCCGCGCTGACGGCGCTGGATGCGCGCGCCTTCGCCGCCGAGGTGCAGGCCCAGTTCGGCCACCGCCTGGGCGCGATGCGCCTGGTGGGCGAGCGGCATCTCTACCCGCTGGTTGCCGTCTATGCCCAGCGCTTCGCCGGAACGCGTTGCGCCCTGCTGGGCGATGCTGCCGTGGGCATGCACCCGGTGACGGCCCACGGCTACAACCTGGGGCTGGCGGGGGTCGAAACCCTGGCCCGCACCCTGGCCGAGGCGCGCCGGCGGGGCGAAGACATCGGCGCGGCCGGCGTGCTGGCGCGCTATGAGAGCGCGCACCACCGCCGGGCTCTGCCCCTCTACCAGGGCACCAATGCCATCGTGCGGCTCTATACCGATGCCCGACCACTGCCCCGGCTGCTGCGCCGCTGGGTGCTGGAAGGCGCGCGCCGGCTGCCGCCGCTGCAGGCCGCCATCGCCGGCCAGCTCACCGGCCGCACCGCAGCCGCCGGCTGACGGGGGTGGCGAGGGAGTGAGGGACGCTGCCTCGCCTGAAAAGGGCCGGGCGGCGAAAGAACGCCGGTCTTTGGGCCCCGCGTACACACAACCGACAAACTCCGGTATTACCCTTGCGCCCCTTGCCGTCGGCCGCCCGCTTTTTTTTGTCGGGCCGGCCGGCCCGTCCGTTCCTGTTGCCGGCCCCCCGCCATGACCCAGCCCCAGCGCCGCGAGTTCCTCCCCCGCCAGATCGTGGACGCTCCCCCCAATCGCTGGGACTGGGCCCTGCTGCCCCTGGTGCTGGCCGCCATCGTGCTGCTGGCCTACGGCGCCGCCCAGATGGCCCAGCCCTTCCACATGGGCGACGCACTGCCGCTGTCGCTGGACCCGTGGCAGCTGCCCTACTACCTGCTGCGCACCACGCTGCGCATGTTCATCGCGCTGGGCGCCTCGCTGGTCTTCGCCTGCGTGTTCGCGGTGCTGGCGGCCAAGTACCGGCTGGCCGAACGGGTGCTGGTGCCGCTTTTGGACATCCTGCAGTCCATTCCCATCCTGGGGTTCCTCTCCATCACGGTGACGGGCTTCATCGCGCTCTTCCCCGGCAGCCTGCTGGGCGTGGAATGCGCGGCCATCTTCGCCATCTTCACCTCGCAGGCCTGGAATATGGCCTTCAGCCTCTACCAGTCGCTGCGCACCGTGCCGGCCGAGCTGCAGGAGGCCGCGCGCGTGTTCCAGCTCTCGGGCTGGCAGCGCTTCTGGCGGCTGGAACTGCCCTTCGCCATGCCCGGGCTGCTCTGGAACATGATGATGTCCATGTCCGGGGGCTGGTTCTTCGTGGTGGCGTCGGAGGCGATCTCCGTCTCGCACCAGGACATCAAGCTGCCCGGCGTGGGCTCGTACATCGCCATGGCCATCGAGGCGCGCGACCTGCCCGCCATCGGCTGGGCCATCGCCTGCATGCTGGTGGCCATCCTGCTGTATGACCAGCTGCTCTTTCGCCCGCTGGTGGCCTGGGCCGACAAGTTCCGTTTCGAGGAAGGCAGCTCCGACGCCGCCCCGCGCTCCTGGCTGCTGGACTGGCTGCGCCGCGCGCCGGCCACGCAGAGCATGGCCGGCTGGTGCCAGCGGCAGCTGGGCCGCACGCTGACGCTGTTCAAGCGCAGCCACGACGGCACCTCCATCCGTGCGCGCCCGGCCGCCCCGTCGGCCCGCGCCGAGCGGGTGTGGGACGCGGTGCTGGCCGCCGGTGTGCTCTTCGCCGTCGCCCGGCTGGTGCAGTTCGTCCACACCGAGGTGGGCTGGCACGAGGTGGTCCACGTCTTCACCTTGGGCGGGTACACGCTGGTGCGCGTGATGGTGCTGATCGCGCTGGCGGCCCTGGTGTGGGTGCCCATCGGCGTGTGGATCGGCATGAATCCGCGCTGGGCGGGGCGGCTGCAGGCGGTGGCGCAGTTCCTGGCCGCCTTCCCAGCCAACCTCTTCTTCCCGGTGGCGGTGATGCTGGTGGTGCACTGGAAGCTCAACCCGGACGTATGGCTCTCGCCGCTGATGATCCTGGGCACGCAGTGGTACATCCTCTTCAACGTGATCGCGGGCGCATCGAGCATTCCGAACGAGCTGCGCCTGGCCGCGCAGAACCTGGGCCTCTCCGGCTGGCTCAAGTGGAAGCGCTACCTGCTGCCCGCCGTCTTCCCCAGCTTCGTGACCGGCGCCATCACCGCCAGCGGCGGCTCGTGGAACGCCAGCATCGTGGCCGAATACGTGACCTGGGGCGACACCACGCTGCAGGCTCAAGGGCTGGGCAGCTACATCGCGCAGATGACGGCCTCCGGCGACTTCCCGCGCATCGCGCTGGGCATCGGCGCCATGGTGGTCTTCGTGATGGGGCTGAACCATTTCCTGTGGCGCCGCCTCTACCGCCTGGCCGAAGACCGCATGCATTTCTGACCCGTCGCAGCGCCCCTGAAGGCGACCCGCCCCCAAGACAAGAACAGACTCGAACCGACCCGGAGCCGTTTCCGCCATGACGCAATCCATCATCGAACTCCACGGCGTGGGCAAGGCCTTCCGCTCTTCCGACGGCCGCGAGCGCCCCGTGCTGCAGAAGGTCGATTTCACGCTGCGCGAAGGCGAGATCGTCGCCCTGCTGGGCCAGTCCGGCTCCGGCAAAAGCACGCTGCTGCGCATCATGGCCGGCCTGATCGCCGCCGATGAGGGCGAGGTGCGCTACCGCGGCCAGCCGCTGCACGGGCCGGCGCGCGCGATCAGCATGGTGTTCCAGTCGTTCGCGCTCTTTCCGTGGCTGACCGTGCAGCAGAACGTCGAGCTGGGCCTGGAGGCGCGCGGCGTGCCGCAGGCCGAACGCGCCACGCGGGCCGAGGCGGCCATCGACCTCATCGGGCTGGCCGGCTTCGAGGGTGCGCTGCCGCGCGAGCTCTCCGGTGGCATGCGCCAGCGTGTGGGCATTGCCCGCGCCCTGGTCACCCAGCCCGACGTGCTGCTGATGGACGAGGCCTTCTCCGCGCTCGACGTGCTGACCGGCGAACGCCTGCGCGAGGACATCCTTCAGCTCTGGCGCAGCGGCAGCATGCCCACCAAGGCCATGCTGGTCGTCTCGCACAACATCGAGGAGGCGGTGATGATGGCCGACCGCGTGCTCATCTTCGCCAGCGACCCGGGTCGCATCCGCAGCCAGATGGCTATCCAGCTGCAGCGCCCGCGCGATGCGGACGGCGCCGAAGTCCGCGCCCTCATCGACGAGGTCTATGCGCTGATGACCGCCGGCGCGCACCGCCCGGCCAGCGCCGCAGGCACGCCCGGTGCCGCAGCGCCCGACACGACAGCCAGCCCCGCCAGCCACCGCTTGCCCGAAGCCGACGTGGCCCGCATGGACGACCTGCTCGAAATGCTGGCCGATCCCCCCTTCGACGGCCGTGCCGACCTGCCCCAGCTGGCCGAGGAAGCGGGCCTGGCCGATGACGAGCTGCTACCGACCGCCACCGCACTCTCGCAGCTGGGCCTGGCCGCGCTCGCCCAAGGCGATCTGCAGATCACGGCGCTGGGCCGCCGCTACGTCGATGGAGCGCACGCGCTGCGCCAGGAGCTGTTCGGCCAACAGCTGATCTCGCATGTGCCGCTGATCGCCCACATCCGCCACAGCCTGGAGCAGGAAGCCACCGGCGAGCTGCCCGAGGCGCCCTTCCTGCGCCTGCTGAGCGAGCAGTTGGGCGAGATCGAGGCCGAGACCGTGCTGCGCACCGCCATCACCTGGGCCCGCCACGGCGAGGTGTTCGAGTACGACTACCTGACCGGCCGGCTGCGCCTGCCGGGCGGCGACACGGCGCAGGACTGACGCGCTGCCGCCGCCACCGCGCCACGGCATGGGCGGACGCGCCACCGCATGCCGAGCTTCTGCCAACCCACTGCAAAACCCGTTGTGACGCACATGGCGCTGACCAGCGAACGCAAGCCGGCCCGCCCTCGGGCGAAGGGGCACGGTGCCCGCGGCCTCGGCCCCGGGATGGGGCCTGCCGCCGCGCCGCTCACGCTGCCAGGCGCGTGGACAGCGCACCAGCAAAGGCGGCAAGATATCCGGACATCCACCACCAGCGCATCCCTCGCAGGCAACCTCAGGGAGGCCGAGCGGAACCTGAGCGACCTTGTAGCCGACGCGGCCGTTGGGCACAGTGCAAGAGGGACGGACTTCATTCCTCGGCCGCGGCGGCCCCACGGGGGCACGGCGCAGGCGAACGGGCGATGCCCCAGAACATCCCCGCCCGGCTCGGCGCCCCCGTTCGGCGCCACGGAGAACTTTGACCTTGAATAATTTCTGCATCAATGAGCTCCTCGAGCAGCTGTCGCAGTCCGTCTCCACCGCCCAGACTCTGGAGGAGCTTGTGCGGCCGTTGCTGGAGATGCTGCACGCGGTGACCGGGCTCGAATCCACCTTCCTCACCACCGTGGACGAGACCCTGGGCACGCAGCATGTCGTACATGTCCACAACGCTGGCGGCCTGCAACTGGACGCAGGCATGTCCGTGCCGTGGGCCGATTCGGCCTGCCTGCGCGCGATGCGGGAAAACCTGCGTTTCGCCAACGACATCCCCACGCGGTGGCCCGAGCTGGAAGTGACGCACCAGCTGGGCATCCAGACCTACACCAGCGCACCGGTCCGCACGAGCGACGGCCAGCTCTTCGGCACCCTGTGCGCCGTCGATACGCAGTCCCTGCCGCAGGCACCCCAGTCCGAACGCGTGCTGATCCTGTTCGCCAGCCTCATCGGCCGGCAGATGGAACGCGAGCAGCTCATCCACAAGCTGCTCGATGCCAACCGGCGCCTGGCCTCGGTCGCCGCGACCGACCAGCTCACCGGCCTGCCCAACCGCCGGGCACTGATGGAGGCACTCCAGCGCCTGCTGGGCCAGGGCCAGCGCCGACAGCTGGAGGTGCAAGTCGCCTTCCTGGACCTGGACGGCTTCAAATCCATCAACGACCAATACGGTCATGAGGTTGGCGACCAGTTGCTGACGGCCATCGCCCAGCGGCTGCGCGGCGCGCTGCGCGCGGAGGACTTCGTCGCGCGGCTGGGCGGCGACGAGTTCGTCGCCATCGGCCTGGGTGCGGCGCCACAAGGCGTTGCCGGCAAGCCCGGAACGGACGCCTGGGCACAGCGCCTGTCCGACGCCACGCGCGGCCACTTCGATCTGCCAGGCATCTCGCTCGACTATGACGGCGCCAGCGTGGGCACCCTCAGCCTGCATCCGGGCACGGCGTACGAGGCCGAAGCCGTTCTGCGTCAGGCAGACGAAGCCATGTACCGGCACAAGATGGCGCGGCGCCAGGCCCACGACGGCGCGACCCCGCCCGACGCACGGCCCCGGCGCTGACACCCGCGCGGGGCGCGGCCCGCCAGTGGCCCAGGCCCGCGGCGGCCGGCCATGCCCCCGCTCCGGCGCGGACAGCCCCTGGCCGGGATAATCGCGCCTTGCCCTCCCCCACGCCATCCATGTCCGATTCCGCCTGCCGCGTGCTGGCCGTCATCCCGCCGATGACGCAGCTGAACACGCCCTACCCGTCCACGGCCTATCTCACGGGCTTTTTGCGCTCGCGCGGGGTCGCGGCCTTCCAGGAAGACCTGGCGCTGGCCCTGGTGCTGCGCCTGCTTTCGCCCGACGGGCTCAGGGAAGTGGCCGAACGCGTGCGGGCCCTGCCCGAGCGGCAGCGCAGCCCGGCCGTGCAGTCCTTCGCGGCGCAGCAGGACCGCTATCTCGCCACCATCGGCCCGGCCATCGCCTTCCTGCAGGGGCGCGACAGCACGCTGGCGCACCGCATCGCGGGCCGCCACTATCTGCCCGAGGGGCCGCGCTTTTCCACGCTCGACGTCTATGTGGACGACGAGGGTGGCGACCCCCTGGGCTGGGCTTTTGGCGCCCTGGGCCTGCAGGACAAGGCCAAGCACGTGGCAACGCTCTATCTGAACGACCTGGCCGACGTGCTGCGCGATGCGGTGGACGAGCGCTTCGAATTCGTGCGCTACGCCGAGTCGCTCGCCGGCAGCCAGCCCACCTTCGACCCGCTGGCCGATGCCCTGGCCGCCGCGCCCACGCTGGTGGACGACCTGCTTGCGCAGCTCACGCACGAGGCCATCGAGCGCCACCGGCCCACGGTGGTGCTGCTCTCGGTGCCCTTTCCCGGCTCGGTCTATGCGGCCTTCCGCATCGCCCAGGCCATCAAGGCGCGGCACCCGCACATCGCCACCGTGCTGGGCGGCGGCTTCGTGAACACCGAGCTGCGCGAGCTGTCCGATGCGCGCGTGTTCGACTTCTTCGACTACGTCACGCTCGACGCGGGCGAGCGCCCGCTGCTGGCCCTGCTGGAACACCTGGAAGGCCGCCGCAGCCGCCAGCGCCTGGTCCGCACCTTTGTCCGCAATGACGACGGCGCGGTGCAATACGTCAACATGATGGAAGCCGACGTGGCCTTCGCCGAAGTCGGCACGCCCACCTGGGACGGCCTGCCGCTGGACCGCTACCTGTCGCTGCTGGACATGCTCAACCCGATGCACCGGCTCTGGAGCGACGGTCGCTGGAACAAGCTCACCGTGGCGCACGGCTGCTACTGGAAGAAGTGCAGCTTCTGCGATGTGGGTCTGGACTACATCGGCCGCTACGAGGGCGCCAGCGCCCAGGTGCTGGCCGACCGCATCGAGGCCATCGTCGCCGAGACGGGGCAGACGGGCTTTCACTTCGTCGATGAGGCCGCGCCGCCGAAGGCGCTCAAGGCCCTGGCCACCGAACTCATCGAGCGCAATGCGGGCATCAGCTGGTGGGGCAACGTGCGCTTCGAGAAGACCTTCACGCCCGAGCTGGCGGAGCTGCTCGCAGACTCGGGCTGCATCGCCATCTCGGGCGGGCTGGAAGTGGCCTCGGACCGGCTGCTGCAGCTCATGAAGAAAGGGGTCTCGGTGGACCAGGTGGCCCGCGTGACCCGCGCCTTCAGCGACGCGGGCATCCTGGTGCATGCCTACCTGATGTACGGCTTTCCGACCCAGACCGTGCAGGACACGGTGGACGCGCTCGAATACGTGCGCCAGCTCTTCGCCAACGGCTGCATCCAGAGCGGCTTCTTCCACCGCTTCGCCTGCACGGTGCATTCGCCCGTGGGGCAGAACCCGGCGGAATACGGCGTCACCCTCGCCCCGCTGCTGCCCGGCGGCTTCGCCAGGAACGACGTGGCCTTCATCGACCCGACGGGGGTGGACCACGACGCGCTGGGCACCGGCCTCAAGAAGGCCATCTACAACTACATGCATGGCATCGGGCTGGAAGAGGACGTGCGCGCCTGGTTCCCCTTTCATGTGCCGAAGACGACGGTGAACCGGCGGCGGATCGAAAAAGCGCTGGCCACCCGCGGCTGACGCGGCAAGGCGCGGCGCGCTACGCCAGCGCCCGGCCGCCCTTCTCCCGCGCCCTCATCCCCGTTTTCTGCGCGGCGCCGGCGTCGGCGGCGGCGCCACGGCACCGACCTTTTCCACCGCATCGGCCAGCAGATCGAAGGCCGGGCCGATCCGCTCGTCGGGCACGCATCCATAGCCCAGCAACAGCCCCGCCTGCGCGGACCGGGCCAGGCTGTAGTAGGCACTCAAAGGGCGGGCGACGATGCCGCGCTCCATGGCCGCGCGGCACACCGCCCAGTCGTCGCGCAGATGAGGCAGCCCCAGCACCAGATGCAGGCCCGCCTCGTCGCCCATCACCGGCAGCGCCTGGCCGAAGCGGCGGTTGATGGCCGCGATCAGCAGGCTGCGCCGCTCGGCATACAGGCCGCGCATGCGGCGAATGTGCGATGAGAGATAGCCCTCGTCGATGAACTCGGCCAGCACCGCCTGCTGCATGAGCTGGCCTTCGCGGTACAGCTCGGCCAGCCCTTGGGAGAAGAGATCCGCCAAGGGCGCGGGCACCGCCATGTAGCCCACACGCATGCCTGGGAACAGCGTCTTGCTGAAGCTGCTCAGATAGATCACCTGGCCGTTGGTGTCCAGGCCCTGCAGCGACGCCAGGGGGCGGATGCCGAAGCGGAATTCGCTGTCGTAGTCGTCCTCGATGATCCAGCAGTTGTGCTGGCGGGCGTACTCCAGCAGCATGCGCCGCCGCGCCAGGCTCATCACCATGCCCAGCGGGTACTGGTGCGAAGGCGTGCAGATGATGAGCCGGGGAGGCCGCGCCAGGTGCCGCGCTTCGGGGCGGATGCCCTCGGCATCCACGGGGATCGGGGTGAGCTTGAGCCCCGACGACTGCAGGATGCCCCGCAGCCCCCAATAGCACGGCTCCTCGATCCAGACATGGTCGCCCACGTCGCACAGCAGGCGCACGGCCAGGTCCACCGATTGGTGGATCCCGGTGGTGATGATGATCTGCTCGGGCTGGCAATTGGCCAGGCGCGCCACCCGCAGGTAATCGGCCAGCGCGCGGCGCAGGGGCCGGTAGCCGCCGCCCGGCGCATAGGTCATCAGCTCCGGCTGGGGGTTGCGCCAGATGCGGCTCTGCAGCCGGTTCCATGACTTCAGGGGGAACTCGGTGACATCGGGCACGCCAGGCATGAAGGCGCCCCACTGCAGCTTCGATACGCCGCTGAGTTCGATGGTGCGCTTGCCGCGCGCGGACAGCCGGTGGCGGTCTCGCACCGCGCGGCGCGGGGCGCCCTCGGGGCCTACTTCCACGCGGTCGGGCTGGGTGTCGGCCACATAGGTGCCGCTGCCGCTTTGCGTCTCCACATAGCCTTCGGCCAGAAGCTGCTCATAGACCTGGATCACCGTGTTGCGCGCGATGGAGAGGTCCGCGCTCAGCGCGCGCGACGAGGGCAGCTGCGTGCCCGTGGCCAGCCGGCCGGACAGGATCGCCTGCTGCAACAGGCGGTAGAGCTGCCGGTAGGCCGGCTCGTCGGCGTTGGTGTCGAGGTTTTCCAAAAGCCAATCCGAGAGGATGGAATACATGGCTTACCCGTAGAAAGTGGTTCCATCGAAATGGAAGAAATGGCTCTTCATTGTAGGACCGAGATTGCACACACTCTGTCCACGTTTCAACCACCGACCGCCCAATCGAGGAGCCGCCCATGGACAACCAGACACTGCAGCAACGCAAGGACGCCGCCACCCCGCGCGGCGTGGGCGTGATGTGCAACTTCTACGCGGACCGCGCCGAGAACGCGGAGCTCTGGGATGTCGAAGGCCGCCGCTACATCGACTTCGCCGCAGGCATCGCGGTGCTCAACACCGGCCACCGCCACCCGAAGGTGGTGGAGGCGATCAGCCAGCAGCTGGGCCGCTTCACCCACACCGCCTACCAGATCGTTCCCTACGGCTCCTACGTGGAGCTGGCCGAGCGCATCAACCGCATCACCCCCGGCAGCCACGCGAAGAAAACCGCCTTCTTCAGCACCGGCGCCGAAGCCGTGGAAAACGCCGTGAAGATCGCCCGCGCCGCCACCGGCCGCGCCGGCGTGATCGCCTTTGGCGGTGCCTTCCATGGCCGCACCATGCTCGGCATGGCGCTGACAGGCAAAGTCGTGCCCTACAAGGTCGGCTTCGGGCCCTTCCCCGGCGACATCTACCACCTGCCCTTCCCCAACGCACTGCATGGCGTGACGCAAGAGGCCGCGCTCAAGGCGCTGCAGCAGGTGTTCAAGGCTGACATCGACGCGGCGCGCGTGGCGGCCATCATCGTCGAGCCCGTGCAGGGCGAAGGCGGCTTCTACATGGTGCCGCCCGAGTTCATGCGCGCACTGCGCCAGGTCTGCGATGACCACGGCATCCTGCTGATCGCCGACGAAGTGCAGACGGGCTTCGCGCGTACCGGCAAGCTGTTCGCCATGGAACACTACGACGTGCTGCCCGACCTGATGACCCTGGCCAAGAGCCTGGCCGGCGGCATGCCGCTGTCGGCCGTGTGCGGCCGTGCCGAGATCATGGACGCCGCGCAGCCCGGCGGCCTGGGTGGCACCTATGCCGGCAATCCGCTGGCCGTGGCCGCGGCGCATGCGGTGCTGGACGTGCTCGAAGAAGAGCAGCTGGCCGAGCGCGCGAACCACCTGGGCGCCAAGCTCAAGGCGCGGCTGCAGGCGCTGCGCGGGCAGGTGCCGCAGATCGCCGACGTGCGCGGCCCGGGCGGCATGGTGGCGGTGGAGTTCAAGCACCCCGTTACCGGCGAGCCCGACGTGGATTTCCTCAAGCGCGTGCAGTCGCGCGCGCTGGCCGACGGCCTGCTGCTGCTGAGCTGCGGCACCTACGGCAACGTGATCCGCTTCCTGTTCCCGCTGACCATCTCCGACGCCACCTTCGACGAAGCGCTGGACGTGCTGGACAACGCGCTGCGCCAGGCCTGAGCCTGCAAGACAACCCCGCCGGAGAAAACCGCACATGCCTACCGCGCACACCAGCGAAACGCCCGCTGACAAGGACGTCCTTGTCAGCTTCCGTGGCGTGAAGAAGACCTACGATGGTGAGAACCTGGTGGTCAAGCAGCTCGATCTGGACATCTACCGGGGCGAGTTCCTGACCCTGCTCGGCCCCTCGGGCTCGGGCAAGACCACCTGCCTCATGATGCTGGCCGGTTTCGAGTTCCCGACCAGCGGCGAGATCCGGCTCGACGGCAAATTGCTCAACCGCGTGCCGCCGCACAAGCGCGACATCGGCATGGTGTTCCAGAACTACGCGCTCTTCCCCCACATGACGGTGGCGCAGAACGTGGGCTACCCGTTGCAGGTGCGCGGCATCGGCGGCGAGGCCCGCAAGCGCCAGGTGGCCGAGGCGCTGCAGATGGTGCGCATGGAAGCCTTCGGCGAACGCTTCCCGGCCCAGCTCTCGGGCGGGCAGCAGCAGCGCATCGCGCTGGCCCGCGCCCTCGTGTTCAAGCCCCAGCTGGTGCTGATGGACGAACCGCTGGGTGCACTCGACAAGCAGCTGCGCGAGCACATGCAGCTGGAACTCAAGGCGCTGCACCGCCAGCTGGGCGTGACCTTCGTCTACGTGACGCACGACCAGGGCGAGGCGCTCACCATGTCGGACCGCGTCGCCGTCTTCGACCAGGGAATCATCCAGCAGCTGGACCCGGTGGGCTCGCTGTACGAGACGCCGCGCAACGCCTTCGTGGCCAGCTTCATCGGCGACAGCAACCGCCTGCAGGGCCGCATCGGCCCGAACGAGGCGAGCCAGGCTGCAGGCCACTGCACGCTGCAGCTGCCCGATGGGCATGTGCTGCGCGGCGTGCGGGTGGCCGATGCCGCCACGGCCGGCCAGCCGGCGACCGCCAGCATCCGGCCCGAACGCATGCGGCTCGCAGAGGCTGCCCAGACCAGCACCGGCAACGTGCTGCGCGGCCAGGCCGCGGGAATCATCTATTTCGGCGACCACGTGCGGCTGCAGTGCGACATCGCCGGCCAGCCGCAGTGCTTCGTCAAGGTGCCGCTGGACACCCCCGCGCTGGCCCATCTCGCGCCCGGCCAGCCCGTGGCGCTGGCGTTCGAGCCCGAGCACCTGCGCATCTTCGCCTGAGTCTTCGTTTCACCCCCCGCCCCTCCACCACTGAAAGGCACTCACCATGCAACGCACTCCCCTCTACGCCACGGCCACGGCCCTGCTGCTTGCCTGCGGCACGGCCAGCGCCCGGGACCTGACCGTCGTGAACTTCGGCGGCGCCAACGGCAATGCGCAAAAGCAGGCCTTCGTGCAGCCGTTCGAGAAGCAGACAGGCCACAAGATCATCGGGGTCGAATACAACGGCGAGCAGGCCAAGGTCAAGGCCATGGTCGAAGCCCGGCGCGTGACCTGGGATCTGGTCGAAGTGGAAACCGGCGATCTCGCCCGGGGATGCGAGGAAGGCCTCTACGAAAAGCTGGACTACAGCAAGATCGGCCCCAAGACCGGCTTCATCCCCGAGGCCCCGCAGGAATGCGGCATGGGCATCTTCGTCTGGTCCACCGTGCTGGCCTACAACAGCGACAAGCTCAAGACGCCCCCGACCGGCTGGAAGGACTTCTGGGACGTCAAGAAGATCCCCGGCAAGCGCGGCATGCGCAAGACCGCGCTCTACAACCTCGAATTCGCGCTGATGGCCGACGGCGTCGCCGCCAAGGACGTCTACAAGGTGCTGGCCACGAAGGCGGGCGTGGACCGCGCCTTCAAGAAGCTCGACGAGATCAAGCCCTTCATCCAGTGGTGGGAAGCCGGCGCCCAGCCGCCCCAGTTCCTGGTGGCTGGCGACGTGGTGATGAGCACGGTGTTCAACGGCCGCATCGACGCTGCACGCCGCGAGGGCAAGGCGCTGGACGTGGTCTGGGACGGCGGCATCTATGACCTGGACTACTGGGCCATTCCCAAGGGCGCGCCCAACAAGGACCTGGCGCTCGACTACATCGCCTTCACTGTGGCACCGGCCCAGCAGGCCGCGTATGCCAAGCAGATCGCCTACGGCCCGGTGAACCAGGCCGCGCTCAAGCTGCTGGACGCCAAGACCCTGGCCGACCTGCCCAACGCCCCGGCCAACAGCAAGAACGCCGTGCTGCTCAACGGCGCCTTCTGGACCGACCACGGCGAGGAGCTGCAGCAGCGCTTCACCGCCTGGGCCGCCAAGTAAGCGCCCGGCGCCCGCTGCCATGAACGACGCCGCCGCACTGCCTCCGCTGCCCCCGGGCGGCGGCGCCCCTGCCGGGTCTTGCGACCATGCCTGCGACGACATCCCCGCTACGGCCGCAGGCCAGCGGCGGCTCAAGCAGGAACTGCACCGCGCCGAGCTGCGCAAGAAGGCCTCCGCGCTCGCATTGATCGCCCCGCTGGCGCTCTTTCTGCTGGTGGTGTTCGCCGTCCCCATCGGCGCGCTGCTGCAGCGCGCCGTCTCCAGCCCGGAGATTCCCGACGCGCTGCCGCAGGTCGTGGCCGCGCTGGAACACTGGGACCGCCGCTCGCTGCCGCCCGATGCCGCCTTCGCCGCGCTCGCCACCGACCTGGCTGCCGCACGTCAGGGCAACGGCGTGGGCGAGCTCGCGCGCCGGCTCAACAACGAGATCAGCGGCTATCGCTCCCTGATCACCAAGACCACGCGCGCCCTGCCCGCCGAAGGCGACGCACGGGCCGCGCTGATCGCCATCGACCCGCGCTGGGGCGAGCTGCCCTACTGGCAGGCCATCGCCAAGAACGGCAGCCGCACCACGCCGTTCTTCCTGCTGGCCTCGCTCGATCTGAAGCAGGACAACCTGGGCCACATCCAGAAGGCCCCTGACGACGGCGCGATCTACCTGGACATCTTTGGCCGCACGCTCTGGATCGGCGCACTCACCACCGGCCTGGCACTGCTGATCGCCTTCCCGCTGGCGTACTGGGCCTCCACCCTGCCCGCGCGGCAGGCCAACCTGGTGATGATCTGCGTGCTGATCCCGTTCTGGACTTCGGTGCTGGTGCGCATCGCCGCCTGGGTGGTGCTGCTGCAGCAATCGGGCCTGGTGAACGGCGGGCTGCAGGCGCTGGGCGTGATCCAGGAGCCGCTGGCCTTGCTGTTCAACCGCACCGGCGTGACCATCGCCATGGTGCACATCCTGCTGCCCTTCATGATCCTGCCGCTCTACAGCGTGATGAAGGCCATTCCGCCCACCTACCAGCGGGCCGCCATCTCGCTGGGCAGCCACCCCTTCGCTGCGTTCTGGCGCGTCTATGTGCCGCAGACCTATGCGGGCATCGCCGCCGGCGTGCTGCTGGTGTTCATCACCGCCATCGGCTACTACATCACGCCCGCGCTGCTGGGCGGTCCCGGGGACCAGATGGTGAGCTACTACGTCGCGTACTTCACCAACCAGGCGGTCAACTGGGGCATGGCCTGCGCGCTCGGCGCCCTGCTGCTGGCCGCCACGCTGGTGCTGTACGCCGTGTACCAGCGCATCGTGCAGACGAACGCCAACGCCAACATCCGCTGACCTCACCGGGGAACGACTTCCATGCGATCGCTGCTCCACACCTTCCCGCCCTATGCCACGCTGGCCGAACGCGTCTGGTACTACGCGCTGCGCATTGTGTGCGTGCTGGTGCTGCTCTACCTGGCCCTGCCCATTCTGGCCATCGTGCCTCTGTCGTTCAGCGACAGCAGCTTCCTGGCCTATCCGATCAGCGGCTTCTCGCTGCGCTGGTACCGCAACCTGTTCGAGGCCGAGGAATGGATGCGCGCCGCGAAGAACAGCTTCATCGTCGCGCCGGCCGCCACCCTCATCGCGACCGTGCTGGGCACCCTTGCCGCCACCGGGCTGAGCAAGGCGGAGTTCCGCGGCAAGGCGCTGCTGATGGCGGTGCTGATATCGCCCATGGTCGTGCCGGTGATCGTGGTCGGCGTGGGCATGTACCTGTTCTTCGCGCCGCTGGGCCTGTCGGACAGCTACACCGCGCTGATCCTGGCCCACGCCGCGCTCGGCGCGCCCTTCGTGGTCACGACGGTGCTGGCCACGCTGCAGGGCTTCAACCACAACCTGGTGCGCGCCAGCCTGAGCCTGGGGGCCGGCCGGCTCACCACCTTCTTTCGCATCACCCTGCCGCTGATCGCGCCGGGCGTGATCTCGGGCGCGCTCTTCGCGTTCGCCACCTCGTTCGACGAGGTGGTGGTGACCCTCTTCCTGGCCGGTGCCGAGCAGGTCACGCTGCCGCGCCAGATGTTCACCGGCATCCGCGAAAACATCAGCCCGACCATCGCGGCGCTGGCCACGATCCTGATCGTCTTCTCCACCACGCTGCTGCTGGCGCTCGAATGGCTCAGAGGCCGTGCCGCCCGCCGCGGCGCCTGAGGCAAAACCACCCATGCTCACACTGAAAAGCCCCTCCCTCCTGCGCCAGCAGGCCTTCCTCGCCGGCCGCTGGTGCGACGCCGACAGCGGCGCCACCTTCGCCGTCACCAACCCCGCCACCGGCGAGGTGATCGGCCACGTGCCCGACATGGGCGCGGACGAAACGCGCCGCGCCGTCGACGCGGCCCAGGCGGCCTGGGCGGGCTGGCGCCGCCGCACGGCCAAGGAGCGCAGCGCCATCCTGCGCCGCTGGAACGACCTGATGCTCGCGCATGCCGACGACCTCGCGGCGATCATGACGGCCGAGCAGGGCAAGCCGCTGGCCGAATCGAAGGGCGAGATCGCCTACGCCGCATCGTTCATCGAATGGTTCGCAGAAGAAGGCAAGCGCGTGCATGGCGACACGCTGCAGTCCCCGGCCGGCGACAAGCGGCTGCTGGTGGTCAAGGAACCCATCGGCGTCTGCGCCGCCATCACGCCCTGGAACTTCCCGGCCGCGATGATCACGCGCAAGGCCGGCCCCGCCCTGGCGGCCGGATGCACCATGGTGCTCAAGCCGGCCGAAGGCACGCCCTTCTCGGCGCTGGCCCTGGCGGCCCTGGCCGAAGAGGCGGGCGTGCCGGCCGGCGTCTTCAGCGTGGTGACGGGCGATGCGCGCGCCATCGGCGGCGAACTCACCGCCAACCCCATCGTGCGCAAGCTCAGCTTCACCGGCTCGACCGAGGTGGGCCGCCTGCTGATGGCGCAGAGCGCGCCCAGCATCAAGAAGCTGTCGCTGGAGCTGGGCGGCAATGCCCCCTTCATCGTGTTCGACGATGCCGACCTGGACGCCGCCGTGGCCGGCGCCATGGCCTCCAAGTTCCGCAACGCCGGCCAGACCTGCGTGTGCGCCAACCGGCTCTACGTGCAGGCCGGCGTCTATGACGCTTTCGCCGAAAAGCTGGTGGCGGCCGTGCGGGCGCTCAAGGTGGGGCCGGGCACCGAGCCCGGCGTGGAGCAGGGCCCGCTGATCGACGCGGCGGCGCTGGACAAAGTCGAAGCGCACATCGCCGACGCCGTCGCCCAGGGCGGCCAGGTGCTGACGGGCGGCAAGCGCCATGCGCTGGGCGGCACCTTCTTCGAGCCGACCGTGGTGGCCGGCGCCCGGCCCGGCATGCAGGTCGCGCGCGAAGAGACCTTCGGCCCGCTGGCCCCGCTGTTCCGCTTCGAGACCGATGCCGAAGTGGTGCAGCTGGCCAACGACACCGAGTTCGGCCTGGCCAGCTATTTCTACAGCCGCGACATCGCCCGCGTCTGGCGCGTGGCCGAGGCCCTGGAATACGGCATGGTCGGCATCAACACCGGCCTGATCTCGAACGAGGTCGCGCCCTTCGGCGGCGTGAAGCAGTCGGGCCTGGGGCGGGAGGGCTCGTCCTACGGCATGGACGACTATCTGGTCGTGAAATACCTGTGCATGGGCGGCCTCACGAGCCTTTGAACGGGCCAGCGGCCCGGCCGAGAGGGAGCGCCAGCGCCTGAACGCTATCAAAACAATAGCTTCATGCGCTCATCCGAAGGGCGCAAAGCGGCGTTTGAACCCACACCCGGCCAGCCGTGCCGCTTGCGCCCCTCCCCGTTTCAGCGCCGGTCAGTTCTCGATCATCTCCCGCACCTTGCCGGCCAGCGCCTCCATGTCGAAGGGCTTGGTGATCACCTGCATGCCGTACTCCAGCAGGCCGTTGCCCACCGCCGCGTTCTCCGCATACCCGGTGATGAAGAGCACCTTCAGCTGTGGCCGCGTCACCCGGGCCGCATCGGCCACCTGGCGGCCGTTGAGCCCGCCGGGCAGACCCACGTCGGTCAGCAGCAGATCAACGCGCCGGTCGGACTGCAGGATGTGCAGGCCCGCCTGCCCGTCGCCGGCCGAGATGACCTGATAGCCCATGTCCTGCAGTTCCTCCACGATCAGGCTGCGGATGGTGCCCTCGTCCTCGATCACCAGCACCACCTCGCCGTCGGCCTGGTGGGCGTAGCGGAGTCGTTCCTCCTCCAGGTCGGGCTCGGCCTCGCCCACGTGGCGTGGCAGATAAAGGCACATGGTCGTGCCCTCGCCAGGTTCGGAATAGATACGCACCTGGCCTCCCGACTGCCGCACGAAGCCATAGACCATCGACAGGCCCAGCCCCGTGCCCTGGCCCATGGGCTTGGTGGTGAAGAAGGGATCGAAGGCGCGGGCCACGACGTCAGGCGTCATGCCCGAGCCGGTGTCGGTCACGCAGATCGAGATGTACTGGCCGGGCGGCAGCTCGCGCTCGCTGGCAGCGCGGTCGTCCAACCATTTGTTGGCGGTTTCGATGGTGAGGCGCCCGCCGTGGGGCGCCATGGCGTCGCGCGCGTTGATGCACAGGTTGAGCAGGGCATTCTCCAGCTGCGGCGCATCGACCTTGGTGAGCCACAGCCCCCCGGCGCCCACCACTTCCAGCTCGACCGACGGGCCGACCGTGCGGCGCACGATCTCCTCGATGCCCGCCACCAGGCGGTTGACGTCGGTGGGCTTGGGGTCCAGCGTCTGGCGGCGCGAGAAGGCCAGCAACCGCTGCGTGAGCGATGCGGCGCGGCGCACCGAGGCCTGCGCCATGCCGATGTAGCGCTCGGCGTTGTCATAGCGCTGCGCGGCCAGGCGCTTTTCCAGCACCTGCAGGCTGGCACTCATGCTGCCCAGCAGGTTGTTGAAATCGTGCGCGATGCCGCCCGTGAGCTGGCCGATGGCTTCCATCTTCTGCGCCTGGCGGAAGTGCTCCTCCACCTCCATCAGCTCCTGCGTTCGCTGGGCCACCTTGCGCTCCAGCGACTCGTTCACCTCGCGCAACTGCGCCTCGGTGCGCGCACGCTCCACGGCCGTGCGCGTACGGCCGGCGACTTCGCGCATGAAGTCGCAATCCTCGTCGGTCCATTCACGCCGCGTCGCATTGCTGGCGAAAAGCAGCGCCACGAGCCGGCCCTGCTCCAGCACTGGAACATGCAGCAGGGCGGCCACGCGGCGCTCACGCAGGGCAGGCAGCGCGGTGCGGGTGCGCTCGTCCGCCGCCACGTCGGCGATGCGCACGATGCGATCGGCCTTGAGGTCATCGACGAAGCTGCCGTAATGGCGCAGGTTCAGCGTGCCGGCCACCGAAGGCATGTCCAGCCGCGTCCAGTCGGAAGGCACCGTGGCGTTTTCGGCGCTGTGGTCCACCAGGGCATACCCCGCACGGCTCACGCCCAGGGTGCGGCCCAGGAGCTCGGCGGCAGCAGAGCAGATGTCGTTGGCGGAATCCTGCGAGCGGAGCAGGTCGGTGAACTGCGCCAGCGCCGTGCGCCGCCGCTCGGCCTTCATGCGGCCCGTGACGTCCACGCCCTCCACGAAGATCCCGGTGACGACGCCGTGCGCATCGCGGATGGGCTGGAACACGAAGTCCACGTAGTGCTCGCCCACGGGCGATTCATAGCGCGCACCATGGGCCGTCAGGGCCTCGCCGCTGCGATAGACGCCGTCAAGCAGCTGCATATAGCCCTGCGAGAGCACCTCGGGCAGCGCCTCGGCGAGGGTCAGCCCGATGAGGGCGCGGGGCCCCACCAGGCGCCGGTAGCCGGGATTGGCCATCACGATGCGGTGCTCGGGCCCTTCGAGCATGGCCATGAAGCTGGGGGACTGCTCGAAGAGCTGGGCGAAACGCTCGCGCTCGGTGACCAGGCGCCGCTCTGCCCGCACCTTGGAAGAGGTGTCGGAGACCAGCGCAAGAACCCCGCAGGGAGTGCCCTGCTCGTCGGTGATCGGCGAATAGTGCAGGTTGAACCACACCGTCTCCGGGGTTCCGTGCAGGTTCAGCTCCAGCGCGATGTCTTGGTAGTCCAGCGTGCCGCCTGCCAGGCACACGCGCATCACGTGGCTGTTGAAGTCGCGCGCTTCAGGCCAGGCCTTGCTGACCGGCAAGCCCAGGATGCCCGGGTGACGCTGGCGGCTGAAAGCGGCGTAGCCCTGGTTGTAAAGCAGCGTGCCGCTCTCGCCCCAGAGCAGGGCCATGGGCATGGACGAGCGCAGCATCGTGGCCACGGCCAGCCGCAGATGCACCGGCCAGTGGCCAAGTTCGCCCACTGGCGTGGCAGCCCAGTCGAAGTCGGCGATGAGCTGGCCCATGGAGCCGCTGCCCGCCAGAAAGGGCGGAATGGAACGGGTTGAGCCAAGGGTGGTGGATGACATGCAGTATCAGCTTTCCGGTATGTCTTGTTTTCTCAGGCCGCCCGGGAACGCGCGTAGCGCCCAGGCTCGCGCGGCAGCGCAGGCCATGGCGGCAACGACAAGGCGCCGAGGCCTCCGGCGGGAAGAAAGAAGCGAAGACGTAGGCATCGCATGGCAGGCCCCTCCTCAATCCGGGTCCCGGTACACGGGAGCGGGCGTGGTACGCCCGCCCGGGGGGGCCGCGCCGGAACTGCCCCCGCCTGCGCCGAAGATGCGCCGCAGCGTCTCGCCCAGCCGAGCGCCGAGCGCCGTGCCCACTCCGGGAGCCACGGCGGTGCCCACGGCAGCGCCCGCCAGCGCGGCGGGCGGCAGGCTGATGGTGGGATCGGCCACGGTACCGCCGAAGGTCAGCGGCACACCGACCAGGCCCTCGACGAGATCGACGGCGATGTCGCCCTGCACCCGGCCGCTCTGCACCACAGCGGAGCCCGTGGCGGTGAGCACGCTGGAGGTGGCGCGCAGCTCCGAATAGCGCACGATGGTGCCGTTGCGGTCGGCTTCGGTGCTGACGACGCCGCTGAACCGGTCCAGCGGCGTGCTGCCTTGGCGCTGCTGGCCCGCGCTTTTCACGGCACGCTCCAGGTCGAAGGTCAGCAGGCGCGCATGGGACATGTCGAACCGGGTGCGGGTGTGCAGCGAGCGCAGGGCCTCGGCCGGATCGGCCCCCTCGGCGATGAGGTCGGCATGGCCGCTAGCCCGGCCCGCCACGATGGAGCGACGGTCGAACGCGGCCATGAGGCTGACCACATCGACCTTGCGGAAGTCGATGGCGCCGGTGACCTGCCAACGTTCGCCCAGCACCTTCAGGCGCAGCTCGCCCTGCTCGGTGCGGCCGCCGGCCGTGACGTCGGCGCGCCAGCGGTCTTCGTCGCCTTCGCGGGTGATCTCCAGGCGGGCCGGCTCGGCCGCGCCTTCGCGTTCCAGCCGCCCGCTGCGAGGGCGCCAGCCCGCCTCGAACCGCAGCTCGCCCGCATAGGCCAGCGCCCGGCCCGTGCGCGACACCCAGCGCACACCACGCCATTCGGCCCACTGCAGCGGAATGGCGGCGAGCCGAAGCGGGCCCAGGCCCGCATCGGCAGCATCGCCATCGTGCGCCTGGATATGGAATTCGGACAGCGACGCCTGCGGCACCGTGGCGCCTTCCAGCACCAGGCGCGTGATCGCCACGCGCCGGCGCAGCACATCAGACCAGGCCGCATCGGCAGTGACGCGTGCGGCGGTCACGGGCTCCGGCTGCTCGGTGGCCACCCCCTCCAGCACCAGCTGCGGTGCCGGCCAAAGGGACCAACGCAGCCGCTGGACGGTGACGGGCACGCCGAGCGCGTCCGAGGCCTCGGCCTCCACCCTGCGGGCCAGGGCCTCGTCGGAAGGCAGCCAGAGCCACAGGGCCAACGCAGCCAACGCCGCGACCGCCAGCAAGCATGAAGCCAGTGCGATCCACAAGGTGCGGCGCTGAAGCATGGGCGGGGCGGCGGACAACCAAAAGAGAAAAGGGGAAGCGGGGGGGCGGCAAGGGCCGGCGTAGCCGGCACGGCGGGCCCACCCCAGGCGCGATGTAGTCCGATTCGAGGGTACCAGCAGCGCACCCCGCCCGCCCGTCATCCCCTGGCTATAAACAGTGTGCGGCAAAAGCGCGGTTCCTGCTCGCTAGCCCCTACACTTCGCGCCGTCCGGGCGAGCCGCCCGCTGCACAGACACCCCCCAGAAACCCACATCCAATACCAAGGAGGTCCGCCCTTGTCCAACTACTTTCCCCGCTGGCGCGAAACCCGCGCAATCGAAGGCACCGTCGTCGCCCCGGACGAACGCCTGCCCTGGGGCCAGACCACCGTCATGGGCGTGCAGCACGTGATCGCCATGTTCGGCGCCACCGTGCTCGCCCCCATCCTGATGGGGTTCGACCCGAATGTGGCCATCCTGATGAGCGGCCTGGGCACGCTGATCTTCTTCCTGGTGACCGGCGGGCGCGTGCCCAGCTACCTGGGTTCGAGCTTCGCCTTCATCGGCGTGGTGATCGCCGCGTCGGCCTACGCCGGCAAGGGCCCCAACGCCAACATCGGTGTGGCCCTGGGCGGCATCATCGCCTGTGGCCTGATCTACACGCTGATCGGCGCGCTGGTGCAGGTCGTCGGCACCGGCTGGATCGAGCGTTTCATGCCGCCCGTGGTGACGGGCGCGGTGGTGGCCGTCATCGGGCTGAACCTGGCGAGCATCCCCGTCAAGAACATGGCGGCCAACAACTTCGAGAGCTGGATGCAGGCGGTGACCTTCGTCTGCGTGGGCCTGGTGGCCGTGCTGGCGCGCGGCATGGCGCAGCGCCTGCTGATCCTGCTGGGGCTCATCGCCGCCAGCATCGTGTATGCCGTGTTCACCAACGTGCTGGGCTGGGGCAAGCCAGTGGACCTGTCCGCCCTCGCGGCCGCGCCCTGGCTGGGCCTGCCCCGCTTCAGCGCGCCCGTCTTCAGCGGCCCGGCGATGCTGATGATCGCGCCCGTGGCCATCATCCTGGTGGCCGAGAACCTGGGCCACATCAAGGCCGTGACGGCCATGACCGGCCAGAATCTGGACCGCTACATGGGCCGGGCCTTCATCGGCGACGGCATCGCCACCATGGTGAGCGGCAGCGCCGGCGGCACCGGCGTGACCACCTATGCCGAGAACATCGGCGTGATGGCCGCCACCAAGATCTATTCGACCGCCGTGTTCCTGGTGGCCGGGCTGATCGCGCTGGCGCTGGGCTTCTCGCCCAAGTTCGGCGCGCTGATCCAGGCCATTCCGTTGCCCGTGATGGGCGGCGTCTCCATCGTGGTGTTCGGCCTGATCGCCGTGGCCGGCGCCAAGATCTGGGTGGATAACCGGGTCGATTTCTCCGACAACAAAAACCTCATCGTGGCGGCCATCACCCTCATCCTGGGCACGGGCGATTTCACGCTGAAGTTCGGCGAATTCGCGCTGGGTGGCATCGGCACCGCCACCTTCGGAGCGATCGTGCTCTACGCGCTGCTGAACCGCCGACGCTGAAGCCGGCAGGGCAGATGCCGCCTGCTGCTGTTGTGACGGTGGCGGTGGCGGTGGCGGTGGCGGTCACTTTGCTGCATCGGGGCCCGGGCCGGGCGTAAAACGCGGCTGCTACCATCTCGCGCTCCGGCGACCCGCCACCTTGCTGAAGATCAAGACCCATGCCTGCACAGGCCCCCGACACCCTGTCCGACCGCGTGCGCTACGCGGACTTCCATTCCCGCATCATGACCGCCGAGCAGGCAGCCGCCCTGGTGCCCCACGGGGCCAACGTGGGCATGAGCGGCTTCACCGGCGCGGGCTACCCCAAGGCGCTGCCCCAGGCCATCGCGGCGCGCGCCACCGCCGAACACGCGGCCGGCCGGCCCTACAGGATCAACGTGTGGACGGGCGCCTCCACCGCGCCCGAGCTGGATGGGGCCCTGGCCGAGGCCGATGCCATCGGCCTGCGCCTGCCCTTCAATACCGACCCGCGCTGCCGCCAGAAAATCAACGCCGGCAGCATCGACTTCATCGACATGCACCTCTCGCACGTCGCGCAGCAGGCCTGGTTCGGCTTCCTGGGCCCCATGCAGGTGGCGGTGATCGAGGTGCTGGGCGTGACCGAGGACGGCCACCTGATCCCGTCCACCGCCGTGGGCAACAACAAGACCTGGCTCGAGATCGCCGACCGCGTGATCCTAGAAGTCAACACCCGTCCGCCGGCCGAGATGGCCGGCATGCACGACATCTACTACGGCACCGCCATTCCGCCGCGCCGCGTGCCCATCGCGCTCACGCATGCGGACGACCGCATCGGCCAGCCCTACCTGAAGGTGGACCCGGCCAAGGTGATCGCCGTGGTACCCACCCACCAGGGCGACCGCGACAACACCTTCGCGCAGCCCGACGAGAACTCCCACCTCATCGCCGCGGCGATCATCGATTTCCTCGCGCACGAGATGAAGGCCGGCCGCCTGCCGCAGGAGATGCTGCCCATCCAGTCCGGCGTGGGCAACGTCGCCAACGCGGTGCTCGCGGGGCTGCTCACCGGCCCGTTCGAGAACCTGCTGGGCTTCACCGAAGTGCTGCAGGACGGCATGCTGGACCTGCTGCGCGCCGGCAAGATGAGCCGCGCATCGGCCACCGCCATCTCGCTCAGCCGCACGGCGTACGAGGACTTCGAGCGCAACATCGGCTTCTACCGCGACCGCATCATCCTGCGGCCGCAGGAGATTTCGAACCACCCCGAGCTGGTGCGCCGGCTGGGCGTGATCGCCATGAACTCGATGATCGAGGCCGACATCTACGGCAACATCAACTCCACCCACATCATGGGCTCGGCCATGATGAACGGCATCGGCGGCTCGGGCGACTTCGCCCGCAACGGCTACCTGTCGTTCTTCGTCACGCCCTCGGTGGCCAAGGGCGGGGCCATCAGCTGCATCGTGCCCATGGTCTCGCACGTGGACCACACCGAGCACGACACGCAGATCATCGTCACCGAGCAGGGACTGGCCGACCTACGCGGCCTTTCGCCGCGCCAGCGCGCGCAGGTCATCATCGACCGCTGCGCCCACCCCGACTACCGCCCCATGCTGCAGGACTATTTCGACCGGGCCCGCGCCGGCGCCGCGCAGCACACGCCGCACCTGCTGGGCGAGGCCCTGAGCTGGCACCAGCGCTGCCTGGAAACGGGCAGCATGCGTCAGCAGCAACCCTGAAGGGGCCGGTCCGCAGCGACCACGCAGGTTGCGAGGGCTCGCGCCGCCCGGCCCGCCTGCGTCGCCCCGGTGCCTGCGCGTTCGGGCGCAGCGCACCATAATTTCCTGCCGACCACCCCGCCCACCGGGCCAGGCCCGCGCGCCGACAAGACACCCGACAACAGGAGACCTGCCGCCATGCCGTCCATCTGGAAACGCCCCATCGAACTCGCAATGCTCAACACCGGCGCCCCCACCGCGCTCACCCACCTGGGCATCGAGTTCACCGAGATCGGCGAAGACTTCGTGCGCGGCCGCGTGCCGGTCGATGACCGCACCAAGCAGCCCTTCGGCCTGCTGCACGGCGGCATCAGCGTGGTGCTGGCGGAGACGCTGGGCTCCATCGGCGCGACCTTCTCGGCGCCCGAAGGTTGGCGCGCCGTGGGCCTGGACATCAACGCCAACCACCTGCGCTCAGCCACCAGCGGCTGGGTGACGGGCACGGCGCGACCGGTGCACATCGGCCGCACCACGCAGGTCTGGCAGATCGACATGGTCAACGACGAAGGCGAGCTGACCTGCGTCTCGCGCCTGACCATGGCCATGCTCGCACCGCGCTGAGGCGCGCTCTGATCCATCGCCTATAGCCATCAATTAGATAGCACCATCACCCCGCCTCTCGCGGGCGGCGACCGAGGCTGCACCGCCTTCGGCCCACACGTCGAGGCGGAAATCCGCCTCCTGCAGCGCCACGGCATGTTCCAGCGCCAGCCGGGCGTTCAGCCGGCTGTGGACGGCATCGCCTGCGAGCGCGCAACCCTCGATGGGGTGGCGCCAGTGGCAGGCGGCCACCACGCCGCCGGGCGCGAGGGCCGCGCGCGCACAGGCTGCCAGCCGGTCGATGTCGGCGGGTGCGAGGTAATAGACGAATTCGCTCAGCACGATCAGGTCGAAGCAGCCGGGCGGCCACTCATCCGGCAACCAGCGACGTGCGCAGGCCACATGGGCCTGGCCCGCCATCCGGGCGGCCGTGGCCGCCACGGCACGCTCGGCGCCATCGCTGGCCAGCAGCTGGCCGCAGCGCAGCGCGAGCGCCTCGGTGAGCAGGCCGGTGGCACAGCCGGGCTCGAAGGCGCTGGCATAGCGCGCATGCGGCAGACTGGCCAGCAGCAGGCTGCGCTTGCGCGTCTCGTACCAGCTGCCCTCGAAGCGCCAGGGGTCGCCGCTGGCGGCATAGAGCGCATCGAAGTCCTGGGCCGCATGGCGCGGCAGCGAGGCCGTCATGCGGGCGCGAAAAAGGTTTCGAATGGCCAGGCTGCCCGCTGCACGATGGCGGCATCCAGCACCGGGCCTGCGCCATCCACTCCCTGAGCAACGCCAGCACGCGGAGCGAGCTGCGAGCGGTGATGCGCCAGCGCCATCTGCTTGCGGGCCACCGCGCAGGCGGCTTCGGAGCCCCCCAGGCGCAGGGCGCGCAGCCGCTGCCACGGAATCTGCGCGTGGGCGGGATCGGCCCAGTGCCACATCCAGACCGGCGCCTCCCACAGCGTGGCGCCGGCGGCGCGGGCAGCCTCGGCAGCCGCTGCGCCGCAGGCTTCGTGATCGGGGTGGCCGTCCAGCCGCCAGGTGCTGACGACCACGTCGCCCGGGGCCAGCGCTTCGTGCAACGCCCGCGCAAGCGCAGGCCGCTGCGGCGCGACGCCGCCGTCGGGCAGCCCCAGCAGACGCAGCCCTGCACCCTGCAGGCCCAGGGCGCGCAGGCCGGCCACGCGTTCGTCACGCCGCGCGGCGGCCAGTGCGGGCGCGACCCAGCCGGGATCGCCCGCATGACTGGCCTCGCCGTCGGTCACGCCGATGATGAGGATACGCCCGCCCTGCTGGGCGTGGGCCTGCATCAGGAGGCCGCAGGCCAGCAGCTCGTCGTCAGGGTGCGGCGCCACCACCACCAGGCGGCAGCGGACCGGCACGATGTCCGCCACGCCCAGGCGTGTCACCGGCCGCGCGGTGATCCACTCCTGCCAGGCGGCAGGCGCATGGAGCGGCCGCGGGCCGATCTGGCGGGCAGCGGCAGCCAGCGGCGCGGCACGCGCGGCCTGCAGGCTTCGGAGGTCTTCCATCACAGCGACCATGGCAGGGTCTCCTCGTCGTGGTTCAGGGGTAGGGCGGCCACGCGCTCGCCCAGTGCGGCGTCATCACGCTCGGCATGGCTTTGCCGGATGAAGACGGGCAGATCGGCCGCCCGGCGGGCGAATTCGGCATCGCGGCAGAACGGCGTTGCGCCCAGCGCGCGGCCCACGTCGTCGAGCACTCGGCGGGCGCAGGCTTCGGCCGCCTGCCGCGCCCGGATGGCCTCGCGCAGCGCGTCATCCCTCGGGTGGGCGTCGATCCATGCGGCGGCCTGCTGCAGCAACGCGGCGGTGGCGCCCAGCACCACATCCACCCGGCCCAGCGCAGCCAGGCGGAAGGGGGTGCGCAGCGCAGCGGGCGACTGAGCCACCACGGCATGCAGCGCACCGGCCAGCGCGCGGGCGCCCCCCCACCAGCACGCTGCGATGCCCGCCCCGCCCTGCCAGAAGCCGGGCCGCGCGAGATAGTCGCCCACGCCGCCCACGAGCACGCCGCGGGCCTGATGGAAAGAGACATCGCCACTGGAGCTGTCTGCCATGCCGATGGCGCGCCAGCGCTGCGTGGAAACGCTGATGCCGGGCTGCAGCAGATCGACCGCCACCAGCTGCGGGCCGCGGCCGTCGGGCCACCAGGCGGTGAGCAGCGCGTGCGTCGAGTGTTCCGCGCCCGAGCACCAGGGCTTGGTGCCGGCCAGGCGCACCGCTCCTTCACCGCCATCGGTCTCAGCCTGCAGCGTCACTCGCTCGCCCGGTGGCTCGGCCGCCCAGGTGCACCACATCGACTGCGCATGGCTGCCGGCGATGTCCCGCGGTGCGTGCAGCTCACTCAGGATGGCCAGCGCATCGGTATGTCCTTCGTAGAGCTTGGCGAGCGAGAGATCATGGTGCGCCACCTCGGCCAGCGCCCGCCAGCGCTCCAGCGTGCGCCCTTGCGCGGGCAAGGGCAGCTGGGCATGTCCGGCGGCCACCAATTGCTGCATGCGCACGCCAGGGCCAAGGCGGCGGCCATCGGCCAGCGCGTCCTTCAGGCCCGACAACGTCGCCGCTGCGGGCACCGGCTCGCCGGCCGCATGCCGTGGCTCAGCGTCTTCCATGAGGGGGTTCATGCGATTGCTCCCGCTGCGGCGCAAGCCGTCGCCGTCGCCGCGCGCAGGCCTGCGAGGTGCGCGCCGAAACCGGCGGGCGCGCGGAAGCGGCTGCGCGCGCTGGTGGCCACGCGCGGGAGGTTCGTCCACGCAATCCGGGCACCCGAGGCTTCGAGCGCCCGCACCAGGGCCACGTCCTCGCCCGTGCGCAGCGCGGCAAAGCCGCCGGCCCGCTCATAGGCTGCCGCGCTCACGCCCAGGTTGGCGCCGTGGATGTGGCGATGCCCGGGCCGGTCGGAATAGCCTGCGTGATAGAGGCGCTGCACGTCGCTGCCGTAGCCGCACCAGTCGCGCACCTCGACCGTGCCGCAGACCGCATCGCTGGCCAGCCGGAGATGCTGCACGAGCCAGTCGGGCGCGACGGTGGAGTCGGCATCGGTGAAGCTCAGCCAGCGCGCGCCGGCCTTGAGCGCCTGGCGTGCGCCAGCCGCGCGCGCGGCGCCCACATTGCGCGCGTGGAGGCACACGGTCTGCACGCCCAGGCCCTGGGCGATCGACTCCGACGCATCGGAGCAGGCATCGAGCGCCGCCACGATGCACACGCCCTCGCCCGCCAACGTCACGTGGCGCGCCGCGGCCTGCAGCGACTGCAGGCAGTCAGCGAGGTAGCTCTCTTCGTCATGCACAGGCACGACGACGCCGATCATGGCCGCCCTCCGCGCACCGCCGCAACCTGGGGATCATCGTGATGCGCCATGGAATTCCTCTCTGGTGTGGCCTGCCAAGCTAAGGGACCAGGGCCCACCGGATCGTAGGAAGAGCGCCCGCCCTGCCGTAGAAGCCTGCACACGCGCCACAGCCCCAACGCGCAGCGCAGGGCGCTTGCGTGGCTTTTCTCTCACCCTCCTACACTCCACCGCGCCGGGTGCGGGCACAGTCACGACGATGGATGGCCGCGCATCGCCTTGGCTCGCGTGCGCTTAGCCTGTCCCTGCCTGCTCCCATTCACCGAACCGGAAATCCGCCCATGACAGCCTGCGAAGCCCTTTGCCCATGAACCCCTGGGCCCTCCGTCTCGTGCAGCGCGTGCGCCATGCAGCCTGGGGCGTTCCGGGCCTGCCGGTGATCGCGCTGGCGGTGCGCAACTACGTGTTGCACCAGAGCGCCAACCAGGCCGGCAGCATGGCGTTTTCCACCGTGCTGGCGATGTTCCCGCTGCTCATCCTGCTGTCGGCCAGCGCCGGGTACATCGGCCAGCCTGGCGATGCGGCGGCGCTGGTGCAGCGCGTGCTGGACTACGCCCCCGCCGTGGTGCGCGAGGCCTTGCAGCCCGTGGTGCTGGAAGTGCTGGCGCAGCGCAACCAGGCACTGCTCACGATCGGCGTGGTGGTCACGCTGTGGACGGCCTCTTCGGGCATGCAGGCCGTGCGCACGGCACTCAACCGTTCCTACGGCATCGAGCGCGGCATGCCGTTCTGGAAAGCGCGCATCAAGGTCACGCTGTTCACCGTGGTGGTGGGCGGCGGGGTACTGCTGGCGTTCAGCTCGGTCATCGTCATGCCCTACGTGTGGCAATTGCTGGAGCAGCAGATGGGCGCCGACCCCGACGCGCCCTGGCTGCGCAACAGCGTGCGCTACGGCACGGCCTTCGTCGTGGTGGCGGTGCTCTATGCGCTGCTCTATGGCGGCCTGCCCGACCTGCGCCAGCGGCTGCGTACGGTGGTGCCGGGCGCCATCGTGGGCGCGGCGCTGTGGGTGGGAGCGGCCGCCACGCTGTCGTACACCCTGCGCAGCGCGGGCAAGCTGGCGTTGATCTACGGCAGCTTCACGGGGGTGGTGGCGACGCTGGTGTTCCTCTACGCAAGCGCGACCACGCTAATCTTCGGCGCGGAGGTGAACGGCGTGCTGCGCGAGCGGGCGCGCAAGCCGCAGGCCGAAGCGGAGGATGCCGCACCACAGGACGCTCCCGCCCAACCACTGGGCTCCGCCGATCAGCCAGGGTAGAAAACCGCCGCAAGCGCAGGCGAAACCTGCGCCTGCAGCTATTTTTTCAGGAGCAGACCGGCCAGGCGCCGGAGCGCGTCCTGGGCCGAGGCTTCCAGACCGCAGGAGCGCGTGATCATGAGATTGAGCCGCTGGCCCAGCCCCTCGACCATCATGCCGCCGTCCCGCTCGCGCACCATGCCATCGACGCCCCGCACGCAGGGGATGGCGGCGCTCACGCGCGCCTCGTAGCTGTCGGCAGGGACGTGGTAGGCCACCACCGGCTTGCCGAGCGCGATGGCGTAGCCGACCTCGAACACCGTGCCCGAATCGGGCTCCAGTCCGCGGAAGGCCTGCAGGTTGGCGGCCACGCCGTCGGCCTGGCGCAGCAGCTCGATGTTGCCTTCGTAGATGCGCTGGGCCAGGGCATCGTCCGAGCCGCGCGCCGCATGGGTGTCCACCTGCGTGTCGGTGGGGGCCATGCCTTCCAGGCCCAGCGCGGCGCACTGCGCCTTCAGGCGCGCGAACAGTGCCGGCGCGTCGGGATGGAAGACGTCGGGGCCTGCCAGATAGATGCGTGGGCGCATGGCGGCTCCGCTGCGCAGCGTCACAGGCCCAGCTGGGTCAGGGCGGCCTGCAGGCCGGCCAGGCCGCCCACGCGCTGGTCGTTGATGAAGACCTGAGGCATCTGGCGCACGGACGGGCCGCACTTCTGGAAGAAGGCCAGGCGCTCTGCCTCGTCGTCGATCCGGATCTCCTCGAAGGGCATGGAGCGCGCCTTCAGCAGCACCTTGGCAGAATCGCACTGCGGGCAGGCGGACTTCGAGTAAATGACGATCTTCAGTTCCATGGGCGCGTAGTCTATGCGCCCTCCGATGCCTGCGGCGGCTGCTGCGCTGCCATGCGCTGGCTCTTCCAGTACACGTCGTCGCCGCCGTCCATGCGGTTGAGCACACGGGCCAGCACGAACATCAGGTCCGACAGGCGGTTCAGGTAACGGCACGGTGCATCGCGCAGCGGCTCTTCGGCGCCCAGCGCCACCACCGAGCGTTCGGCCCGCCGCGCCACCGTGCGGCAGACGTGCGCCTGCGCAGCTGCGCGGGTGCCGGCCGGCAGGATGAATTCCTGCAGCCGGGGCAACGTGGCGTTGTACTGCGCGAGGGCCTCGTCCAGCTGGGCGAGCGCCTCGTCCTTGAGCAGCTCGAAGCCCGGGATCGACAGCTCGCCCCCCAGGTTGAACAGTTCGTGCTGCACGCTCACCAGCAGCTCGCGCACCGCATCGGGTAGTGGCTCGCACAGCAGCAGGCCGATGTGCGAATTGAGTTCATCCACATCGCCCATGGCATGCGGACGCCGGCTGTTCTTGGAGACGCGGGTGTTGTCGCCCAGCCCCGTGGTGCCGTCGTCGCCGGTGCGTGTGGCGATCTGTGTCAGGCGATTGGCCATGTCTGCATTCCCTTGTGTGTGTGCGCGGCAGGGCCGGCATTGTCAGCGAATATGCGCCGGGCCGTGCGCCGCGGGCGCTTTGGAGGGTATCGACCCCCTCCGCGGGCCTGAGCCGTGCGCGTCATGGGGCCCTGGGCTGCAAGAAATGGCCTTGGAAATGGCCCTGAGGAGGTACGGGTCTGGCGATGGCGAGAAGGCGGCCCGCCGCAGTGGAAGACCCGGGGCTCAGACACCGCAGAACATTTCCGCCGCGGCGTGAGATCGTTCACCGGCTGCCGCTGGCCCCACTCGCTGCAACCGCGGCAGAGTGCGGGGCTGCGTTCACCCCCTGCTCAGGACGCTGCGTGCGCGAAGCCTCGTGCGCTGGATGCCCGCGCGACAAGGCCCGGGCGATCGGGCAGGGCCACGGCATCCGCGCTGAATACGGGCGTCGGCCCGGCCATCGCTCGCCCCGTCGTGGATCTCGCCTCCGCGCTCTAAGCCTCGTCTAAGTCACGGCTCCTACGATGGACTCGTCGCTGAAGAGCCGTCGATCGCAACCCCCGGGAGTCATCCTCCCCTCGCGCACCGCACGACGGCTGCAGGCGGCAAAGCCACGGGGCACCAGACGGCGCTCCGCCAACACCACCGATACCCAGGAGTGACATCATGCGAGTTCTTCCCTACCTCACCGCACTGGCCCTGACTGCCGTAACCGCCACCGCCGCGCTGGCCCAGGCGCCTGCACCGGCAGCCGCCGCACCGGCCAAGCCCATCGTCAAGACGACCTGCGCCGACTACGTCGCGCTGAGCGAGACGGTCAAGCCCAAGTTCATCTACTACGCGGTGGGCCACTCCAAGAAGGGCAACAAGGAAGCGGTGTTCGAGGAAGACTCCATCGACAAGATCAAGCCCCAGCTGGACGAGTTCTGCGCGGTCAACCTGACCAAGTCGGCCTACGAGAAGGTGCTCGCCAGCAGCATGGCCACCGACCCGGGCAACGCGGCCCACCACGCCCACCCGGCCAAGCACGCCAAGTAAGGACGCTCCTCTTGCCCACGCGAAACAGGCCTGCATTGCAGGCCTTGTTTGATGGGGGCACGCTTCGGCCGCGAGCGGGCGGGCCACGCCAAAAATCGGCGGCCGCAGCACGAGCGGCCAGGGCGGCCGCTGCAAGAAAAGTGGGGAGCGCTGCGGCGCACGGCCCGCCCGCAAGAAGCGGGCGCCGGCCGGTCAGGCCGCCATTTCCAGCTGCATCACGATCATGCTGACCAGCGTGCTCACCGTGGGCCGGCCGGTTTCGATGGTGAATTGGGCGGCCTCGCGGTAGAGCGGGTCCCGCTGGGCATGGAGTTCGCGCAGGCGCTCCAGCGGGTTGGCCACCTGCAGCAGCGGGCGGGCCTTGTCGTGGCGCACGCGCCTGAAGATCTCGTCGGGCGTGGCGCGCAGGTACAGCACATGGCCGAATTCGCGCAGCACAGCGCGGTTGGCCGGCCGCAGCACCACGCCGCCGCCGGTGGACAGCACCATGTCGCCCGGCTGCGCGGCCACTTCGGCCAGCAGGGCGGACTCGCGCTCGCGAAAGCTGTCTTCGCCGTGCTGCTCGAAATACGCGCGGATGCTGGTGCCCAGCACCTGTTCCAGCCGATGGTCCAGATCCAGAAAGGGCACGTCCAACCGGCGGGCCAGCTGGCGGCCGACGGTCGATTTGCCGGAGCCTGGCATGCCGACCAGTGCGCAGCGCGTGTGCATTCTTTCTTTCCTGTCTGTCTCGGGTGGATGGGGCGTCGTGACAGCCGTCGAGTGTACGGCCCGCGGGACGCCGCCAGCCCCTGGCACGCGCGGCGGGGCAAGCACGTTCGCCGCGCTGGTGCTATCGGTATCTGCTGACAGTCGCTGCCCGACGACAGGGCGACAATGCCCTGCATGACCATCTCCCTCAAGGACCGGCTGGCCGATCGCGCCCAGTGCCTGCTGCGCCCCGTGGCGCCGTTGATTCGCGCCGCCAATCTGTGGATGGACGTGGACGGGCCGCGCATGAGCGCCGCCATGTCGTTCTACGGCATGCTCAGCCTAGCCCCCCTGCTCCTGCTGCTGGTGGGCGTGCTGGGCTGGTGGATCGACAAGTCCTACCTGGAGACCAACCTGATCTCCCAGGTGCAGCACGTGGTGGGCGACCGGGGTGCGGAAGTGATCCGCGCCGCGCTGGCCAGCGCCCAGGCGCCGTCCGAAGGGCGGCTGGCGTCGATCTTCGGCTTCGTGCTGCTGCTCTCCGGCGCGACCGGGGTGTTCGTGGAGCTGCAGTCCGCGCTGGAGCGCCTGTGGACGGGCGGGCAGCCGGTGCCGCAGGTCAAGGCCGCCTGGTGGCGCATGGCCTCGCTGCGCCTGCGCGGCCTGGGCTATGTGATGGCGATTGGCTTTCTGCTGCTCATCTCGCTGGTGGTCTCGACCGGCATCAACATGGTGAGCCATTGGGCGACCGGCACGCTGCCCGAAGGCGCAGGCACGCTGCTGCTGGTGGTCAACGAACTGGTGGCCTTCGGCATCGCGGTGGGCCTCTTCGTCGGGCTGATGCGCATCGGCGGAGGCCCCAAGCCGTCGATGACCTGCCTGGTGTTCGGCGCGGTGGTGGGCGCCATCCTGTTCACGGTGGGCAAGCAGCTGCTGGCGTTCTATCTCTCGACGGCGGCCGTGGTCTCGGCCTATGGCGCCGCGGGCTCGCTGGTGGTGCTGCTGATGTGGATCTTCTTCTCATCTGCGGTGCTGCTCTTCGCCGCCGCCTGTGCGCGCGCGCTGCAGGAAACGCGCGACGAGTACGCCAAGCACGCAGGTCTGCAAAAGCACCAGCCCGAGCGCGACGCTGCGGAAAAGGCCCGCACCGCCTGAACGGAGGGCCGGCCCCCACACGGCCGCACGGGCGATGTGGCCTGCGTGCGACATGGGCCGCTAAGCCGAGGCGTTGGCTTACAGAGCCGCCACGCGCTCTTACGGCGGTTACAAATAGACCCGGCTTGTAAAGCACCCCTGGCGGTACGCTGCGGCGACAACTCCAAGGAGGACTTCATCATGAGTCTGATCGTTCAATCTCCCCATTCGGCTTCCTCTTCGTCCACGCCCGGCGCCACCGGCACGGGCGGCGCATCGGCCAAATGGATGTGGGCGGCCATCGGCGCACTGGGCGCCAGCGTGCTCGCCCTGGGCGCCACGCTGATCGTGCAGCAAACCCACCGCGATGCCGCTGCGGCCCAGCCGGTGGCTGCGCTTGCCGCACCGGCCGCCGCCGACACCCGGGTCGCCCAGGCGGCTCCAACGCCTGCACAGAATGCGCCCGCAGCCCAGGCACAGCGCCCGCAGGCCGCTATCCATCAAGGAGCAACGCGCGTCCGCAGCGGCTCCGGCCGCGAGGACTACGCTCAGGGCGGCTATGCATCGCCCTCATATTCCCGCCCCGTCTCGGCCCAGCCGGTGGCCCGCGCGCCCGTGTGCGCCAGCTGCGGGCGGGTGGAATCGGTGCAGGCCGTGCAGGAAGCGGCGCCGGCGACGGGCGTCGGCGCGATCGCCGGCGGCGTGCTCGGCGGCGTGCTGGGCAACCAGGTGGGCAAGGGCAATGGCCGCACGGCAGCCACCTTGATCGGCGCATTGGGCGGCGGCTATCTGGGCCACACGGTGGAGCAGCGCACCCGCACCACCACGGCCTACCAGGTCCGCGTGCGCATGGATGACGGCTCGATCCGCACCTTCACCCGTTCGCAGCCGGTGGCCCAGGGCACGCCGGTGCGCGTGGATGGCAGCTCCTTCCAGGTCTATCAGGGTGGCGGCGATGCCGGCTACTACGGCAACAACCAGCCAATGCGCGTGGTGAACAACACCTACTGACCCGCCGAAGCCGCCCGGGTGGCGGCAGGCAACGCAAAAGGCCGGCCCGGAAGCGATTCCGGGCCGGCCTTTTTCTTTGCTTGTGCGGCTGCGCGGCAGAAGGCTGCCTGCCGCGCGTGCCGTGCGGGTTTGGGGAGGGCTTACTTCTCCACGAAGGCGCGCTCGACGACGAAGTCGCCCGGCGTGCTGGTGTTGCCTTCGTTGAAGCCGCGCTTTTCCAGCATCTCCTTCAGGTCGGCCAGCATGGCGGGACTGCCGCAGAGCATCACGCGGTCGTTGGCCGGGTCCAGCGGAGGCAGGCCGATGTTGGCGGGGAAGGTGCCGTCTTCGATCAGGTCGGTGATGCGGCCCTGGTTGCGGAAAGGCTCGCGCGTGACGGTGGGGTAATAGACCAGCTTGTCCTTGAGGATCTCGCCCAGGAATTCATGCTCGGCGAGATCCTTCTCGAACAGCTGCTGGTAGGCCAGCTCTTCGACCTGGCGCACGCCGTGCACCACCACGACCTTGTCGAAGCGCTCGTAGGTCTCGGGGTCGCGGGCCACGGCCAGCCAGGGGGCCAGGCCCGTGCCGGTGCCGATCAGATACAGGTTCTTGCCCGGCAGCAGGTAGTCGATCAGCAGCGTGCCGGTGGGCTTCTTGCCGACGATGATGGTGTCGCCCACCTGGATGTTCTGCAGGCGCGAGGTCAGCGGGCCTTCGGGCACCTTGATCGACAGGAACTCGAGGTGTTCCTCGTAGTTGGGGCTGGCGATGGAGTAGGCGCGCAGCAGGGGCTTGCCGTCCACCTTCAGGCCGATCATGGTGAAGTGGCCGTTGGAGAAACGCAGGGCCGGGTCCCGCGTGGTGGTGAAGGAGAACAGGCGGTCGGTCCAGTGGTGAACGGTCAGGACGCGTTCTTCGAGAAAAGCGCTCATGGAATGGCTGTATCCGGGTAGAAAGAGGAGATCGGGAAGATCAGGGGCGGCGGCGGACCCGTATCGGGGCAGGGCCGGTGGCCGGAAGGGATCGAAGGGCCACGCACCGTGGGCGCGGCCTCCGCCGTTCCTGAAGCTGCCCCCTGCCGTGCGGGCAAACCCCAGCATTGTCGGGCAAACCGGCGGGGCGGGTACATTCCATTTCCGCTGAAGCTCATGCCATCTTGGACCTAAGACCTCACACCATGCCTTCGACCCGCCGCCCCCTCCTGGCCGCCCTGCTGGCCGCAATCGCCTCGTCCGCCCTGCTGCCCGCCGCCCGCGCCCAGGCGCAAAGCGCGTACAAGATCGGCGAGATCAACAGCTACAAGGCCCAGCCGGCCTTCCTGGAGCCCTACAAGAAGGGGATGGAGCTGGCGCTGGAGCAGATCAACGCCGGCGGCGGCGTGCAGGGCAAGAAGCTGGAGCTGGTCACGCGGGACGACAACGGCAACCCGGGCGACGCCGTGCGCGCGGCCGAGGAACTGCTGGCCCGCGAGAAGGTGGACGTGCTCATGGGCAGCTTCCTCTCGCACGTGGGTCTGGCGCTGACCGACTTCGCGCGGCAGAAGAAGGTGTTCTTCCTCGCGGCCGAGCCGCTCACCGACAAGATCGTGTGGGAGAACGGCAACCGCTACACCTTCCGCCTGCGGCCCTCCACCTACATGCAGGTGGCCATGCTGGTGCCTGAGGCGGTGCAGCTACGCAAGAAGCGCTGGGCCATCGTCTATCCCAACTACGAATACGGCCAGTCGGCCGTGGCCACCTTCAAGACGCTGATGAAGGCCGCCCAGCCCGACGTGGAGTTCGTCGCCGAGCAGGCCACGCCGCTGGGCAAGGTGGATGCCGGCAGCGTGGTGCAGGCCCTGGCCGACGCTAAGCCCGATGCGATCTTCAACGTGCTGTTCGCCGCCGATCTGGCCAAGTTCGTGCGCGAAGGCAACACGCGGGGCCTGTTCCAGGGCCGCGGCGTGGTGAGCCTGCTCTCGGGCGAGCCCGAGTATCTGGACACCCTCAAGGGCGAGACGCCCAATGGCTGGATCGTCACGGGCTACCCGTGGCAGGGCATTCAGACGCCCGAGCACAAGGCCTTCCTCGCGGCCTACCAGAAGCGCTTCGGCGACTACCCCCGCGCCGGATCGGTGGTGGGCTACAACGCCGTGCTCTCGCTGGCCGCCGGCCTGCAGCGCGCCGGTTCGGCCGACACCGAGCGCCTGATCGCCGCGTTCCGCGGCCTGCAGGTGAACACGCCCTTCGGCCCCATCACCTACCGCGCGCAAGACCATCAGTCCACCATGGGCGCCTTCGTCGGCACGACGAAGAACGAGGGCGGCAAGGGCGTGATGGTGGACTTCCGCTACCTGGACGGCGCCAAGTACCAGCCCTCCGACGCACAGGTGCGCCAGCTGCGGCCCGCCGCCGCGAACTGACCGGCGCTGTCCGTCCCTCACGCGCATGGATCTCTCCGGCCTGCTGCTGCAGCTGCTGAACGGGCTGGCGGGCGCTTCCACCCTCTTTCTGGTGGCGGTGGGCCTGTCGCTCATCTTCGGCGTGACGCGCATCGTCAACTTCGCGCATGGCTCGTTCACCATGCTGGGCCTCTACGCGGCCTATTCGCTGGTCGATCGCCTGGCGCCCAGCATCGGCTTCTGGCCCGCGCTGCTGCTGGCGCCGCTGGCCGTGGGGCTGCTGGGCGCGCTGGTGGAGGTGGCGCTGTTGCGCCGCATCTACCGCGCGCCCGAACTCTTCCAGCTGCTGGCCACCTTCGCGCTGGTGCTGGTCATCAAGGACGCCGTGCTCTGGGCCTGGGGCCCCGAAGAGCTGTTCGGCCCGCGCGCGCCGGGGCTGGAAGGCGCGGTGCCGCTGCTGGGCCGGCAGTTCCCGGCCTACGACCTGTTCCTGATCTGCGTCGGGCCGCTGGTGCTGGCCCTGCTCTGGCTGCTGCTGCACCGCACGCGCTGGGGCACGCTGGTGCGCGCCGCCACGCAGGACCGCGAAATGGTCGGCGCACTGGGCGTCAACCAGGCCTGGCTCTTCACCGCCGTGTTCGCGCTGGGCGCGCTGCTGGCCGGCCTGGGCGGCGCGCTGCAGCTGCCGCGCGAGCCGGCGAATCTGGAAATGGACATGGCCACCATCGGCGCCGCCTTCGTGGTGGTGGTGGTGGGCGGCATGGGCTCGCTGCCCGGCGCCTTCGTGGCGGCGCTGCTGATTGCGGAACTGAAGGCGGTGTGCATCTGGCTGGGCGTGGTGGAGGTGGCGGGCGTCGCCATCGCCTTCCCGCGCCTCACGCTGGTGGTCGAATTCCTGGTGATGGCCGCCGTGCTGGTCTGGCGGCCCTGGGGCCTGCTGGGCCGGCCGCAGGCCGTGCCGCGCCTGGCCGCCCCGGCCGAGGCCCCGCCGCGCCCGGCCAGCCGCGGGGCCCGCTGGGGCGCAGTGGCCGGCGTGGCGGCGCTGGCGCTGCTGCCGGTGGCGGCCGGCGCCTGGCCCTATGCCACGGTGCTGGTGCAGGACATGCTGATCGCCGCGCTCTTCGCCGCCAGCCTGCATGCGCTGATGGGGCCGGCGGGCCTGCATTCCTTCGGCCATGCGGCGTATTTCGGCGTGGGCGCGTATGCGGTGGCCCTGTTGGTGCGCACGGCGGGCCTGCCCGTGCCAGCCGCGCTGGCGCTCGCGCCGCTGGCGGGCGGCGCCTTCGCGCTGGCCTATGGCTGGTTCTGCGTGCGCCTCTCGGGCGTATATCTGGCGATGCTGACGCTGGCCTTCGCGCAGATCACCTGGGCCATCGCCTTCCAGTGGGATGCGGTGACCGGCGGCAGCAACGGCATCACCGGCGTATGGCCCCAGGGCTGGCTGGCCGAGGGCCCCGCCTTCTACTGGCTGGTACTGGCCTGCGTGGCCGGCGGCATCTGGGCGCTGCGCCGGCTGCTGCAGTCGCCCTTCGGGCTGGCGCTGCGCGCGGCGCGCGATTCGGCGCTGCGGGCGGATGCCATCGGCATCGACGTGCACCGGCTGCGCTGGGCGGGCTTCGTGGCGGCGGGCATGGCCGCCGGGCTGGCCGGGGCGCTCTACGCACTGTCCAAAGGCGGGGCCTCGCCTGGGGTGGTGTCGGTCGGCCAGTCGGTCGATGGGCTGGTGATGGTGCTGCTGGGCGGCGTGCAGTCGCTGGCCGGCCCGCTGGCGGGCGCGGCGGCCTTCACCTGGCTGCACGACACCATCGCCCGCCACACCGATTACTGGCGCGCCGTGCTGGGCGCGACCATGCTGGTGCTGGTGCTGCTGTTCCCGCAAGGGATTGCGGGCTTTGCCCAATCGCTACGCGGGCTGATTGCTATGAAAAACAAAGCAAAGCCGGAGGCGCGGCCATGAGCCTGCTGCAGGTGAGCGGCCTGGCCAAGGCCTTCGGCGGCGTGCGGGCGGTGGACGGCGTGGGCTTTTCCATCGCGCCGGGCGAGCTGCTGGCGCTGATCGGCCCCAACGGCGCGGGCAAATCGACCACCTTCAACCTGGTGGGCGGGCAGCTCAGGCCCGATGCGGGGTCGATCCTGCTCGACGGCCGCAGCATCGCGGGCCTGCCGCCGCGCGCCATCTGGCGCCGGGGCGTGGGCCGCACCTTCCAGATCGCGGAGACCTTCGCCTCGCTCACCGTGGTGCAGAACCTGCAGATGGCGCTGCTGGCGGCCGACCGGCGCGTGTTCGACGGCTGGCGGCCGGCCCACACGCACCGCGTGGCGGACGCGCTGGCCCTGCTGGAGCGCGTGGGCATGCACGCCCAGGCCGCGCGCCCCTGCAGCGAGCTGGCCTACGGCGACGTCAAGCGCGTGGAACTGGCCATGGCGCTGGCCCACGCGCCGCGCCTCCTGCTGATGGACGAGCCCACCGCCGGCATGGCGCCGGCCGAGCGCCTGGCGCTGATGGCCCTCACGCGCGAGCTGGCGCTGGAGCGCCGCATGGGCGTGCTGTTCACCGAGCACAGCATGGACGTGGTTTTCCAGCATGCCGACCGCGTGATGGTGCTGGTGCGCGGGCGCATCCTGGCCGAAGGCCCGCCCTCGGCCATCCAGGGCAACCCGCAGGTGCAGGCGGCCTACCTCGGCACCGGCCGCATCGGCGTGCACAAACCTGCCGCCGAAGGAGCCATGCCATGAACGCAGCGATCCCTCTGCGCGGCGATGCGCCGCTGCTGCAGATCGAGGCCCTGAAAGCCTGGTACGGCGCCGCGCAGATCCTCTTCGGCCTCAGCCTGGAAGTGGGGCGCGGTGAAGTCGTGGCGCTGATGGGCCGCAACGGGGCAGGCAAGTCCACCACCCTGAAGAGCATCGCTGCGCTGGTGCAGCGCCGCGAGGGCGCCGTGCGGTTCATGGGCAGCGATGTGGCGCGCCTGGCGCCGCACCAGATCGCGCGCCTGGGCCTGGGCTACGTCCCGGAAGAGCGCCGCATCTTCACCGACCTGACCGTGCTGGAAAACCTGGAGGTGGGCCGCCAGCCCGCACGCCGCTGGCCCGATGGTGCTGCCGCCCCGCTGTGGACGCCCGCACGGCTCTTCACCCTGTTTCCCAACCTGGGCGAGATGCCCCAGCGCCCCGGCGGCCGCATGAGCGGCGGTGAGCAGCAGATGCTGACCGTGGCCCGCACGCTGATGGGCCAGCCGCTGGTGGTGTTGCTGGACGAGCCGTCGGAAGGCGTGGCGCCGATCATCGTGGAGCAGATGGCGCAGACCATCCTGCAGCTGAAGAGCCAGGGCATCGGCATCCTGCTGTGCGAACAGAACCTGCCGTTTGCCGAGGCTGTGGCCGATCGGGCTTATGTGCTGGAGAAAGGGCAAGTCGTGCATGCGGCGCCGATGACCGACCTCGCCGCCGATGCCGCCGCGCGGCGGCTGTACCTGGGCGTTTGAGCCCCCGCCGCTTGGCGCGCACGAGAGGCGGCCCAGCCAGGTCGAGCGGGAACAACGGCCGTGCGAGGCGGGCTGGGGCGGTCGCTCGCGCCTCAGGGATGGCGATCCTGCACGGCCTAAGCGTCCTGCGTCAGGTGCGCACCCACCACCTCCGCCAACCAATCCATCACCGTCCGCACACGCCGCGGCAGGTTGCGGCGGTTGGCATACATCAGCGTGAGCGGCATCGGCGGGGCAGCGTATTGCGGCAGCACCTCCACCAATTCGCCGCGCGCCAGCAGGTCCACCACGCCCAGGCGCGGCACCTGGATGATGCCCAGGCCCGCGAGGCAGCCGGCCATGTACGCCTCGGCGTTGTTGACGGTGAGCGCGCCGGGCATGGGCGTTGACGCCAGCGTTCCGTCCACCAGCGCCTCGAAGCCCGCAGACCTCGCGCCCAGCGTGTTCACGAAGTGCACCAGCCGGTGGCCGGGCAGGTCGGCCAGCGAGTGCGGCGTGCCGTGGGCGCGCAGGTAGGCCGGGCTCACGCAGTTGACGAGCCGCGCCAGGCCCAGCGGGCGAGCGATGAGGCTGCTGTCCACCACCGCGCCGGTGCGCAGCACGCAATCGAAACCCTCGCGCACCACGTCCACGCGGCGCTCGGTGCTGCTCAGTTCCAGCTCCAGCGCGGGGTGGCACGCCAGCAGCTCGGGCAGGCGCGGAACGACCACGTTGCGGGCCATGCCGGTGGACATGTCGATGCGCACGCGCCCGCGCAGCCCCCCGGCGCCGTCGGCGTGCTGGAACATGGACTGCAGCTCGTCCACATCGGCCAGCAGATCCTTGCAGCGCTCGTAATAGGCCTGCCCATCCTGCGTGAGCTGCACGCGCCGCGTGGTGCGGTGCAGCAGGCGGGTGCCGAGCTGCGACTCCAGCTGCTGCACGGCAGTGGAGGCACTCCCCTTGGGAATGCCCAGCGCCTCGGCGGCCTGCGTGAAGCTGGCCAGTTCGGCGACGCGGGCAAAGATCTGCATGCGGTCGAAAGGGTTCATTGTTCGGCTGGAGTGAACGATCTGATTGATTTTGCGGGATTTATGGGCTGCGTTCCGATTAATAGACTGCATTCCGTCGCTTCTTTCCTCCACCCTCTCGAATGGACTTCGCCATGGCGCACACCGCAACTCCCGCCTCCGCATCTTCTGATCACCCCACCCCTGGCACCGCACAGCCTCCCATCGCCCTGATCACCGGCGCCAGCCGCGGCCTGGGCCGTCACGCAGCGATGCATGTGGCGCGCGCCGGCACCGACGTGATCCTCACCTACCGCAGCCAGGCCGCCGAGGCGCAGGCCGTGGTCTCGGAGATCGAGGCCCTGGGCCGCCGCGCCGTGGCGCTGCCGCTGGACGTGGCGCACCACCGCAGCTTTGCTGCCTTTACAGACCAGGTGCGCGGCGCGCTCGCCCAGCATTGGCAGCGCGAACGCTTCGACTACCTGGTGAACAACGCGGGGGTGGGCGTGCATACCTCCTTCATGGAAACGACCGAGGAACAGTTCGACGACATGGTCAACATCCACCTCAAGGGGGTGTTCTTCCTGACGCAAAAGCTCCTGCCGCTGATGAACGACGGCGGACGCATCCTGAACGTGTCCTCGGGCCTGGCGCGCTTCGCGCTGCCGGGCTACGCGGCCTACGCAACGATGAAGGGCGGGGTGGAGGTGCTGACGCGCTACCTGGCCAAGGAGCTGGGCGTGCGCGGCATCGCGGTGAACGTGGTGGCGCCAGGCGCGATCGAAACGGACTTCGGCGGCGGCGCCGTGCGCGACAACGCGCAGCTCAACGCCTTCATCGCCGGACACACGGCGCTGGGCCGCGCAGGCCTGCCGGATGACATCGGCGGCGTGATCGCGGCGCTGCTGCAGCCCGGCACCGGCTGGGTGAATGCGCAGCGCATCGAGGCATCGGGTGGCATGTTCGTCTGAGGGGCGACGCCCCGACCGCGTCACACCCTGCGCACTCCCCCCCGGCGCAGGGACAACCACCCGGCAAAGTCGACCGACCTCAGGCCTTTTGAGGCTCTAGCGCTTATCGCATAAGCACATATAGCTATCAATAAAATAGCAGCCCGAAGCCCTGACGGGGCCGGGGTGGTCATCGGGCCGCCCGGCAGATCGCAAGAGCGCCCCGCCGTTCCACGGCCGGCGGCTCCGCGTCACGGCGCTGCGGGCACGCCGCGCGCGGTGATCTGCCCCATGGCGGCATGGTTTCAGAACGAGGGCGACGCGCCGGCCCGTAGGCCATGGCGTGGCAGACGTTGTCAATGCGGCAGGCTGCGCAGCACCCGGCGGTACTGCACCGCCTCCGCCACGTGAGCGGGCTCGATCTGCGCGGCGCCCGCCAGGTCGGCGATGGTGCGTGCCACCTTCAGCGCCCGGTGCGTGCTGCGCGCAGACCACGCCAGCCGCGTGGCAGCCGTGCGCAGGAACTGGGTGGCCGCGTCCTGCAGCACCAGGTGCTCGTCGATCTGGCGGCCCTGCAGCGCCTGGTTGGTGCAGCCCTGCCGCGCCATGGCGCGCTCCCGCGCGGCCACCACGCGTTCGCGCACGGTGGCGGTGGATTCGCCGGGCAGCGCAGCCAGCAGTTCGTCGGTGGGCAGGGCGGGCACCTCCACATGCAGGTCGATGCGGTCCAGCAGCGGCCCGCTGAGCTTGCCCTGGTAGCGCGCCACCTGGTCGGGTGTGCACCGGCAGGCCCGCTGGGACGAGCCCTGGAAGCCGCAGGGGCAAGGGTTCATCGCCGCGACGAGCTGGAACCGCGCCGGAAAGTCCACCCGCCGCGCCGCGCGCGCGATGGTGATGCGCCCGGTCTCCAGCGGCTCGCGCAGGGCCTCCAGCGCGGTGCGGGCGAATTCGGGGAATTCGTCCAGGAAAAGCACGCCTTCGTGGGCCAATGAAATCTCTCCAGGGCGCGGGGGCGAGCCCCCGCCCACCAGGGCGATCGCGCTGCAGGTGTGGTGCGGATGGGCCGTGGTTCGCTGCATCCAGCGGCTGGCATCGAAGCGGCCGGCCAGGCTGGCCACGGCCGCGCTCTCCAGCGCCTCCTGCACCGTCATGGCCGGCAGCAGCGAGGCGAAGCGGTGTGCCAGCATGGACTTGCCCGAGCCGGGCGGCCCCACCAGCAAGAGGCCGTGGCCGCCGGCGGCGGCGATCTCCAGCGCCCGGCGGGCGGCGGCCTGGCCCTTGACGTCGGCCAGGTCGGCTTCGGGCGCCCGCACGGGCGGCGGGACGGGCAGCACACGGGCCCAGCCGCCCTCGCCTTCATCGTCAGGCTCCGCGGCGCCCTGCCCTGCGGGCAGGAAGTGCCGCACCACGTCCAGCAAATGGCGGGCGCGATAGACCTCGGTGTCCGGCACCAGTGCGGCCTCTTCGGCGCTGCCGGGCGGCAGCACCATGCGCGGGGCCTCGCCCAGCGTGCGCAGCGCCAGGCTGGTGGCCAGGGCCCCGCGCACGGCGCGCAGTTCGCCCGAGAGCGATAGCTCGCCCGCGAACTCGTGCCCGGCCAGCCGCGCCCCGTCGATCTGACCGCTGGCCGCGAGAATGCCCAAGGCGATCGGCAGGTCGAACCGCCCGGAGTCCTTGGGCAGATCGGCGGGCGCCAGGTTGACGGTGATCTTCTTGTTGGCCGGGAACTCCAGCCCCGCGTTCTGCAGGGCCGAGCGCACGCGCTCGCGCGCCTCCTTGACCTCCACCTCGGCCAGGCCGACCAGCGTGAAACTGGGCAAGCCGTTGGCCAGATGCACTTCGACGGTGACCGAAGGCGCCTGCAGCCCCAGCAGCGCACGGCTTTGCACCAAAGCAAGACTCATATCGACCCCTCTCCCCATACAGGTGCATCAGGAACGCATCCCTATGCGTGGCTTTCTGGTTTGCACCACTCGAGTGCATTACGTTACGGCGTGCGTAAAGGGTAACGCAGCGGTACAGGCCGTGACTGTAAGCACGGCCCACCAACACGGCCGCACCCGAGTGCGATGGCACGTTCCATGCTTTGAGGCCCTTATCCTGATACCCACTCACAGCAGGCGCACTGCGCCCGACCCGGAGGAAACGCAAATGAAAATGGTGACAGCCATCATCAAACCCTTCAAGCTCGACGAGGTGCGCGAAGCCCTCTCGGACATCGGTGTGCAAGGCATCACCGTGACCGAAGTCAAGGGCTTCGGTCGCCAGAAGGGCCATACGGAGCTGTACCGCGGCGCCGAGTACGTGGTGGACTTCCTGCCCAAGGTCAAGATCGAAGCCGCCGTCGCGGACGAGCTGGTCGAGCGTGTCATCGAAGCGATCGAAGGTGCAGCGCGCACCGGCAAGATCGGCGACGGCAAGATCTTCGTGGGCCACCTGGAGCAGGTGGTGCGCATCCGCACCGGCGAAACCGGCAAGGAAGCCCTCTAAAAGCCGGCCGCACACGCCCCGTACCCCGATACACATCCCGAGTACTGCCATGAAAAAACTGCTTGCTTCCTGCCTTCTGGGCTTGAGCCTGATGACCGCCGGCACCGCCGTGCTGGCCCAGGCGCCTGCCGCCTCTGAACCCGCCGCCGTGACGGCGCCCGCCGAAGCCGCATCCGCTGCCGCGCCGGCGCCTGCCGCTGCTGCCGAGCCAGCCGCCAAGGCCGATGCAGCACCCGCTGCCGCTGCCCCGGCTGCCGCCCCCGCTCCCAAGGTGGACTCTGGCGACACCGCCTGGATGCTGACCTCCACGCTGCTGGTCATCCTGATGACCATTCCCGGCCTGGCCCTGTTCTACGGCGGCCTGGGTCGTTCCAAGAACATGCTGTCGGTGCTGATGCAGGTCTTCGTGATCTTCTCGCTGGTGTCGCTGCTCTGGGCCATCTACGGCTACAGCCTGGCGTTCTCCGGCGAGGGCAAGTTCTTCGGTGGCTTCGACAAGCTGTTCCTCAAGGGCGTGACCCAGGAAACCTTCGGCGCCCTGACGACGATCCCTGAATACGTGTTCTTCGCGTTCCAGGGCACCTTCGCCGCCATCACCGTGGCGCTGATCGTGGGTTCGTTCGCCGAGCGCATCAAGTTCGCCGCCGTGCTGATCTTCTCGGTGCTATGGTTCACCTTCAGCTACGTGCCCATGGCCCACATCGTGTGGGGCGGCGGCCTGCTGGGCGCCGACGGCGCGCTGGACTTCGCCGGCGGCACCGTGGTGCACATCAATGCCGGTATCGCCGGTCTGGTGGGTGCCTACATGGTGGGCAAGCGCCTGGGCTTCGGCAAGGAAGCCTTCACGCCCCACTCGCTGACGCTGACGATGGTGGGCGCCTCGCTGCTGTGGGTGGGCTGGTTCGGCTTCAACGCCGGCTCCGCCGGCGCCGCCAACGCCAACGCCGGCCTGGCCTTCGTGAACACCGTGCTGGCCACCGCTGCCGCCACGCTGTCCTGGATCGGTGCCGAAGCCCTCTCCAAGGGCAAGGCCTCCATGCTGGGCGCTGCCTCCGGCGCCGTGGCCGGCCTCGTGGCCGTAACGCCCGCTGCCGGCTTCGTGGGCCCCATGGGCTCGATCGTGATGGGTCTGCTGGCGGGCGTGGTCTGCCTGTGGGGCGTGGGTGGCCTCAAGCGCATGCTGGGTGCCGATGACGCGTTCGACGTGTTCGGCGTGCACGGTACGGGCGGCATCCTCGGTGCCATCCTGACCGGCGTGTTTGCATCGCAAAGCCTGGGCGGCACGGGCGGCCTGACGCCCGACACGTTCAGCATGGGTGCTCAAGTGTGGGTGCAGGTCAAGAGCGTGCTGTTCACCATCGTGTGGTCCGGCGTCGTGGCTTTCATCTCCTACAAGATCGCCGATCTGCTGGTGGGCCTGCGCGTCAGCGAAGAAGCCGAGCGCGAAGGTCTGGACATCACCTCTCACGGCGAAACGGCCTACCACCGTTGATGCCCCCCGATCCCGCCCGGTGTCTGGTGGCATCGGGTGGGTGGTAAGCAGAGCCCCTGACGGGGTTCATTGACGAGTGACTCCTCTATGGATATTTGGCCCGCCGCCCGGCGGGCCTTTTTTTTGCCCGTGCGGCCCTGATGAAAAGCCGGCACGGGGAGGCGCGCAGGCTGGCCGGCGACGGCGCGTCTGGGCAGCGCTGGGCCGCCGCAGCGCTGGGCCGGTGGACGCGGCCGGAGGGGAATCGGGGGCCGCTGCCGCTGGCCAGACAAGAGCCGCTACCGGCCTGCAGACGACTGCATCAGCGCCTGGATGCGCTGACTGAAGACCTGCAGTTCGAACGGCTTGGTCAGCACCTGCATGCCTGCGGGCAGGTGGCCATGGCTGAGCACGGCACTTTCGGCATAGCCGGTCACGAACAGCACGCGCAGCGACGGGTACAGCTCGCGTGCCGCATCTGCCACCTGCCGGCCGTTCATGCCGCCGGGCAGGCCCACGTCGGTGACGAGCAGGGCGACATCCGCATGGCGCTTGAGCACATCCAGCGCCTCGGGACCGTCTTCGGCCTCCAGCACCTGGAACCCCATCTCGCGCAGCATCTCCACCATCAGCACCCGCACCGGGGCCTCGTCGTCCACGACCAGAACGGTCTCGCCGCGGCCCACGGGGACCACGGGCGCCGGCGGCGCGCCGGCGTCTTCCATCGGCAGGTCCGCGCCCTGGTAGCGAGGCAGGTAGATGCAGACCGTGGTCCCGACACCGACTTCGGAATAGATCCGCACCTGCCCGCCCGACTGGCGGGCGAAGCCATAGACCATGGACAGGCCCAGGCCAGTGCCCACGCCCAGAGGCTTGGTCGTGAAGAAGGGGTCGAAGGCCCGCGCCATCACCTCGGCGGGCATGCCTGCGCCGTTGTCGCTCACCGCGATGGAAACGTACTGGCCGGGGGAGATATCGTCCTCCCTGGGTACGGGCCCGTCGATGGTGCGGTTGGACGCCTCGATCACCAGCCGCCCGCCGTCCGGCATGGCGTCGCGGGCGTTGATGCAGAGGTTGAGCAGCGCGTTCTCCAGCTGGCCCGGGTCGGCCTGCACCGGCCATACACCCTCGCCGGCAATCACGTCCAGCGTGATCTGCGGACCGATGGTGCGGCGCACGAGTTCGTCGAAACCCGCGATCAGCTGGTGGACCTTCAGCACCTTGGGCTCCAGCGTCTGCCGGCGCGAAAAGGCCAGCAGGCGGTGGGTCAGCGCGGCGGCGCGTTTGGCGGCGTTCTGGCCGATGTCCACGTAGCGGATGCCGGGCGATTCCGGGCCCAGGTTGCGCCGCAGCAATTCGAGCGCGCCGGAGATCGCGCCCAGGATGTTGTTGAAGTCGTGCGCCAGCCCGCCCGTGAGCTGGCCCACGGCCTCCATCTTCTGCGACTGGCGCAGCGCCGCCTCGGATTTCATCAGCTCGGCCGTGCGTTCCTGCACCTTGCGTTCGAGCGAATTGGCCAGCGCATGCAGCTTCTGCTCGACGCGGCGCCGCTCCACGGCATGCCGCGTTCGGTGGGCCACGTCGCGGATGAGGCTCATCTCTTCCGCCGTCCAGTGCCGGGCGCTTTCATGGTTGAGGTAGAGCAGGGCGACCAGACCGCCCTCCTCGCTCACCGGCATGTTGATGACCGACTGCGCGCTGATGGCGATCAGCGCGTCGGCGTTGTCGCGCGTGCGCGGGTCTCGGCGCGCGTCGGCGAAAACCACCGTCTCGCCGCGCTTCAGGTCATCGATGTAGCTGCCGTAGTCGCGAAAGCTCAGGGTGCCGGCCAGCGTCTGGATGCCCGGCGCGTTCCAGTCGCGCTCGATGGTGATGGTCTCCGCCTTGCGATCGACCAGGCCGTAGCCGGCACGGCTCACGTCCAGCGCGCGCCCCAGCGCCTCGGCGGCGCGGTAGGCGATCTCGCGCGGATCGGGGATGACGCCATAGACCTCGCGGTCCAGGTAGTCCAGCAGCTCGGCGCGGCGCAGCGACAGCATGGTGTCGGTGATCTCCTGCGAGACGCCGGCGATGTTGACCGGGCGGCCCTGGGCGTTCTTTTCGAGCCGACCCATGACGCGCACCCAGGCCAGCTGCCCATCGGGCCGCACGATACGGTATTCGATCCGATAGTCATCACCCGAGGCCTCGGTGTGCGCCACGGCGGCCAGCATGCGCGGGCGGTCGTCCGGATGGACGGCCTCCAGCAGCTGCTCGTAGGAAAAAGGCAGGTGTTCGTCGCGGCCGAAATGGCGCTTGCAGTGGGCGGACGCGATCAGCTCGTTGCGGACCAGGTCGAGCTGCCAGACGCCCAGGCCGCCCGCATCGGTGGCGGCGCGCAGGCGGGCCTGGCCGGCCTCGACTTCGCGCACGCGCTCGGCCAGTTCGGCCGTGAGGCGCTCGGCCTCTTCCTTGGCCGCGCGCAGCTCGCGCTCCGCGCCGGCGCGGGCCTGGCGCTCGGCTACTTCGCGCAACGCGCGGTCCAGCACCGAGGCGAGGCGCGAGAGGCGGCCCTTGCTCACGTAGTCCCGGGCGCCGCGCTTGAGCAGCTCGACCGCGTTGTCCTCGCCGATCACGCCGGATACGAAGATGAACGGCACCTCGGGCGCTCGCTCGCGCGCGAGGGTCAGGGCCTCGGTGCCGCTGTAGCCCCCCAGTTCGTGGTCGGACAAGATGATGTCGATGCCGCCGCGCTCCAGCGCGGCCGCGAAGCTCGCGCCGTCGCCCACCAGCTCCAGCCGGGCGCGGGGATAGGCGGCGAGCAGCGCCTCGTGCAGCAGCTCGGCGTCGAACGCCGAATCCTCCAGAAGGAGGACCTGCAAGGGCTGCTGGGACGGCACTGGGGAGCCCGCCGCCCGCTCAGTCATAGCGGCGGTTGGCCCGCAGCGAACCCGGCGGCGGCTCGTTGAGCACCGCCCAGAACACGCCCAGGTCGGCGATCGCCGAGACGAACTGCTTGAATTCCACGGGCTTGACCACGTACGCATTGACGCCCAATTCGTAGCTGCGCAGCAGGTCGGACTCTTCCTGGGAAGACGTCAGCATGACCACCGGGATGCTGCGCAGCACAGGGTTGTTGCGCACGGCCTCCAGCACTTCCAGCCCGTTGACCTTGGGCAGCTTCAGGTCCAGCAGGATGACGGCGGGATTGCCCTCCTCGCGGACCGCATGCTCTCCCTCGCGGCGCAGATAGGCCAACGCCTCGGCGCCGTCGCGCAGCACTACGACTTCATTGGCCAGCTGGCTGCGCTCCAGCGCGAGCAGCGTGAGTTCCTGGTCGCGCAGGTCGTCTTCGACCAGCAGAATCGGTTTAAGCATGATCGGCCGAGGCTCCATCGGGGGAATGCATGGCGGCATTTTGCCGGGCTTCGGGCAGCACGAAGCCGAAGCGGGCGCCTTGTCCCGGCTCGCCCCAGGCCCAAACCTGGCCGCCGTGGCGCTCCACGATGCGCTTGACGTTGGCCAGGCCGATGCCCGTGCCCTCGAACTCCTCGCTCTGGTGGAGCCGCTGGAAGACGTTGAAGAGCTTGCCCACGTACTGCATCTGGAAACCCACGCCGTTGTCCTCCACCTCCAGGCCCTCGCCCTCGGGGCGGCGCAGGGCGCGCACGGTGATGACGGCCGGGTCGCGCTCGCGGCTGTACTTGACCGCGTTGCCCATGAGGTTGCGTACCGCCACCTGCAAGAGCAGCGGGTCGGCGGTCAGCTCGGGCAGGTCGGGCGCGATGCGCCATTCGATGCGGCGCCCGGGCTCGTGGCGAGAGAGCTCGCGCGCCAGGCCCTGCACCAGGCCGACGGTCTCCACCCGCTTGAGTTTGAGCGCCGTGCGCCCCATGCGGGAGAAGTCGAGCAGCGCGTCCACCAGTTGCCTGGCGAACGCCGCCGCGCTCTTGACGTGCCGCATGTAGCGGTGGGCGCGCTCGCTCAGGGCCGCGCCCTCGGTGTCCATCACCAGATCGACATAGCCCGCGATGTGGCGCATGGGCGCGCGCAGGTCGTGCGAGACGGTGTACGAGAACGCCTCCAGCTCCTTGTTGACCCGGCCCAGCTCGCCGGCGATGGCGGCCAGCTCCTCGGCGCGCCGCAGCACGATGCCGATCAGCGCCTGCCGCAGCTCGCCCGCGGCGGACACCTCGGCGCCCGACCAGGGCAGGCAGCGGCCGCCGATCTGCTGGGCCCAGCGCTGGAAACTCAGGCGCGGGTGGATGCGCCCGCGCGCATCGGGCTGCTGCGACTTGCGCGGATCGCCCGCCCAGGTCACGGTCTGCACCACTTCGGGCCGGAACCACAGGATCACGTGGCGGTGCACCTGCGAGATGGAGATGGCCAGCACGCCGGCCGCAGTGCCCTGCCAGCCGGCGGCCGGCGGATAGTGGACCGCGAGCTGATCGCTCTGATAGACCTCGGAGCCCAGCCCCGCAACCCAGCCGGCCAGCTCCACCAGCGCCAGAGGCGGCGGCGTTTCGCCCGTCGTCCAGACCTGCTCGTCCAGCACCACGGCGGCTCCGCTGGCGCGAGCCATGCGCAGCAGGACGGCGGGCTCGTCCAGGATGCGGCGCAGGCTGGCGTCGCTATCCGCAAGATGGGCGACGAGTTGCAGGGTCAGCTGGCGCAGGTCCAGGCGGGCCGCCACCTCGGCATTGGCCTGCTTGGCCTCGATCTGCATCGACAACAGCTGCCCCAGGTGGCTGCAGGCGGCGCGCACGCTGGATTCGAGCAGGCGCGGCTCGTGGTGGTGGCAGGACACCAGGCCCCAGAGACGGCCATCGACCACGATGGACACCGACATGGACGCCAGCGTGCCCATGTTGCGCATGTATTCCAGGTGCACCGGCGAGACGCTGCGCAGGAAGGCCTGCGACAGGTCGATCTCCCCCGGGGCAGGGCCGTCCGGCGCCGCGAGCAGCGGCACGGGTTGGTAGTTGGCGTCCGGAATCAGCCGGAAACGGTTGGACAGGTAGAGCGCGCGCGCCTGCTGGGGAATGTCGGAGGCAGGGAAATGCAGCCCCAGGTAGCTCTCGTAGCCCGGCATCAGCGCTTCGCCCAGCACCTCGCCATGCCCCTCATCGTCGAAGCGATAGACCAGCGCGCGGCCGAAGCCCGTCAGGCGCTGCAGTTCGTGCGCGGCCAGGGCGACCAGCGCCTGCACCGTGCCGGCGGCCTGCAGTCGTGGCAGGAAGTCGCGCGCCAGGCCGTAGATGGGCGCCTCGGGCCGCAGAAGCTCGGCCTGGGGCTCGCATTCCACGATCAGCTGCGTGGCGTTGCGGTGCGCCCAGCAGACGTGCCGGCAGCCCGCCAGATCCATCACACCCACCTGTACCGAAGAGCCGTCCGCCGGGGTGTCGTTCAGCACGTGGGGATCCAGCGCGCTCAGGGCCGCGGTCGCGCCATCGGCCCAGTTGGCGCTCCAGGCCCGGAGCGCATGGGTCGTTCCATCCAGCACGAGCATACGGCCGTGCGGCTGGATGGCGCCGGGCACCCGGATGGGCTCGCGGTCGCAGACGTGGAGGTCGGGAATCGGTTTCAAGATGTAATGCCGAGAGGAATCAGCGCGCAAAAGGGGCCTTTGAAAAGGGCCGGGAACCCTGCGCCGCCGTCGGTCCGGTGGCGCCGCGAAGCGTCGATCATGCCAGCGCCGGGCATCGAAGGTTGGAGTAGATTCCCCCGGCAAGTCCCCTGGCACTCGCCTCCCACCGCTTTCAAGGAACCCCTCTGCATGACCTGGACCGCTGCCACCACCGAGCCCTCCCAACTGGGTGAATCACCCTTCTGGCACCCCGATGAGCGGCGCCTGTACTGGGTGGACATCTCCGGGCGCAGGGTGTCGCGGCTGGACCCGGCCTCGGGCGCCGTCGAGCACTGGCCCATGCCCACAGAACCCGGCTGCATCGCGCCGGTACCGGGCGGCGGCCTGGTGATGGCGCTGCGCGCCGAAGTCGTCCTGGCCCGGCAGTGGCAGGGTGTGCTGGAGCCCATCGCCCGCCTGCCCTTCGACCCCGCCACCCAGCGCGCCAACGACGGCAAGTGCGATGCGCTGGGCCGCTTCTGGGTCGGCTCCATCCATGAACCGCAGGCCGGGCCGCGCCAACCCGTCGCAGCGCTCTACTGCATCGACGCGCGCGGCGCCGGCCCGGCCACCGTGCGCCGCGTGTTGGACGGCGCGGCCACCGCCAATGGCCTGGCCTGGTCGCCCGACGGCAGCACCATGTACTGGTGCGACACGCCCTCGCACGCCATCCACGCCTGGGCCTGCGATGGCGACCTGATGCCCCAGGGCGCGCCCCGCGTGCTGCGCAGTTTCGAGCCCAAGCCGGCCGGCTGGCAGCCCGGCCAGACGGGCTACGGCGGCCGCCCCGATGGCGCGGGCGTCGATGCCGAAGGCGCCTACTGGAGCGCGCTCTACGAAGGCGGCCGTGTGGTGCGCCTCTCGCCCCGTGGCGAGCTGCTGGCCGACCTCGCCCTGCCCCTGCGCTGCCCGACCATGCCCTGCCTGGGCGGCGACGACGGGCGCACGCTGTTCGTCACTTCCGCCAGCCACGGCCGCCCGGCCGATGAACTGGCCGCGCTCCCGCAATCGGGCTGCATCGTCTCGACGCGGGTGGAGGTGCCGGGCCTGCCGGTGGCCTTCTTCGACGCCGGCTCGCACTGAGGTTCGCCGCCTGCCGGGCAAACCTCACGCGCCCCGTTCAAAAAATTCAAGCCCGGCCGACGGCCCCTGCACGGGGCACTGCCGTACCATCCTCGGCATGGATTCAGCCCTCAGCCAGATCGTGGAGCGCGTGCGAGCCAGCGCCTCCGACCGCCGCCCGCTGCGCTTGCGCGGCGGCGGCACCAAGGATTTTCACGGCGCAGCCGTGCTGCAGGGCGAAGTACTCGACCTGCGCCCGCTCGCCGGCGTCATCAGCTACGAGCACAGCGAACTGGTCGTCACCGCCCGCGCCGGCACCCCGCTGGCCGAGCTGGAGGCCCTGCTGGCCTCCCAGGGCCAGTGCCTGCCCTTCGAGCCCCCGCATTTCGCGCCCGGCGCCACCGTGGGCGGCATGGTGGCCTCGGGCCTCTCGGGCCCGGCCCGTGCCAACACCGGATCGGTTCGCGACTACGTGCTGGGGCTGGAGACCGTCAACGGCCGCGCCGAACTGCTGCGCTTCGGCGGCCAGGTCATGAAGAACGTCGCGGGCTACGACGTCTCGCGCCTCATGGTGGGCGCCTGGGGCACGCTCGGCGTCATCACCGAGGTGAGCCTGAAAGTGCTGCCCGTGACACCGGCCGACGCCACCCTGCGCTTTGCCTGCACCCAGGCCGAGGCGCTGGAACGGCTGCACGCCTGGGGCGGCCAGCCCCTGCCCTTGAACGCCAGCCGCTGGCAGGCCGATGCCCCGGGCTGCGCAGGATCGGACGGCGCAGGCACCCTGCACCTGCGCCTGCGCGGCGCCACCGCCGCCGTGCAGGCCGCCTGCCGCACGCTGGGCGGCGAGCGCGTGCCCGACGCCGAGGCCGTGCAGGCCTGGGCCGATTGCCGCGACCAGGCCCTGCCCTGGTTCGCCGCCCGCACGCCCGGCCAGGCGCTCTGGCGCCTCTCGGTGCCCGCCACCGCGCCGGTGCTGTCGCTGCCCACCGGGGTGGCGCCGCCCCTGATCGAGTGGCACGGTGCGCTGCGCTGGGTGCAGGCCGCACCGGACCACGGCGAGGCGCTACGCGCAGCTGCCCGTGGGGTGGGTGGAGATGCTACGCTTTTCATAGCTGCCAGCGCAAACCCAGTGGGCGCACAAAGCACTTCCGGCCTGCAATCTCCGGCGCTGGCGCAGATCCATGCGCGGCTGCGTCACGCGTTCGATCCCGCCGGTATCTTCAACCCCGGCCGGCTCGGTTACTGAGCCGGTCTGTCGCCATGCGGCTGCTGCGCCACCTGACCGGACTGCACCGGACGCACTTCACCAACCGCATGCTGGGCCTGCTGCTGGCCTTCAACGCCGGCGCGGTCAATGCAGGCGGGTTCCTGCTGCTGGCCCGGTACACATCGCACATGACGGGCTTCACCTCGCAGGTGGCCGACTCGCTGGTGATGGGCGACATGCAGATGCTGCTCGGCGCGCTGGGGGCCATCGTCTCCTTCCTGGCCGGCGCGGCCACCGCCGCCATCCAGATCAACTGGGGCCGGCAGTACCGGATGCGCCACCTCTACGCCCTGCCCCTGCTGCTGGAAGCCGCGCTGATGCTGCCCTTCGGCCTGATGGGTGCCATCACGCTCGAATGGACCACGCCCTTCGCCGTGCCGCTCACGGTGCTGCTGCTGTCCTTCATGATGGGCGTGCAGAACGCGGTGGCCTCCAAGGTTTCGGGCGGCAAGATCCGCACCACGCACATGACCGGCAACTTCACCGACTTGGGCATCGAGATCGGCAAGGCCCTCTACTGGAACCGCAAGCGCACCGAAGCCAACCGCGTGCAGCCGAACCTGCAGCGCGTGCGGCTCTTCGGCGGACTGATCCTGGCTTTCGTGCTGGGCGGCGTAGCCGGCGCGGCCGGCTTCAAGTACGTGGGTTTCATCTGCGTGCTGCCGCTGGCCGCGCTGCTGCTGTGGCTGTCCCTGCCCGCCTATCTGGACGACCTGCGCCGCAACCGCGCCCTGCGCGAATGGACCTTCGGCTGGCTGCGCCTGCGGCGCCCGCCCCGCCCCGCCTCCGACGATGCCCCGCCGCCAGGCTGACGGGGCCCCTGCCCGCCTGCACGCCAGCCCCTTCCCGCCCCACACCCCCAAGACCACGATGCAAACCACGCTAGCCCCCCAATACCAGGGCACGCCCGAAGGGCAGGAGGCCGAAGCCATCCTGCGCAAGTGCGTGCATTGCGGCTTCTGCACCGCCACCTGCCCTACCTACCAACTGCTGGGCGACGAGCTCGATGGCCCGCGCGGCCGCATCTACCTGATCAAGCAGGTGCTCGAAGGCGCCGAACCCACGCGCAAGACGCAGCAGCACCTGGACCGGTGCCTGACCTGCCGCAACTGCGAGAGCACCTGCCCGAGCGGCGTGCAGTACGGGCACCTGGTGGACATCGGCCGCAAGCTGGTGGACGAGCGGGTGCCGCGCCCGCTGGCCGAGCGCGCCAAGCGCTGGGCGCTCAAGGAAGGGCTGCCCTCGCCCCTCTTCGGCCCCGCCATGAAGGCCGGCCAGGCCGTGCGCAGCCTGCTGCCCGAGTCGCTGCGCGCCAAGGTGCCCGCCCCCCAGCAAGCCGGCGCCTGGCCGGTGCGCGAGCACGCCCGCAAGGTGCTGATGCTCGCCGGCTGCGTGCAGCCCGCGATGCTGCCCAACATCAACCGTGCCACGGCCCGCGTGCTCGACGCCGCAGGCATCCAGACGGTGATCGCCCCGCAGGCCGGCTGCTGCGGCGCGGTCAAGTTCCACCTGAACGACCAGGCCGGGGGCCTGGCCCAGGCGCGCGCCAATATCGACGCCTGGTGGCCCTACGTGGAGGCTCAGGGCGGCGTCGAGAGCATCGTGGTCAACGCCTCGGGCTGCGGCGTGATGGTCAAGGACTACGGCCATCTGCTGCGCGGCGATGCGGAATACGCCCAGCGCGCCGCCCGCATCAGCGCCCTGGCCCGCGACCTGTCGGAGCTGCTGCCCGAACTGCTGCCCGAACTGGCCGAGCGGCTGCAGGGTCGCATCGACCCCGCCCGGGCGCTGCTGGCCTACCACCCGCCCTGCACCCTGCAGCACGGCCAGAAGCTGCGCGGCGGCGTGGAAACGCACCTGACCGCGCTGGGTTTCCGCGTGCGCACGGCACGCACCGAATCGCACCTGTGCTGCGGCTCGGCCGGCACCTATTCGGTCCTGCAGCCCGAACTGGCCTATCCGCTGCGCGACCGCAAGCTCGCCGCGCTGGATGATGCCTTCGCCGAAGGCGAGCAACCCGTCGCCATCCTCTCGGCCAACATCGGCTGCATCACCCACCTGCAAAGCGGCACCGACGTGCCCGTGCGCCACTGGGTCGAAGTGCTGGACGAGGCGCTGCGCCCCGGCGCCCTCTAGGCACCGATGCGGGTGGCGTGGCGGGGCCACCGGCCCTGCACTGCGGCGAACTGGCATGATGGCGGGTTTTCCGCCGCGCAAGGCGCGCCCCGCAGCCGGGCCGCATCGCCCGACAACCGACCGCCCGCAACTTTCGATTGCCATGACCGACAACGCGACCGCTGAAGCCTCCCAGAACCCCGTCCCCGCCGCTGCCGCCACCGAGGGCGCGGCCGCCGTGGACCACGCTGCGCCGGCCCCAGCAGCCACCGCCGAAGCCGCCGCACCGGATGCCGCAGGCGAAGCCACCCTCACACCTGCTGCTGACGGCGAGGCCCGCGCTGCGCGCCCGCCCCGCAACGGCTCCCGGCGCGGTGGCCGGGGCCGGGGCGGCAACCGCGCGGCAGGCACGACCGCCCCAGCGCCTGCATCCGCCGCCCCTGCGCAGGGCCAGCCCGCACCCAAGGCCCAGGGCCCGCGCCGCACCCACCCGGTGCTGGAACAGCTCGCGGGCTTCTACCCCCACCTCTTCGGCGCGCAGTTCCTGCCGCTCAAGCGCGGCATCTTCCAAGACCTGCAGGACGCCCACCCGGGCGCCTTCGAAAAGGAAGACCTGAAGGCCGCGCTCGGCATCCACACCCGCTCCACCCGCTACCTGCAGGTGGTGGCCGAGGGCCGCCAGCGCCACGACCTGCAAGGCCAGGCCGTGGAAGCCATGGCGCCCGAACACATCCACCACGCGCTGCTGGAGGTCTTCCGGCGCAAGAAGCCGCGCGACGGCGAAGACCTCGTCGCCAAGCTGCGCCGCCGCATCGCCCAGGCGTATGAAGCCTCGGGCCTCACGCGCGAGGCCTACGACACGCTGGTGCGTGGCCGCGACGAGCACGCCAACGCCCTGCTCGACGAAGCCTTCGCCGAGGTCGCCGAGCGCGACGCCAAGGCTGAAGCCCTGCTGCGCGCCTACGAGGCCAGCGGCAGCACGTCGGTGGAGCAGTTCGCCGACATGTACGGCATGGACCAGCGCAACGTGCACCAGATGCTGGCGCGCGCCCGCCAACTGCGCGGTCCGGCAGCGGCCTGATCCCGCCAGGCCCAGGCAGCGCAAGGGCTGCCGAGTGCCGCGGCCGTGGGCGCATCGAGGCCTTCGCCCGCCGAGGGCGGGAACCGGTCCGTGCGACCGGCACCCTTCGGCGCTTTTCGCGGTGATGTCGCAACGGCTCGTTGCGGGGCATTCATGGCGGGGCAACCGCCTGCCCGCGCCTTAGCGGGCGTCCGCAAACCCCGCCAACCCCTGCGGGTATCTCGCGCGTCGGATGGACCGCGATGGGCTCGGGGGCGGGCTCAGGCGGCCAGCGCGGCCTCGATGTCCTGCGCCAGCGACGCAGGCTTGTCGGTGGGTGCATAGCGGCGAATGACCTGGCCGTCACGGCCGATCAGGAACTTGGTGAAGTTCCACTTGATGGCCTTGGTGCCCAGGATCCCCGGTGCCTCGGCCGTGAGCCAGCGGTAGAGCGGCGCGGCGTCGGCGCCGTTCACGTCGATCCTGGCCATCATCGGGAAGCTCACGCCGTAGTTCAGCTGGCAGAAACTGGCGATCTCGTCGTTGCTGCCCGGGTCCTGCCCGCCGAACTGGTTGCACGGAAAGCCCAGCACCGCCAGGCCCCGGCCGGCGAACTGCTGGTGCAGCGCCTCCAGCCCCGCGAACTGGGGTGTGAAGCCGCAGGCGCTGGCGGTGTTGACGATGAGCAGCACCTGGCCCTCGTACTGGCGCAGCGGCACCGGCGGGCCGCTCATGGGCTGGGCTTCGAAGTCGTAGAGGGTGGTCATGGGCGGTAACTCCTGGGGGTGAGGACGCGAAAAGCCCATTGTGGCGGCCGTCGCCGCGGCGGCGTCAGCTGCAGGGGCGCAGCGTGCGGCCCACGAGCGCCGGGCGGGCGCGCTCCAGCCGGGCGGCCTGTGCGGCATCGCCAGCGGGCAGGTTCAGGCGCAGCATGTATTCGCTGGGCGTGCCAGTGCGCTCCTGCACCACGCGGGCCGTGCGCACACCCTGCACCGCCAGCGCATTCAGGGCGCGCTCCGCGGCCTCCTGGGTGGCATAGCGGCCCAGCGACAAGCCGGGCTCCAGCGCGCTGCCCGGACGGTCATAGGCCACCTTGCGCGCCTTCAGTTCGGCGCGCTTGCGGGCCAGAGCGTCCTCGTCGGGGAAACGGCCCATGTAGACCATCCAGCGGCCGGAGGTGGGCGTGAAGTCCAGGCTCCAGCTGCCGGCCGTGAAGCCCGCTGCCGGCAGGGCCACGCGCAGGGTGTCGGCCTGGTTCTGGTCGAAGGGGCCGGCCTGCTGGCAGACGGTGGCATTGATGGGCCCGACCGCGCCGATGGCGGAGCTTGCCGGGGCCTCTGCAGAGGCCCCGGGTGCGCTGGCCGCCTCAGGCACTGAGGCTGCAGCGGATGCCCCCGGCGCCGCTGGCAGGGCCGCCGGCGCGCTGGCTGCCGCTGGAGCAACGGGTGCAGCAGCGGATGCCGCAGGCTGGGGCGGCGGCACATGCAGCTGCAGGACTTCCGGGTGGATCTGCTGCGCCAGGCGCTGCGGCTCCGACGGTTCCTCAGGCCCTGCCCCCCAGCCGCGCAGCATGCCGCCCGACCAGGCGTAGTAACCGGCGTTGGCCAGCAGCAAAACGAGAAAGGCGATGCGCAGCATGGCGAGGCGGACCGTACGAGTGGAAAGGACGACAGGCTACTGTGCCGGAAGCGCCTGCCCGGCCGGGCGCACGCTGATCTCGGAGCTGGTGACGGTCTGCAGCCCGCACGGCGTCTGCACCAGCAGGGCGCCGTCGGTCGCCACACCCTGGGCGATGCCGGTCTGGCCGTCGCTCAGGGTCACGTCCCGGCCCGCCAGCGCGTCGCGCAGGGCGAAGCGCGGCTGCACGGGCGCGAAGCCCTGGCGCTCGAAGGCCTGCAGCATGCCCACCAGCGGCGCAGCGATGCGGGCCAGCGCGGCGGGTGCGTCCAGCGCGGCATCGATCTCGCTCAGGCTGGCAGGCGGCCGGTTCATGCCGTCGCCCGGGCGCGGCAGCAGGTTGATGCCGATGCCCACCACCACGTAGCGCGCGCCGCCCGGGGCCGATCCGCCGGCCTGGGGCGCGACGAAGCTGGCGGTTTCGACCAGGATGCCGGCCAGCTTGCGGTCGCCGTCCAGCCACACGTCGTTGGGCCATTTCAGGCCGATGCGCGGGGCGCCGCTGCCGGGCGCGGGCAGCACGGGCTGCAGGCTTTCGGCCACGCTCACGCCCACGGCCAGCGACAGGCCCGACCAGTCGGCCGGCGCCAGCGGCAGGCCCAGCGAGAAGGTGAGCGAGGCCAGCGCGCCCGAGCCTTCGGCCGGCGTGCCCTGCGCCTGGCTCTGCCACGGCCGGCCCATGCGGCCCCGGCCGGCGGTCTGCGATTCGGCCACCAGCAACGTGGGCTCGGCGCGGCCGGCGCGGGCTCGGCGCATGAGTTCGGTGCTGGTGGAGTCGATGCTGGGCAGTACCTCAACGGTGAAGCCAGGCAGCACCGGCTCCACGGCCAGCCAGATGTCTTCGGCGAACCAGCGCACGGGGGCGGTGCCGTTGTTGTTGTTGCTCATGCCCGGCGCCCCCGGCCCGGGGCGGGCGCCGGCGCTGCGGCCTGGGGCCGGGGCGGGCTCTTCTTCTGCCTGGCCTCGGCCGGCTTCGCCTGGGGCTTGGGCGCCAGCCCCGGCGGCACCCAGCCGCGCTTGGGCGCCAGCAGCGTGCCCCGGCAGTTGGCGCTGCCGCACCAGCAGGGGTATTCGGCCTTGAGCTTGGGGGTATAGCGCTCCTCGACGATCAGGCCGTAGTCGTAGCTCAGCTCTTCGCCGGCACGGATGTTGCGCAGCGCGGTGATGAAGATGCGGCCGCCCTGCTCGTCGGCGAAGCAGTTGGGGTCGCAGCTGTGGTTGATCCAGCGCGAGGAGTTGCCGCCGTAGTTCGCGTCGATCACGCGATCTTCATCGACGTGGAAATAGAAGGTATGGTTCGGCTGCGCGGGATCGTGCGGATGCCGGTCCTGCGCTTCCTGCCAGGAAATGATCTCGCCGGTGTACTCGATGATGGGCTCGCCCTCGGCGATGTCCTGCACCGCGAAGACACCCTTGCCGTGCACGCCCGAGCGCCGGGTCTGGATGCGCCGCCCCGGAGCGAATGGGGAAACGGCGGACGAGGCAATGCGGGGCATGGCAAAACTCTGTTAGTTTGAATAGGCACACATGCGTGCGCATGCGCGCGTGAGGCTCACGAATTGTAGAAGCGCCTCTGGAGGCGAGACCCCAAAATGAACAAGACTCTGGTAATTGCAGAAAAACCATCGGTGGCGCAGGACATCGTGCGTGCGCTCACCCCCATTGCCGGCAAGTTCGACAAGCACGAAGACCATTTCGAGAACGACCGCTATCTGGTCACCAGCGCGGTGGGCCACCTGGTGGAGATCCAGGCGCCCGAGGAGTTCGACGTCAAGCGCGGCAAGTGGAGCTTCGCGCACCTGCCGGTGATCCCGCCGCACTTCGACCTCAAGCCCGTGGACAAGACCAAGAGCCGCCTGAACGCGGTGGTCAAGCTGGCCAAGCGCAAGGACGTGGGCGACCTGGTGAACGCCTGCGACGCGGGCCGCGAAGGTGAACTGATCTTCCGCCTGATCGAGCAGTACGCCGGCGGCGCCAAGGGGACCTTGAGCAAGCCCATCCGGCGCCTCTGGCTGCAGTCGATGACGCCCCAGGCCATCCGCGACGGCTTCGAGAACCTGCGCAGCGACCAGCAGATGCAGGGCCTGGCCAGCGCCGCGCGCAGCCGCTCGGAGGCCGACTGGCTGGTCGGCATCAACGGCACGCGGGCGATGACGGCCTTCAACTCCCAGGGCGGCGGGTTCTTTTTGACCACCGTCGGCCGGGTGCAGACGCCCACGCTGTCGCTGGTGGTCGAGCGCGAGGAGAAGATCCGCAAGTTCGTCAGCCGCGAGTACTGGGAAGTCCACGGCGGCTTCCACGCCGAGGCCGGCGAATACCTGGGCAAGTGGTTCAACCCCCAGTGGAAGAAGAGCGAGGACCCCGAGGCCCGCGCCGACCGCATCTGGGAGATCCACGAGGCCCTGGCCATCGCCGAGGCCGTGCGCGGCAAGGCCGCCACCGTCACCGAAGAAAGCAAGCCCACCAGCCAGGCATCGCCCCTGCTGTTCGACCTGACCAGCCTGCAGCGCGAGGCCAACGGCAAGTTCGGCTTCTCGGCCAAGACCACGCTGGCGCTGGCGCAGAGCCTGTATGAACGCCACAAGGCGCTGACCTATCCGCGTACCGATTCGCGCGCCCTGCCCGAAGACTATCTGCCCGTGGCCCGCGACACCTTCGGCATGCTGGCCACCAGCGGCATGCGCCACCTGGCGCCCTTCGCGCAGCAGGCGCTGGACCAGAACTACGTGCGCCCCACCAAGCGCATCTTCGACAACGCCAAGGTCAGCGATCACTTCGCCATCATCCCGACCACGCAGGCGCCCAGCGGTCTCTCGGAAGCCGAACAGAAGCTCTACGACCTGGTCGTGCGCCGCTTCATGGCCGTGTTCTTCCCCAGCGCCGAGCATCTGGTCACCACCCGCATCAGCCAGGTGGTGGGCCACAGCTTCAAGACCGAGGGCAAGGTCCTGGTCAAGCCCGGCTGGCTCGCCATCTACGGCAAGGAAGCGGCGGGCGAGGTCGAGGACGGCAAGGCCGGCGACAAGGGCCAGCCGCTGGTGCCCGTGCAGCCCGGAGAGATGGTGCGCACCGAATTCGCCGAGGCCAAGGGCCTGAAGACCAAGCCGCCCGCGCGCTACTCCGAAGCCACCCTGCTGGGCGCCATGGAAAGCGCCGGCAAGCAGGTGGAAGACGAGGAACTGCGCTCCGCCATGCAGGAAAAAGGCCTGGGCACCCCGGCCACGCGCGCGGCCATCATCGAAGGCCTGCTGACCGAGAAGTACATGCTGCGGGAAGGCCGCGAGCTGATCCCCACCGCCAAGGCCTTCCAGCTGATGACCCTGCTGCGCGGCCTGGAGGTGGACGAGCTCTGCCGCGCCGACCTGACCGGCGAGTGGGAATACAAGCTCTCGCAGATGGAAAAGGGCCAGCTCAGCCGCGAAGCCTTCATGCAGCAGATCGCCGCCATGACCGAGCGCATGGTCAAGAAGGCCAAGGAATACGACCGCGACACCATCCCCGGCGACTACGCGACGCTCTCGGCCCCCTGCCCCAACTGCGGCGGCGTGGTCAAGGAGAACTACCGCCGCTACGCCTGCGTGGGCAAGTCCGGTGACGGCTCAGACGCCTGCGGCTTCTCGTTCGGCAAATCGCCCGCCGGCCGCACCTTCGAGACCGCCGAGGCCGACCAGCTGCTGCGCGACCGCCGCATCGGCCCGCTGGAAGGCTTCCGCTCCAAGGCCGGCTGGCCGTTCACCGCCGAAGTCACCATCGTGCGCGACGAAGAGGCCGGCAACTACAAGCTCGAATTCGACTTCGGCGACGACCGCGCCGCCGAGGAATCGGGCGAGCTGGTGGACTTCGGCGAGCAGGTCAGCCTGGGCGACTGCCCCGTCTGCGGCGCGCCCGTCTATGAACACGGCGCCAACTACGTCTGCAGCAAGTCCGTGCCCACCGCCGCCCAGCCCACGCCCAGCTGCACCTTCAAGACCGGCAAGGTCATCCTGCAGCAACCCGTGGAGCGCTCGCAGATGAGCAAGCTGCTGGCCACCGGCAAGACCGACCTGCTCGACAAGTTCGTCAGCATGCGCACCCGCCGCAACTTCAAGGCCTTCCTGGCCTGGGACAAGGAAGCCGGCAAGGTCAACTTCGAGTTCGAGCAAAAGGCCAGCAAGTTCCCGCCGCGCAAGACCGCTGCGGGCAGCACCACCGCCGCCGCTACCAAAACCGGAGCAGCCAGCGCAAGCCGCACGGGCGCTGCCGCCAAGAAAACCACCAAGCCCGCCGCCAAGAAGGCCGCCTCTGGCACCACCGCCGCCAAGGCCCCGCGCAAGAGTGCTGCCGGCAAACCACCCAGCCCCGCCCTGGCCGCCGTGATCGGCCCCGAACCCGTCGCCCGGCCCGAGGCGGTCAAGAAAATCTGGGAATACATCAAGGCCCACAACCTGCAGGACCCCAAGGACAAGCGCACCATCGTCGCCGACGCCAAGCTGCGCGCCGTGTTCGGCAAGGACAGTGCGGGCATGTTCGAGCTGGCGGGCATCCTGGGCAAGCATCTGCAAGGAGATGGCGAATGACGACGATCACCACGGCCACCGGCGAGAGGGGCCCCGCCCCTTCTTCTTCTGCCGCCACGGCCCGCGAGGGCCAGCCCCTGGCCCCAGGGCGCGCGCGCCGCGCCGGCGCGGCGGCCTTGCTGGCCTGCTGCGCAGCCCTGGCCCTCAGCGGCTGCGGCACCATCGCCTCGCGCCCCTCCAACGACCCGGCCACCAGCACCCAGGCGAGCGAAAGCGGGGTGACGGTGTTCGGGACGGTCGATGTGGGGGTGGGGGGAGTGCGGTCTTCGCGGTGAGCTGTGGGAGATAGGAAAACGCCCAGGCTGGCTGTGGCTTCAAGGCACCACATCGACAACGCAGAACCTGTCGGCCCGTGGAGACCAGCATCCAACTCCTGACGCGCTTGGTTTTCATCGCCGCACGCCATTCCGCTCGGTGCATTCGATGGCGTCAGGCTTGTCGGCGTAGCTCTCGTGTCTGCATCCAGCCTCAGCCTTTGCTATGTGGGGCCCGAAGCCCTCCACTGCGGCATAGGCAAGAGCCTTCTGGCCGCCGCCGAAGCAATGGCTCGCCAAAGAGGTGTCGAGGAGCTCCATTTGGAAAGCACCCGCACGGCAGAAGCGTTCTACCGGAGAAATGGGTTTCAGCCGTCCGGCCCGGTGCAGGTCTGGGCGGACCTGCGGGCGCTTCCGATGGGCAAATCTTTAATTTCCCTCCATCCTCTCGGGCAACCTGAGCATTAGATAGCCATGGCAGTGAAGAGTGGGCATGGAAACCCCAAATGGACACGCGAAGAGGTCATCCTCACCCCAAGAGCTTTACATCGAATGAGGGGAAAGAACTCATCCAGCATCGGACTGGAATTCGGAAGGCCGCTGGATCGACTTTGTGGAAGCAAGAAAATCCATCTACGGCGAATAACCTCTGACAAAACCACCCAGAAGACATCGAAATTCTTCTCAGTTAGCACCCATAAAGCGCACATTGAAAATCAACATCCCGGAATCTCATGGGCGTAGAACTGAACATCACCCGCGCAGAATTTTTCGCAGATAACGAGAACGCATCCATCGCTGCCGAGGAATGGCTGGCTTACGTTCATGGCGATTCAGAAATGGCATTGATTTCAGCGAATAGCCCATATCACGCTGTCTGGCTGGGCAAATCCCTTCATGAAGAACCTTGGCTCGACTGGCGCCACGGCAACATATACACAAAGTGGCCGGACACCGCGCTCTATCTGAAGATGCTGGACATTGCCAAACATTTCGGCGGAAGCGTTCAAGATGACAACGGCACGGTCTATACGCAACCCGCGGACTGGGAATACGACCCCAAAACGAGGGTGGTTCTGCCCATCCCCCAAAGGCCATGGTGGAAGCTCTGGTGACATGGCCTGGTTGACTGATTGATTGGCGGGCCCGTGTGCCGCCGAGAACATTTGGCAAGGGCTGCCCACTCGGCGTTGTTCAGGTTCCCCTCCATGCCGCCCAGCACGCGGTTCAGCGCCAGGGTCTGCCGGGCATTCATGGGCGCATCCGCCCAGCGCTGCCAGAACTGCGCCTTGGCCAGCACGTCGGCCACCAGGCCATCGGCGCGCTGTACGGCGCGCAGCAGGCAGCCCAGGAACCAGGCCAGCCAGGGCGTGACGTCGAGCGTGCCGCGCTGGGTGGCTTCCAGCTGGTCGTAGTAGTGCTTGCGTTCGCGCTGGATCTGCGCGCTCAGCGCTGTAGAAGCGCTGGGCGCTGCCTTCGGCGCGGGTCAGGGCCATATCGCCCACGGCGCGGCTGATGCGGCCATTGCCGTCGTCGAAAGGGTGCAACGTGACCAGCCACAGATGCGCCAGCCCGGCATGCACGAGGGGATCGCCCTGGGGCGAGGGGTGGTTGAACCACTCGAGGAACGCGGCGGTTTCCGCGGGCAGCGGGCGGTGCTTCGTAATGCACTGTCTCGCGCCGGATGGGGCCGGAGACGACCTGCATGGGCCCTGCGGCATCGTTGCGCCAGGCGCCGGTCTGGATGCGCAGGCGGCCGCCGTAGCCGGTGGGGAAAAGCGCTGCATGCCAGCCGAAGAGGCGTTCGGCCGTCAGCGGCTCGGCAAAGCGCTGGGTGGCATCCAGCACCATGTCCCCCACACCGTCCACATGCCGGTCGGCGGGGGCCAGCGCACCGATGTCCACGCCCAGGCGGCACGCGATGGACGAGCGCACGGCCTCACGGCTGAGCGCTTCGCCTTCGATGGCGCTGGTGGTGATGACTTCTTGCGTCAGCGCCTGCAAGGTGGCCTGGGCGCGGTGCACTTCGGCCAGGGCGGCGGCATCGAACCGCCACTGCGGCCAGCCGGCGCGTTGCCGGAAGTAGGTGCGGCGGCGGGGCTTTTTCTGACCACATGCGGTGACTATGCGGCGCATCCACCGCAATAACTGCGGCGAATCAACCCCCTATTCCCCGCAACCCGTGCGAGACAGACCCCGCGCCGGCGCCCGGCTAATATCCCCAGCCCTGCCCACCCAGGCCGGTTTTCTTTCTTTCCCCCTTCCTACTACCCACGGAGATAGCACCTCATGTTCAGCCATGTCATGGTCGGCGTCGCGGACCTCGAACGTTCCAAGCGTTTCTACGACGCCCTGCTGGGCACCCTGGGCGTCGGGCCCGGCGTTGCCAACAAGAGCCGGTTCTTCTACCGCAGCCCCTCCGGCTTGTTCGGCATCACGCTGCCCATCAACGGCGAGCCAGCCACGCACGGCAACGGCAGCACGATCGGCTTCACCATGGCTTCGCCCGAGCAGGCCGACGCCTTCCACGCCGCCGGCGTGGCCCACGGCGGCACGACCTGCGAAAACCCGCCGGGCTGGCGCGAATTCGGTGACAGCAAGATCTATCTGGCCTATCTGCGCGACCCGGACGGCAACAAGCTCTGCGCCCTCTTCCGGCCGCAGCAGGCGTGAGATAGCCCACCGCCCATTGCTTCACTTTTGATAGCTGCTGGCGCCCATTCTTCGTGCGCTGGCAGCCGATTTCACTTCCAACCTTTCGCCCACCCCACCAAGGAACCCGCATTGCAATCCGCCAGCCCCAGCACCTTCGACGCGGCCTATTACCAGCGCTTTTATTTCGACAAGAAGACCAGCGTGGTGGACCCGGCCCACATGGAGCGGCTGGGCGCATTCGTGTGCAGCTACCTGCACTACCTCCGGGTGCCGGTGCTGCGCGTACTGGACGTGGGCTGCGGCATTGGGCTGTGGAAGGGCATCGTGGAAAAGCACATCCCGGCCGCCCGCTACCGGGGCGTGGAGTTCAGCCCCTATCTGTGCGAGCGCTTCGGCTGGCAGCAGGGATCGGTGGTGGACTATGCGGCGCCCGAGCCGTTCGACTTCGTGATCTGCCAGGGCGTGCTGCCCTACCTGAGCGAGCCCGACCTGCAGGCCGCGCTGCGCAACCTGGGCCGCCTGTGCCACGGCGCGCTCTACATCGAGGCGGTCTCGCGCGAGGACTATGAGCGCGACATCATCGACGAGGACCTGACCGACGGCCGCGTCTTCCGCCACAGCGCCGAGCTCTACCGCAGCGGCCTGCGCGAGCATTTCGTGGAGCTGGGCGGCGGGCTGTGGCTGAGCCGGGAGGCGGAGGTGCCGCTGTTCGAGCTGGAGCATGTCGGCCGCTAAGGCCACTGGCTGCCGCTGGCACCGCAAGCCAGAAAGACAATAGCGACAGCGCGGGCCGCACCGGAATTCAAGGAGTTCTTGCGCAAAGCCTTGTTTGAGCAACGTACCAGCCTGCTCCTGATCGGCCTGATCGCCTTGGGAAGTATGTATTTCCTCGGCGTTTCGGCACTTCGCTGCAAGAGTGCCCGCGAATTGCGCGCACGCCAGCTCGATCCCGCAATGCCCGCACAGCAGCTGGAGCTGGATTTCGGCAACCCGCCGTAAGCAGGTGACAAGGGCCGCAACAGCCAGGCCGGCGAAGGGAGTCGTCAGTCACAATCGCGGGCCCGATGCATGCGCCCATTCCCCCCTCCCCCCACGCCGTCTCCCGCCTGCGCGCCGCGCGCCTCGCCCGCAGCGCCAAGCCCTTCCTGGCCCGGGGCGGGCCGCGGGGCGAGCGCTGCCCGGGCTGCCGGCTGCCGCCCAGCCACTGCCTGTGCGCGGCGCGGCCGCAGGTGCCGGTGGAGGCGGGCATGTGCCTGCTGATGGCCGACATCGAGCCGCTCAAGCCCAGCAACACCGGCTGGCTGATCGCCGATGTGGTGGCCGACACCTTCGCCTTCGGCTGGGCGCGCACGCAGGTGGACCCGGGCCTGCTGGCGCTGCTGCGCGATCCGCAGTGGCAGCCGTATGTGGTGTTTCCGGGCGAGTTCGTCGATCCGCAGCGCGTGGTCACGCAACTGCTGCCGGCCGCCGCGGCGGCCAACGCCGCTCAGGCGGCACAGGAAGCGCCAACGGCAGCCCCCCGGCGACCGCTCTTCGTGCTGCTGGACGCCACCTGGCCCGAGGCACGCAAGATGTTCCGCAAGAGCCCCTATCTCGACAGCCTGCCGGTGCTGAGTCTGGAGTCGGGCCAGCTCTCGCGCTACAGGCTGCGGCGGTCCACGCGGGGCGACCATTTCTGCACATCGGAGGTGGCGGCCCTGTGCCTGGAGCTGGCGGGCGAGACCCGCGCCGCCCGCGTGCTGGAGGCGTATCTGGATGTCTTCACTCACCACTATCTGCAGGCCAAGCACCAGCTGCCGCCGCACTGGGACGGCGACGAGCACCGGCAGCTGCGGGCCCTGGCGGCGGGCGATGCGCTGCCGGATGAGGCCGTGGAGCCCCCCTCAGCCTGACCCTGCGGCCCGACAGCCGCTGAGAACGTGTTCACGATCTCGCGGGGGATCGTGAACACGCTCTTACATCCGCCCCACGATCGGGCGATAGGATGGCCGGCCCGACATTCACCGCGGCCCGACCGCCGCAGCCGCACAACTCCATGCAACGCCGCCTCCTGATCGCCACCGCCCCTGCCGCCGTCTTCGCCGCCCTGCTGGGCTGCGCCGCGACGGCATCGGCCGGGCCGCGCTACACCATTCCCCGCGAAGAGATCGAAGAGACGCTGGCCCAGCGCTTTCCGCGCCGCTTTCCGCTGGCTGGGCTGGTGGAGCTGAACGTGCAGGCGCCGCGCATCGCGCTCAAGTCCGAGCGCAACCGGCTGGCTGCCGAAATGGCAGTGGACGCAGGCGGCCCGCTGCTGCGGCGCAGCTACCCCGGTCGGCTGAACGTGGAGTTCGGCCTGCGCTACGAGCCCAGCGACCGCACCGTGCGGGCGCACGACATCCAGCTGAACACGCTGGAGTTCCCCGACCTGCGGCCCGATGCGGCGGCGCTGCTGGCGCAATACGGGCCGCAGCTGGCGCGCGAGTCGGTGGGCGAGGTGGTGCTGCACACCCTGCGCCCGCAGGACCTGGCCCTGCCCGACGGGCTGGGCATGCAGCCCGGCGCCATCACCGTGACCGACCGCGGGCTGGCGGTGGAACTGGTGCCCAAGCCGCTGTCCTGACGCACAGCGTCCCCACCGCGCCGGCCACGACGGCGCCCACAGCGCTATGAAAAAGAGAGCTAAATGCGCGCACTCCACCTGGGCCGGCGGCATGAATGGCATGCAGGGCGGCCTGCCGGGTGACTTGCAGGTGCGCTGCCGTCCTGCACCGCGCGCGCGGCGTTGGGTCCACCCTGTGAGGATGAACGCCCCAGCCGCTCCCACCCCCACCACCTCCCACGCCCCAGCGTCCTCCGCCGCGCCTGGGGCCCACTCCACGCAACAGCCTGAGCCCGCCGGCACCCCGCAGCCCAGTCCGCGCCTGGCCGGCCAAGTGGCGCTGGTCACCGGCAGCGCGCAGGGCATCGGCCTCGCGGTGGCCGAGCGGCTGGCGCAGGAGGGCGCGCACATCGCCCTGCATGTGCGCAAGGAGGACGAGCGCTCCGCCCGCGCGCAGCAGCGCATCGCCGCCACCGGCCAGCGCTGCGAGGTGTTCGCGGGCGACCTGAGCGACGTGCCGCGCATGCAGGCCCTGGTGGCCGAGGCCGATGCCGCCTTCGGCCGGCTGGACGTGCTGGTCAACAACGGCGGGCTGGAGCTGCGCGCCGACTTCCTCGACACCACCGAGGCCGACTACGACACGGTGCTGGACGTGAATCTCAAGGGCGCGTTCTTCACCGCCCAGGCTTTCGCCCGCCAACTGCGCGACGCCGGGCGGCCCGGCCGCATCATCCACATGAGCTCGGTGCACGAAGACCTGCCCTTTCCGCACTTCACCTCGTACTGCGCCAGCAAGGGCGGCCTGCGCATGCTGATGCGCAACATGGCGATCGAGCTGGCGCCGCTAGGCATCACCGTGAACAACGTGGCGCCCGGCGCCATCCGCACGCCCATCAACGATGCGCTGATGCAGCAGCCCGCCAAGCTGGCAGCGCTCAAGGCCCAGATCCCGCTGGGCCGCCTGGGCGCGCCGCCCGACGTGGCGGGCGCGGTGGCCTTCCTCGCCTCGCCCGATGCGGCCTACATCACCGGCGCCACGCTGGTGGTGGACGGCGGACTTTTATGGAACTATGCGGAGCAATGAGGACCGCACAGACATGAGCAGCATGAGCGCCACCACCGCACCGCCCTCCGTCGCCCCGGCTGCCGCGGCACCCGCTGCGGCCAGCCAGCGCATTTCCGACCGGCACCCGGCCTACCGCATCCACCTGAACCTCGCGCGCGTGCAGGCGCCGGGTGCGCCGCCCTGCGACCACTGCACGCCCGCCGACCGCTACCAGGAACTGTTCATCGCAGTGCAGAGCCAGCAGGTGTTCGCCGACAGCAAGACCTTCGTGGACTGCGCCCCGCTGCAGGAGCCCGAGACGATCCTGGCCGCCTACCGAGCGCTGCACGCGCAGCCCGGCTTCGACCTGGGCGCCTTCGTCATGGAGCATTTCAGCTCGCCCGAGGTGACGAACGACGACTACGTCGGCACGCCAGGCCTCTCGCTGGCCGAGCACATCGACGCGCTCTGGCCCGTGCTCACGCGCAGCCCCAAGGAGCACCCGCAGCGCGGCTCCGCCCTGCCGCTGGCCCACCCCTACGTGGTGCCGGGCGGGCGCTTCGCGGAGCTCTACTACTGGGATTCGTACTTCGCCATGCTGGGCCTGGCGGCCTCGGGCCGCACCACGCTGCTGCACCACATGACGGACAACTTCGCGCGGCTGATCGACGCCTTCGGCTTCGTGCCCAACGGCACGCGCACCTATTACCTGAGCCGCTCGCAGCCGCCGCTCTTCGCGTCCATGGCCGAACTGGGCGCGCTGGCTGGCGGTCCGCCCGTGTCGCACTACCTGCCGCAGCTGCTGCAGGAACACGCCTTCTGGATGGACGGCCTGCACGTGCTGCACCCCGGCGATGCGCGCCGCCGCGTGGTGGCGCTGCCCGGCGGCGAAGTGCTCAACCGCTACTGGGACGACCGCGACACCCCTCGCGAGGAATCGTGGCGCGAGGACGTGGAGACCGCGTCCCTGGCCGACCGCCCCTCGCCCGAGGTCTATCGCGACCTGCGCGCGGCCTGCGAGTCGGGCTGGGATTTCTCCACCCGCTGGCTGCGCGCCCCCGACGCGGCCGATCCGGCCACGCTGCAGCTCTCGCAGATCGTCACCACGCAGCTACTGCCCGTGGATCTGAACGCCTTCCTCTACCGGCTCGAAGTCTCCATCGCCAAGGCCAGCCAGAGCCTGGGCGACGCCGCCACGGCGCGTCACTTCCACGAGCTGGCCGCGCACCGGCGAGAGGCCGTCAACCGGCTGCTCTGGAACGAGGCCGAGGGCGCCTATTTCGACTACGACTGGAAGGCGGGCACGCTGCGCACCTGCCTGACCGCCGCCACGCTGGTGCCGCTCTACGCCGGCATGGCCACCGAGGCGCAGGCCGCCGCCGTGGCCCGCACGGTGCAGGCACGGCTGCTGGCGCCCGGGGGACTGTCCACCACCGAATGCGCCAGCGGCCAGCAGTGGGACCGGCCCAACGGCTGGGCACCGCTGCAGTGGATGGCCGTGCGCGGGCTGGAACGCTACGGCCACCGCGAGCTGGCGCTGGAGGTGCGCCGCCGCTGGATCGACACCGTGCGCGCCGTCTATCAGCGCGAAGGCAAGCTGGTCGAGAAATACGCCCTGCGCGCCCATGAGCACGACACCGCCGCGGGCGGCGATGGCGGCGAATACCCGCTGCAGGACGGCTTCGGCTGGACCAACGGCGTGGTGCAGTGCTGGCTGGATCCGCGCTATGACACCGAAGCCGCCGCCCACGCCATCTACTACGGCCCCCCGGACGAAAGCCTGATGCGCCAGGGCTGGGCCGACGAGCCCACCGCCACGGACGACAACCCCGCGCCCGGCGGCTGATCCGCCGGCGGCAGGCACGGGCGCATCCGTCTGCGCCCGGCCTCGCGCCACTGCCTCAGAACCCGCAGAGCCACGCGCTGCAGCCGCGCCGCAGCGGCGTTCCCGCCTTCGCCAACAGCTTTCAAACCTTCGTCATTTCACAGAGAGAGGATTCACCCGCATGGATAAAGAGCTCGCTTCCGCCACCGCCTGGCTGCACACCGAAACCTTCTGGGGCCTGACGGCCTCCAGCCTGCTGATCGCTGCAGCAGCCTCTCTGCTGACCTACCTGGTGCTGACGCTGCTGCTGCGCTGGGCCGTGGGCCGGGCGCAGAAGGTCGCGGCGGAGCAGGCTCCCGATGCGCCGCGCGGCGGGCCGGCCTCCATTGCGCTGCAGGTGCTGGCCGGCACCAGCCGCCTGCTGATCCTGCTGGCCGCGCTGCTGGTGGGCGCGGGCCTGCTCGATCTGCCAGGCCGCTGGCCGGCCAAGGTGGACCAGCTCTGGTTCCTGGCGCTGGCGCTGCAGGTGGGCCTCTGGGGCACGCGCGCCACCGCGCTGGTGGTGGACCGCTACCGCCAGCACCACGGCGCCACCGGGCCGGCGCAGATGAGCGCATCGGCCACGCTCATGTCCTGGGGCCTGCGCACACTGCTCTGGGCGACAGTGCTGCTGGCCATCCTCTCGAACCTGGGCGTGAACATCACCGCCTTCGTGGCCAGCCTGGGCGTGGGCGGCATCGCCATCGCGCTGGCGGTGCAGAACGTGCTGGGCGACCTGTTCGCCTCCATGGCCATCGCCGTGGACAAGCCGTTCGAGGTGGACGACTTCATCGTCGTGGGCAGCGTGGCGGGCACGGTGCAGCAGATCGGCGTCAAGACCACGCGCATCCGCGCTTTGAGCGGTGAACAGGTGGTGATGAGCAATACCGACCTGCTCAAGCAGACCATCAACAACTACCGCCACATGCGCGAGCGGCGCATCGTGTTCAACTTCCGCGTGCCCTACGGCACCCGCGCCGACACGGCCGAGGCCATCGCCCAGGCCGTGCGCCGCATCATCGAGGCCGAGCCCAACGCGCGCTTCGACCGCGCCCACCTGCAATCGTTCAGCGAGACCGGCCTGGCCTACGAGGTGGTCTATATCGTTCTGGATGCGGGCTACAACGTCTACATGGACCTGCAGCAGAAGATCAACCTCGCGCTGATGCGCGAGCTGGAGGCCCTGGGCGTGGACTTCGCCGTGCCCGAACGCCGCCTGCACGTGGCCAGCCTGCCGCCGCTGCCCCCGGCAGCGCCCCTGCAGGCGGGCACCAGCCAGCCCTTGTCGGCATGATGCTATGAATTAAATAGCAGACCACCCTCGTAGAATCCGCGCTCCGCCCCGCAAGGGCCGGAGCGTTTTTTTCCCCCACCCGTTTTCCGGACACCCTCCCCATGACCCGCGACACCGCCCGCCAGAACGAACTCAAGAAGATGGAGCTGTGCGAGCCGTGCTCGGGCATCCAGCGCAACTGGCGCCGCGCGCCTGGCCATGCCGAGCTGGTGCAGCGCGGCAGCCGCAAGGAAGAGCGCGAGGACGGCCGTATCGTCACCGTCACGCGCTATCGCTGCGACCGCTGCGGCACCGCTTGGGAATACGAGAACGACAAGGCCGACCAGCACGTGGGCTGGTCCGTCGTAGGCGGCTGAGCGGCCCTCGGCCCGCGCTCAGCGCAGGCTGCCGGGCGGCGGCTGCAGCACCGAAGGGTCGGTATGCACCAGCTCCAGCGGAAAGCGCTGGCCGGCCAGGTAGTCGCGGATGCATTCGAGCACCAGCGGGCTGCGCAGCCGGTCGGCGCAGCATTCGATCTCCTCGAGCGTCATCCACACCGTGCGCACGATGCCGTCGTCCAGCGTGCGCCAGGCATGCGGCGCGCCCACGCTGCCCGCGAAGGCGAAGCGCATGTAGGTGATGTCATCACCCGTGCGCGTGCGTGTGAAGCGGTTGAGATAGACGCCCACCAGCGCGGCGGGCGTGAAGTCGCAGGCGGTTTCTTCGAGCACCTCGCGGATGCAGCCCTGCACGGGCGACTCGCCCGGGTCCAGGTGGCCCGCAGGATTGTTCAGGCGCAGCCCGTCGGCGGTGTCTTCTTCCACCAGCAGGAAGCGGCCTTGCTGCTCGACGACGGCGGCCACGGTGACGTTGGGTTTCCAGCGGTTGGGCATGGGGCGCATTATGACGACGCCCGCCGCCCGCCCGGACAAGCTCGCACCCAGCCCTGACAGCCCGCGCCGCTAGAGCGCCCGCACCATGTAGACCGCCCCGGTGCCGTAGCTGTCCAGATGCCGCTGCTGGGCCGCGTCCGCGAGCGGCTGAGCCCCATAGCCCTGGCGCTCCCAGAACGCCTGCGTGCCCTGTACCGACACCAGGGCCGAATGGCGCAGCCCCTCGGCCCGGGCGCGCTGCCATGCGGCCGCCAGCAGGCACTGGGCCAGCCCGCGCCCGGCCCAGGCGGGCGCAACGGCCAGGTCGTGCAGATAGAGCGCATCGGCCTGCGGCGCGCTGTGGAAGTCGCCCTCGAAGGGCGTGACGGCACCCCGACGGCTGCGGTAGGCCGCCAGGTAGGCCACCAGCGCCGGCGACGGGCCATCTGCCTCCACCAGTGCCAGCGAGCACTGCGCCGCGCTGGCCAGCCGCCGCACGAACACCGCTTCCCCCTCGATCAGCCCATCGCCGTAGCAGGCACGCTGCACGGCCAGCAGGCCGGGCACGTCGGCCGGCCGCAGCGGGCGCAATCCCAGTCCCGGCCCGGGCAGGCCGCAGCCGATGGTTGCAACGTCACGTTCAGGCATGGTCATTGGAAGGAGACGTCAGCGAGGCGCCGCGGAGCACGCCTGGTGGGCCGCAGGACGGTGCGGGGCGGCAAGGGCTGGAAGGCAGCGCCCGTTTGTGCGCGTCGCCGCGGACCTGAGTCGCCCGTTGCACCTTGAGAGCCTGAGCCTGATGCTGGCGGCCGTATCCGCCACACCACGGCCCAGGCGTCATAGCCGGCGCCAAAGCTGCTTCAGCGCGGCAGTGTCGGCGGCTGCACCAGGTCGTCGAGCGACAGGCCCTTTTCCTGAAGCAGCGCCTCCAGCACGGGCTTCAGTCGGCCCAGGCTTTCCTGCACGGCCTCGCGCACCGTGTCCACCACCACCTGGGTGCTGCGCTCGATCTCGATGTTGAGGCGGTCGCCCTCGCGCTTGCCTTCGAACACCGTGGCGCGGCGGGTTTCGGGAATCAGCCAGACCTCGAACCAGCCGTCCTGCCGGTTGACCTCTGCCACCGTCAGGCTGGCGCCGTGGATGGCGATGTAGCCCTTGGCGAACACGTAGCGGCGGAAGGGCTCGGGCACGGCCACGCGCCAGACCAGGTTGTTGTCGAACTCGCGGCGTTCCACGAGCGTGCCGGTGAAATCGATGTGGCCCGACAGCGGATGGCCGCCGATCTCGGCACCGTCCTTGGCGGCGCGCTCCACGTTCACGCGGTCGCCTTCGGCGTAGCTGCCCAGCGTGGTGATGTTCAGGCTCTGCAGCATCACGTCGAAGTTGGCACGCGTGGGCGAGACCAGTTCGGTCACCGTGAGGCACACGCCGTCGGTCGCCACGCTGGCGCCGATGGCGAGGTCTTCGCAGAAGCCTGCGGGGAAGTCGAGCGTGAAGGTGCGCAGGCCTGCGCGGTCGGTGATGGCGGCAATGCCTGCCGTGGCCTGGACGATGCCGGTGAACATGGTGGACGGTTTTTTAGGGGGAGGAGAAGGCGGCGAAACGGGCAAAAGGCGATTCTGCCAGCCGCCTCCATCCTCCTGCGGCGGACATAAGAAAGGCTGCCCACCGGGCAGCCTGTGCGGTCGGCGCAGCGGGCTTTTTCAGCGGGCGCGCAGGAAGTTGCCCACGTCGAGCAACACCAGCTCGTTGTCGTCGGCCTGGTTGGGCTCGCGGCTGGAACTGAAAGGCAGGTTGTTGTCGTTGCCGACCACGATGTGGGTCGGGTCCACGATGTCCACGTTCTCGATGGTGAAGAACGGGAAGGCGAGCGCGCCGCCCGTTAGCGGCTTGCGGGCCAGGTGATGCGGGTCGTGGATGTTCAGCAGGTCGATGTAGGCCACCTTGCGAAGCGGGCCGCCGGCGTTGGCGTCGGCCAGCTCCACCTTGTAGATGCGCTTGAACTTCGCCACGTCGTGGAAGCAGTCGGGGCGCTTGACGCCTTCGGGGCAGGCCTTGTCCGGCGTGCCTTCGCCGTTATCGCGTTCGATGACGAGGCCCGTGCTGCCGTCGATCATGTTGAAGTCGCCGATGGCGTTCTGGTTGGCCTCCAGCACGTACTTCCAGTGGCGCCCGGTCCACTTCTCGGCCTTCACGTCGAATTCGAGCACGCGCAGGTACTGCTTGCCGCCCGCCACCGACTCATAAGCCTTGGCGGATTCATCCCACACCGGGCCTTCGAGCAGCGCGTAGAGCTTGCTGCCGTCGGGGCTCGCGGCCATGCCCTCGAAGCCCTTGGAGCGCTTGATGTCGAAGGCCGGAGCCTTGGCGTCGGGTGCGCCGGCGGTGGTGACGGCGGGGTTGTCGGGCGAGCGCACCACGCGGCCATCGACTTGCGTGTCGAACACGGCCAGCACGCGGCCGTTCAGGTCGGCCTTGATGAGATAGGGGCCGAACTCTTCACCGATCCAGAGCGCGCCGCCCGCGAACTGGAAGCTCTCGGGGTCGAAGTCGGCGCCGGTCAGGTAGCGCTGCTGGGTGCCTTCCTCCGCGATGCGGAAGGGCACCTTCTTGTCAGGGTCGTGCAGGAAGACGGTTTTCAGGCGCTTGAACTGGCCGCTCTTGAAGTCCACCTGGTAGTGGTTCAGGTAGAGCATGAAGTCAGGCGAGTTGGCCTTGGAGCCGGCGCCGTTGTCGGTCAGGATCCAGAAGCTGCCGTCGGACAGGTGCTTGATGCCCGAATGACCTTGCGCGGGCTGGCCCTCGAAGGGCAGCGACACGCCCGTGGGCCGGCCGGCGGACTGGCCTTCGACAGTGCCCACGGCATCTACGCGCCGGGCGGTGGTGAACTTGCCACTGGTGCGCAGGTCAGCCGGCACATCAGCGGGCGGGGCGATGAAGGAGCGCGCCGGCAGCACGGCGTGTCCGGCCAGCACGGAGGGAAAGGCTTGCGGGGCGGTCTGCGGCTGGGCTCGTGCCGGCAGGACGGCGATGCAGGCCAGCGCGGCGCAGGCGGCCAGGCGGAAGGTCGAAGGGAACAACATGGGATGCGCTCTCTCACAGCGAATGGAAGAGCCGCCACCTTGCCCATGACCCATGACGCCGCCATGACGCGGCAGCCCCGCCCACGCTCTGCACGGGCGCGTTCGGTGGCAGCAGGTGCGGGCTCAGCCGCCCGCGCGCCGCCGTTGTGCCAACTGCCATCCCAGGTAGGCGATCACCACCGCGTTGAGCGCGATCACCGCCGTGGCCGCGGCCGTGGGCCGGTGCAGCCAGTGCCAGAGCTCGAACGGGATATAGAGCCCGCCGGAGAGCGCGCCCAGCCATTCCCCCCAGGCGCGGTCTCGCCAGAGGCCGTAGGCCTCGGTGAAGCGCAGGGCCGCATATCCCGTGGCCACGGCGGTGAGCATCTGCCAGTCGCCGTGGCCGGACCAGCGGTCGATGCCGGCCAACAGCAGCGCCGGGTAGTACGCGCCGGGGTTCAACCCCACATGGCCGATGAGTGCGGCCGCGATCTGGTGCAGGTCCTTGTGCAGCAAGCCCAGGACGCCGACGCCGGCGACGAGCGCCACGGCACCCTTGAGCGCCTCGAAGGCCGCGATGGTGCGCAGCGCCCGGCGGGTGCGGGGCGGGGCGGGGGGAGGAGAAGAAGCCATGGGAGAGTGCGAAGAGGGCGATGCGGTCCGGGCCGGCCACCGCAGTATCCAACGCCCGGCAGGCCCGGCCATCGAATGAGGCAGCGGCCCCGCCTAGCGCGCCGTGGGGATGCCGTCAGGCCAGGCGAAAGACCGCCACGGCCCGCACCAGCTGTTGTGCCTGCTCGTTCAGGCTGTTGGCGGCAGCGGCGCTTTCCTCCACCAGAGCGGCGTTCTGCTGCGTGGTGGTGTCCATCTGCGTGACCGCCTCGCCCACCTGGGCGATGCCCGAACTCTGCTCGGAAGTGGCGGCGCTGATCGCCCCCACCAGTTCGCTCACCTTGCGGACGGAATCGACGATCTCCTGCATGGTGCTGCCCGCCTGGGTGACCAGTTGCGCACCCTGGCCGGCCTGGGTCACGCTGGTGGTGATGAGTTCCTTGATCTCCCGCGCCGCGGCGGCCGAGCGCTGCGCCAGGCTGCGCACCTCGCTCGCCACCACGGCGAAGCCCCGGCCCTGCTCGCCCGCGCGGGCGGCTTCCACGGCGGCATTGAGCGCCAGGATGTTGGTCTGGAAGGCGATGCCGTCGATCACCCCGATGATGTCCGCGATGCGGCTGGAGCCGGCATGGATGTCCTGCATGGTCTGCACCACCTGCTGCACCACCTCGCCGCCGCGAGTGGCGACACCGGCCGCGCTGCGCGCCATCTCGTTGGCCTGGCGGGCGGTTTCGGCGTTGTGCTGCACGGTGGAGCCGAGCTCTTCCATCGAGGCGGCGGTTTCCTCCAGCGCGCTGGCCTGGGTCTCAGTGCGCTGGCTCAGGTCGCTATTGCCCTGGGCAATCTGCGCGCTGGCGGTGGCCACGCTTTCGGAGTTCTGCCGCACCGAGCCGACCACGCTGCTCAGACGTGCCGTCATGGACTGCAGGGCCGTCATGAGCTGGGCGATCTCGTCGCTGCCCTCAACCCGCACGCGTACCGACAGGTCGCCGGCCGCCACCGACTCGGCGAGCTGCACCGCCTGGCCCAGCGCCCGGTTGGTGGTGCGCGTGATGGTCGCCATCACCCAGACCGCCACGCAGGCCAGCGCGGCCAGCACAGAGAGCAGCACCAGCAGCAAGTGGCGCTGCCGGGCGATCTGCTGATCCAGCGAGGCATCCAGCAGGGCGAACGAGGCATCCACCAGCGCGAACTGCGCATCGACGAAGCCCGTCATGCGGGTGATCCAGGCCGTGGCCGGCAGCGTCAGCGCCTCGGGGCGCACGATCGCCTCCTCGGCCAGCTTGAACGCGTCCTGGCCCGCGGTCTCGGCAGCATCGCGAGCCGACTCCACGGCGGCGGGCAACTTGCCGCCACCGGCCGCCAGGTCGAGCGCCTTGCGCGAGTCTTCATAGTACTGGCGGGCACGGTCGGCCAAGGCCTGCAGTCGCGCACGCTCTTCCAGCGAGGCCTCGCCGCTGCCGAGCAACACCGCGCCCCGCGCCCGCATCTGTCCGAGCGATTCGGCCAGTTGCGGCAGGTGCGACAGCACCGCGCGCTGAACGAAGTAGGTGGAGGCATCGGGGTCCAGCGCGAGACCGGAGCTGTTGGCCACGTCGTCCAGGATGCTGAGCAGCCGTGCGATGAGTGCGGTGTGCCGCTGGTTGCTCTGCGGGCCGGAGAGGGTCTTGCCCGCCACGGCACTGGCCAGCGCGTTGAAATCCGTGGCCATGCTGTCGAAGCGTTCGGAGAGCGCCTTGTCCGCCAGAGGGGGGAGTTCCTTGCGCACCTGGGCAATGGTGGCGTCGATCTCCTGCTGGCGCTTCTGGCGGTCGCCCTCTTCGGAGGAGGAGCCGCTCAGCACCGCAGCGGACAGGCCCCGATGTTGTTGAATCTGCTGCAGCATCCGCAGCATGTCGGCGGCCGGGTCCAGACCCAGCCGCTCTGCGCGAGCCACGTCGAGCTTCTCCATCGCGATGCTGACCAGCATGACGGTGGGCACGAGAAAGAGCGCCAGCGCCAGTGCCCCGATGAGAGCGAACTTGCGCGAAAAACGGAGATGAGTGATCCAGGATGCCATTTTGATGCGTTATATGTTGCTATTTGCGCAGATATTGACCACAAGAATCACCATCTGCATGCCTTGGCAAGAGTGCAAGGCGCCTCTCGTGCGCACCTGACTCCGCGTCCACTATACATATCGTTACCAAGACACAGCGTGGGCACCGACCGACTTCGATGACCTGTTGGCAGGAAGCCTCTGTTTGCAGCCATGCCGCGTGGGTTGCACCTGCGGAGCATGGGAATGCCGCACCGTTGCGGCCGGCCTGCGCTTCAGGGGGACGCCTCCCTTCCTTGCGGCGCCCCCACCCCGATACAGCAACGCGTCGCACCGCCCGAAGCGATAGTTTCTATCTCTCGATTAGGAATGAGCAATTGGCCAAGCCGACCATCGGCCTCTAGCATTCACGCATCGCCGATTGAGAGGAGCACCAACATGTCCCGCCTGCGCGCCACCGCCCGCCAGAACATGCCCACGCTGATGAAGACGGGCAGCTACTACCTGATCCATATCTGCGTCGCCGCCCTGGTGGCCTACGCAGTCACGGGCAATCTGATCGCGTCGCTCACGCTGAGCCTGCTGGAGCCTACGGTCCAGGCGGTGGCCTTCTTCTTCCATGAAAAGGCCTGGGAACGCGCGGCCCGCCGCCGCGAGGCCGCAGCGCCAGAAGCCGCGGCCGCCGCGGCCTGAGCGCAGCGAAACCCCGCAGCAGACGAAAGGAACGCGCCATGCCCTCGAACCCACCGAACCGTCGTAACACGCCAGCCGCAAGGGCGTTTCAGCATTGGCTGATGGACCGCCTGGCCGGACTGGCCTGGGCGCAGTGAACCGGTGAATCAGCGCCGCCGCGAAGCCCCGGGCGAAGAAGAGCGAAGAGAGGGGAGAAAAAGGCCGTCAGGCGCGCACATCGAGCAGCGCACCCATCATGCGGTCGCTGGTTCGCAGCACCTGCAGATTGGCCGTGAAGGCATAGCTGGCGGATAGCTGGTCCACCGCCTCGCCCTCGAGCGAAGTGCCGGAAGGCGCGCCCCCCTCGCCGCCCTGCGCGGGGGCCGGCGCACCCGTCGCCGGCTTCACGCGGGCCGCGACGCCGCCCTGCCCCGGCACGGCCTCTTCCTGCACCGACTGCGGGCGAAAGCCCGGCGTGCTCGCGTTGGCCACGTTGTTCGCCGACACGTCCATGCGCATCTGCGCGGCGCGCAGGCCGGAGGAGGCGATCGCCGAAACGCTGCTGTTCATGTGCGGGCTCCGAGGGAAGAAGGGGGGATCGAGACGAGCGCCAATTATGCGTGGGAGCGCGTTTCAGCGCCCGGCGGCACTGGGGCATGCGCACGTTCCAGGCACTGCACGAACACCTGGACGGCGCGGCTGGGCGTGGGCGAGCGGCGCACCAGGCTCACGAACTGGCAGCGGTAGAAGAAAAGCTCCGGCCGCACGGCCTGCATGCGGCCCTGGCGCTCGAAGCTCTCGGCATAGTGGTCGGGCAGAAAGCCCAGATAGCGGCCCGAGAGCACCAGCGTGGCGATGGATTCCTGGTCGAACCCGGTGGCGCTGCGCGTGAGGCGTGCCTGGTGGCTCAGCTCCATGTTGGGCGAGTGGTAGCCCAGGCCGGCGAAGGGGTGGGCGCGCAGCGCGTCCCAGTCGAGCGCGGCATGCTGCGCGCCAAAGAGCGGATGGCCCGCGCCGCAATAGAGCTGCATGGTCTCGCCGAACAGGTCGGCATAGACCAGGCTCTGCGAGGCGCGATGCGCCGGAATGATGCCGACCTGCCAGCTGCCGTCGATCACGCCGCGCTCGATGGCATTGATGGAGGCCACATGCAGCTGCAGCTGCACGTCGGGCGCCTGCGCGGTGAAGGCGGCGATCGCCTGGCCGATGCGGGCGGCCGGGTTGCTGGCGGTCTTGTCGAACACGGCCACGGCCAACTGACCGCCCATGCGGGCGTGGATGTCGTCGATGCCGTCGCGAAAGCCCCGCACGGCGGCCAGCAGGCGCAGCGTCTCTTCATACACCCGCTGCCCCTCGGGCGTGAGCGCGAAGCCCGCGCGCCCGCGCCGGCACAGGGTGAGGCCCAGGCGCGCCTCCAGGTCCTTGACGTGGCGGCTCACGGTGCTGGTGCCGATGTTCAGTTCCAGCTCGGCCGCGGCCATGCCGCCGCATTCGACGACGCTCTTGAACACCTGCAGCAGGCGCAGATCCATATCGGCCACCTGGCCGAGCACGGCGCGCTGGCGCGGCACGGGCACGGACGGGGCGGCGGGGGCGGAGGCAGAGGCAGAGGCAGAGGCGGAGGCATCAAGCATGGGCGTTGCGGGTCATTACTTGCACTAACGCGCAAGTGAACGGTGATATTGCGGCATTCAAGGGATTATCGGCCGCACGAACAATGACGCATCGCATCGGCTTGCTGCCATGCGGCCCTTCGCTTCGCCACGTTCCGCTTTCACTCTCACCGGAGTCCCGCATGAGCTTCGTTCCCCTGGATACCCCCCTCGCCGACCCCAAGGACGCCGGCGCCGCGCCGCGCATGGACGCCGCCTGGCTCGACGCCCACTGGATGCCCTTTACGGCCAACCGCCAGTTCAAGGCCAAGCCGCGCATGATCGTCGCGGGCCAGGGCGCCTATTACACCGACTCGGACGGCCGCAAGATCTTCGACGGCCTCTCGGGCCTGTGGTGCGCGGGCCTGGGCCATGGCCGCCGCGACATCGCCGAGGCCATCGGCCGCGCCGCCGCCACGCTGGACTACGCGCCGGCCTTCCAGTTCGGCCACCCGGCCTCGTTCACGCTCGCCAACACGATCCGCGAGCTGACCCCGGCGGGCCTGGACTACGTGTTCTTCACCGGCTCGGGCTCCGAATCCGCCGACACCTCGCTCAAGATGGCCCGTGCCTACTGGCGCGCCAAGGGCTTGGGACAAAAGACGCGCCTGATCGGACGCGAGAAGGGCTACCACGGCGTGAACTTCGGCGGCATCTCGGTGGGCGGCATCGTGGGCAACCGCAAGACCTTCGGCCAGGGCATCGAAGCCGACCACCTGCCGCACACGCAGCCGCCCGCCGGCTCCTTCGTGCAGGGCATGGCCGAAGACGGCGGCCGGGCGCTGGCCGACCGGCTGCTGGACGTGATCGCGCTGCACGACGCGAGCAACATCGCGGCGGTGATCGTGGAGCCGTTCTCGGGCTCGGCCGGCGTGGTCATCCCGCCCAAGGGCTACCTGGAACGCATCCGCGAGATCTGCACGCAGAACAACATCCTGCTGATCTTCGACGAGGTCATCACCGGCTTCGGCCGCTGCGGCGCCTGGACGGGCGCACAGGCCTTCGGCGTGACGCCGGACATCCTCAACTTCGCCAAGCAGGTGACCAACGGCGCCCAGCCGCTGGGCGGCGTGATCGCCACGCGCGAGATCTACGACACCTTCATGGCGGCGGGCGGCCCCGAGTACATGCTCGAATTCCCGCACGGCTACACCTATTCGGCCCACCCGGTGGCCTGCGCGGCGGGCAACGCGGTGCTCGACATCCTGCAGAAGGAAGACGCTCCGGGCCGCGTGAAGGCGCTGGCGCCCTACTTCCAGCGCGCCGTGCACGGGCTCAAGGGTGCCAAGCACGTGGCGGACATCCGCAACTACGGCCTGGCGGCCGGCTTCACCATCGCCGCCCTGCCGGGCGAGCCGGCGCGCCGGCCCTATGAAATCGCCATGAAGTGCTGGGACAAGGGCTTCTACGTGCGCTACGGCGGCGACACCATCCAGCTGGCACCGCCCTTCATCAGCACCGAGGCCGAGATCGACCGCCTGGTCAGCGCCCTGGGCGATGCCCTGCACGAAACCGCGTAACTCTGTTTTTGATAGCAGGCAGCGCAGGCACCACCTGCGCCGCAGGCACTTTTGACCTTGAAACCATGCACCACGAGAAATCCGTGACCTCCACCGTCGGCCATCTGATCGACGGCCAGCTCGTCGCCGACACCGCCCGCACCCAGCCGGTGTTCAACCCCGCCACCGGCCAATCGACCACCAGCGTGGCCCTGGCCGACCAGGCCACCGTGGAGGCCGCCATCGCCTCGGCCGAGGCCGCCTTCCCCGCCTGGCGCAACACGCCACCGCTCAAGCGCGCGCGGGTGTTCGCCAAGCTCAAGGTGCTGCTCGAAGAGCATGCCGACGAGATCGCCGCCCTCATCACCGCCGAGCACGGCAAGGTGCTCTCCGACGCGCACGGCGAGCTGCAGCGCGGCATCGAGAACGTGGAATACGCCAGCTACGCGCCCGAGCTGCTCAAGGGCGAACACAGCCGCAACGTGGGCCCAGGCATCGACAGCTGGAGCGAATTCCAGGCGCTGGGCGTCACCGCCGGCATCACGCCCTTCAACTTTCCGGCCATGGTGCCGCTGTGGATGTGGCCCATGGCTGTGGCCTGCGGCAACACCTTCGTGCTCAAGCCTTCGGAGCGCGACCCCAGCAGCACGCTGTTCATCGCCCGGCTCGCGCTGGAAGCGGGCCTGCCACCTGGCGTGCTGAACGTGGTCAACGGCGACAAGACCGCCGTCGATACGCTGCTGCGCGATGCGCGCGTGAAGGCCGTGAGCTTCGTCGGCTCCACGCCCATCGCCGAATACATCTACGCCGAAGGCTGCAAGCATGGCAAGCGCGTGCAGGCCCTGGGCGGCGCGAAGAACCACGCCGTGCTGATGCCCGACGCGGACGTCGGCAACGCCGTGAGCGCGCTGATGGGCGCGGCCTATGGATCGTGCGGCGAACGCTGCATGGCCATCCCGCTGCTGGTCGCAGTAGGCGATGCAGTGGGTGACGCGGTGATCGCAGGCCTCAAGACCGAGATCGCCAAGATGAAGGTCGGCCCCGGTACCGACAACGGCAACGACATGGGCCCACTGGTCACCCAGCCCCACTTCGAAAAGGTGAAGGCCTATGTGGACAGCGGCGTGGCAGAAGGCGCCACGCTGGTGGTGGACGGCCGTACGGTAAAGGTGGCGGGCCACGAGGAAGGCTACTTCCTGGGTGCCTGCCTGTTCGACAACGTCAAGCCCGGCATGAAGATCTACCAGGAAGAGATCTTCGGCCCCGTGCTGGGCGTGGTGCGCGTGAAGACGCTGCAGGAAGCCATGCAGCTCATCAACGACCACGAGTACGGCAACGGCACCTGTATCTTCACCCGCGACGGCGAAGCGGCCCGCTACTTCACCGATCACATCCAGGTCGGCATGGTGGGCGTGAACGTACCCCTGCCTGTGCCGGTGGCCTACCACTCCTTCGGTGGCTGGAAGCGCAGCCTGTTCGGCGACCTGCACGCCTACGGCCCCGACGCCGTGCGCTTCTACACCAAGCGCAAGACCATCACCCAGCGCTGGCCCTCGGCCGGTGTGCGCGAAGGCGCAGTGTTCAGCTTCCCCAGCAGCCGCTGAGGTCCCTCTCCCCCTCCCGCCCGCACGGGCTGCGGCCAGCCGGGCTCACTTGCCGGCTGCGCTGGGGGCGGGCTTCTTATGCGCCGCATGGCCCGCCGGATGGGCGGGCGCCTTGTGCGGTGCGGCCTTCTGGGCCGCCGCCTTGCGCGCCCCGGCCTTCGCTGGCGCGGCCTGGGTCCGGGAAACGGGTGCCTTGCGTTCCTTCTTGTCCTTCAAGGACTTCGCGGGCGCCTTGGCGGCTGGGGTCGCCTGGGACGCCTTGGCTTCTGCGTACTTGTGCGGCGGCAGGGCCTGCGCCGCAGGAGCCAGGGGTTGCAGCGCCGTGACTGCGGGCTGAGCAGCGGAGGCTGCCCCCTGCGGCAGCACCGTCACCACCTCGCGCGCCTCTTCGGTGCTGTACTTGACCCGCAGGTTCTGCGACGGCACGCCCCGCAGCACCAGTTGCTTGCGCACCGACAGGGCCCGTGCCAGAGCGGCCTCACGCGCCGGTTCGGGCTTGTTGGCCTGCCGGTCGCTGTAGCCCTTGATCTCCCAGAGCGCCGTCTTGTCGCGGGCCAGCACGTCCAGCAGGGCCGCGGTGCCCGGCGGCAGGTCGGTCGCGAGGCCGGAAAAGCGCGCCAGCGTGCCGTCGTCGGGCATGCGCAGCGCCACCGGGGCGGCCGACGCCGGAGCGGGTGCGGCCACAGGCAGCGCAGCAGGGGCGGCCGCAGCGGCGGCCACAGGCGCGGCGGATGGCTGAGGCGCTTCGGCCAGGGGCGCCGTGCAGCCCGCAGCCAGCACGGCAGCACCCAGCAGCAGCGCGGGAACAACAACAGGCACGAAGGGGAAAGAGGCCAGGCAAGGCCGGTCTGAACGCATGGGATACGGTCGGTTGAACATGGAAAAAGTACGCCGGGGCCGCTCGCACCGCGCCCACGCGGCACGCCGGCGCGACGAAGCCGCCACGGCGGCGATTGTGCGCCGACCGGGGCGGTCCCTTGTGGGCCCGGCTGCACACTCGCTTCGCCACCATCCACTGTTACAGTTGTTTCACCAGCCTGCGTCCGATCACCCTTGCGCCTCACCCCCGCCTGCTAGCCCGCTCTCAGCCCATGCCCGCACCCGCTGCCCAGGCCACCACCACCCCGACGCCCCGCAAGGTGCATTGGCTGGTCCGCATGAACCGGCGCAACCGCTCGGTTTTCTACGCCATGCTGGGGCTGTCCATCGCATCGCACCTGTGGTTTACCGGGGCCAGCCCGCTGCTGTGGGCGGTGATGGTCTTCCAGTTCTTCATCTACCCGCAGCTGGCCTACTGGCGCGCCGTGCGATCGCAGCACCAACGCGCCGTCGAGTTGCAGAACTTCAATCTGGATGCGGTCTTCGGCGGACTGTGGTCGGGCTTTCTGGGCATGCCGCTGTGGCTCAGCTTCTCCCTCATCATCGGCAACTGCATCAACATGGTGGTGTTCTACGACCTCAAGGGCCTGCGCATGCTGGCGCTCACCACCGGCGGCGGTATCGCGTTGGCTGCCGGCGGCTGGCTGGCGGTGGCCGGCACCTGGCCGCTCGACCCGTCCACCCACACGGTCACCGGTCTGTTTTGCATCGCATCGCTCACCGTGTACTTCGTGGCCTTCGCGCACGACGGATACGTGCGCGCCATGAACCAGTACCGCGACAACGAGACCCTGCGCCTGCAGTTCGAGGAAATCCTGTCGCTGCAGACGCGGCTGCGCGACCTGGCACTGCGCGACCCGCTGACAGGCCTCTTCAACCGCCGCCAGCTAGATGCCGTGCTGGCCCCGGAACTGGAACGCTGCCGCAAGGCCGGCACGCCGCTGGCGCTGCTGATGATCGACATCGACCACTTCAAGCGCATCAACGACACGCACGGCCACGCGGCCGGCGACGCCATGCTGCAGGCACTGGCGCAGCTGCTGCAAAGCCACGTGCGCCCGCAGGACCTGGCCTGCCGCCACGGCGGCGAAGAGTTCGTTCTGCTGCTGGCCGACACGCCGCTGCCCGTGGCACTGGAGCGCGCCGAGGCCCTGCGCGAAGCCTTCCAGGGCCTTCGGGTGCGCTACGGCGAGGTGAGCATGTCGGCCACCCTGTCCTGCGGCCTCGCGGCCTTCCCCGAGCACGCCTCGCTGCCGCAGACACTGACCGCCTGCGCCGACCTGGCGCTATATGCGGCCAAGCTGCAGGGACGCAACCGGGTGGCGGTGCATGGGTCGGACACGGAATCCCAGCGCGATGCGCATTCATGACACCATGCTCATCGCGGCTCCGATCCGCTGGATTCCGGCGCCCACAGCAAAGGTGTTTCGCCGATCTAAGAGGAATTGCTTACTAGGGTTTCCACCGAACGCTGGCCTACAATTCTGATCCCCTACAAAGCTGGCACCACCACGGCTGTCGTGATGCGGAGTGCAGCAACTACCCTTCAGTGGAGACGCTTGATGTCCGATACCCCCCCGGTTAACGCCACGCCTGACAAACGCGCCCTGCTGCGCCAAGCAGCCCTCGAATACCACGAGTTTCCGAAGCCGGGAAAGATCGCCATCGCCGCCACCAAGCAGATGGTCAACCAGCACGATCTGGCGCTGGCTTACTCGCCGGGCGTGGCCGCTCCCTGCGAAGAAATCGTCAAGGACCCCGCCGCCGCATTCCGCTACACCTCGCGCGGCAACCTGGTGGGCGTGATCTCCAACGGCACGGCCGTGCTGGGCCTGGGCGACATCGGTGCGCTGGCCTCCAAGCCCGTCATGGAAGGCAAGGCGGTGCTCTTCAAGAAGTTCGCCGGCGTCGATGTCTTCGACATCGAAATCAACGAAAAGGACCCCGCCAAGCTGGTCGAAGTCATCGCCGCCCTGGAGCCGACCTTCGGCGCAATCAACCTCGAAGACATCAAGGCGCCCGAGTGCTTCTACGTGGAGCGCGAGCTGCGCAAGCGCCTCAATATCCCCGTCTTCCACGATGACCAGCACGGCACTGCCATCACCGTGGCCGCCGCCATGATCAACGCCCTGAAGGTGGTGGGCAAGGACATCGGCGCAGTGCGCCTGGTCGCCTCCGGCGCGGGCGCCGCGGCGCTGGCCTGCCTGAACCTGCTGCTGAAGGTGGGACTGAAGCGCGAGAACGTGTTCGTCACCGACCTGGCCGGTGTGGTCTACGAAGGTCGCACCGAGCTGATGGACGAGGACAAGATCCAGTTCGCCCAGAAGACCGACGCCCGCACGCTGGCCGAAGTCATCGAAGGCGCCGACGTGTTCCTGGGCCTGTCGGCCGGCGGCGTGCTCAAGCCCGCCATGGTGGCCAAGATGGCCGCCCGCCCGGTCATCTTCGCACTGGCCAACCCCAACCCCGAAATCACCCCCGAAGACGCCCACGCGGTGCGCGGCGACGTGGTGATGGCCACCGGCCGCACGGACTACCCGAACCAGGTCAACAACGTCCTGTGCTTCCCGTACATCTTCCGCGGTGCGCTGGACTGTGGCGCGACGACCATTACGCTGGAAATGGAGATCGCCGCCATCCACGCCATCGCCGAGCTGGCCCAGGCCGAGCAAAGCGAAGTGGTGGCCGCCGCCTATGTGGGCGAGCCGCTGGCCTTCGGCCCGGAATACCTGATCCCCAAGCCGTTTGACCCGCGGCTGATGATCAAGATCGCACCGGCCGTGGCGCAGGCCGCCGCCGACAGCGGCGTGGCCCAGCGCCCCATCGCCGACATGGACGCCTACCGCGACCATCTGCAGACCTTCGTCTATGCCTCCGGCACGATGATGAAGCCCATCGTCAACGCTGCCAAGCTGGCCGCCAAGAAGCGCGTGGCCTACGCCGAAGGTGAGGAAGAGCGCGTGCTGCGCGCAGCGCAGATCGTGGTGGACGAGAAGATCGCCCGCCCCACGCTGATCGGCCGTCCGGCCATCATCGCCCAGCGCATCGAGAAGTTCGGCCTGCGCCTGAAGGAAGGCGTGGACTACGACGTCGTCAACGTCGAAAACGACCACCGCTACCGCGATTTCTGGCAGACGTACCACCGCATGACGGAGCGCAAGGGCATCACGGTGCCCATCGCCAAGATCGAGATGCGCCGCCGGCTGGCGCTGATCGCCGCCATGCTGCTGCACAAGGGCGAGGTGGACGGGATGATCTGCGGCACCTGGGGCAACACGGCGCACCACCTGAACTACATCGACCAGGTGATCGGCAAGCGCGCCGGCGTGAACACCTATGCCTGCATGAATGGCCTGCTGCTGCCCGACCGCCAGGTGTTCCTCGTGGACACGCACGTCAACTACGACCCCACGGCCGAGCAGCTGGCCGAGATCACCGTGATGGCGGCCGAGGAAATGATGCGTTTCGGCATCAAGCCCAAGGCGGCGCTGCTGTCGCATTCCAACTTCGGATCCAGCAACCAGCCCAGCGCCGTGAAGATGCGCGAGACCCTGGACCTGCTGCGCATTCAAGCGCCCTGGCTGGAAGTGGACGGCGAGATGCACGGCGACGTGGCGCTGGATGCCGCGCTGCGCGCCCAGGTCATGCCGCACAGCACGCTGTCCGGCAGCGCCAACCTGCTGGTGCTGCCCAACATCGACGCGGCCAATATCTCCTACAACCTGCTGAAGACGGCCGCCGGCGGCGGCATCGCCATCGGCCCGGTGTTGCTGGGAGCTTCCGAACCGGTGCACATCCTGACGGCGAGCGCCACTGTGCGCCGCATCGTCAACATGACGGCCTTGACCGTCGCCGACGCCAACGCGGCCCGCTAAGCCCGTAGGACCGAGCAAGCGCTAACTTTTTGGCGCACTTTCAGTGCATGGCGCCTGCCCAACAATTGGGCAGGCGCTTGCTTTTTGAGCACCTTTCCGTCACACTAATGGCTCGAAATTCCGGGTTAACCCGTAGTTTCTGAAAGGCGTAGTGGATGTTGAAGGCTGTCGCCCTGCAGGCGTACAAAGCAAGTTGGGCAGGTGTTCTGGGACTGGCGTTCGCGCTGGCTCCCATGGCGGCATCGGCTCGTAACACGCCGGAAATCACCGGTTCCCCCCCTATCGCATTGGCAGAGTTGCCCCCACAAGGGCGAGCAACTTACGCCCTGATCCACCAGGGCGGCCCTTTCCCGCATGACAAGGATGGATCGGTGTTCGGCAACCGCGAGCGGTTGCTGCCGGCGAGCAAGCGGGGCTATTACCGTGAGTACACGGTCGCCACGCCTGGAGCGCGCAATCGGGGAGCACGTCGCATCGTCTGCGGTGGCCCGCCACGCACGCCAGACGCCTGCTACTACACCAGCGACCACTACGCGAGCTTTCGGGTCATCCAGGAATGACAAACGGGACGGCGGTCAGCACGCCCGCCGCCCGGTGCGAAGGCACCGGACCGATATCGCGTGACGGAAGATTTTCTCCAGCAGACTCCCCCACCCGTCTGGCTGGCCTCAATTTTGTGGACATCTAAAGAAAGAGCAGCGGAGATGGAAACGCCACTTCGTAAAGATCAGGAAAACCCCTTGCGCGGCGTGCGCGGCAACATCGTGCAGTCGATCCGGGCCTTCCGGGTCCAGGATCTGCAAACTGCCGCCAGCCACCTCGGTCACCATTTCCTGTACGCCAACCTGGCACATGCGCAGACCAAGCAGGACGTTCTCGACCTGATTGCCGCGCAATTCACCTTTCCGGCGCACTTCGGCAAGAACTTCGACGCGCTGTACGACTGCATGACGGACCCGCTGCACAAGTCGGGCCCGCAGCCGGGCTTCATCGTGGTGCTGGAACAGATTCCCGCCACGGTGAAGTTCGACAAGGAAGCCCGCGAGCAGCTGCTCGACATCTTCCGAGACGCCGCCGACTACTGGGCCGACCGCAAGATCCCGTTCCGCTGCTTCTATTCTTTTCTGTAGCCCGTTCTGCAACCACTGGCCAGGCAGAACGGGCCAGCGAGGCTGGCGTCAAGGCAGCCCCCGCCCCGGCCACCGAGATCGTGATCGAGCCCTCTTCGGGCGAGAAGATGCCTACCGACAAGCTGGTGGACGTTTCGCCGCTGGCGCTGCGCATGAGCAGCCCGTTCAATGCGGGGTATTGGCTCGCGGCGGCCTGATTCGGTACATCCCCCTGAGGCGCCTGCGCGCCTTCCCCCTTCTCTCGAGTGGCTGCGCCATTCGGGAAGGGGGACGACACCAGTGGTATGGCAAAGCCAGATCCACGGTGTCTCTGGCTGGAGCGGCGCCATTCCGGACCGCCAGGATGAGACAAGGCTAAAGCCCTTGATCCACGGCGACTTTTCGCTCTGTTTCTAGCAGCAGGCTTGCGCCAGCGCCACGTACTCGGCCACGGGCACTTCCTCGGCGCGGCGCTGGGTGTCGAAGGTGCCGGCGAAATGGCGCGCTTCGAGCCAGCGGCCCAAGGTGTGGCGCAGCAGCTTGCGGCGCTGGCTGAAAGCCACCTGCACCAACTCCTCCAGCAGCTGGGGGGCCACCGGCATGGGCTCTGTGCGGGGCACCATGCGCACGACGGCACTGTCCACGCGCGGCGGCGGGTCGAAGCTTTCGGGCGGCACGAAGAGCACGTCTTCCATGGCGTAGCGCCACTGCAGCATCACCGAAAGACGCCCGTAGTCGCTGGTGGCGGGCTGGGCCACCATGCGGTCGATGACTTCCTTTTGCAGCATGAAATGCTGGTCTTCGATGACGTCCACATGCTCCAGCAGGTGAAACAGGATGGGCGTGGAGATGTTGTAGGGCAGATTGCCCACCACTCTGATTTTCGGAGCACCCAGCGCTTGCTGCACCTGGGCGAAGTCCACTTTCAGTACATCGGACTCAATCACGTCGAGCTGGCCGTGCAGGCGCAGCCGGGCCGCCAGGTCGCGGTCGAGTTCGATGACGGTGAGGCGGCCCAGGCGCTCGACCAGGGGCTGCGTGAGCGCGGCCAGGCCGGGGCCGATCTCGACCATGGGCTGGCCGGGGCGCGGGTCGATGGCCCGCACGATGGCGTCGATGATGCCGCCGTCGCTCAGGAAATGCTGGCCGAAGCGCTTGCGCGCGACGTGTTTGCCGTGGCTGCCGGGATTGCTCATTGCGGTGGGTCGCGGTATTCGACGTAAGCGCGGCCGCGGATGTCCTGCACCCAGTTGGCATAGGCCTCGTCAAGCTTCTTCTCGCGCACGACGTCGCGCACCATGTCCCGCTGCTCGCGCTGGGTGAGCTTGGCTTCGCGCCGGTCCAGCAGCTGGATCAGGTGAACGCCGAAGCGCGACACCACGGGCTGGCTGATCTCGCCAGGCTGGAGGCCGTTGAGCGCCTCCTCGAATTCGGGCACGTAGCGGCCCGGGCCGGCCCAGCCCAGGTCGCCGCCGTCCTTGGCGCTGCCGTCCTGCGAGTGTTCGCGCGCCAGCGAGGCGAAGTCGGCGGTGCCGGCCTGGATGCGGCGGCGATAGTCGGCCAGCCGGTCGGCCGCCTGGGATTCCGACAGCTGGGGACCCACACGCAGCAGGATGTGGCGGGCATGCGTCTGCAGGGCCATGGCGGCGACGGCGCCCTTGTTGCGCTCGAGCACCTTGAGCACGTGGAAGCCGGCGGGCGAGCGGATCGGGCCAACGATGCTGCCGACGGCCGCGTTCTGCGTGGCGCTCACGAAGAGTTCGGGATAGCGATCGGCCGGGCGCAAGCCCAGCTCGCCACCGGAGGCAGCTTCGGAGGCGTCCGAGGTCTCCCGCGCCACCGTGGCGAAATTTTCGCCGGCGCGCACCCGGTCGGCCGCCTTCTGCGCACGCGCGCGGCGCTGCTCGACGATCTCGGGCGAGGCGTTCTCGGGCACCACGACGAGGATGTGACCCAGATTGATCTCGACCTTGGACGGATCGGTGGTGTTCTGCTGTTCGCGCAGGTACTGGTCCACATCCAGGTCGCTCACGCGCACGCGGGATTCGACCTCACGCTCGCGCAGCCGCTGCATGAGCAGCTGGTTGCGCAGCTCCTGCAGGAAGCGGTCGCGGGTGATGCCGTCCTGCGACAAGCGACGGTACATCTCGTCCATGCTCACGCTGTTTTGCCGCGCCACGGACTGGGCGGCCTGGGATACCGCGAGATCGTCCACCTTGATGCCGCTCTCGGCCGCCAGCTGCAGCTGGATCTTGTCGAGGATCAGGCGCTCCAGCACGTCCTTGGACAGCTGCGCGGACGTGGGCTGCGGGCCGCCCTGGGAGGCGATCTGCTGTGCCACCCTCGCCATGCGGCTGCGCACCTCATTGTTGGTGATGGGCTCGGAATTGACCACCGCCACGATGTAGTCGGCCTGGCGCGGCTGCGCGGCCGCAGTGCTGCTGGCGGCGCCCGCGGGCGGCAGGGTGATGGCCGGCAGCCCGCGCGACGACGCGGCGCCGCTGCTGCCCTTGCCGCTGCGCGGGCCGGTGCCGGCATTGCCTCTGCCGGCGCTGTCGCCCAGGCCCGGGGTGGCCGTCGCGCCAGCCGACGGGCGGAGCCCTTGGGCATGGACGGCTGCGGGCGGCAGGACGCTAGCCAGGGCGCTCAGGCAGGCCAGCCCCAGGGTGATGGCGCGTTGTTTCATGGCGTGTTCAGACAAGAAGGAAGTGAGTGCGGAGCCTGCCGCCCCGCCCGGGGCGGACCCGGCGGGCTGGGCGGACGGAAGGCGTCAATCGTAGTTGGAGAAACGGCTGGGCGGCGTGCCGCTGCCTTGTTGGAGCACCTGGTAGCCGGGGACGTTCCGTTGCAGGCTGGTCAGCGGGTTGGCGCCGACCGACAGGCGCGAGAAGCCGCGGAATTCGATCTGGAACAGCAGGCGGCTGTTGGTGGTGTTCAGGGAGTTCTGCATTCGCTCCAGCACGACCCGGCCGATCCAGCAGCAGCCTTCGTATTCCACACCCATCACGGAATCCACCAGGCGGCGGTCCTTCAGGCTGTAGTTGAGACGGCCCACGGTGTACCAGCGGCCGCCTTCGTTCAGCGGCTTGTCGTCGCGCCCACCCCAGAGCGCGGACAGCGGCCATTGCCAGCCCACGTCGATCTGCTCGCTGGGCTCGGTGATGAGGTCGGTCACACGCTGCAGGCGGTAGGCGGCGCTGATGGTGCGGTACTTGCCGGGGCTGTAGCGCGCGCCCACGGTGGTGCGCTGCGAGCGGCCCGTGTCGGGGTTGTACTGCACCAGCGTGTCCAAGCTCCACTTCGGCGTCCAGTTGATGCCGGCGCCGAGCAGCACGTCGGAGAGGCGGTCGTCCACGGGCGTGCCGCCGGGCATGGTCACGCGCTGGTCGGAAAAGCGCAGGCGCTGGGCGATGCCCAGGCGCACGGCTTCGGCGCCGGTATCCGGGTCCAGCAGGCGGCTGGTCACGCCCAGGGTGAGCAGGTTGTTGTCGGCGAAGCGGTCGTTACCGCCGAAGGCGTTTTCGGTATAGATGGAGGCGAAGTTGAAGTCGTTCGCCGCCGTGTCGTACACCGGCAGCATGCTCTGGTCGCGGTAGGGCGTGTAGGTGTAGAAGGCGCGCGGCTCCAGCGTCTGCAAGAAGCTGCGGCCGAAGTACTTCGCATCGCGCTCGAAGAACAGGCCGCTGTCGAGGCTCAAGGTGGGTACGGTGCGCTGGCGGTTGCGGTCGCCGTTGGCCAGCGGCCGGTCGAATTCGTACTGCGAGGCATGCAGCTGCACGCGCGGCGTGATGAAGCCCCAGGACGCCAGGAAGGGCCGGCTGACCTGCGCCATGGCGTAGCTGCGGCGGGCATTGGGCTGGCCGGTCAGCACGCTGTCGGCGCGGAAGTCGGTGTAGTCGGCGTCCACGCTGGCATCGAAGCCGGCGGGCAGCAGGAAGGGCGCGTAGCGCCAGTGCAGCTGCGGCAGCCGGTCGTAGGGCGGCACGATGGGCGAATCGACGTCTTGCAGGGTCTGCCATTTCACCGTGCGCACGCTGGCGCTGTAGTCGCCCTGGGCCCAGGAGAGCGATGCCTCACCGGGCAGCAGACGCTGGCTGAGCCGGTCGGCGCTGCTGGTGTTGGTGTTCAGGCTGCGCAGCGAGAAGTCGCGCCAGTACTGGTCGTCGCTCACGCGGCGCACGTTCACGTTCAGGCCCAGGCCGCCGATGGGGCTGTCGATGGCGGCCTGGTGCTTGATGCCCCAGGCCCACCGGTCGCGGTCGCGCAGGCGGTCGGACGGCAGGTAGTCGCCCAGCAGCGTGCCGCTGTAGGTCGGCTCGAGATAGCGGAATTCGCCGCCCACGTTCACGCCGCGCTTGCTCAGCAGCGTGGGGGTGATGGTGGCGTCGCGGTTGGGCGCGATGTTCCAGTAGTAGGGCTGCGAATATTCGGCGCCGCTCACGCTGTCGATGCCGATGGTGGGCGGCAGCAGGCCGGACACGCGGCGCTCCGACAGCGGAAAGCTCAGGTGCGGCACAGGCAGGATAGGAACGCCCTTGAATTCGAGCACGGCGTTGTCGGCCGTGCCGACGTCGTTCGCCCGGTCCAGGTGGATGGTGCGTGCGCGCAGGATCCAGTCGGGCTGCCAGCCGGCCTCGTCGGTGCGCTGGCAGGTGGTGTAGTTGCCTTCGTGGATGACCGAGCGCGAGCGGTCGATGAAATCCACGCGCGAGGCGTCGCCATGGGCCGAGTTGGAGAGGAAACGGTAGTTCGCGTCGGTGAAAAAGCCGCTGAACTCATCCACCCGCAGCTGCAGCTTCGAGCCCTGATAGACGTTGCCCGCATTGTTGATGCGCACCTGGCCGGTGGCGGTGGCCAGGTCGGTAGGCATGTCGTATTCCATGCGGTCGGCATGGATCACCGTGTCGCCCCGGCGCAGCTCGGCATGGCCTTCGAGATCGGCCTTGATGTCGGGCTGCAAGGTGAGCTGGTCGCCCATGACGAAGGTGGGCAACTGGCTGCGCGTTCCCTCAGGAATGGCCTCTTGCAATACGGGACTGGTGCGCAGCACGGGGCCGGCTGCCACGGCGGGTGCTGAAGAGGCCCGGGCCGCCGGCGCCGCTTCAGGATCGCCCGCCCCCGGCTGCACCTGGGCCAGCACACCCAGCGGCACGCCGCAGAGCATCCACGCGGCCAGCCGGGCCAGCATGCGGCGCTCCAGGCGCGGGCCGCGCATTCGGAGAGCGCGCGGTGCAGCGGCGGAGGCGGCGGTCAGCGGGGAAGGCAGCGATGAGAGCAGGTCGGGCAAGGAAGAGCGGTCCATGGAATCAGCCGTTCGGCGGTGCCGGCGCAGGCGCCGCGGGCCACCCGGCTTGGGGCGGACCGGGTTCTAAAATCGGATTATCCATGAGCCACCCTTGCCCCACCCCCACCTCCGGCTCCGCGCCCGCCACCTGGGCCGACCCGGCCCGCCACGCCGCCTTCGATGCCTGGCTCGCCCCGCTGGCGGCCACGCACGGCCTGCTGGCGCACAGCCTGCGCCCGGCGTCCGCCGATGCGAGCTTTCGCCGCTACCTGCGGCTGGACCGTGCCGACGGCACCGGCAGCTGCATCGTCATGGACGCGCCGCCCGACAAGGAAGACTGCCGCCCCTTCGCCCATGTGCAGCAGCTGATGCACGCCGCCGGCCTGCGTGTGCCGGACATCCTGGCCTGGGACGAGGCCCACGGCTTCATGCTCCTGTCCGACCTGGGGCAGCAGACCGTCATAGAGCACCTGGACCCCGCCCGCCCCGAGGCCGCGCGCAGCTGGTACCTGCAGGCGGTGGACGCGCTGGTGCAGTGGCAGACAGCCTCGCGCCCCGGCGTGCTGCCGGCCTATGACGAGGCCCTGCTGCGGCGCGAGTTGGCGCTCTTTCCCGACTGGTACATCGCCCGCCACCGCGGCCTGGCGCTGGACGACACCCAGCAGGCCACGCTGCAGCGCGCCTTCGACGCCATCGTGCGGCAGAACCTCAGCGCCCCGGCCGTCTTCGTCCACCGCGACTTCATGACCCGGAACCTGATGGCCCCCACGCTCCCCGCTCCGCGTGGTTCGCTGCCCCCCGAGGGGGCCCTCGCCGCCTTGGGGCGGCCCGGCGGCGGCTCGAGCGGCGGACTGCAAAGTACCCTGGGAGTGCTCGACTTCCAGGACGCCGTGTACGGCCCCGTCACCTACGACGTCGCCAGCCTGCTGCGCGATGCCTTCATCTCGTGGGACGAGGAATTCGTCATCGACATTACCGTGCGTTACTGGGAAAAGGCCCGCCGTGCGGGCATTCTCGGCGCCGCAAGCGCCAGCGGCTGGGGCGACGATTTCGGCGCCTTCTACCGCGAAGTGGAATGGATGGGGCTGCAGCGCCACCTGAAGGTGGCCGGCATCTTTGCCCGCCTGACGCTGCGCGACGGCAAGCCCAAGTACCTGGCCGACGCGCCGCGCTTCATCGGCTACATCCGCTCCACCGCCAGCCGCTACCGCGAGCTGGGCCCCCTGCTGCGGCTGATCGACCAGATCGAAGGCATCTCGGCGCCCACCGGCTACGCCTTCGGCCGCGTCTGACCCCGGCCCGGCCCCATGAACCCAATAGCCCGCAGCGCTTGATATTCCAGCGCATGCAGCTTCTTTTTTCATAGCAATGCCCCGTTTTCACTGCCCTCTGCCCCTGGCCCCCGGCGCCGTGCTGGCACTGCCGCCCACGGCCGCGCGCCATGTGCAGGTGCTGCGGCTGCAGCCGGGCGATGCCATCACGCTCTTCGACGGCCGGGGCGGCGAGCATGCCGCCACCGTCACCCGGATGGGCCGCTCCGATGTGGAGGTCGAAGTCGGCGCACACGACCCCGTCGAGCGCGAAGCCGCCCGCGCCGTCCACCTGATCGTGGGCATGCCCGCCAACGAACGCATGGACTGGCTGGTCGAAAAGGCCACCGAGCTGGGCGCCGCCAGCATCCAGCCCGTGGCAGCCGCACGCAGCGTGCTCAAGCTCGCCGGCGAACGCGCCGCCAAGCGCCAGGCGCACTGGCAGGCCATCGCCGTGGCCGCCTGCGAGCAGTGCGGGCGCAACCGCGTTCCTACCGTCCACCCGCCCCTGCCGCTGGCCGAAGGCCTGCGCAGCGTGACGGAAGCGAGCGGCACCCGCCTGGTGCTCTCGCTGCGCCCCGGCAGCCGGCCCCTGCGCGATGCGGCGGGCGGCGACGGCGCGGTGTGGGTACTGCACGGCCCCGAGGGTGGGCTGACCGCGCAGGAAGAAGACGCGGCCTTCGCCGCCGGCTTCGCGCCCGCCAGCCTGGGTGCGCGCGTGCTGCGGGCCGAAACCGCCTCCGTCGCCGCGCTGGCACAGCTGGTCTTCGCATGAGCGCGGGCCCCCACGTTCCGGCGGCCGCGCAGCCGCCCGATGCGGCGTTGCCGCTGGCCGGCGATGCCGCCGCCCTGAGCGACTTCTTCCGCGATGCCGACGCCGCTGCCGACGCGCCCCTGCTCTGGCGCATCGCCCAGCAGCAGGCGCTGACGCACGCGCTCAGCGGCCTCTTCCACGGCCCGGCCGCGCTGGTGCAGCTGCGGCTGTGGGTCTTCCTGCAGCTGGCCGTGCACGGCGAGGCGCAGCTGCCGCGCGAGCGCATCGACGAGCTGTTCCACGCCCTGCGCCCCGAGGCGCTGGAGACCGTGCTCAAGCGCCTGCGCGACGCGGGCCTGCTGGCCTGGGACGAGACCCAGCGCGCCTACGCCCTGCCCCCGCTGGCCCAGCGCGTGGCCGGCCTGATCTCGCCGCTGGCGAGCGAGGCCCCGCCGCTCGATGGCGACGACGAAGGCAGCGAGCTGGCCGCGCTGCTGGGCTCGGTGGTCGGCGCCAACCAGCTGGGCCATGTCGATGCCGGCCAGGTGCAGCTGCTGCACGCGCAGCTGGCGCGGCTGCACGGCGAATTCGCCGACGCCATCGCCAGCGGCTCCGAATTCCGCCTGCGCGAGGCGCGCAAGCGCTACGACCGCGCGGCCACGCTGATCGACCGGGCGTCCGAAGCCATCACCGCCATCATCTCCAACGCCCACGGCCACATCGCGCTGGAGCGCGCCGCGCGCGGCCTGGGCCAGGCCCAGTCGCGCCTGCTGGCCATGGCCAGCCAGTTCAACCGGGCGCTGCAGCAGGTGGACCGCCAGCGCGTCACGCTGGGCACCACGGGCCTGACCAGCACCGACGTCAAGCGCTGGCTGCAGTCCACGCCCCACCCGCACCGGCTGCTGCGCGGCGCGCTGGCCGCGCCCACACCCTTCCTGGCCGCGCTGGCCCCACACGAGCTGCTGGACGTCACGGAGGCCGAATTCGAGCGCGACCGCCCCACCCTCGAAGCGCCCGAGGACCTGCCCCAGCCGCAGGCCGCGCCCGCCGGCTCGCTGGCCGCCGTGGCGCTGCCGCACGAGCTGACCGACCTCTGCGCCCTGCTGGCCGGCTGGAACCTGCCTGGGGACGATGCTGCTGCCGCCACCCCGCGCACCGTGGCGGACGCCCTGCTGCATGCCGCCGGCGGCGAAGACGCCCGCTACGCCCAGGTGGCCTACAAGACCCAGCTGCTGCCCCTGCTGGGCGACCCGCAGGCCGCCGTGCTGCCCGGCGCCACGGGCGAGCTGGCGCGCCAGCCCTGGCGCGTGCAGTGGGAGCCGGCCACCGACGCGCTGGACCACCCCCAGGTCCGGCGCCTGAGCCGCGGCACGCTGGTGCCCGCAGACGCAGCCCCCCACCCCTCACCACCCGCCGAAGCCGCTGCGCCCGCCCGCCAAGACGACTGACCGCCCCCGAACACGATCGATTCCATGGACGAAGCCGCCCTCCTCATCTCCGAACTGCTGGCCCGCCGCTGGCTGCCGCGCAGCCACCCGCGCGTCAAGCGCGCGCTGGTCGATGCCGAACTCTTCGCCCTGGTCGAACAGCGCCTCGCGCAGTCCGGCCTGCGCTTTCTCGACAGCATCTACGCCGACCATGTCTGCCTGGGCCTCCTGCCCGCCGCGCAGAACGCCGTGCTGGGCGAAGCCGGCGCCAACGCCAACAACAACCTGGAGCTGCCGCGCGACGCGCAGGCGCTGCTGGTGGTGCTGTGGGCGCTCATCGTTTTACCGAAGCGCGAACGCCAGACCAGCCGTGTGCAGGAGGCCGATGCCGGCCAGAGCGACTTCTTTCCCGGCGCCAAGCCGCTGCCGGCAGCGAGCGTGTCCAGCCCCGTGCTGTCGTACAAGACCCTGCTGGAGGACTACGGCCCGCAGCTGGGCAAGAAGCTGCGCCTGGACGCCAACCTCAAGCTGCTGGAGCGCCACGGCTTCATCCTGCGCCGCCAGGACGAGATCGCCGAAGGCCCGCTGCTCGACGTGCTGCTGGACTACGACGTGCTGGCCTCGCGCATCCTCGAAGGCGCCCTGGCCGACGTGCTGCTGCGCGAGCGCGCCGATGCCGCCGCCGCAGCGAGCACCGAGGCGGAACCGGCCGCAGCCCTTGATGCGCCTGGGCACACCGCTATTAAAAACGAAGTGCAGGAGTAAAGCCCCTTGTTTCACCTGCAGACCCTCGAACTCGTCCACTGGGACTACTGCCAGCGCGTGGCCCTGCCGCTGGACGCATCCATCATCACCATCGCCGGCCCCAACGGCTCGGGCAAGACCACGCTGCTGGACGCCATGCGCACGCTGCTGGGCCTGCGCTGCTCGTCGCCGCGCGACTGGCGCACCTACGCCCGCCACGCCGGCGCGCAGACCGCCTGGCTGCGCGCCGTGGTGGACAACCGGCCGCAGGGCCGCCAGACCTCCAGCCGGCCGTTCGCGCGGCGCCTGATCTACACCGAGCAGGTCACGCTGGCCTGCCGCATCGACCGCAACGGCGGCGACTGGCAGCGCCGCTACTGCCTGCTCGAAGGCGACGCCAGCATCGAGCAGCTGCAGGCAACGCCCGAGAAGGACCTCGGCTTCATGGGCGTGGAAGCCTGGGGACGGGTGCTCTCGGCTGCCGGCCTCTCGCCCGCCATCGCCCGCGTGCTGTCGCTGGAGCAGGGCCAGACCGACCGCCTGTGCGAATTCAGCCCGCGCGAGCTGCTGCGGCTGGTGTTCGACGTGTTCGGCGACCAGCAGGTGCTGGACGCCTACGACCAGGCCCGCGAGCACCAGCAGCAGCTGGTGCGCGAAATGGCCCAGGCCGAGCAGGAGCTGCAGCATGCCCGCGCCCAGCTGACCGAGCTGCACAACCGCGTGAGCAGCTACAAGACCTGGCAGCTCAAGCTGGCCGAGCGCGAGCGCCTGGCCACCGAGGTGCTGCCCGTGCTGGCCTGGCACGGCGAGCGCGAAGGGCTGGCCCGGCAATCGCGCGAACTGCGCCGCCAGAAGGGCCAGCACCGCGCGGCGCTGGCCGAGCAGGCCATCCAGAACAAGCGCCTGCTGCACCTGCTGGATGAAGGCGCCCGCGCCCAGGCCGATGCCGAGCGCCTGCAGGCCGAGCGCAACGAAGCCCGCGCCCAGCTCGACACCGCCACGCGCCACGAATCGCCGCTGGAGCAGATCGCCCGGCGCGAGGCCGAACTGCTGGCCCTGGTGGACAAGGGCAGCAACGCCGACGAACTGCAGGCGCACCTGGCCGACCTGCAGCAGCAGGAAGCCGCCGCGCAGGACGAGCGCAGCGTGCTGCAGCAGCGCCGCAAGCTCGCCGGCGAGGCCCTCAAGGCGCTGGAAGGCCAGCAGCTGCCGCCGCAGCCCGCGGAGGTGCAGCAATTCCGCCGCCGCCTCGCGGCCCAGGGCATCGGCCACCAGTTTGTGGCCGAAGTGGTCGAGGTGGCCGACGAGGCCTGGCGTGCCGCCATCGAAGGCGTGCTGCGCGGCCACCGCTGGGTGACGCTGCTCGACAAGGACAGCGACCTTGCCGAGGCCTACGACCTCGGCGAACGCGAGCGCTTCCGGCACTACATCGTCGGCCCCGGAGAGAAGGTGCTGCGCGGCGAGCCCGGCACACTGCTGGCCCATGTGCGCTTCACCGCGCCCGTGCCGCGCTGGCTTGTGCAGCAGCTGCAGCAGCTGCGCTGCGTGGCCGACCCGCGCGAGGGCAAGCGCCTGGGCGGCAGCTGGATCACGCCGCAGGCCTACATGCACGACGGGCGCGGCGCCCGCTCCATGTGGGTGGAGCCGCGCGACCACCAGTTCGGCGCCGCCGCCGTGCATGCGCGCCGCTCGGCCGCCGAGCGCGACCTGGCGCAGATCGACGCGCAGCTCGCGCCCGTGCTGGACCGGCTCATGGCCGTCAAGCGCCAGATCACCGACACCCGCCGCGCCCTCGAAGGCCACAGCGCCGCCGAAGAGCTGGCGCGCCGCAGCGACGAATTCGCCCAGGCCCGCGCGGAGCTGCCCGCCGCCAGGCAGGCGCGCATCGCCGCCGCCCAGCGCTGGCAGCGGCTCGATACCGATGCCGGGCGCGCCCAGGAACGCCACCGCGCCTTCACCGATGAGCACCAGCGCGTCGAAAAGGAGCTGCAGCGCGCCCGCGGCGAGAGCGAACGCGCGGCGCAGGACTGGACGGCCCGCCGCCGCGCCCAGGCCGGCGCGGTGGAGCGCAGCCAGGCCCAGCGCGCGCGCTTTCCGGCGCGCTGGGTGGCCCCGGCCACCATCGCCTCGCTGGTCGCGGACTTCGTCAACGACACCCAGGCCCGGCTACGCCTGCAGGCCGTGGAGCAGGAGCTGGAGCACGGCAGCTGGGAGCAGGACGCCACCGTCGAGGAGCGCCATCGCCGCATGGACGTCACGGTGCGCGAGCAGGCCGCGAGCCTGGCCGACCACCAGGTCAAGAACGTCCAGGCCGGCACGGCCGTTATGAACGCGCGCGAGAGCTACATCGAGGTGCTGCGCAGCACCGTGCGCCGCTACCGCAAGAACATCCAGGAGCTGGGCGCCCTCGCCGGCGTGGAAGTGGCGGCCGAGCTGCCCCTCTTGGAGAACGACGACACCGTGCTCGCCCAGGCGGGCCTGAAGGTGCAGTTCGCCTTCGACGGCAAGGGCAGCATCGGCCTGAACGACGGCGAGGCCTCGGGCGGCCAGCAGGTCATCAAGTCGCTGATCCTGCTGGTGGGGCTGCTCAAGGACGAGGAAAGCGCCTCGGGCGGCTTCGTCTTCATCGACGAGCCCTTCGCCCACCTGGACGTGCGCAACATCCAGCTGGTGGGCCACTTCCTGCGCTCGACGCAGGCACAGTACGTGCTGACCACCCCCATCACCCACAACCTCGAAGTCTTCGAGCCCGCCGAGATCACCCTGGTGACCAGCAAGAAGCCCAAGGGCAGCCGCTGGGCGCCGCCCATCGCGGTGGCGCAGCGGCGCGGCGTACCGGTGCTGGAGGCACTGCCCACGTAGGGATTGAGGAAAATCGCATCCCGCGCGTGCGCCGTCCATGCCGCGTCGCCACGCCTGCCCGCCAGGAATGCCATGACCCTCCTTATCGACACCCAGGGCCGCGACCGCACCCGGCAGAGCGATGCCCCGCTGAACCCGGACCTGCAGCTCAACGCCCGGCAGAAAACCCTGCTCAAGCGCTGGCTGGCCAAAGAGGCGCAGCAGCGGCGCTGGCAGACCCTGCTGGAAGACGCCGGCAAGGACCTGCTGGACTGCGCCGAGGAGCTGCTGGAAGCGCTGGTGGCCGCTGGCGCCGCTGTCGCCCGCGAAAGACGCGTGCGAGGCGAGTGGCAGATCCAGGGATTGGCGTGGCGCGATCTCCCTGCGCTGCAGCAGGCGTTCGGCCTTGCCACGAAGCAAGAGCGCCATGCCAGGCGCAGCGGCACCCGGCAGCAACTGCTCACCTTGGCGCAAGCGTGCCCCTGGCTTCAGTCAGCCATCGGGAGTTGCCTGGAGAGCACCTGGAGCGCCAGCCAGCTGGAAGCCCGGGCGGAACTGCTGCACGCCCTCGCGGCCTGGCATGCCGAGCAGCGCTTCGGCAAACGCAGGGACTTCGCGCTGTACGCGCGTCATGCGACGAAGGACATCACGCCCGTTGAATGGAAGTGGCTGGACACCCATGTGCCTCTGCCTGCCCTGGGGATCGAAAAGCTCGCGTTCATCCTGTGGCTCGGCGGCAGCCTTTCCCTGCAGACCGCCAGGGGGCGCGTGGATGTGAACGCCACCGGCTTTTGCGGCCTGCCCCTGAGCACACTGGCAGGCGACGCCCAGATCGTTCGCGCGCCAGAGCGCTACTGGCTCATCGAAAACCGCACCAGCTTCGAACGGCAGGCCATGCAGGCGGCGCCAGGCACCTGCGTGGTCTGGCTGCCGGGAAGACCTCCCGAGGAGTGGCTCAACGCACTGAGCTCGTTACTGGCGCATGCACCTGCGCCCGCGCACATCAGTTGCGATCCCGACCCCGCCGGCATTGATATCGCCATGACGGCTGCGGCCTTGTGGACGGCACGGGGGCTGGATTGGGCACCTTACAAGATGGAGGCGGCGCTCTGGCAGCACGGCCCCACGTTGCCGCACAACGCGTTCGATCGCACAGCGCTGGCACGCCTGGCGGCGCGCAACGACCTGCCCGAGCCCATGGCCCAACTGCGCGATGCGATGGATCGGATCGGCCGCAAGGCAGAGCAGGAAGCATGGCTCTGACGGGTGGCGGGAGGCCCGCGCCAGCGGCCCGCCCGGCCGCGCTCGTCACAACCCTGCACCGCAGAATCTGAGCGAGGTTTTGCGGCGTTGGCCCCCGGGCCGGCCCTGCGCCACGGTGCGGCGCGGCAGGGGCGTTCAGACACCCCCGTGAAATGCTTCTTGGCGAACGGATTCCCCCGAGATGGCAGCGCCATTCGCTACATTTTGTGAACAAAAGGCATAATTTGTTAAAAAATGCGACTTACTTTCTTCTCCGTCTAGGCGACCATCAGCAACCACCATGACAGCGGCTGTCATCCTTCACGCCCACGTCCCAGGTCGCTGGCGGCCCCGCGAGGGCACACCAAGGCGGAGGTCTCCGTCCGGGCCAGGCGCACCGCTGTCATCGTGGCGCCCCCATGCGCTCAAGCCCGGAGCCCCACTGCCGAAGCGCTGGAGGGTGGCCCGAGGCGCCAGCACAGCGGAGAACACCCGTCCAACGCCACGCCCGAAAGCGAGCCGCTGCGCCCCCGCCCTCTGCCCCCCTCATCAGAACAGGATCCAGCCTTGACCGAGGCTTCACAGCCGACCATTGCCCGCAACCGCCTCGCCAGCGCCTGGCATGCGGTGCTGGACGTCGTTCTCACCACCGACTGGCAGCAGCGGCATCGGCTGACGATGTGCATGCTGGCCAATCTGCTGATGCTCTGCTGCATCCTGACCGTGCAGATCCTGTCACGGGCCGGGCTGGCGGAACCGCGGCTGGTCAACGCGTGGGCAGGGCTCAGCATGATGGGCATGGCGGTGATATTCGGGCTGATCCGCAGCGGCTTCGCGCTCCGTTTCGCGGACCCGTCCCTCACGGCTGCGCAAATCCTCTACAGCATCACATGCACCGCCATGGCCTTCGGAATCGTGGCCGTCCCCGCCCGGGGCCTGACGCTGCCGATCCTCGCCGTCATCGTGATGTTCGGCATGTTCGGGCTCACGGCTCGGCAGATGCTGGGAGTGATGTGCTACGCGCTTGCCCTCTTCGCCATGGCCATCCTGGTGGTGGACTGGCGTGGCTACTACGACCAGCGGGCCAGCCTGTCGGCGAGCTACGCGATCATGGTGGTGGTGCTGCTGATCGGCAGCACCTTCCTCACGCATCGGATACAGAGAAAGCGCAACCGCTTGCGCCGCCAGCGCCAGGAGCTGGCGCTGGCGCTCGAGCAGATCCGGCAGCAGGCCACGCACGATGAACTGACGGGGCTGCCCAACCGGCGCCACATGCTCGAGCTGATGCGGCATGAGGTGATGCGGGCCCAGCGCGGCAAGATGCAGCCGCTGTTGGCTCAGCTGGACGTGGACCATTTCAAGGTCGTCAACGACACCTATGGCCATGCCGTGGGAGACCTGGCACTGCAGTCGTTCGCGCACACGGCACGCCAGGCCTTGCGCCAGGGCGACATCCTGTCGCGCTGGGGCGGCGAGGAATTCGTGCTGATGCTTTGCGACACCCCCCGGCCGGAGGCCGATGCGCTGCTGGAACGACTGCGCATGCAGGTGTCCCAACCCCGCACGGTGCGGCCCGAATTGCCGGCGCTGCGCATCACGGTGTCGATAGGCGTGGCCTGCGTGGGCGCTGGCGAGCGCCTGGAAGCCGCGCTGGAGCGAGCGGACATCGCCCTCTACGCCGCCAAGGCCGGCGGGCGCGACCGCGTGGTCTGGGCCGACTGACGGACTGACGGACTGGCGGGCGCCCCACCGTTTTCACTATGGAAACAAGAGCGCCTGGCCTCGGCGCAATGCCCTTTTGCGGCCAACGGGGTGCAGCCCAGGCCCGCTGCGGGATACCATCCGCGCATGACGCTCCGCTACGAAGCCCTCTCCTCTCCCGACGCCTACGCCGACGTCTTCAAGACCCCCGCCCCCCACGCACTGGGGGAGCGCCGCATCAAGCCGCGCCAGCCCGGCTACATCGTCCGGCTGGCCCCTGCCGCCCCTGCAACCCCAGAGACCGCTTCAGCCGAGGCAGCACAAGCCGATCCGGCCGATGCCGGTCCCGCCCCGGATGGGTCAGACGCTGCCCCTGCCGCACGCGAACTGCTGCTTGTGCAATGGGGCCTGGTGCCGCACTGGGTGAAGTCCGCCTCCGACGGGCGCCTGCGCGCGCCCAAGCTGGTGAATGCGCGCTCGGAGACCGTCACCACCTCCACGCCGTTCCGCGATGCCTGGCTGCGCGGCCAGCGCTGCATCGTGCCCATGCAGGCCTTCTACGTGGACGACCTGCGCGGCGGCGGCAAGCCGCTGGCCACGCGGATCGCGCGCATCGACGGCGCGCCCATGGGCGTGGCAGGCCTCTGGGCCTGCTGGACGGGGCCCGAGGGCGAGACGCTGGAGAGCTTCACCCTGCTCACAGTGAACGCCAACAGCCACGCGCTGCTGCATCGCTACGGCCAGCCGGGCAGCGAAAAGCGCATGCCGGCCATTCTGAGCGAAGGCGCGCAGGCCGCCTGGCTGACGGCTCCGGTGGCCAAGGCGGCGGAGTTCATGCGCGCCTACCCGGCGCAGTCGCTCACCGCCAACCCGGTGGAAACCAAGGCGGACAAGCGGCCCAAGGGCTGGCTGGACTGAGCGGGCACAGGCAGCGGGCCGGCGATTGCTATCTTATTAATAGCTGCCAGCACTTGATGGACAAGCGCTGCGGGCTATGGGAGCCTGAAACTTCAGGCTACGGCCGGTTCGGCCTCAGCCTCGGCCCCACCCGCCGGCGGCAGGCTGGCGATGACCTGCGCCACGGCGGCGGTGAGCTTCTTGGCGTAGGGCACATGCAGGAATTCGTTCGGCCCGTGGGCGTTGCTCTTGGGGCCAAGCACGCCGCAGACCATCATCTGCGCCTTGGGGAAGCCCTGGCTCAGCAGGTTCATGAGCGGGATCGTGCCGCCCTGGCCGATGTAGCCGCAGGAGGCGCCGAACTGGGCCGTGCTCGCGGCGTTGAGGGCGCGCTCGAACCACGGCGCCGTGTCGGGCGCGTTCCAGCCGGTGGCGGCGCCCGCGGATTCGAAGGTCACCCGGGCCTGGTAGGGCGCGTTGTCTTCCAGCAGCGCCTTCATCTCCTGCACGCAGCGGGCGGCATCCACCAGCGGCGGCAGGCGCAGGCTGAGCTTGAAGGCGGTGTAGGGCCGCAGCACGTTGCCCGCGTCCTGCAGCGCCGGGAAGCCCTCGGCGCCGGTGACGCTGAGCGTGGGCTCCCAGGTGCGCCTGAGCAGCGCATCGACCGGCTCGGTCGTCGTGGGCAGCGCGAAGGTGGTGGAGCCGCCGCAGTCGTAGTGCGCCCACGGGAAGCGCCGGTAGATCTCGTCGCCCAGGATGGCGGCGGTGGCGCGCGCCTGGGCCATCCGCTCGGCCGGCACGTTGCAGTGGAAGCTCGCGGGCAGCAGGCGGCCGGTGGCGGAGTCTTCCAGCCGGTCGAGCACCTGCCGCATGATGCGGAACGACGACGGCACCAGGCCCGAGGCGTCGCCCGAATGCACGCCCTCGGTGAGGATCTCCACCTTCAGCGTGCCGCTGGCCATGCCGCGCAGGCTGGTGGTGAGCCAGAGCTGGTCGTAGTTGCCGGCGCCCGAGTCCAGGCAGATCACCAGCGCCACCTCGCCCAGACGCGGGCGCAGCTGGTCGATGTAGGGCAGCAGGTCGCGCGAGCCGCTTTCCTCGCAGGTCTCGATCAGGCCCACGATGCGCGGGTGCGGCACGTTCTGGCGCTTGAGCTCCTGCACGGCGGCAATGCTGGCATAGACGGCGTAGCCGTCGTCCGCGCTGCCCCGGCCGTAGAGCTTGCCGTCCTCGTACTTCGGCGTCCACGGGCCCAGGTCGCTGCGCCAGCCGTCGAATTCGGGTTGCTTGTCGAGGTGGCCGTACATCAGCACCGTGGGGCCGCTGGCGGCCTGCGGCTGGGTGCCGTCCACCTCGAAGAAGAGCACCGGCGTGCGGCCGGGCAGGCGCACGATCTCCAGCTTCAGGCCGGGCACCTTCTGCGCCTCCACCCACTGGGCGGCATTGCGCAGCACGCGGTCGAGCAGGCCCTGCTGCTCCCAGTCGGGCGCGAAGCCGGGCGACTTGGCGGGAATGGCGATGTATTCGGTCAGCTGGGGCAGGATGCCTTCGTCCCAGCGCTGGCTGAGCTGGGAGAGGGCCTCTTGCGGCTGGAAGGCGGAAGCGGGAATGCGGGCGTTCATGGGCGGCTCTTTCGTGCGGGGGCGTGGGCACTGGCAACCCCGACGGCCGGGTGCCAGCCCGAGCGCCACGCCAAGGAGCCGATTGTGCTACTGCGCCCGCACCACGCGCTGGCGCAGGGTCTGCGAAGGCGCTTCGCCGAACAGGGATTTGTAGTCCTGCGAGAAATGGCCCATATGGAAGAAGCCCCAGCGGGCCGCCACTTCCTGCACCGTGTCGCCCGGTGCGGCGGCGCGCAGGGCGCGGCGGCAGGCGTTCAGGCGCACGGCCTTGAGGAAATCGGCCGGCGGCTGGCCCAGCACGGCATGGAAATGGTTCTGCAGCGTGCGCCGGGTGACGTGCAGGTATTCGCACAGCGCCGGCACGTCGCGGGCCTCTTCGCCCTCGCACGGCTGGCTGGCCCACGCACGTGCGGCCATCACCAGGGCGAAGCGGCGCTGCGCCGTGCCCTGGGGCGCGGCGGCATCGGCCAGCACCGCGGGCGCGTCGCCGCACAGCAGGCCGAGCAGCTGCCGCGCCAGCGCCGCGTGCCGGGCCGTGCCGGCAGGCTCAGGTGCGTCGTCTTCGCCCAGGCGCAGCAGCGATTCGATGGTGGCGCACAGGGCCGCGTGGCTCGCGTTTTCCAGCGGAACGGCGTGCGCCGGGCTGGCCAGCAGCGCGGCCGCGCCGCGCAGCTCCATCGCGTCGGCCTGGGCGCGCAGCCATTCCTGGTCCATGACCACGCCATAGATGCCGAAGTCTTCCGGCGTGCGCAGCGTGAAGCCATCGCTGGCCCGTGCCCGCAGCACGAAGCGCTGCGCATCGGTGCGCCGCTCGCGCCCGCAGAAGTGCAGCGGCTGCGCGCTGCGGCCGTCGGGCAGCCCGAACCAGACCGAGCCCTGCCAGGGTGCGCATTGCTGGCTGGTGGGCTGGGAGGTGTGCTCGTGAAAGACCTGCAGGCGCAGATCGCCCATCCAGAGTTCGCGCACGCGCCCGGCGAACCGGCCGCCGCGCAGCTGGTCGTACTGCTGCGACCAGTCCGAGATCTGGTCGGCATGCTCATCCACGTCGTCGCTCTCGCGCACCCGCCAGCGCAGCGGGCCCGGACCAGGGGGCACCGAGGCAGTGCGGAAAGGATGCGCGGCGGCCATGTCGTGGGGCATTCGGTGGGTGGAATGGCGAATTTGATGCAAGAAAGACGCCAGATACCCAGCGCAAACCCCTAGGGCACTATCCCGGATCGGAAAAAAAACCCGCTGCCAGCCACTTTGCCCAATCGGGATAGGCAAGGCCGGCTCCGCGTTGATGCAATAGGCAGGAATTCTTCCCATCGCACCTTTCAACGCAGCAAGGTCGTTTCCCATGCACACATCGGCACCCACATCCGCTCCCACGGCCCACGCACCGCACCTGAAGAAGGTACTGGGCACCTTCCAGCTCTGGGGCATCGCCGTCGGGCTGGTCATCTCCGGCGAATACTTCGGCTGGAGCTACGGCTGGGCCACGGCCGGCACGCTGGGCTTTCTGGTCGCCACCGTGCTGGTGGCGGCCATGTACACCAGCTTCATCTTCAGCTTCACCGAACTCACCACCGCCATCCCGCACGCGGGCGGCCCCTTCGCCTATGCGCGCCGCGCGTTCGGGCCGGCGGGCGGCTTCATCGCGGGCTACGCCACGCTGGTGGAATTCGTCTTCGCGCCACCGGCCATTGCGCTGGCCATCGGCGCCTACCTGAACGTGCAGTTTCCGGCCATCAACGCCAAGTACATCGCGCTCGGCGCCTATGCGGTGTTCATCGGGCTGAACTGGGTGGGCGTGGGCATTGCCGCCACGTTCGAGCTGGTGGTCACGCTGCTGGCCATCTTCGAGCTGCTGGTGTTCATGGGCGTGGTCAGCCCCGGCTGGTCGTGGGCGCAGTTCGCCAATCTGGGCTGGGCCGGTAGCGACAGCTTCAGCGGCGCCACGGTGGCCGGCATCTTCGCCTCGATCCCGTTCGCCATCTGGTTCTTCCTGGCGATCGAGGGCGCGGCCATGGCGGCCGAAGAGGCGCGCGACCCGCAGCGCACCATTCCCCGCGCCTACATCGCCGGCATCCTCACGCTGGTGGCGCTGGCCTTCGGCGTGATGATCATGGCCGGCGGCGTGACCGACTGGCGCACGCTGGCCAACATCAACGACCCGCTGCCCCAGGCCATGAAGGCGCTGGTGGGCGCCAACAGCGGCTGGCTGCACATGATGGTCTGGATCGGCCTCTTCGGACTGGTGGCCTCGTTCCACGGGATCATCATGGGCTATTCGCGCCAGATCTTCGCGCTGGCTCGCGCCGGCTACCTGCCCCGCGCCTTCGCTGAACTCAGCCCGCGCTTCAACACGCCCCACCGCGCCCTGCTGGCCGGCGGCGCCATCGGCGTGGCCGCGATCTTCAGCGACGAATGGGTCCAGTTCGGCGGCCAGACGCTCACCGCCAACATCGTCACCATGGCGGTCTTCGGCGCCATCGTGATGTACATCGTCTCCATGGCCGCGCTGCTGCGCCTGCGCCGTACCGAGCCTGCGATGCACCGCCCCTACCGCGCGCCGCTCTACCCCTTCTTCCCCATGCTGGCGCTGGCGCTGGGCGTGGTCTGCCTGATCGCCATGGTGTGGTTCAACACGGTGCTGGCAGGCATCTTCCTCGCACTGATGGCGCTGGCCTGGGCCTACTACGCCCGCACCGCCGGCCGCCGCGCCGAAGCCGCACCCGACGCGATGCTGGACGCCGCCACCCCCTGACCCGAACACGAGCCTGCGACAGAAGAGCCCGCCATGCGCTACCACACCACCCTGGGCGGCCAGGGCCATGCCTTCGACGACCTGCGCCAGGTGATGGCCCATGCCAGCCCGGCCCGCTCGGGCGACTACCTGGCCGGCGTGGGCGCGGCCACCGCGCAGCAGCGCATGGCGGCGCGCCACGTGCTGGCCGATCTGCCGCTCACCACCTTCCTGAACGAAGCGCTGGTGCCCTACGAGGACGACGCCATCACCCGCCTCGTCATCGACGGCCACGACGCCGCGGCCTTCGCGCCCATCCGCCACATGACGGTGGGCGACTGGCGCAACTGGCTGCTGGGCGACGCCGCGACGCCCGAGGCGCTGGCCGCGCTCGCGCCCGGGCTCACGCCCGAGATGGTGTCGGCCGTGAGCAAGATCATGCGCAACCAGGACCTGATCGCCGTGGCGCGCAAGTGCCGCGTGGTCACGCGCTTTCGCAACACGCAGGGCCTGGCCGGCCGCATCGGCGTGCGGCTGCAGCCCAACCATCCCACCGACGACCTGCGCGGCGTGGCCGCCTCGGTGCTGGACGGACTGATGCTGGGCGCGGGCGATGCGGTGATCGGCATCAACCCGGTCTCCGACAGCATGGCCACGCTCGAAGGCCTGTGCCGCATGTTCGACACGCTGATCCAGGGCCTGGAGATCCCCACCCAGGCCTGCGTGCTGACCCACGTCACCAACACGCTGCAGCTCATGAACGCGGGCGTGCCGGTGGATCTGGTGTTCCAGTCCATCGGCGGCACCGAGAAGACCAACAGCGGCTTCGGCGTGAGCATCTCCGTGCTCGACGAAGCCTACGACGCCGCCCTGCAGCTGCGGCGCGGCACCGTGGGCGACAACGTCATGTATTTCGAGACCGGCCAGGGCAGCGCGCTTTCGGCCGGCGGCCACCACGGCGTGGACCAGCAGACCTGCGAGGTGCGCGCCTATGCGCTGGCGCGCCGCTACCACCCGCTACTCGTGAACACGGTGGTGGGCTTCATCGGCCCCGAATACCTCTACGACGGCAAGCAGATCATCCGCGCCGGGCTGGAAGACCACTTCTGCGGCAAGCTGATGGGCCTGCCCATGGGCTGCGACATCTGCTACACCAACCATGCCGAGGCCGACCAGGACGACATGGACACGCTGCTGGTGCTGCTGGCCACGGCCGGGCTGAACTTCCTCATCGGCGTGCCGGGGGCGGACGACATCATGCTGAACTACCAGAGCACCTCGTTCCACGACGCGCTCTTCCTGCGCGACACGCTGGGCCTGCAGCGCGCGCCCGAATTCGAGGCCTGGCTGCAACGCCAGGGCCTGACCACGGCCCAGGGCCGGCTGCGCGACGGCGCCGCGCCGCTGGCGCTGGCGCGCGTGCTGGGCACGCCAGCCCCTTGAGTGCGGCGAACGACATGGACAATTCCAACGACAAAGCCCGAGAGCCCGCCGCAGCGCCCGCCGCCCTGCCGACAGCCCCGGACACCGCCACGCCGTCCGCCGTCACCGCCATGCCCTGGCAGGGCTGGCGCCAGGCCACCCCGGCACGCATCGCCCTCGGCCGTGCCGGCGTGGCCATTCCCACCGACGAGGCGCTGCGCTTCGGTTGGGCGCACGCCATGGCGCGCGACGCCATCCATGCGCCGCTGGATGCCGAGGCCCTGGCCGACGCGCTGCGCAACGCAGGCCACGCGGTGCTGCAGGCCCGCAGCCGCGCCGACGACCGCGCCACCTATCTGCGCCGCCCCGACCTGGGCCGCCAGCTGCACCCCGAAGACGCCCTGGCGCTGCAGACGCAGGCCGCGCAGGCCGCAGGCCCGAAGCCCACGCTGTGCGTGGTGGTGGGGGACGGGCTTTCGTCGCTGGCCGTGCAGCGCCACGCCGTGCCGCTGCTGCAGGCGCTGGCGCCACTGCTGCCGGCCGATGCCACCGTGGCACCGGTCGTGATCGTGCGACAGGCCCGCGTGGCAGTGGCCGACGAAGTGGGCGAGCTGCTGGGCGCGAGCCTCTGCGCCATGCTGATCGGCGAGCGGCCAGGCCTGAGTTCCCCCGACAGCCTGGGCATCTACCTCACCCACGCGCCCCGGCGCGGGCGCAGCGATGCCGAGCGCAACTGCATCTCCAACGTGCGCGCCGAAGGCCTGAGCTACGCCAGCGCAGCCTTCAAGCTGGCCTGGCTGATGCGGCAGGCCCAGCGGCTGGGAGCGACTGGCGTCGCACTCAAGGACGACAGCGATGCGGAATGGGCCCTGGCGCAGGCACGGCCCGGGGAGGGACTGCTTCGCGGGGACGGTGGCGGTTCACGCTGACAGTGCGGGGTGCGCGGGGCGGCTCAGGACTGCGCCCGGGCCACTACCCGTGTGCATTCCGGTTCAGCCGATTCCTCGCGCCGGCGTCCGGAACGCTGGGCGCGCTACCTGGCCGCATCGGCGCAGGCGATCGGCCCCCCAGCGGTCGCCCGCGAGAGGGGTCCAGGTCGCCGTTGAAGCGCTTGAAGTGGCCGATGTCCCCCATCAGCAGCGCCCAGTCGACCACGAGGGACGCTGCTAAGGCGACAAACGACAGCGTGGGACCGTGAAGCAATGAGTCCATGACTGCCGCCGTGGCCCCAGGGTCAATCCGGGGCACCGCAGAGCATGTCCAGTCCAGCGAGGACTGCATCCAGGGCCGCCAAGCGGCCTCGGAGCCTTGCAGCCTTGCTATTGCGGCAGCGCAGGGCGCGACGCAGCGCTGTCCACCTGTGCCGGCGCAGGCCCGGAAGTCGTCTGCTGCGGCCCGGCCGACAGGCGGAAAAACTCCACCGCCTTGGCCAGCCGCGCGGCCTGGTCGCGCAGGCTCTGGGCCGCGGCGGCCGACTCCTCGACCAGCGCGGCGTTCTGCTGGGTCATCTGGTCGAGCTGATTGATCGAGCCATTCACCTGGCCGATGCCGCTCGCCTGCTCCGCCGTGGCAGCGGAGATCTCCCCAACGATGTCGCCCACGCGGCGCACCGACCCGAGGATCTCCTCCATGGTGCTGCCGGCGGCCTGCACGCGCGTCGCTCCGGCCTCGGCCTGCTGGACCGAGGCACCGATCAGCGCCTTGATCTCGCGCGCGGCCTCGGCCGAGCGGCCTGCCAGCGCCCGCACTTCACTCGCCACCACCGCAAAGCCTCGCCCCTGCTCACCCGCACGCGCGGCTTCCACGGCCGCGTTCAGCGCCAGGATATTGGTCTGGAAAGCGATGGAGTCGATCACCCCGATGATGTCGCCGATCTTGCGGCTGGAGTCCTGGATGCCGCCCATGGTGGCCACCACCTCACCCACCACCTGCCCGCCGCGCTCGGCCACCTGGCCCGCCGAATGGGCCAGCTGGTGCGCCGTGCGCGCCGCATCGGCCGACTGCCTCACCGTGGCGGCAAACTGTTCCATGCTCTGCGCCGTGCCGGCCAGGCTCGCCGCAGCGGACTCGGTGCGGCCCGAGAGATCCTGGTTGCCGGTGGCGATCTCGGCACTGGCATTGGTGATGCCGTCCACCGCAGTGCGCACCTGCTGCAGCATCTGCACGTAGCGCTGGCGCAGCCCTTCGACCTCGCGGATGAGCGTGCCCATCTCATCCTGCCGCTGCGTATTGAAGGCCTGCGTCAGGTCCCCCTGGGCCACCGTGGTGACGGCCTGCGTCAGCTCGCGCAGCGGCTGGCTGATGCCACGTCGCAGCACCAGGAAGAGACCCACGCCCAGCACCACCAGCGCACCGCCCATGACGGCCCACACCACCCGGAGCGCGCTGCGCTGGCCGGCCAGCGCCTCGTCATCCGAGACCTCAGCCACCACCCACCAGCCGGATTGCGTCTTGCTGCGCACGGACCAGGGGTGCGCGCCCTGCTCGGGCAACAGCGCCGGTGCGGGCTCGATGAACCGCTGGTCCTGCAGCGCTTGCAGATAGGCCCGCGCCTGCGGAAAGGCTTGCAGCACCTTCTTGCCGCTCTCCTTCGGGTGAGCGACGAAGACCGCCTCGTCCGGCGACGAGCGAGGATCGATCACGAAACCGCCTCCGTGCTCAAAGAAGTGCAGGGCCGCGATCTGCTTCTGGATCTGTTCGCGGAAGATGGTCAGGTCGGCGCCCACGAACAGCAGGCCGACGATCTGGCCGGACGCGTCAAGGCGCGGTTCGTAACTCGCCATATAGGGCCGCCCGAAGAGCGTGGTGCGACCGATGTAGGACTCGCCCTTGATCACCTTCGCGTAGGCGGGGCTCGCGCGATCCAGCACCGTTCCCACGGCGCGCGCGCCTCGCTCGTCCTGCAGGGACGTGGTGATGCGCACGAAATCGTCGCCCTTGCGTGCAAACACGGTCGCGACGCCGCCGGTCATCCGCGCGAAGTTGTCCACCAGATCGTTGGAGCCATTGAGCAGCGTTCCGTCGCTGCGCAGTTCACCGCTGGCGGCATCCAACTGCATGACTTTCGAGAAGTTGGACCCGAACGAGCTTGCGTTGCTGCGCACCATTCCCACGTTGGCCTGGTACATGGCGTCGAGCGAAGCGCTCACGGCATCAATGCCATTGCTGACCCCTTCGACCGCCTGGCTGCGGGCCGTGCGAGTGGTGATATCCGCCAGGCCAGGCTGACCGCCAACAGCACGACGGACAGGAGGGCAATGGCCATCAGCGTGATGCGACGCGCCACGGAACCGCGCGATGCGCCGGTATGCATGGGGCCGGGGGTTTTACGGCTCATAGTTTTCATACTCCAAAAGGACAGGCGCTCAATCATGCTATTGAATTGTGTTTTTTGTAATTACTTGTTTGCGGATGCAGGGGCGTGTCGAGCGCCCCGCAACCGTTATCGGTTGAAAGCGCCAAAAAGAGAGGGGTGAATGGGGGGCTCGATGCCACCCCCTGGCGTCAGCGCGTCCTATGTGCTTCACCATCGAGCGCAAAGCCCGGCACAGCGAGCCACGGTAGCCGCACGGGCACGGCAGCGCAGTTCGGACGAATGCGGTGCGCAGCGGGCGGCCCGCGGGCCGCTCATCCCCGCCGTCAGTCGTGTTCGAAGTGAAACACCGCCGTGCCGGCCAGTGCATTGGGCAGGCGGCGCACCTCCCGACCGTTCTGCAGGCCGAAGGCGTCGAGGATGCGCAGGCGGTTGCGTGTGGCCAGCACCTCGAAATCCTTGAACGTGCCCACACGGATGTTGGGCGTGTCGTACCACTGGTAGGGCAGGCGCCGGGTGACGGGCATCCGCCCGCGCAGCACCGACAGCCGGTTGGGCCAGTGCGCGAAGTTGGGGAAGGCGACGATGCCGCTCTTGCCGACGCGCGCGGTCTCGCGCAGCATGACCTCGGCATTGCGCAGATGCTGCAGGGTGTCGATCTGCAGTACCACGTCGAAGGCGTTGTCGCCGAACATGGCCAGACCCTCTTCGAGGTTCAGCTGCACGACGTTGACGCCACGCCGCACGCAGGCCAGCACGTTGGCGTCGTCGATCTCCACGCCGTAGCCCGTGCAGCCGCGCTCGCGCTGCAAATAGGCCAGCAAGGCGCCGTCGCCGCAGCCCAGGTCGAGCACCCGCGCTCCGTGCGGCACCCGGCGGGCAATGGCGTCCATGGTGGTGCGTTCGCTCATGCGCCCAGCTCCTCGGCAATGCGGTTGAAATAGGCGCCGATGACGCCGTGGTAGCGGGCGTCGTCCAGCAGGAAGGCATCGTGGCCATGGGGCGCGTCGATCTCGGCGTAACTCACGTCGCGGCGGTTGTCGAGCAGACCCTTGACGATCTCACGGCTGCGCGCGGGCGAGAAGCGCCAGTCGGTGGTGAAGCTGACCAGCAGGAAGCGCGCCGTGGCACGGGCCAGCGCCAGCGTGAGGTTGCCGCCATGCGCCAGCGCCGGGTCGAAGTAGTCGAGCGCGCGAGTGATGAGCAGGTAGGTGTTGGCGTCGAAGTAGTCGCTGAACTTGTCGCCCTGGTAGCGCAGGTAGCTCTCTATCTGGAACTCGATGTCCTGCGTGCTGTAGCGCGGCGCCAGCCCTTCGCGCAGCTGGCGGCCGAACTTCTCGTTCATCACGTCGTCCGACAGGTAGGTGATGTGCCCGATCATGCGGGCGATGCGCAGGCCGCGCTTGGGCACGACGCCGTGGCGGTAGAAGTGGCCGCCGTGGAAGTCCGGGTCGGTCACGATGGCGCGGCGCGCCACCTCGTTGAAGGCGATGTTCTCGGCCGTGAGGTTGGGGGCGCTGGCCACCACCACGGCATGGCGCACGCGGTCGGGGTACTGCAGCGTCCACGAGAGCGCCTGCATGCCGCCTAAGCTGCCGCCCAGCACGGCCGCCAGCTGGCCGATGCCCAGGCGGTCGAGCAACAGGGCCTGGGCGTTCACCCAATCCTCCACCGTGACCACGGGAAAGTCTGCGCCATAGACCTCCCCCGTATCGGGGTTGAGGTGCATCGGCCCCGTGGAGCCGAAGCACGAGCCCAGGTTGTTGATGCCGATGACAAAGAAACGGTTGGTGTCGAGCGGCTTGCCCGGACCGATCATGTTGTCCCACCAACCCTCACTGCGAGACTGCCCTTCATAGACACCCGCCACGTGGTGAGAGGCGTTGAGCGCATGGCAGACCAGCACGGCGTTGGAGCCGTCCGCATTGAGATGGCCATAGGTCTCGTAGGCCAGCGTGTAGCCGCGCAATGAGCCGCCGCCCTTCAGGGGCAGCGCTTCGGGAAAGCTCAGGAACTGGGGCGTGGCGATGAAGGACATGAAAAAACCCGGCATCGCTAAAAACGAGGCCGGGTCGGTGGGTGCCACTTCGCGGACGGGTCTTTAGCTGAATTTATAAAGCGCCCGCAAGCTGTAGCAAATCGGCGCGTGCGAAGACTATACCAAAGCCCTCGCACCGTCCCAGCGTCAGCCCATGGGGTGCAGCAGCGCCAGCAAGCCCAGCACCAGGAAGATCACCGCAGAGACGACATGCACGGCACGAATGGGCACGCGCCGCGTGATGCGCTCGCCCAGCCAGACCACCGGCGCGTTGGCCAGCATCATGCCCAGCGTGGTGCCGGCCACCACGGCGAAATAGGCGCTGTACTGCGCGGCCAGCATCACCGTCGCCACCTGGGTCTTGTCACCCATCTCGGCCAGGAAGAACGCCACGACCGTGGTGCCGAAGACGCCCCAGCGCGGAGTGGCGGCCGCATCGTCCTCGTCGAGCTTGTCGGGAATCAGCATCCACACCGCCATGGCGATGAACGACAGGCCCAGCCCCCAGCGCAGCACGTTCGGTCCCACCACGGTGGTCACCCACGCGCCGACGGCACCGGCCAGCGCATGGTTGGCGAGGGTGGAGACGAAGATGCCCAGCACGATCGGCCAGGGCTTGCGGAACCGTGCAGCGAGAACCAGCGAGAGGAGTTGGGTTTTATCGCCCATCTCGGCGAGGGCGACGATGGCGGTGGAGACAAAGAAGGCTTCCATGGGGCGGGGGTCGTTATCCGGCCGGAGATACGACAGACGACATTGACTGCGCCCCGTCTCCGGCCTATGGAACGGTGCGCAGTCAATGGTCTCGCCCAGCATGTCGTGCCGTGAGCGCCCCGCACAGCCTGAACAAAGGCTGGCACAGGGCCGCGCTCAACCGCCGCAGGCACCATAGACCGAGAAGGTCCAAGTTTGTTGATGCATGCTCCCTGGGCACCGCAAGGCGCCGAAGGCGGGCTACTCCCCAAAGACTGGCGCGATTGTAGCCAAGACATTGCGTTCATTCGGGTAAACACGCACGCAAAGTGTTGCGGGAGCGCTGAATGTTTGCCACCGCCGGCGAAACTATGGTTAATAATGGTTCCTGCCTTTCTGCCTTGCAGGAATGCAAGCTGCGGTGTTTGGTCGGTTTCGCGTCTTTGAAGTCGTCACAGGTTTGTTGATTGCGTAAGGCTCATCGCGTTTTCATGGTTTTTTGTAGGAGTCCTTCATGGGCAACAAACTTTACGTGGGCAACCTGCCCTATTCCTTCCGCGATAGCGACCTCGAGCAAACCTTCAGCCAATTCGGCGCAGTGAACAGCGCCAAGGTCATGATGGAACGCGACACCGGCCGTTCGAAGGGCTTCGGCTTTGTCGAAATGGGCAGCGACGCAGAAGCCCAGGCTGCCATCCAGGCCGTGCACGGCCAAAACTTCGGCGGCCGTGACCTCGTGGTCAACGAAGCCCGTCCGATGGAACCCCGTCCCCCCCGCAGCGGTGGCTTCGGCGGCGGCAATGGCGGTGGCGGCTACGGCGGTGGCCGCAGCGGCGGCTTCGGCGGCGGCAACGGTGGTGGCGGCTACGGCGGCGGCAATGGCGGCGGTTACGGCGGTGGCCGCAACAGCTACTAAGCACGCGCTTGCCGTGCCGGAATGCGCTTTTGCAGCGCTCCGCACAATCTGAAAAAAGGCCCTCTCGAGGGCCTTTTTTCATGGGCTTTTCACATCACATCCCAGCATTTCAAGCCGAAGAAAAAAGGCCTTGCTTTTTCCACGTTCTTGTGGCGCATAATGTTTCGCGCGGTGCTGCCGCGCCGAGGTCTGCGGTGATCCTTTCATTTCGCGCATAGGGCGTCTCTCGTGATTAACTGGCTGCGTTTCCGGGACTCCATCGCTTTATCAATGTGTTTTTGAGGAGTCCCTCAATGGGCAACAAACTGTACGTCGGCAATCTGCCGTACTCCGTGCGTGATGGCGACCTTGAACAGGCCTTCAGCCAGTTCGGCTCGGTCACCAGCGCCAAGGTCATGATGGAGCGCGACACGGGCCGCTCCAAGGGCTTTGGCTTTGTCGAGATGGGCAGCGAGGACGAAGCACAGGCCGCCATCCACGGCATGAACGGCCAGCCCCTCGGCGGCCGCAGCATCGTGGTAAACGAGGCCCGCCCCATGGAAGCGCGCCCCCCGCGCAGCGGCGGATTTGGCGGCGGTGGTGGTGGCGGATTTGGAGGCGGTGGCCGCAGCGGTGGCGGTGGTTACGGCGGTGGCGGAGGCGGCTACGGTGGTAGCCGTGAAGGCGGTGGCGGCGGTGGATTCGGCGGCGGCGGCCGGGGTGACGGCGGTTTCCGCAGCCCCTACGGCTCCGGCTCGCGCAACGGCGGCGGCCGCAGCGGCGGTGGCGGTGGCTACGGCGGTGGCAACGGCGGCGGTTACTGATCGACCGCCTCCCATAGCAGACGCCACCAGTGCGCCTGGCCCACAAAAAAGGCTCCCTCGGGAGCCTTTTTGCTTTTCAGCACCTGCGTGCGTTACCTGCCACAGTCCCGCCCTTCGCCCTGGCGGTGCTTGCGCGGGCGGCCGGCGAGCACCCGGTCGAAAAGGGCGTTGGGCAGCAGGCGCAGGAGCTTGGCGACGACGCCCATCTGCCAGGGAATGACACGGTAGCTGGCCCCCGCCCGGATCGCATCGAACGCGCGGGCGGCGAAGTCTTCCGGCTGCATCAGGAACGGCATGGCGTAGCGGTTCTGCCGGGTGAGCGGCGTGTCGATGTAGCCCGGGCAGAGGGTGACCACCTTCACGCCCGATGGGCGCAGTTCGCCACGCAGGCTTTCGCAGTAGCTGATGACCGCAGCCTTGCTGGAGCAATAAGCCCCGTGCCCGGGCAGTCCGCGGATGCCGGCCACGCTGCCGATGCCAACGAGCGCGCCGCTGCCGCGCTGCGCCATGCCGGCGATGAACGGCTGGAAGGTGGCCGCCATGCCGAGGTTGTTGGTGGCGAAGGTCCGCGCCATCACGTCCAGATCGCCGCGCAGCGCCGTGTCCATGCCGACGCTGATGCCGGCGTTGGCGATGACTACGTCCGGCAGACCCTGGGCCTGAAGGCAGGCGGCGCCGGCGGCAGCGATGCTGTCGGGCACGGACACGTCTGCACTATAAATTTGATAGCCATCAGCGCTGATTCCATGTGCGCTAGCCCAGGATTCGATCTCTGACGTGCGACGCGCGACCAAGGCCAGCCGCCAGCCGGCCTGGTGAAAGCGCCAGGCCAGCGCCTGGCCGATGCCGCTGGAGGCGCCGGTGATGAAGACCAGGGAGCTGGAGGGCGCCATGCGATCGTTTCCGTGAAAGGGGGCCGGCGTGGTCAGCGCCCGGCGGGCGCGGGCTGGAAGGTGCCGCGCACCCGGCCGCGCAGCTGCAAGATCTGGTCGAGGTTGTCGTAGTCCAGATTGTCGGCCGTGAATACATCGTCGCCGCGCTTGAGCGTGACGGGCAGATCGGACTTCACGCGCTCGGAATTGACCCAAGCCTGCAGGAATTCGCCCCGGAACTCCAGGCGCGGGAGAGCGTCTCGGCCGCTGCGGGGCAGCGACTCCCGGATGACGATCGCATTGCCAAAGAGCTGGACCTCCGAGCCGTCGGCATTCGACAACGCCCTGTTGGCCGAGGCGGTGGTCACGCGGCCCTCAGGCGTGCTCGCGTGCAGGCGCATGCGGTCCACCTCCAGCGTGTCGGTGTCTACGTAGTGGCGGGCCATGTCGCCCCGCATCTCGCTGGCCAGGCGACCCGTGGCGTCGAAGCTCTTGACCGAGAGGTCACGCATGAAATAGTCCACCTCGTGTGCGGGCGCGCGGGTCGGCTCCGCCTGGGGTGGCTTGGGCGCGTTGCGCACCAGCCACCAGGTGCCCAGCGCCAGCACGAACATCAGCGCCACGGGCAGGTAGATGGAGAGCCGGTCCCAGCCCAGCCGCACGCGTTGCAGCAGCAGCAGCACGCCGCTCATGCGTAGTCCGCCAGCAGCGCGGCGTAGCGGCCGCTGGCGACCAGCAGCAGATCGCAGAATTCCCGCGCGGCGCCGGCGCCGGCCGCTGCCGTGGTGACGTGGTGCGCCACGGCACGGGCCTCGATATGGCCGCCGGCAGGCGCACAGGCCAGCGCAGCGCGGCGCATCACGGGCAGGTCGGGCCAGTCGTCGCCCATGGCGGCGGCCTGGCTCCAGTCCAGGCCCAGCTCGGCCAGGATGGCTTCGGCAGCGGGGCGCTTGTCTTCGGTGCCAAAACGGGCGTGCTCCACGCCCAGCGCCTTCAGGCGCAGGCGCAGAGCGGGCGCGTCACGGCCGGTGATGACGGCCGGCACGATGCCGGCGCGCTGGAGCAGTTTGATGCCGTGGCCATCCAGGGTGTTGAAGCGCTTGAGGGTCTCGCCCGACTCGGAGAAGTAGAGGCCACCGTCGGTCAGCACGCCATCGACATCGAAGAACGCCACGCGCACGCCCTGCGCCTGGAGCAGCAGCTCGGGCGGGTGCTGAAGAGCCGGGCGCAGAGGAGGCAGGTCGGGGGCCGAAAAGGCCATGCGGTCGTCGGCCATCAGATCACCTTGGCGCGCATGAGGTCGCCGATATGCACCACGCCGACCAGCACGCCGGCCGTGTCGGTGACGAGCACGCTGGTGATGCCGTGGCGCTCCATGGCAGCGGCCGCGTCCACGGCCAACGCATCGGCGGCGATGGTGCGCGGGCCGGCATGCATGACTTCGCCGGCGGTGGCGGTGCGCAGATCGGCACCGGCCTCGATGCGGCGGCGCAGGTCGCCGTCGGTGAAGATGCCCAGCAGGCGGCCACCCCCATCGACGATGGCGGAGGCCCCCAAGCGCTTGGCACTCATCTCGCGCATGAGTTCACTGAAGGTGGCCTCGGGACCCACGCGGGGCACTTCATCGCCCGCGCGCATGACGTCGCTCACATGGGTCAGCAGCTTGCGGCCCAGCGCGCCGCCGGGGTGGGACCGGGCAAAGTCCTCGGGCCGGAAGCCGCGCGCATCGAGCAGCGCCACGGCCAGCGCATCACCCATGGCGAGCTGCGCGGTGGTGCTGGTGGTGGGTGCCAGGTTGAGCGGGCAGGCCTCACGCTCGACACCGCAATCCAGCACCGTGTCGGCATGGCGCGCCAGAGTGGAATGCAGCCCTCCGGTCATGGCGACGAGCGGCACGCCCAGGCGCTTGAGCACGGGCAGCAGCACGGTGAGTTCGTTGCTCTCGCCACTGTTGGAAATGCCCAGCACCAGATCGCCCTGGGTGACCATGCCCAGGTCGCCGTGGCTGGCCTCGGCCGGGTGCACGAAGAAGGCGGGCGTGCCGGTGGATGCGAGCGTGGCGGCGATCTTGCGGCCCACGTGGCCGCTCTTGCCCATGCCCATGACGACGATGCGGCCGGGGGTGCCCAGCATGCGGCGCACGGCCTCGACGAAGGGCTCGCCCAACCGCGCAGCGAGGCTACCCAGCGCGGCGGCCTCGATGGCGAAGGTCTCGCGGGCCAGGCGCAGGACCTCGGCAGCGTCGAAGGGTGGCAGAGCAGCGGAAGCAGATGACATGGCGAGCGATTCTATCGACCGGCCCCGGCCGGCGTACACGGACGGGTCATAGCCCCGCCGGCACGTGGCGGCGGCGTCCGACGGGCGGGGCCCGGCTGCTACCGGGCGGCACTGGCGCTCGGCTAGCATCGGAAGATGTCATCGCTTGCGCTCACTCTGCTCTACCTGCTGGCCGCCGTGCTGGGCGTGGTGGCCTGCCGCAGCCTGAAGCTGCCGCCCATGCTGGGCTACCTGGCGGCGGGCATCCTGATCGGGCCGCATGCGCTGGCCCTGGCGCAGGACTCGGCGGTCGTGAAGCACCTGGGCGAATTCGGCGTGGTGTTCCTCATGTTCGCCATCGGGCTCGAATTCAGCCTGCCCAAGCTGCGCGCCATGCGCCGCTACGTGTTCGGCCTGGGTCTGCTGCAGGTCGCGGGCACCATGGCGGCGGCCATGGTGGGCATGCTGCTGCTGGCGCGCTGGGCGGGCGGCGTGTGGGACGTGGGCTGGCAGACCGCGCTGGCGCTGTCGGGCACGCTGGCCATGAGCAGCACGGCGATCGTCGTCAAGCTGATGGCCGAGCGCGCCGAGCTGGAGAGCGAGCACGGGCGGCGGGTGCTGGGCATCCTGCTGTTCCAGGATCTGGCCGTGGTGCCGCTGCTGGTGCTGATTCCGGCGCTGGGCTCGTCGCCCGAGCGGCTGATGGTGGAAATGGGACTGGCGCTACTCAAGGCCACCGTGCTGGTGGGCGTGCTGCTGGCCGGAGGCCAGCGCGTGATGCGCTGGTGGCTCACGCTGGTGGCGCGGCGCAAGAGCGACGAGCTGTTCATGCTGAACCTGCTGCTCATCACGCTGGGGCTGGCCTGGATGACCGATCTGGCGGGACTCTCGCTGGCGCTGGGCGCCTTCATCGCGGGCGTGCTGGTGTCCGAGACCGAATACCGCCACCAGGTGGGCACGGACATCCGCCCGTTCCACGACGTGCTCCTGGGCCTGTTCTTCATCACCGTGGGGATGATGCTGGACTGGCACATCCTGCTGGATCGCTGGGCCCTGGTGCTGCTGCTGCTGGCCGTTCCCATGCTGCTGAAGATGGGCATCATCCTGCTGCTGGCACGCAGCATGGGCAGCACCACCGGCGTGTCGCTGCGCACCGGGCTCTACCTGGCGCAGGCCGGCGAATTCGGCTTTGTGCTGCTATCGCTCACGCAGAAGCACGGCTTGGTAGCTCCCGCGCTGATGAACCCCATTCTCGCGGCGATGGTGCTGTCGATGCTGTCCACGCCCTTTCTCATCCTCTACAGCAACCGCATCGTGATGAAGCTGGTGGCCAGCGACTGGCTGCAGCAGTCGCTGCAGATGACGACCATCGCGCGCAAGGCCATCAACACCGACCGGCACGTGCTGATCTGCGGCTACGGCCGCTGCGGGCAGAACCTGGCGCGCATGCTGCAGCTCGAAGGCATTCCCTACCTGGCACTGGACCTGGACCCCGACCGCGTGCGGCAGGCCGCAGCCGGCGGCGATTCGGTGGTGTACGGCGACGCCACGCGGCTGCAGGCGCTGGTGGCCGCCGGCCTGGCACGCGCCAGCGCCGTGGCCGTCACCTACCTGGACCTGCCCGCCACGCTGAAGGTGCTGGCCCACACCAGCAGCCACGCGCCGCATGTGCCGGTGGTGGTGCGCACGCAGGACGATCAGTACCTGGACCGCCTGCAGGCCGCCGGCGCCACCGAAGTGGTGCCCGAAGCCATCGAAGGCTCGCTGATGCTGGCCAGCCATGCGCTGGCGCTGGTGGGCGTGCCCATGCGGCGCGTGCTGCGCAGCGTGCAGGAGCAGCGCGATGCGCGCTACCACCTGCTGCGCGGCTATTTCCACGGCGCCGATGACGACACGGCATCGGAGCGCGACCAGGAGCGGCTGACCTCCATCACCCTGCCTCCCGATGCTGCATCGCTCGGCCAGGCACTGGGTCAGCTGGCACTGCACGCCGTGGGTGCGCAGGTGGTCAGCCTGCGGCACGGCAACGGCCAGATGTCTGCTGCCAGTGACGAGGCCCTGCTGGCCGAGGGCGACACCCTGGTGATCTCGGGCCACCCCACGGCCTTGGCCCTGGCCGAGGACCGGCTGCTGCGCGGCTGAGGTGCCCCCTCCTCCCTACGCAGCCAGCAGCTGCTCGGCCGGCGCTGGCCGACCGAACAGATAGCCCTGGAAGCGGCGGCAGCCGTTGCGCAGCAGGAACTCGCGCTGGCCCTCCGTCTCCACGCCCTCGGCCACCACGTCCAGCCCCAGGCTGTTCGCCAGCGCGACGATGGTGCAGGCGATGGCGGCGTCGTTGGGGTCGGTGAGCACGTCGCGCACGAAGCTCTGGTCGATCTTGAGCTGGTCCAGCGGCAGGCGCTTGAGATAGGCCAGCGATGAGTAACCCGTGCCGAAGTCGTCCAGCGAAAAACCCACGCCCTGGGTGCGCAGCTCCTGCATCTTGGCGATGGCATCCTCCACGTCGTGCAGCAGCAGGCTCTCGGTCAGCTCGATCTTCAGGCGCCGGGGGCTGGCGCCACTTTCCTGCAGGGCGACCGCCACCTGCTGCACGAAGTCCGGATGGCGGAATTCGTGTGCGCTGACGTTGACCGACACGGTCCACTCCGCGGTCTCCGGCCGCTGCGACCACGCGGCCAGCTGCAGGCAGGCGGTGCGCAGCATCAGCTGGCCCAGGGGCATGATGAGCCCAGTCTGTTCGGCCACCTGAATGAATTCGTAGGGCGGCACCATGCCGCGCTGCGGATGGCGCCAGCGCACCAGTGCCTCGGCGCCCAGCACGCGGCCGTCGGCATCGACCACGGGCTGGTAGTGGGGCAGGAACTCCGCCCGCTGCAGCCCGAGCCGGATATCCGCCTCCAGCGCCGAGCGCGCGTTGGCGGTGGCCTGCATCTGCGGGTCGAAAAAGCACAGCGTATTGCGGCCCTGCGCCTTGGCCTGGTACATGGCCAGGTCGGCGCGCTTGAGCAGGTCGTGCGTGGTTTCCTCGCGGCCGTGGAACAGCGCGGTGCCGACGCTGGCCGTGTTGTGGATCTCGCGCCCATCCAGCAGATAGGGCTGGTTCAACCGGCCCAGCAGCTTCTGGCCGATGGCGCGAACCTCGATGACCGCCTTGGCCTCGTTGTCCGGCAGGCCGGCAAGCACCACCACGAACTCGTCGCCGCCCAGGCGGGCCACGGTGTCGCTGGCACGCACGCTGCCGGACAGCCGCAGGGCCGCCTGCTGCAGCAGTTGGTCGCCCCATTCGTGGCCCAGCGTGTCATTGATGCCCTTGAAGTTGTCCAGGTCCAGGAACAGCAGTGCGCCGTATTGACCCGTTCGCACGCCTGTGGCCAGGACACGCTCCATGCGATCCATCAGCAGGCGCCGGTTGGGCAGCCCGGTGAGCTCGTCGAAGAAAGCCAGTCGCTCGATCTCCGCTTCGGCGCGCTTGCGGTCGGAAACATTGCGGCCCACACCCCGGTAGCCGAGGAAGCTGCCATCGGCACTGTAGAACGGCTCGCCGCTGACCCATACCCAGAGGGTCGATCCATCCGGCATGCCATATTGGACTTCCAGGTCATGGAAGACCTCGCGGGCCAGCAACCGGGCCCGATACGCCTGCCAGCTTTCCTCCGACATGCCGAAGTCCGGCAGCTGCCATGGGGTCTTGCCCATGAGGTCGGTCGCTTCCAGCCCGGTGAGCAGGCGGTTCGCACCCTCCACGCGCACGAAGCGAAAGTCGGAGTCCACCTCCCAGTACCAGTCGGAAGACAGCTGCGTCAGGCTGCGCCAGCGCGCCTCGCTGGAGCGCAGGGCTTCCTGGGTGGCGATGAAATCAGTGACGTCGGTGAAACTGCGCACGCGCCCGCCGTCGGGCAAGTGGCGCGTTCGAACCTCGACATGGCGGCCCGTGTGCGTGCGGCGCACATAACTGGCGGGCGTCTGCAGCGGCAGGCCCTGGGCCGCATATTCGCGGCGCATGTAGTCTCTGCCGCGGTCGTCCACATACTCGAAATCGGAGCCGAAATCGCCGCGCGCAGCCTGGTAGCGCACGACCTCCTCGACCTTGGGTTGGCGGGACATGAAGTCCTCGGTCATCTCCAGCAGCTCGAGGTAGCGGCGATTGAAGACGCAGATGCGTCCCTCGGCATTGACGTTGGTGATGCCCTGGTCCATGAAGTCGAGCGTGCTTTCCAGCACCTGGGTCTTTTCCACCAGCAGTGCCGTGGTGCGCGCCAGCTGCGCTTCAACGCTCAGGCGCGCGGCCTGGGCACGCTGCGCCATTGCCATCTGCACCAGGGTACTCAGCACAGGCTGCAGGGCACGCGGCAGCTCGGCGGCGTAGCCGCTCGTGCGCCCGGCCAGCAGCAGCAGCAGGACCGGCTCGTCGCCCCCCCACAGGGCCTGGGCGCAGCAGGTGCCCGTCACCGACCGGCCGTCGGGCCAGTCCTCGGATGGACACGCCGAAGCCCCCGGGTTGTGGACGACCAGGGAACGGCTGACCAGCGCACGAGCCAGCACTCCGGCCGATCCGCTGCCGGCCGGGCAGGCGGGCGCCAGCACCGTCCATTCCTCGCCCATATCAGGCGCAGCACGTCCGTCCGGCCATTGGCCTGCCTGGGCCAGCAGGCGCAGGTCGCGACGGGCATGCGCAGCGGCGTCCGCCTCGCCGGACGAGCGCACGCAGGCCAGAAAGCCGCATGGGCTGGAGGTATGGGTCAGAAGCTCCTGCAGCAGCACCGTGAAGGCGGCGCACGCCTGGCCGTCGATGAACAGCGACTGCGCGCGGGACATGGCGTTCAGCAGCCGGTGCTGGCGCGCCTGGAGGGTCTGGCACGCTTCGCGCGTCAGCAAGGTGCAGGATTGCTCCAGCACCTCCTCGATCTGCGCAGGCAGCGACAGCAGGTAGGCATGCTCCTCATCGCGCACGATGAAGTCGCGAAAGCCGTGCCGCAGCGCTCTGGCGGCGCGGGCCGCTCCGTTTTCGGGCACGGCCAGGATCACGGGAATCTCTTGCGCCACCTCCAGCACGTCGAAGGCGCTGCCATCGACGAGCTGCTCTGCCGCCACGATGACGTCGATGCCGCCGGCCGCCAGCCGCTGCAAGGCGTCAGCCACCGTGAGTGCAACATCCACCCGCCAGCCCAGCCATGCGTCGGCGAGGGCACGCACCAGGCCCTGAGAATGGGAAGAGTCGCCATCGACGAGCAGTACCGAGACAGGCATGGATTGCCGAGCTTTCATGCAGGGAGAAAAAGGGCCATGCAGCGCCCAGGCAGCGTTACAAGCTGCCCTGAGCAGTCATTATGCGATGGGCAATGGGCCTGTTTACACTGGCGGCCCGCCTGCCGTCCATCAACCAGTCCTCTTTGCCCCCCCTGAGCCTTTCGCCATGCAGCAATTCAGCGTCAACCACTACCTGCGCCAGCACATCCGCACGGTGCCCGACTGGCCGGCGCCGGGCGTGCAGTTCCGCGACATCACCCCGCTGCTGCAGGACCCGAAAGTCTTCCGCGTGCTGATAGACGCATTCGTGCATCGCTACATGGACCGCGCCCTGCGGCCTGACGTGGTGGCCGGCCTGGATGCGCGGGGCTTCATCCTCGGCGCCGTGGTGGCCTACGAGCTGAACGTGGGCTTCGTGCCCATCCGCAAGAAGGGCAAGCTCCCCTTCACCACCGTCGAGGAAACCTACGAGCTGGAATACGGCAGCGCCACCGTCGAGCTGCATGCCGACGCCGTCAAGGCTGGCGACCGGGTGCTGCTGATCGACGACCTGATCGCCACCGGCGGCACGATGATGGCTGGCAAGAACCTGCTGGAGAAGCTGGGCGCCACCGTGACTGAAGGCGCCGCCATCGTGGACCTGCCCGAGCTGGGAGGCTCGCGTCGCCTGACCGATGCCGGCCTGCCGCTTTTCACGCTGGTGGACTTCGCCGGCCACTGACGTGGCCGGGCCCGCTGGAGCTCGGCCCCAGGCTCAGAGATCGCCGAACTGCGTCTTGCTGAGATGGTCCGACCACGGCGGCGACGCCTGAGGGCTCGACGCCCGGGTATCTTCGAAGCCCGTGCGTTGCGCGGCACCGCGCTCCTGCAGCGGCCCGATGCGGACTTTCCCCCGCGGCGGCTGCGGCGCCTGCGCGGTGGGCGCAGCGGGGGACTGCTTTGCCGCGCCGTCGCCCACGCTACCGGGGGCCCCGGCCTGCAGCGCCTGCTTGAACGCTTCCACCTCGTCGGCGCCGATGGGCTCGAAGCCGCCCGCGACAGCGACAGCGCCCGCCGGCACCGGCGGCCCATCCTGGGCCGGTCGGGCCGGGTCAGGAGTGGCAGCGGGCGCCCGCGCAGCGGACCGTACTGCCGCAGCTTGCACGGCGCGGGCCCCCAGCGCAGCGGAGGGCACGCCTGCGCCGATCTGGTCGTTGATGCGCCAATAGACCGCGGTCACGCCGATCGCAAAGCGTGTGTGGGCCGTCTGCACGATCAGCGCCTCGATCGCGCTCAGGCGCACGGTCTCTCCGCCGTATTCGCGGCCGAGATCGACCATCACCATGAACTGCTGACCGCGCTGGTCCAGCGACAGCACCTTGAACTTGTAGCCGGCGGACAGCACGGAGGCCCGCATCATGGCCTCGCGCACCACCGTGTAGAGCAGTTCACGGCGCTGCGTGCGTTCGCTGCGCTGCGTGGCGGCCGGTTCGGGTGAACGCGCGTGGCCCTGCGCCTGATGGGTGCCGGCGCGATGCGGTTTGCGCGCGCCGATCAACCAGCGGAAAAAAGACATGCCTTACCTTCGCGATGCCCGGAGGAATCGATTCAACGGGAGGGGGGTGGCCCTGCGTGGCTCCTGAGGAGAGGCAAGATTCCGACGAGGGGCTGTGCTGCCGCAGCGCCCGGGCCTGGGGCCGACGCTGAACAAGAGGCATCCGCGACAACGTACCCGCGAATCCGCGCAGGCACAAGCAGCGTTCCGTCCTTTTACAACTTTGACTGAATGGTAAGCGGCGCAAGAGGCGGGTCGCGCGCTGTCCGGCCCTCGCGGCACCCGCCCGCTCGCGCGGCTCACTTGCCGATACAAAAGCTGGAGAAGATCACGCCCAGCAGGTCGTCGGAGGTGAATTCGCCGGTAATGGCGTTGAGCGCGTTCTGCGCCAGGCGCAGCTCCTCGGCCAGCAGGTCGAGCGCCGGGCCGGCCGCGTGCAGTTGCGCTGCCGCTTCCATCAAATGGCCGTCCACCGCTTGCAGAGCAGCGATGTGGCGGGCGCGGGCGATGTAGAGGCCTTCGGGCGCGGCCTGCCAGCCGGCGACCTCCAGCAGCAGCCGGCGCAGCGCGTCCAGCCCCTCGCCCGTGCGGGCCGAGAGGCGCACGGCCGGGTGGCCGCGCTCGCCGCCCTGGCAGGCCGCAGGCAGTGCTGCAGCCGCGCCCGCAGCATGCGCCACGCGGTCGATCTTGTTCCACACGTCGATGACCGGCACGCTGCCCGGCAGCTTCTGGGCGATGGTGCCGGCGATCAGCGCGTCGGCCGCCGCGTACTCGGGCGTTTCGGCGCGGCTCAGGTCGTGCAGGAAGAGCACCGCGTCGGCGGCGGCGATCTCGTCCCAGGCGCGGGCGATGCCGATCTTCTCCACCTCGTCGTCGCTCTCGCGCAGGCCGGCGGTGTCGATCACGTGCAGCGGCACGCCTTCGATCTGGATGGTCTGCTGCACCTTGTCGCGCGTGGTGCCGGCGATCGGCGTGACGATGGCCAGCTCCGCCCCCGCCAGCGCGTTGAGCAGCGAGCTCTTGCCCGCATTGGGCTGGCCCGCGATCACGACCTTGATGCCCTCGCGCAGCAGCGCGCCCTGGCTGGCGCGGCGCATCACGCCGGCCAGGGTCTGCTGCAGATTCGATAGCTGCCCGTGAGCGTCGGCCTTGCGCAGGAAGTCGATTTCCTCTTCGGGAAAGTCCAGCGTGGCCTCGACCAGCATGCGCAGGTGCACGAGCGCATCGCGCAGCGCGTGGATCTCCTGCGAGAAGGCGCCGGCCAGCGAGCGGCTGGCGCTGCGGGCGGCGGCCTCGGTGCTGGCGTCGATCAGGTCGGCGATGGCCTCGGCCTGGGCCAGGTCGATCTTGTCGTTGAGAAACGCGCGCTCGGTGAATTCGCCGGGCTGGGCCAGGCGCAGGCCGGCCAGCACCGGGCGGCCGCTGGCGGCGTCCGGCGCGGCGGCGGCTTCGAGGCAGCGGGCCAGCAGCAGCTGCAGCACCACGGGGCCGCCGTGCGCCTGCAGCTCCAGCACGTCTTCGCCGGTGTAGCTGTGCGGCGCGGGAAAGTAGAGCGCCAGGCCCTGGTCGATGGGCTGGCCCGCCGCGTCGCGGAAGGGCAGATAGGTGGCCTCGCGCGGCTTCAAGGCCTTGCCGCACAGGGCCCGCATCAGCGGGCCCAGCCCGGGCCCGGAGACCCGCACGATGCCCACGGCGCCACGCCCCGGCGCGGTGGCGATGGCGGCGATGGGTTCGTTGTGGCGGGGCAGCATGGGGCGGTGGAAGGGCAGTGGGCGGCGCGGCGGGCCGAAGGCGGAACGGAGCGCGGATGATAGCCCCGGCCCCGCAGAAGCGGCCCCCGCCGCTGGCTCGGGGCGCCCAGAGGAGACCTTTGTGTCATCAAAAAAGAGAGCTGCCTGCGCAAGTCACCCGGGCTTTTACGATGCATTTCGCATCGCAATGCCCAGAGTGCCTTGGCAGGCAGCTATTGTTTCAGGAGCACTCCAGGCCTTCGCGGACCTGGCCGCCGCTGCTTAGTTGATGGTCGTCCAGGTCGGCATCGGGCGGTCGTCCGCGCGGTGCGGCGTCTCTACGCCCTTGCGCATGGCCCACGGGCGGATCTGGTGGTGCAGCGGCAGGTAGTAGTACTCGTCCTTGACGCGCTGCAGCGCCTCGTTGACGAGCGCGTCACGCTTGGGCGCATCCATCTCCACCTTGATCTGGTTGATCGTGCTGTCGAGCTTGGGATCGCTGATGCGCCCACCGTTGTAGACGCCTGCTGCCGTCTTGCCGTCCTTGGTGGACACCAGCGAGTCCAGCGTGTAGAGGGCATCGAAGGTCGCCACGCCCCAGCCGAAGAGGTAGGCGCTGACGTCGTTGTTCATCACACGGCTGACGAACTGCGACATGGGCGCGGTCTGCAGCGTGGTCTTGACGCCGATGCGCGTCCACATCGCCGTAACGGCTTGGCAGATGGCCTCGTCGTTCACATAGCGGTCATTCGGGCAGTCGAGCTTGAGCGCAAAACCTTGCGGATAGCCGGCGTCGGCCAGCAGCTTCTTGGCGGCTTCCACGTCGTATTTGGAGGCGCGCTCGTCGAGCTGCTTGGTCCAGCCATGGACCATCGGCGCGACCATGACGCCCGCGGGCACCGACAGGTTGCGCATGGTGCGGCTGTGGATGCCGGCCGAATCGATGGCCTGGTAGAGCGCCTGGCGCACGCGCTTGTCCTTGAGCGGGTTCTTGCCCGGGGTCCCCGCGCCGGGTAACTCGTCGCGGAACTGGTCCAGGCCCAGGTAGATGGTGCGGTTCTCGGCGCCTTCGACCAGCTTGAGGTCGGGACTGGCCTTCATGCGGGCCAAATCCTGCGGCGGCGGATCGACCACGAAGTCCACCTGGCCGGAAATGAGCGCCGCCGTGCGCGTGGCGGCCGACTTGATGGGCGTGAACACCACTTCATCGACGTTGCCGGCAGGCTTGTCCCACCAGTTCGGGTTCTTCTTGAGCGTGAGCTTCACGTCGGGCTGCCAACCCACCAGCATGAAGGGGCCGGTGCCGTTGGCGTTGCGCGAGGCGAAGTTCTCTTCCTTGCTCGCATAGTCCTGCGCCTTGGCCGAGTTGTTCTTCTCGGCCCAGGCCTTGTTCATGATGCGCGCCTCGGTCAGCTCGCGCAGCAGCACGGGGTTGGGGCCCTTGAGGATCAGATCGACGGTGAAGTCATCGACCTTCTTGACCTCCTTGACGCTCTGTACCGAGGAGATCATGTTCGACGGGGGCGTCATCACGCGGGTGATGGAGAACACCACGTCATCGGCCGTGAAGGGCGCGCCATCGTGGAATTTGACGCCGCGGCGCAATTCGAAGCGCACCTGCGTGGGCGAGATCTGCGTCCACTTGGTGGCCAGCGCCGGCTGGATCTGGTAGTTCTTGTCGTAGCGCACCAGGCTTTCGTAGATCTGCTGCAGAAATGCATGCGTCGTCTGATGGTTCTGGGCGTGCGGATCGACGGTGAGGATGTCGTTGGCGCCGGCCCAGCGCAGGGGGGCTGCCTGGGCGGCCCCCACGGCCATGCAGGCGGCCAGGGCCACTACGCCCAGGGAGAGGTTCAAACGCAGCTTCATCAATCAGGCCTCCAAAAAAGGATACGAAAGGATTCCGTTGTGGAAGCCAGCAGACTAGCAATGAACGTACCGAAATGACAGCGGCCGCCCGAGGGCGGCCGCTGGGGATTGTCCGAATGGCGCGCCGAGCAGGCGGCGCACCAATCTGGAGCACAGGCGTATCAGCGGAACTTGGGCAGGTTGAACTGCGGCGGCACGCCCATGCGCTTGTTGATGATCCACTGCTGTGCGATCGACAGCAGGTTGTTCGTCAGCCAGTACAGCACCAGACCGGCCGGGAAGAAGAAAAACATCACGCTGAAGATCAGCGGCATGAACCACATCATCTTGGCCTGCATCGGGTCCGGCGGCGCGGGGTTCAGGGCCGTCTGCAGCAGCGAGCTGGCCGTCATCAGCAGAGGCAGGATGAAGAACGGATCGGGCGAGGACAGGTCATGGATCCAGCCGACCCAGGGCGCATTGCGCATTTCCACGCTGGACAGCAGCACCCAGTACAGCGCGATGAACACCGGGATCTGGATCATGATCGGGAAGCAACCGCCCATGGGGTTGACCTTCTCTTCGCGGTAGATGCGCATCATCTCCTGCTGCATCTGCTGCGGCTTGTCCTTCAGGCGCTCGCGCATCTCCATGATCTTGGGGTTGATGGCCTTCATCTTGGCCATGGAGGCGTAGGCCTTGGCGTTGAGCCAGTAGAAGGCGATCTTCAGCAGCAGCACCAGCGCCACGATGGACCAGCCCCAGTTGTTGAGTACCTTGTGCAGCTGCTCGAGCAGCCAGTAGAGCGGCTTGGCCAGGATGGTCACCCAGCCGTAGTCCTTGACCAGCTCCAGCCCGGGGGCGAGCTTTTCCAGCAGGGTCTCGATCTGCGGGCCCGCGAAGAGGCGCGCATCGACGGTCTTGCTCTGACCGGGGGCGATCTCGCCCACGTCGGTGATCATGCCCACGGCGTAGAGGTTGGTGTCCACCTTGCGCACGAACAGGTCGCGCTTGACGCCGTCGGCCAGCAGCCAGGCCGTGGCGAAGTAGTGCTGCACCATGGCCACGTAGCCGTTGCTCGACGAACGGTCGATCTCGGCCTTGCCGCTCTCGATGTCCTTGAACTCGACCTTGTGGTACTTCTTGGCTTCCGTATAGACGGCCGGGCCGGTGAAGGTGGAGTAGAACGACGACTCGCCTGGCGGCTTGTTGCCGTCGCGCACCAGCTGCAGATAGAGCTGGGGCGAGACAGGCGCCGTGCCCGTGTTGACCACCTCGTGCTTGACGGCGATGTCGTAGGCGCCACGCTTGACGGTCCAGGTCTTGACCAGCTTCACGCCCCCGAGGTCGGGCGACTCGAAGCGGATGTTCAGCTCGTCCTGGCCGTCGGCCAGGGCGCGGGGGCCGGGCACCACGGTCATCGGCGTCTTGTGGGTGGGGAACTTGCCGCCGATCAGGCCGGTTTGCGCCACATAGACCCGGTGCGAGCTCTCGTCCAACAGCTCGAACGGCTTGGACTTGTCGGCCATGTCGGGGTACTTCAGCAGGTCGCCCTCGACCAGCGAGCCGCCGTCGGTGTCGAACTGCAGGCGCAGCACATCGGTGGTGACGGTCACGCGCTCATGCGCGGGAGCCGGCGCCACGCCGCCCGGCACCTGCTGCACCGCGCCTGCGGGCGGGGTGCCCGCGGCGGCCGGTGCCGAAGGCACGCTGTTGGCGCCCGCCGCAGCGGAGGAAGCCCCGGGCGTGGCGGGCGCCGCAGCCGTCTGCACCTCGGGCGCGGGGAAGAAGGTGGCCTTGTTGCCGTTGTGGATCTGCCATTTGTCCCAGAGCAGGACCATGGAGAAGCCAAAGATCACCCACAGGATGGTGCGGCGAATGTCGTTCATGAAGAAGTCTTCTTTGGTGAGGACGAGGAAGGTGCGGGGGGCGTCCACCGCGAAAACAGCCCGGCGCCACGGGGCGCCACGTCAGGCACGGGATCACACCCGCCGTCGCACCACGGATGGCAGCGCGCCAGCCGGCGCAGCGTGAGGTAGCTGCCCATGGCAGCGCCATGGCGCTCCAGCGCCTGCAGCGAATAGACCGAGCAGGTGGGCTCGAAGCGGCAGGCCGAGCCCAGCCAGGGGCTGAGCAGCAGCCGGTAGCCGCGGACGAGGCCCATGAGCAGCGCGCGCATCATGCCTCAAGCCCGCTGCCCATCCGGCCGGCGGCCGGAACTGGCGTGGGGGAATGGGCCGCGGCCGGAGCCGTAGAAGCTGCTGCTGCAGCCGCCGCCGGCACGCTGGGCGCAGCACGCGGAGCCGCGCGCCGCACGGCGTAGCCGAAGAGCTGCAGCAGCTCTTCGCGCACGGCCTGCTTGAGCAGATCCGACGTGGCACTATGGAACTGCTTGCGGTCGAACCCGGCGCGCAGGCGCACGACGTGCGCCGCGACCGGCAGCTGCGCGGCGAAGGTGGTGGACACCGCGTAGATCTGCCGTTTGATGGCGTTGCGGGTGACGGCGCGCCGGGCCCAGCGTTTGGGCACCATCGCACCCATCCACGGGCCGGGTCGCTGGTCGGCACACAAGCCGAACAGGGCCTGCGGCCCTTGCGCTTGCGGCAAGGAACCGGGCCCTGTCGGGGTCGGTATCGCGGGGTTTTCGGCGGCGTCAGTGCCTTCCAGGCCCAACCGGTGCAGTGCGAAATGCGCAGTGCGCGAGACGGTCCCCCCGGCCATGGCGGCCTGGAACTGGGGACGGGTCTTCAGCCGGTGCATGGCAGCGGTGTCCCTGGCGGGACGTGGCAGCGCAAGATGGGAAGGAGGGACAGCTGCGGGCCGAAAAAGCCGTGCGCGAACCTGAAGGCTTAGACAGCCAGACGCTTGCGGCCCTTGGCGCGGCGAGCGTTGATGACGGCGCGGCCGCCGCGGGTCTTCATGCGCACGAGGAAACCGTGGGTGCGGGCGCGGCGGGTCTTGGAAGGCTGGTAAGTACGTTTCATGGTCGATCCTTGAGGGTTGTTCAGTTACGGAGCGCACCCGGCTCACGCGAAGGCCGCACGGGCAGGCACCGCCGAGCAACTTCCCACACGAAGGAGAAAGAGGCCGCCCGGGCTTCATCACCCTGAACGCATTCAGGGAAACCGGCGATTATTGCAGGCTTGGACGGGCGTGGCAACCGTTGCACTCACGCCTCCGCGCGGGATGCCGGGCTCACGCCGCCGGGGCAATGGCCCGGCGGGCGGGTGGGACAAGCCCGCCAGATTGTGGATAAGTCCTTGAAAAGCTAGAATCGCGCCCCTTTCCCCGTTCCTCCTATCCACAAGAAGAAATCCCCGCAATGACCGAGGAACCCTCCCACAGCCCCCTGAACGAGCCCGCCGACGACGCCGGCCAGGGACTGTGGCAAGCCTGCGTTGAACAACTGGCGCAGGACCTGCCCGAACAGCAGTTCAACACCTGGATCAAGCCCCTGGCCGCCCAGGTCGCACCGGACTTCTCCAAGGTCACCGTGCTGGTGGCCAACCGCTTCAAGCTCGACTGGATCCGTGCGCAATACGCCGGCCGCATTTCCGCGCTGCTGGAGGGCCTCTACGGCCAGCCGGTAACCCTCGAGTTAGCGCTCGCTCAGAGGGAAAGCGTCGTGCGCACGTACGTACGCCCCGCCGCAGCCGAGCCCTCCGCACAGAACGAAGCCCTGCCGCCCGCCACCGACGAGGCCGCGCCGGGAGCCGGTGCGTTCCGCACCCGGCTCAACTCTGCGCTGACCTTCGAGACCCTGGTGGAAGGTACGGCCAACCGCATGGCGCGCTCCGCTGCCATGCACGTGGCGGGCTCGCCCGGCCACCTCTACAACCCGCTCTTCATCTACGGCGGCGTCGGCCTGGGCAAGACCCACTTGATGCACGCGGTGGGCAACCGACTGCTGCAGGACAAGCCCGACGCCAAAGTTCTCTACATCCATGCCGAGCAATTCGTGTCGGATGTGGTTAAGGCCTATCAGCGCCGCACCTTCGATGAATTCAAGGAGCGCTACCACTCGCTCGATCTGCTGCTGATCGACGATGTGCAGTTCTTCGCCAACAAGGACCGCACGCAGGAAGAGTTCTTCAATGCGTTCGAGGCCCTGCTGACCAAGAAGAGCCACATCGTGATGACGTCGGACACCTACCCCAAGGGCCTGACCAACATCCACGACCGCCTGGTGTCGCGCTTCGATTCGGGCCTGACCGTGGCGCTGGAGCCGCCCGAGCTGGAAATGCGCGTGGCCATCCTGATCAACAAGGCCCGCGCCGAGAGCGCCGACATGCCCGAGGAAGTGGCCTTCTTCGTGGCCAAGAACGTGCGCTCCAACGTGCGCGAGCTCGAAGGGGCGCTGCGCAAGATCCTGGCCTATTCGCGCTTCAACCAGAAGGAAGTCTCGATCCAGCTGGCGCGCGAAGCCCTGCGCGATCTGCTGTCGATCCAGAACCGGCAGATCAGCGTGGAGAACATCCAGAAGACGGTGGCCGACTACTACAAGATCAAGGTCGCCGACATGTACAGCAAGAAGCGGCCGGCCTCAATCGCGCGGCCGCGGCAGATCGCCATGTACCTGGCCAAGGAACTCACGCAAAAGAGCCTGCCCGAGATCGGCGAGCTGTTCGGCGGGCGAGACCACACCACCGTGCTGCACGCGGTGCGCAAGATCGCCGGCGAGCGCCAGCAGCTGACCGAGCTGAACCAGCAGCTGCACGTGCTGGAGCAGACCCTCAAGGGGTGAGGCTCACCACCCCGGCCCGCATATGACGCGCACCCCGAAGGTACCGTCCCCGTTCCCGGGCAAAATGGCGTGTTGGACGGCCCGAGAGGGGGCCCGCGGCCCGGTGCCTGAGGCAGCCGGCCGCCGTCCATGCACCTCTTCCTATTCCACCGAAGGTTGACGACATGATTGTCCTCAAGGCAACACAAGACAAGGTTCTCGCAGTATTGCAATCGGTGTCCGGCATCGTCGAACGCCGGCACACGCTGCCCATCCTGGCCAATGTGCTGATCCGCAAGACGGGCAATGCGCTGCAGCTGACCACCAGCGATCTGGAAATCCAGATCCGCACCACCGCCGAGCTGGGCGGCGACACGGGCGACTTCACCACCACCGTGGGCGCGCGCAAGCTGATCGACATTCTCAAGACCATGCCCGGCGACCAGACCGTGAGCCTGGAATCGCAGCAGTCCAAGCTGGTGCTCAAGGGCGGCAAGAGCCGCTTCACGCTGCAGTCGCTGCCGGCCGAAGACTTTCCGCTGGTGCAGGAATCGGCCGCCTTCGGCCCGGCCTTCAGCGTGCCGCAGAAGGTCCTCAAGGACCTGCTGGGACAGGTCTCGTTCGCGATGGCGGTGCAGGACATCCGCTACTACCTCAACGGCATCCTGTTCGTGGCCGAGGGCAACACGCTGAGCCTGGTCGCCACCGACGGCCACCGCCTGGCCTTCGCCAGCGCCACGCTCGATGTCGAAGTGCCCAAGCAGGAAGTCATCCTGCCGCGCAAGACCGTGCTGGAGCTGCAGCGCCTGCTGTCGGACGCCGGCGGCGAGAACCAGCCCCACATCGAGATGCAGTTCGCCAACAACCAGGCGAAGTTCACCTTCGGCGGCATGGAGTTCGTCACCAAGCTGGTCGAGGGCAAGTTCCCCGACTACAACCGCGTGATCCCCAAGAACCACAAGAACAGCGTCACCCTGGGCCGCGCGCCCCTGCTGGCCAGCCTGCAGCGCACGGCCATCATGACCAGCGACAAGTTCAAGGGCGTGCGCCTGAACATCGAACCCGGCACGCTGCGCGTCGCGTCCAACAACGCCGAACAGGAAGAGGCCGTGGACGAGCTCGACATCGACTACGGTGGCGACACCATCGAGATCGGCTTCAACGTCACCTACCTCATCGACGCCCTGGTCAACATGGACCAGGACATGGTGAAGGTGGAGCTCTCCGACGGCAACAGCTCCGCGCTGATGACCATCCCCGACAACGAACGCTTCAAATACGTCGTGATGCCCATGCGCATCTGACGCGCACCGGTCTCGGGGTGCAGGCATGTTTTGCTACTATTTTGATAGCTATATGCCCGCCTCCGCTGCGCGCTAGAGCCGATTTCGGGCTCTGGACAGACCGCCACAACGATTGACAGTTTGATTGACGGAAGCGCCGGGCTCCTCCCGCCGCCTCCACGGACACCCCAAGGCTAGCCATCCATGACCGCTGAGAACCACCTGCCCGCACCCTCCGAGAACGGCGCGGGCACCGACGCCCAGCCCACGCCCACGCACAAGATCGACACCCAGCAGGCTGGCGCCAGCGAGGGCTACGGCGAAGGCGCGATCCAGATCCTGGAAGGCCTGGAGGCGGTGCGCAAGCGCCCGGGCATGTACATCGGCGACACGTCCGACGGCACCGGCCTGCACCACCTGGTGTTCGAAGTGGTGGACAACTCCATCGACGAGGCGCTGGCCGGCCATTGCGACGACATCGTCGTCACCATCCACTCCGACAACTCCATCAGCGTCACCGACAACGGCCGGGGCATCCCGACCGGCGTGAAGATGGACGACAAGCACGAGCCCAAGCGCTCCGCTGCCGAAATCGCGCTGACCGAACTGCACGCCGGCGGCAAGTTCAACCAGAACAGCTACAAGGTCTCGGGCGGCCTGCACGGCGTGGGCGTCTCGTGCGTGAACGCGCTCAGCAAGATGCTGCGCCTGACGGTGCGGCGCGACGGCAAGGTCCACGTGCTCGAATTCAGCCAGGGCTTCGTGCAAAACCGCATCCTGGAGACGGTGAACGGCGTCGAAGTCTCGCCCATGCGCGTGACCGGCGAGACCGACAAGCGCGGCACCGAAGTCCACTTCCTGCCCGACACCGAGATCTTCAAGGAAAACCACGACTTCCACTACGAGATCCTCGCCAAGCGCCTGCGCGAACTCTCCTTCCTGAACAACGGCGTGCGCATCCGCCTCAAGGACGAGCGCACCGGCAAGGAAGACGACTTCTCCGGCGCCGGCGGCGTCAAGGGCTTCGTCGATTTCATCAACGCCAACAAGAAGGTGCTGCACCCCACGCCCTTCCACGCCACCGGCAACCGCCCGGCCGACAGCTACGGCGGCATCCCCGGCACCGAGATCGGCGTCGAAGTCGCCATGCAGTGGAACGACGGCTACAGCGAGCAGGTGCTCTGCTTCACCAACAACATCCCGCAACGCGACGGCGGCACCCACCTGACCGGCCTGCGCGCGGCCATGACGCGCGTCATCGGCAAATACATCTCCGACAACGAACTGGCCAAGAAGGCCAAGGTCGAAGTCAGCGGCGACGACATGCGCGAAGGCCTGTGCTGCGTGCTGTCGGTCAAGGTGCCCGAACCCAAGTTCAGCAGCCAGACCAAGGACAAGCTCGTCTCCAGCGAAGTGCGCGCCCCGGTCGAAGACATCGTCGCCAAGACGCTGACCGACTACCTGGAAGAGCGCCCGAACGACGCCAAGATCCTCTGCGGCAAGATCATCGAAGCCGCCCGCGCCCGCGAAGCCGCCCGCAAGGCCCGCGAAATGACGCGCCGCAAGGGCGTGCTCGACGGCATGGGCCTGCCCGGCAAGCTGGCCGACTGCCAGGAAAAAGACCCCGCCCTGTGCGAGATCTACATCGTCGAGGGCGACTCCGCCGGCGGCTCCGCCAAGCAGGGCCGCGACCGGAAGTTCCAGGCCATCCTGCCGCTGCGCGGCAAGATCCTGAACGTGGAAAAGGCGCGCTACGAAAAGCTGCTCACCTCCAATGAAATCCTGACCCTCATCACCGCCCTGGGCACCGGCATCGGCAAGGCCGGCGGTGCCATGGACGGCAAGAGCGGCGCCGACGATTTCAACGTGGACAAGCTGCGCTACCACCGCATCATCATCATGACCGACGCCGACGTGGACGGCGCGCACATCCGCACCCTGCTGCTCACCTTCTTCTACCGGCAGATGCCCGAGCTGGTCGAACGCGGGCACATCTACATCGCCCAGCCGCCGCTCTACAAGGTCAAGAACGGCAAGGAAGAGCTCTACCTGAAGGACGGCCCCGCGCTCGACACCTTCCTGCTGCGCGTGGCCCTGCGCGACGCCAGCGTCACCACCGGCGGCGACAGCCCGCAGACGCTGGCCGGCGAGCAGCTGGCCGAACTGGCGCGCAAGCACCAGCTGGCCGAGCACGTCATCGAGCGCCTGTCGGCCTTCATGGACCTGGAAGCCCTGCGCGCCATCGCCGACGGCGTGAGCCTGAACCTGGATACCGTCCAGGACGCCGAAGCCAGCGCCGTCGCCCTGCAGGCCAAGCTGCGCGAGCTGTCCACCAACGGCATCCCCGCCGAAGTGGCCGGCGAATTCGACGCCCGCACCGACAAGCCCATCCTGCGCATCAGCCGCCGCCACCACGGCAACGTCAAGAGCAGCATCATCACGCAGGACTTCGTGCACGGCGCCGACTACGCCGCCCTGTCCGAAGCCGCCAACACCTTCCGCGACCTCATCGGCGAAGGCGCCCGCGCCCTGCGCGGCGAAGGCGACAAGCAGAAGGAAGAAAAGATCGGCGACTTCCGCCAGGCCATGTCCTGGCTCATCAGCGAAGCCGAACGCACCACCGCCCGCCAGCGCTACAAGGGCCTGGGCGAAATGAACCCCGAACAGCTCTGGGAAACCACGATGGACCCCCAGGTCCGCCGCCTGCTGCGCGTGCAGATCGACGACGCCATCGAGGCCGACCGCGTGTTCACCATGCTGATGGGGGATGAAGTGGAGCCGCGTCGGGATTTCATTGAGACTAACGCGCTGCGCGCTGGAAATATCGACGTCTAAAGACATCGATTTTCTTGTCTAAATAGCGCCTCAAAAACGCGCTAGACAATATATAAATCAACAACTTAGGACAACAACCATGGTTAAACAACCGTGGTTGTTGTCTAGCTAGCTACGGGTCAACACAACCGCCAAACCGCAGCGGAGCGAGCCCCATGCGGCTGTATCAGCCCAGCCCGCTTCATGCTTTGCATCAAGTTCTTGACCTTGTTGGCCTTCTGCACGTCCGTCAGAACATCTGGCAGCTTGCGAAGCAACAAGGCGTCCAGGTCAGTTCTGGTGGCCTTGGGGCCGGCCGGCTCTGTTCGGTCAATTGAGCAGATCCGGCGGCAGCAGGTTCTTCTTGCGATAGATGGTGTTGCGCGAGACCCCCAGCGCCTTGGCGGCGGCCGAGAGGTTGCCCTTGTGCAGGCGCAGCATCTGCGCCATGGCCTGCAGGGTCACGTCCTGCAGGCAGGGGGTGGCGCTGCCGGCGGCGGGTTCGGCAGCGGCAGCAACCACAGGCGTGGCCAGGCTTCGTGCTTCAGGGCCCAACGGCACGCGCAGTTCGTCGAGGAAGTCGTCGGGCAGGTGCTCGACACGGATGACGCGGTCGTCGTCCACCATGGCGCAGGCGGTGCGCAGCAGGTTGTACAGCTGGCGCACGTTGCCCGGCCAGTGATAGGCGCGCATCAGCTCCAGAGCCTGCGGCTCGATGGTGACCTGGGCGCCGCCGTCCTGCGCGTGCAGCACTTTCTTCATCACGGCGTCGAAGTCGCTGCGCTCGCGCAGCGCCGGCAGGCGCACGACCAGGCCGTTGAGGCGGTAATAGAGGTCTTCGCGGAAGGTGCCGCCGGCGATCAGTTCCTTGAGGTTCTTGTGCGTTGCGCTGATGACGGTCACATCGACTTCCACCTCCCGGCCCGCGCCGAGCGGGCTCACCTTGCGCTCCTGCAGCACGCGCAGCAGCCGCGCCTGCAGGTGCGGGGGCATGTCGCCGATCTCGTCGAGGAACAGCGTGCCGCCGTGGGCCTGCTGGATCTTGCCGGGCGCGCCTTTCTTGCGCGCGCCGGTGAAGGCGCCTTCTTCGTAGCCAAAGAGTTCGGCTTCGATCAGCGTATCGGGGATGGAGGCGCAGTTGACGGCGACGAAGGGCTGGGCGGCGCGGGCGGAGTCGTTGTGGATGGCCTGGGCCAGCAGGTCTTTGCCGGAGCCGGTTTCGCCCAGGATCATCACCGGGATGTCGCGGTCGGCCACCTTGCGCAGCTTGGCGATGATGGCGGCGAGCTGCGCGTCGCCCGTGTCGAGGTACTGCAGCGACGACAGCTGCGCCCGGCGTGTGGCCGCCGCTGCGGCGGCGGCGCTGCTGCTGCCAGAGCGCTGCGGCGGCGCGTCTTGGGCCTTGCCAGGGAGGGGCGAGGTGGCCGGTGCGGTCCAGGGCCGGGCGGGCTGGGCTTCGGCATGGCACCAGACCATGACGCCGGTGTGCAGGCAGAACTGGCGCGGCACGGTGCTGGCGGTGCTGCCGGAAAGCTCCTGCAGGGCCGAGATCGGCTGGCCGAAGAGCGAGGAAAAGGTGTGCGCCTGCAGCGCCCCGAAGGACATGCCCAGCTGCATCTGTGCGCTGCGGTTGGCCGAGATGAAGCGACCTTCGGGTGTGAACGCGGCGATGCCTTCGACGAGCGTGCCGAGGAATTCCCCGCGCGAGTGGAAATGCACGCGCACGGCGTGGGGAAAGCTGCCCGCGAACATGTGGTTTTCGATCATCTGCGCGGACATGCGCGCCAGCGCCAGCGTGTGCTGGTGGTAGCTGCGGTGATCGCCCGTCACGTCCAGCGCACCGACGAGGCGGCCGTAGGGGTCGAGGATGGGCGCGCACGAGCAGGTCAGGCCGTGATTGGCGTTCATGTAGTGCTGGCTGCCATGGACGGTGACGGGCTGCTGCACCGACAGCGCGGTGCCGACGGCGTTCGTGCCCTTCTTCCGCTCGCTCCAGTCCATGCCGGGCACCAGGGCCACGCGGTCGGCCTTTTCGAGGAAGTCGCTGTCGCCCATGGAATGCAGCACCAGCCCTTCGGCCGAGGTCAGCAGCACCATGCTGTGGGTGTTGGCGATCTGGCTGTTGAGCGCCTCCATGACCGGCACGGCGTGCTGGAACAGGAAACGGTTCTCTTCAAGGGCGTCCTTGAGCCGGCTGGGCAGCAGGCCGCAATGGTCGGGCTCGTCATCGGATGCGATGCCGAAGGCCCGCGAACGCAGATGGGCCTGGTCGATCAGCGCGAGGATGTCGTGCTCCTGGGGCAGGCTGGCGTGCCTGGCGAGGCGTGTGTCCATGTTGTCTCCTGGGACCAGGCCAGCGCGGGCCCGGAAACGCTGTGCCCGTATGCGGCGCGCCTCGTGCCGGGCGGGCTCTGTACCGGATCGCTTGGACAAAATTATTAGGGCATGCCCGGGGCTTGGCAACCTGGCAGAACCCGCATGCGGGCTCTGGGCCGCGTGCCTTGGCACAATCGCCCACCCATGCGCTCCCCGATCTCCATCGTCAACGTCGACAACCCCGCCACCTGGACCCGCTGGCGCGCCGGCCTGTGCGACAGCTGCGCGGCCAACTGCTGCACCATGCCGCTGGAGGTGCAGCTGACCGACCTGGTGCGGCTGGGTCTGGTGGATGCCTTCGAGGCCGAGCACGAGGAACCCCGGCGCATCGCCAAGCGGCTGGAAAAAGCGCGGCTGATCGACCACTTCAACCACAAGAACGTGGTGTTCACCCTGGCGCGGCGCGCCAGCGGCGACTGCCACTTTCTCGATGCGCAGACGCGGCGCTGCACGGTCTATGAGCAGCGGCCGGACACCTGCCGGCTGCACCCGCGCACCAAGAGCCCCAAGCCGGGCTTCTGCGCCTATGGCGCGGCGGCCATGACGCCCGCGCAGCGCCCGCCGCGCTGACGGACAGGGCGCCAGCACCGGAGCGGCCGCCTGCCTTCCCCTCGCAGCCTCCACCACGCCCGCCGCCATCCCATGCGCCCCGCCGCCAAGGCCCTTCCCGTGATCGACGCATGCCGCTGTACTGGCTGCGGCTGGTGCGTGGCCGTGTGCCCGCCACATGTGCTGGCCCTGCAGGTGCAGGGGCCTCAGCCCTGGGGGCCGAAGCGCTCGGTGCTGCACGACGCCGCCGGCTGCACCGGGTGCGCGTTGTGCGACGTGCGCTGCCCCTTCGACGCGATCCGCATGGTGGCGAAGAAAGCGCCACCCAGCCCTTCTTAGCGTGAGGGGCACGGCCACCCGGGGTACGGATGCCCGTGAAACGGCCACGCTGCCCAGCGGCGCCGTCCCACAGCCGCGCCGGGATGCCGGTGGTCAGATGAGGTGTGGGCTGCATGCCTGCTGCGGCGCAGTGCGCCGCACACCCCATTCGTTTTTTGACCGAAGGAGATTCACGCTCATGTCCGCAGAAAAAACCGCATCCGTGCATTGGGAAGGCGCCGGCAAGGAAGGCATCGGCCAGATCAGCACCGAAACCGGCGCGCTGAACAAGGTGCCCTACGGCTTTGCCAGCCGCTTTGGCGACGATACGAAGAACAGCAACCCCGAAGAGATCGTGGGCGCTGCCCACGCTGCCTGCTTCACCATGGCGTTCTCGTTCGCCTGCGACAAGGCGGGCATCGCCACCGAGACGCTGGACACCACGGCCAAGGTGCGCCTGGCCAAGGAAGGCGACGGCTTCAAGATCGACCGCATCGCGCTGACGCTCAACGCCAAGGTGCCCGGCATCGACGAGGCGCAGTTCCAGAAGATCGCGCACGATGCCAAGGCCAACTGCCCGCTCTCGAAGGCGCTGGCCGGCGTGCCGGAAGTGACGCTGACGGCCACGCTGCAGAAGTAACGAGCCCGCCCCGGGCTTTGAGCCCCCAAAAGGCTGCCAGCGCTTGCGATACAAGCGCTGGCAGCTATTTTTTTGATAGCAGATTGGTCGCAGGCCGCAGCGGTGCGGCAAAACTGCAGCGCGTGCCTTATTGCTTCTGCTTCTGGTAGGCGTCGTGCGCGGGCTGGCCGCGGTCGGTGTCCTGCAAGCCGCGCTTGACGTCGCGGTAGGCTTGCTGGACGTTGGCGTCGGGCGCGCCGTCGGTCATGCCCACGGACTGGTCGCGCTCGTGCGGCATCAAGGGCGAGGCGTGTTTCTCGTCTTTGGCGCCCGCTGCAGGCGGATGCGGCGGGAGGTCGGCGCGGGTGGTGTCCACAGACCGGTGTTCGGTGCCTGCGTCCGCGTCGGGCGGCAGTTCGGACCGGGGGTTGCCGCCGGGGCGCTGGGCGGGATCGGTAGGGGGTTTGGAATGTTCGGCCATGTGGAGGGTCTCCTGGTGATTCATGTCGCCGTGCGGCGGTGAACCATCGTAGGTGGGGCGCGGCACAGGGGATGTAGGCTGGCGCGCTGGCCGGCTGTGAACCGGCTTCCATGTCACACTACTGTATGTCTCAACAGGAGTGGGCCGCGCAGGCCCTGCAGTCTTTCGATGCGGTGGTGTCGGCCACCGAGGGTTTCCGCAGCCGCACGGGCCAGCGCCGCATGGCCGAACAGGTGGCCCACACCTTCTCGCGCGCGCAGCTGGGCAAGCTTGAGGATGGCGAGGGCGAAGGCGCCCCGCCGCCCGCGCCGCAGCGCTCCATCGCCGTGGTGCAGGCGGGCACGGGCGTGGGCAAGTCGCTGGCCTACAGCGTGCCGGCCATCGCCATGGCGCTGGAGCGCGGCACGCGGGTGCTGATCTCCACGGCCACGGTGGCGCTGCAGGAGCAGCTGGTCAACAAGGACCTGCCGGCGCTGGCCAAGCGCATGGCCCAGCCCTTCCGCTTCGCGCTCGCCAAGGGGCGCGGGCGCTATGTGTGCAAGCTCAAGCTCGAACGGCTGGCGAGCGGCGGTTCGGCCGGCGGCGATGGCGAAGGCGGTGAGGGCGACGACCTGTTCGCCGACGAGGAAGCCGAGGAACGCGCACGCCGGCCGCGCCACGAATCGGAAGCGCGCATGCAGTTCTATACCTCGATGGCCGATGCGCTGTCGGCCGGCCAGTGGGACGGCGACCGCGACACGCTGCAGGCCCCGCCCGAATCCGAGGTCTGGAGCCCGGTGGCGGCCGAATCCAGCTCCTGCACCGGCAAGCACTGCCCGGTGTTCAGCCAATGCACCTATTACGACCGGCGCAAGGCGCTGGTGGCTGCGCAGGTCATCGTGGCCAACCACGACCTGCTGCTCTCCTCGATCGGCGCGCGGCTGCTGCCGGAGCTGGACAACTGCCTGCTGGTGCTGGACGAGGCCCACCACCTGCCCGCCACCGCGCTGCAGCAGTTCGCCTGCGAGGCCGACCTGAGCCGGCTGAACTGGATCGACAAGCTGGCCAGCCGGGCGCTGCGCATCGGCGCGCTGGTCGAGGTCGAGGAAATCGCCGACGTGCCCAATCACGCCGCCCGCCTGCGCACCGCGCTGCAGGACGCGGCCCGGCTGGCCATGGATGTCTATGGCGAAGAGCTGCGCGCCCCGCGCCCGGCCTGGGGCGGCCGCGCACGCCCGCAGGCGCCGGGCGTGCCCACCCGGGCACGGGTGGCCGGCGGCGTGCTGCCACCCGAGCTCATCGAGCCGCTGTCGCAGGCCGCGCACCATGCCGAGGGCTTTCTCGACGCGCTGCGCGCCATCTCCAAGGCCCTGCGCGCCGAGATCCGCGACAAGCCCGACGAGGCGCGGCGCCTGTCCACGCTCTACGCGCAGATCGGCGCGCTGGCCCCCCGGCTGGAGGCCGCGCATGCCACCGCCCAGCTGCTGCTGCAGGACGCGCCCGAAGGCGCCGTGCCCGCCGCCAAGTGGTTCACGCTGCAGGTCGATGGCGATTACATCGTCGTCAAGGCCCACGCCAGCCCGGTGCTGCCGGGCAACACGCTGCGCCACAACCTCTGGTCGGCCGTGCGCGGCGCGGTGCTGACCTCGGCCACGCTCACCAGCTGCGGTCAGTTCGATTTCTTCCTGCGCGAAGCCGGCCTCTTCGGCGACGAGGCCGTGACCACGCTGGAAGTGCCCAGCCCCTTCGACTACGCGCTGCAGGGCACGCTCATCGCCACCGAGACCACGGCCGACCCGCGCGAGGCCCAGGCCTTCACCGCCGAGATGGTCGATGCGCTGCTGAGCGATCTGGCCCTGGTCGAATCCGGCGCGCTGGTGCTGTTCACCTCGCGCGACCAGATGCGCCAGGCCGTCGATGCGCTGCCCACCGCCATGCGCGCCAGCGTGCTGGTGCAGACCGCCCTGCCCCGCCCGCAGCTGCTGGCGCAGCACCGCGAGCGCGTGGAGCGCGGCGAGCCGTCCATCATCTTCGGCATGCAGTCGTTCGGCGAGGGGCTGGACCTGCCGGGCGCGCTGTGCGAATCGCTCTTCATCACCAAGCTGCCCTTCGCCCCGCCGGACGATCCGGTGGGCGAGGCCCGCGCCGAGTGGCTGCGCGCCGCCGGGCGCGACCCGTTCAGCGAGCTGGTGGTGCCAGCCACCGCCATCCGCCTGGCGCAATGGGTGGGCCGCGCCATCCGCACCGAGGAAGACCGCGCCCACGTCTATTGCTACGACAAGCGGCTGGTGCGCACCTCCTACGGCCAGAGGCTGCTCAAGGGCCTGCCGCCCTTCACGCTGGAGCGGCGCGGGGCGGCCTAGGCGCAGGGCGGGCGGGGCCGACATGCGGCAGGCGCATACTCCCCGGCTTTTTGCGCCTTTGCAGCGCAATAACGACCATGCCCCACACGACCCCCGCCTGCCCCCAATGCGGCCTGGAAAACACCTACCCCGACGCCGACCTCTACATCTGCCCCGACTGCGGACATGAATGGCCCCAGGCCGGCGCCGTTGCGCAGGCCGATGACGCCGGCGGCGACGCCGGCGACGGCACAGTGCGCGACGCGAACGGCAACCCGCTGGCCGACGGCGACGCGGTGATCTTGGTGAAGGATCTGAAGGTGAAGGGCGCGGGCGCCACGCTCAAAAAGGGCACCAAGATCAAGGGCATCCGCCTGGTGGATGGCGCCGACGGCCACAACGTGGACTGCAAGACCGACCTGGGCAGCCTGCTGCTGAAGTCCGAGTTCCTGAAGAAGGCCTGAAGCCGGCCTGTGGACAACTTCGCCCGGGAGTTGTCCACAGCCGCTCACGGAACGCACACCACTGTCGGACGGCCCCCACAGCCAGCGGGGCCGCTTGCCGACCTGGCGCAGCCCAAGCCCGGCCTAGAGTGAATGAACCGAACGAAGGCGGATTCCCCTGCCTCCGTTGTTCCATCCCTTCATTCATTCAATCCACCCAGCCGGAGACCTCTCATGAGCCAGACCGAATCGAACCACGCCACGCTGTGGAAGCTGATCAAGGACATCCGTTTCGGCATGCTCACGCACCGCGCCGACAGCGGCGAGCTGCATGCCCACCCGCTGACCACGCAGAACAAGGACATCGACGAGCAGTCGCAGCTGTACTTCTTCATCCCCAAGAACGGCGAGCTCTACCAGCGCCTGCAGCGTGACAGCCAGGTCAACGTGAACTATGCCGATCCGGGCGAGGACAGCTACGTGTCCCTCTCGGGCAACGCCAGCTTCATCGAGGACATGGCCAAGAAGGAAGCGTTGTGGTCCCCCATGGCGAAGGCCTGGTTCCCCGACGGCGTGACCGACCCCAACCTCGCCCTGCTGGCCGTCCGCATTGGCCATGCCGAGTACTGGGACGTGAAGGAGAGCAAGATGCTCCAGCTCTTCAAGATGGCCGCTGCAGCGGTCACCGGCAAGCCGCCCAAGGACATGGGCGAGCACAAGGAACTCTCGCTCGGCTGACTCGGCCGAGCCGTCGCTCGGCACGGGGCGTGCCCGCATGCCGGGCCCCCCGCACTCAGGCGGGAGACCGCAGCCGGGGCGAACAAGCCCCCGCCGTGGACTGAGCCGGGGCGAGGACAATGGACCCCATGTCTTCCAGCCCCGCCATCGCCGTCATCGACTTCGAAACCACCGGCATGACGCCCGCCCAGGGCGCTCGCGCCACCGAGGTCGCCATCGTGCTGCTGCAGGGCGGCCGGGTGGTGGACCGCTTCCAGAGCTTGATGAACACCGGCGCCTGGATTCCGCCCTTCATCACGCAGCTGACCGGCATTACCAACGCCATGGTGGCCGAGGCGCCACCCGCCGCGCAGGTAATGTGCGAGGCCGCCCGCTTCGTGGGATCGGCGCCCATGGTGGCCCACAACGCCGCGTTCGACAGCAAGTTCTGGAGTGCCGAGCTGGCCCAGGCGGGCGTGACCGCGCAGCAGCCCTTTGCCTGCACGGTGCTGCTGTCGCGCCGGCTCTACCCGGAGGCGCCCAGCCACAAGCTAGGCCTCATCGTGGACCACCTGGGCCTGCCGCGCGCCGGCCGCGCCCACCGGGCACTGGCCGATGCGGAAATGGCCGCAGCACTGCTGGCACGCATGCAGCACGACCTGCGCCAGCGCTGGCATGTGGATAACCCGGACCATGCGCTGCTCAGCACACTGCAGCGCTGCGCTCGCCCCAAGGTGCCTGCCTTGCTGGCCGGCTGGGCTGCGGCCGGATCACGGCCCGCAGTCGCGGCCTGAAAAACAGCTTGCTGCGGTATTGATAGCAATCGGCGTGCATTCCAAGCACGCCACAAGGGTGCGAGAGCCCGCTGTTCGCCAGCCGCCAGGCGCATCGGGGATGAACCCGCGAGCAGGTGTGTGCCTGCTGCAACGACTGTATCGAGTCCGCATCGCAATGCCTCGCCCTGCCGTTGCGTGACATGCAATCCACCCCCGGCCCGGCGGTGCAATTGGTTACCCCCGCGCCGACCGCGATGAATAGGATTTGCATCGGAGGATCCACGCTTCATGACCGAACCATCGCATGCACCGCCCAGGCTGGCGCGCGTTCCGCTGCAGGCCGACGACCAGGCGCATGCCTTGCTGATCGTTCACGAACACGGGCATGTCGTTGAGCCGGCGGGCGGCCTGCGTCAGGTGCTCGGATTCGTGCCGGACGGTGCGGGCGGCTGGATCAGCGCCGCCCAGGCGGGCGACGGCCGATGGGGCTACCTCGACGGCCAGGGCTCATGGCGGGTTCGCGCCACGCTGGACGATGCCCGCAACTTCTCGGCCGACGGCGTGGCCCGCTTCTGCGACCACGGCCGATGGGGCTTCGTGGACCTGTGCGGCCGCGTGACCATCGCCCCCTTCTTCTCCGCTGCGCGGCCCATGCGCGGCGGCGTGGCAGCCGTGCAGACCGCGCCTGCCACCTGGCGCATCCTGCGCCACGGCGGCGACTTCGCATGCGATGCCATCTTTGAAGACCTGGGCGCCTTCGCCGCCTGCGGGCTGGCGCGGGCCCGCAGCCACGGCGCCTTCGGCTATGTCGATCGCAGCGGGCGCTGGGCGATCGCGCCGCAGTTGCAGCGGGCACGGGATTTCGCGGAGCAGTCCGTGACCGTGGCCTCGATCGACGGACACACTTACGGCCTGCTGGACGCCGAAGGCACCTGGGTGCTGCCGCCGTGCTACCCGCGCATCGACGCATTCAATGAAGACGGGCTCGCCTTTTTCGCCGAAGCCGATGAATGGAAGGACGGTCACGGCTACCTGGACACGCACGGCCGCGTCGCGCTGCGCGGCGGGGCCTATCTGTCCCCGCAGATGGCCTGCGGCCGCGTGGCCGACCATAGCGAGGAGGACGGCAGCGTCCGCTATTTCGCCGCCACCGGCCCGGCCACGGCAGACGCACTCGCCCCGACGGCCGCAGTCAGCCCGACCTGGAGCTACGGCACCGACTTTCGCCGCGCCGGCTGCATGGCGGTGGTGCGGCGCGCAACAGCAGCGCTGCAAGTGGAGGCCAGCGAACGCGGCATGGGCCTGGTCACGCCGGGGCCGGCGCGGGGCGCCTGGGGCCTGCTGCATGCCGACGGCCGCTTCGTTGCCGCACCCGGCGATGTGCTGGAGCCGCTGACCGGCGCCGACGGCTGGCTCGCACCGCTGCAGCCGGGCACAGCCCTGGTACCGTTCCACACCACCGATGGGCAGCTGGCCTGGATCGACGGCGAGGGCACTTGCGTCTGGCGAGCGCACTACGACGGACAGCAGGCCGCGCTGCTGGATGCCGACGGCCGCCCGCTGTGGCACAGCGCGCCGCGCGAGGCCTGCTGGCCGCCGCGCCCCTTCTTCCATGCGCCGCTGGTGGACCATCTGCAGTCGCTGGCCAGCGCCGACCAGATCGGCGTGCTGGCCCACACGCTGGCCGCCACGGCGGAGCAGCGTCTGCACGCGCTGGCAGCCGGCCAGCCTCCTGCTTCCGCCTCCGAAGAGGCCGACCGTCAGGCCACCACCGTGAGCCGCTGCGTGCTGCGCGCCACGTTGAGCGAGGCCCACCAGTCTGCCTACGCCTTTCTCCTGCCCGAACGCGAACGCCTGCTGCGCGAAGGCCGGCGCGTGCTGGCGCAACGCCTGGGCCAGCGCCACGGCACGCCGGACCAGCACCCCGACCATGCAGCGCCCGCGGAGTGCGGGACTGGCGAGGATCTGCTCGCCTGGGCCGTGCCGCCATCGCAGCCGCTGCCGGGCGATTCGGCCGAACGCCCCGAGGGCGCTGCCGCCCTGTGGCTGAGCCTCCACGCCCGCCGCAGCGAAGCAAGCCCCACGGCCGAAGGCGACGCCTGGTGGGAACTCTGGCTAATGGCAGCGCCCGACCGGAGCGCGCTGCGTGCAGCGCAGGCCGCGCGCGCGGCGATGGTGCGGCCGGTGCCGAACGTGGCCTGCGAAGCGGATGCATCGCTGCAGGTCGCGCAGCCAGCGCCGCAGCCCCTGCCGCGCGCACCAGAAGACACGGTGGCCGCGCGCTTGCCGGCGTTTCATGTCGTGCTGCCGCCGCTGGCGCCCGACGCGAATGCAGCGATTGCAAGCAGCACGGACGCGGTCTCCCGCGCGGGGCCGTCGCCAGCGCACCCTGCGCAGCACAGCCCTGCCGCGCAGCGGCCGCCCACCTCGCCATTGCGCAAGCCACAGCACCAGCCGCCCGATCTGGCTCTGATGGTGCACTTCGTGCTGAGCGTGGTCGCGCTGGCCTGCCACGTCAGCGTGGCGCTGACCGCCTGGAACGAGGCGGGCCCGCTGGCCGGCCTCGGCACGCTGGTCTGCATGGGCTTTGCAGAGCTGTACTGGGCCTGGCGCTTCGTCTTCCATGCCCCCGAAAGCCTGGTGCTGGCAGCGGCCGCGCTGGTGGTCGTGCTCTACCTGTTCGCCTGGTTCCCGCTCTACCGGCGCATGGGACAGTCCTTTTCCGCCCACCGCGCGGCGGCCTGAGCCCCGCATTCACCCTCCTGCGCTTTGCGCAGCCCTGTGCTACGATCTTTCCCATGCAACGCCGCCAGGTCCTGTCCACCCTATCGCTAAGCCTAGTGCTCGGCCGGGGTCTGCCTGCGTTCGCCTCTTTCGTTGCCTGATTCCAGCGCAACACCGACTTCTCCCCTGACCCCGGCCCGCGAACCAGCCTCCACACCCGTGGAGGGCTGCAGGGAGTCGTCGCATCGTTTCAGTCCCTAGTGATTTTTCGGAACCCGCCGGCGCAGCCACAAGTCGCCGCCGGCCTTAACGATTCGCGGAGCCCCTCATGATCGCCCAGCCTTCCACCAAGTACCAGGCATTCGCCCCCATCGCCTTGAACGACCGCACCTGGCCGTCCAAGACCCTCACGCGCGCGCCGATCTGGTTATCCACCGACCTGCGCGACGGCAACCAGGCGCTCTTCGAGCCCATGAACGGCGAGCGCAAGATGAAGCTCTTCCTGGAACTGGTGCGCATCGGCTTCAAGGAGATCGAGGTGGGCTTTCCGGCCGCATCGCAGACCGACTTCGACTTCGTGCGCCGCCTGATCGATGAAGACCTGATCCCAGACGACGTGACCATCATGGTCATGACGCAGTCGCGCAGCGACCTGATCGAGCGCACGGTGGAGGCGGTCAAGGACGCGCCGCGTGCCATCGTCCACCTCTACAACGCCACCGCTCCGGTCTGGCGCCGCGTGGTGTTCGGCATGAACGTGACCCAGGTGATGGCTTTCATCACCGAGCACGTCTCGCACTTGAAGCGCCTGACCGACGCCCGCCCCGAAACGCGCTGGACGCTGCAGTATTCGCCCGAGTGCTTCAGCGCGACGGAGCTCGACGTTTCGCTGCAGGCCTGCCAGACGGCGATCGCCGCCTGGGGCACGGGTCCGGGGCGCGAGATCATCATCAACCTGCCCACCACGGTGGAAAACGCCACGCCCAACGTGTTTGCCGACCAGATCGAGTGGATGCACCGGCACCTGAGCCCGCGCGAGCACGTCGTGCTCTCCGTGCACCCGCACAACGACCGCGGCACGGGCGTGGCGGCGGCCGAGCTGGCAATGCTGGCCGGCGCACAACGCGTGGAAGGCTGCCTCTTCGGCAACGGCGAGCGCTGCGGCAACCTCGACGTGGTGACGGTGGCGCTCAACCTGTACACCCAGGGGGTCCACCCCGGCCTGGACTTCTCCGACATCAACGCCATTGCCCGTGTGGCCGAGGAGTGCACGGCGCTGCCCATCCACCCGCGCCACCCGTATGTGGGCGACCTGGTGTTCACCTCGTTCTCGGGCTCGCACCAGGACGCGATCAAGAAGGGCTTCGCCGCGCACGAGGCGGACGGGCTCTGGGAGATCCCCTACCTGCCCATCGACCCCGCCGACCTGGGCCGCACCTACGACAGCGTGATCCGCGTGAACAGCCAGTCGGGCAAGGGCGGCATCGCCTTCCTGATGGAGCGCGAGCGCGGCGTGGTGATGCCGCGCCGCATGCAGGTCGAATTCAGCGCCGTGGTGCAGCGCCACACCGACACGAGCGACGGCGAAATGACCGGCGCGGCGCTCTGGGAACTCTTCCAGACCACCTACCTGCGCACGCCCCAGGACGTTGACGGCGCCGTGCACTACCACGCGCACCGGCTCACCGAAGACGGCCAGAGCATCGAGATCGACGTGACCATCGACGGCACGCGCCAGACCCTGCAGGGCCAGGGCAACGGCCCCATCGATGCGGCCGTCGATGCGCTCGGCCTGCCGCTGCGCGTGCATGGCTACGAAGAGCGCGCCACCGGCGCAGGCGCCAACGCCCAGGCGCTGGCCCTGGTCGAAGCCGGACTGGACGGACAGCCTGGCGCGACCTTCGGCGTGGGCCTGCACCACAACATCGTCACCGCCTCGGTGCAGGCGGTGGTGAGCGCGGCCAACCGGCTCATCGCCCGCAACAAAGCAGACGCGGCGGCCCCCGCCACCGCCTGAACCACGCACGTACGTACAACCCCGGCACCTGCCTGCTCGCCCCGCGGCCACGAGCCGCTGGCGCGGCCGGACCGCAGACACCGCCCATCCGGCGATGACCCTGCGCTCCGTGCGGCAGCCCTTGCCGACGAGCGGGCCGACTCCTGCATCCGTTACCCTCACGGTCCATGCATGACGCCGCCTCCCGCCGTGTGGTCCTCCTGCGCGCCGCCCTGCTGGCGGCGGCGCCCATTCCCCTGCTGCTGGCCGGATGCAGTTCCGCGCCGCCGCGACGTGCGCCGCGCCGCGTCGTCTATTCGCGCCTGACGCCGGAGCAGTCCAGCGACATCGCCATCCACGCCCTGGGCCTGGTGGGAACGCCCTACCGCTACGGCGGCAACACGCCCGACGGCGGCTTCGACTGCAGCGGCCTGATCGGCTACGTCTACATGAGCCGCGCCGGCGTGGCGCCGCCGCGCACGGTGGCGCAGCTCAGTGAATTCGGCGAGCCTGTGGATAACGACGAGCTGCGAACGGGCGATCTGGTGGTGTTCGGCTCCGGCCGGCCCACACATGCCGGCATCTACGTGGGCGCGGGCCGCTTCGTGCACGCGCCCTCCACCGGCGGCACGGTAAGGCTGGACCGCCTGAGCTCCGGCTACTGGGCCCGCCAGCCCACGGCGTTTCGCCGGCCTTGACGCACGGCAGGCCCTGGCCCGGCGGGGCGCGCGACAATCGCGGGTTATGACGACCCACGCCCACCGCCCCGCCAAGCCGCTTTCCACCCACGACACCACCCGCATCGACGACACGCGCATCGGCGCGGTGCGCCCGCTGCTCACGCCCGCGCTGCTGCAGGAATGGCTGCCCGCGCCCGATGCCGCGCAGGCACTGGTCGAGTCCAGCCGCGCCGCCATCTCCCGCGTGCTGCATGGCGAAGACGATCGCCTGGTGGTGGTGGTCGGCCCCTGCTCCATCCACGACCACGCGCAGGCCATGGACTATGCGAAAGCGCTCAAGGTGCAGGCCGATGCGCTCAGGAGCGAGCTGCTCGTCGTGATGCGCGTCTATTTCGAGAAGCCCCGCACCACCGTGGGCTGGAAGGGCTACATCAACGACCCGCGCATGGACGGCAGCTTCGCCATCAACGAAGGACTGGAGATGGCCCGCGCCCTGCTTCTGGACGTGCTTTCTCTGGGCCTGCCCGTGGGCACCGAGTTCCTCGACCTGCTCTCGCCGCAGTTCATCAGCGACCTGGTGAGCTGGGGCGCCATCGGCGCGCGCACCACCGAAAGCCAGAGCCACCGCCAGCTGGCCAGCGGCCTGTCGTGCCCGGTGGGCTTCAAGAACGGCACCGACGGCGGCGTGAAGGTGGCGAGCGACGCCATCCTCGCTGCGCAGGCACCGCATGCCTTCATGGGCATGACCAAGATGGGCCAGGCCGCGATCTTCGAGACGCGTGGCAACAACGACTGCCATGTGATCCTGCGCGGCGGCAAATACCCCAACTACGGCGCAGGCGATGTGCAGGCCGCGTGCGACCTGCTGCGCTCGGCCGGCCTGCGCGAGCAGGTGATGATCGACGTGTCGCACGCCAACAGCAGCAAGCAGCACCTTCGCCAGATCGAGGTGGCCGCCAACGTGGCCGCGCAGATCGCTGGCGGCGATACCCGCATCACCGGCCTGATGATCGAAAGCCATCTGCAGGAAGGCCGCCAGGACATCGTGCCCGGCCAGCCGCTGGCGCACGGCGTGTCCGTGACTGACGCATGCATCAGCATGGAGCAGACCGTGCCGGTGCTGGAGCAACTCGCCGCAGCCGTGCGCGCACGACGGGAGCTCGCCCAGGCGTAGGAGATCATTCCTCGCGAGCCTTTGTCCTACATAGACAGCATGCTATTGAGACGATAGCGGACAACATGGACGCAGGCAGCCGGTGTAGCATGAGAATGCCTTCATTTAGACACCTTTCCTTACACGTCCCCATGCTCACCTCTCTCTTTGCACACGCTTCAGATTGCGCTTGCGTGGGTTCGCAGCGGGGCCGCAGCCAGCATCGCCAGGGTGCGTGCGCAGGTGGGGAACGTGCGTTCTTTCTGGCTGATGCCAGTGTGCCGGGGCGTTGATCGTGAGCGTGCCGCCCGTCTCCGCGCGCGATGCGCGGCCCGAGCTGCCGCTGGATCACGGGCTTCCTGACGCCACTGAAGAGCCCGACTTCGACCAGCTTGCGCGGCTGGCGGCGCGGCTGTGCGGCATGCCGATGGCCGCAATCGGCTTTGTGGGTATGGAAGGCGCCCCCGGTTCACGGGGCGAATGGTGCAAGGCGGCGTCCGGTCTGCCGCGCCGTACGCTCGACGGCACTTCTCCCTTCTTCGCGCTGGCGCATGAGATCGCAGCCTCTCCCGAACCACCCGTCGTGGTGGTGACGGACGCCAGCGCGCATCCGCTCCTGCGCTCTCACGCCCTCGTCCAGGCGCCCTACCGGGTGCGTGCCGTGGCCTGCGTTCCGCTGGTCGCGGCCGACGGCAGGACGGTGCTGGGCGCCATCATCGCCATGGACACCCTGGTGCGGGATCTGCAGCCGCCGCAGCGCGAGGCGTTGCAGATCGTCGCCCAGCAGGTGATGGCGCAGCTGGAGCTGCGCCGCACCCGCAATACGGCAGCCCGGCTGGCGCTGGAGCGCGACGGACTCGCGGCGCAGCTGCAGGTGCAAGGCGGCGTGCTGCGCGACCTGAGCCTGCTGGCGCGCGCAGGCAACTGGCAGGTGGAACTGCCCAGCCGCGTGCTCACCTGGTCGCCGGAACTGGCGGCCGCCTATCAGCTGGAGCAACAGTCCCTGCAGGTCGATGAGAGCTTCCTGCTCTACCCGCCCGGTGCGCGCGAAAAGGTCGAAGCCGCCTTTGAACGCTGCGCCAGCCAGGGCATGCCCATGGACATGCAGGTCCCGGTCTGCATGCCTGATGGGCGGCGCTACCGGGTGCGGATGGTGGCTCATGCCGTGCGCAACGAGCTGGGCCGCATCATCCGCGTGCATGGCACCTTCCTCGACGTGAGCGACAGCCATGCGGCACTGTCCGCGCGCGCTGCCAGCGACGAGCGCTTCAGGCTGGTCACGCACGCCACAACCGATGCGGTCTGGGACTGGGACCTGCAAAGCGACGCGGTCTGGTGGAACGAGGGCATGGAAAAGCTGTTCGGCGTGCCGCGCCACCTCTTGCCGCCCGACAGCACGTCGTGGACGCAGCGCCTGCACCCCGAAGACTGCGGCCGAGTGATGGATAGCGTGCGCGCCGTGCTGACAGGCCAGGGCAATTCGTGGAGCGCCGAATATCGATTCCGCCGTTTCGACGGCAGCTATGCCTGGGTGAGCGACAGGGGCTTCGTGATCCGCGACGCCCGGGGGCGCGCCGTGCGCATGGTGGGTGGAATGGCCGACGTCAGCGTCCAGAAGCAGGCACGGCTGGAGGCAGAGCAGGACGCACGTGCACAGGCCGAGATGGTGCGTGTGCAGCAACGCATGACTTCGGCGGACCTGCCGGTGGCCCAGCTGTTGCAGCTGGCGGTGGATGCCGCCCTGGTGCTGACCCAGGCCGATGCGGCTCTGATCGAGCTGGCAGACGGCGAGCAGTTGCGCGTGCGAGCGCGGGCCCGGGCGAGCCTGCCCGGCCTGGGCCCGCTGGTCGGCCAGACCGCGCCGACGCAGAGCGATGCCGCGGATGACTCGCACTTCCTGACCGTGCCCCTGAACGTCGGCAAAGCCGTTTCGGGCCGATTGCGTGCGCTGCTGCGTTCGGGCAGCTCCTTCACGGCGCGCCAGGCCGTGCACCTGCAGACGCTGGCCGATTCGCTGGGGGCGACGCTTCAGCTGCGCGACATCGAGGCGCGCCTGCGCGCATCCGAGGCGCAGTACCGATCGCTCTTCGCCGACCACCCGCAGCCGATGTGGGTCTACGAGCGCGACAGTCTGCGCATCCTGGCCGTGAACCGGGCCATGGTGCAGTTGCACGGCTACTCCGAGACCGAGCTGATGCGCATGGCATTGCCGGACCTGTTCCTGCCCGAGGAACGCGAGCGGCTCGCTGCTGCGTTGCACGACATGTCGCACAGCGCACGGCCCGAGCCGCAGCGACAGCGCCACGTGCGCCGCGACGGCACGGTCATCGACATGGAGCTGTATACGGGCAGCACGCGCTTCAACGGCGTGGCGGCATGCCAGGTGCTGGGCAACGACGTGACGGAGCGCGTGCGCACCGAGCACGAACTCGCCCGCGTGGGCCGGGCCCAGCGGCTGCTGGGCGAATGCAACGAAATCCTGGTCCGCGCCACGTCCGAAGCCGAGCTGCTGCGTGCCGTCTGCCGCGTGGCGGTGGAGATCGGGGGCTACCAGCTGGGCTGGGTCGGCATGGCGCGCGACGATGCGGCCAAATCTATCGACATCGTGGCCCATGCCGGACACAACGAACATTTCGTCGAGGAGCTGCAGCTGAGCTGGTCGGCCGACCAGCCCGGCGGCCAGGGTCCGGCGGGCCAATGCGTGCGCAGCGGCAAGACCGAGATCGTGCGAGACGTGCGCAAAGCGCAGGGTTTCTCGCATCTGCTGGACCGCATGGAAGCGCTGGGCCTGCGCGCTGCGATCTGCCTGCCCCTGTGTGACACCCAGCGCACCTTCGGGCTGCTCTACCTCTACGCCTCCGAACTGATGGACCTGAGCGCGGAGGAGGCGCAACTGCTTGAATCGCTGGCCAACGACGTCGCATTCGGCATCAAGAGCCTGCGCGCACGCACCGAGCAGCAACACCTGCAGGCGATGATTCTCAAGGTGGCCTTGGCAGTGTCAGCCGGGATCGGCGCCGAGTTCTTCCAGCAGCTGGTGACCAACATGTCGGACGTGCTGGGCGCGCCGATGGCCGGGGTCGCGCGCCTGCAGCCGACCCCGGAGGGACAGCCCCCGCGCGCGAGCACCATCGCGTGCATGGTGGACGGCGCGCTGCAGCCCCCCATGGACTACGAAGTGACGGACACCCCCGGCGAGCTGCTGCTGGCGCATCCCCATGCCCTGGTTCACGAGCAGGTCTCGCAGCGCTACAAACACTGCATGCAGTGCGCCGAGCTGGGCATGGAAGGCTACGTCGGCCATCAGCTGACCGACAGCGAAGGCCAGCCGGTGGGCCATATCTTCGTCGCTTTTAGAGAGCCGCTGACGCGCCCCGACTTCATGCTGCACACGATGCAGATCTTCGCTGCGCGCGCATCGGCCGAGATGCAGCGCCAGAGCGCCGACAGCCGCATCCGCCAGCAGGCATCGCTGCTGGACAAGGCGCGCGACGCGATCATCGTGCGCGACCTGGGCCACCGCATCACCTTCTGGAACCAGGGCGCCGAGCACATGTACGGCTGGACGCGCCAGGAAGCGATGGGCCGCAGCATCGCCGAGCTGCTCTACCGCGACACGCAGGAATTCGAGAACGCCACACAGGCCACTCTGGACAACGGGGAATGGACCGGCGAGATCCTGCAGTACGACCGCCACGGCACGCCGCTGGAGGTGGAAGGCCGCTGGACGCTGGTGCGCGCAGACGACGGAACGCCCGAATCGGTGCTGGCGCTGAACACCGACATCCGACAGCGCAAGGCCACCGAGCGCGAGATCCAGCGGCTGGCCTTCTACGACCCGCTCACGGGCCTGCCCAACCGCATGCTGCTGATGGACCGCATCGGCCAGGCCCTGACCAAGGCCCAGCGCCAGCGCCAGGGCGGCGCACTGCTCTTCATCGACCTGGACAATTTCAAGACGCTCAACGACACGCTGGGCCACGACAAGGGCGATCTGCTGCTGCAGCAGGTCGCCAAGCGGCTCAACACCTGCGTGCGCAGCGTGGACACGGTGGCGCGCCTGGGCGGCGACGAGTTCGTGGTGATGATCGAAGAGCTGAGCAACGACACCGAGGCGCTCGCCCGGCACGCCCGCGGCGTGGGCGAGAAGGTGCTGACCGTGCTCTCGGCGCCCTACGCGCTCGCCGGCTATCAGTACCGCAGCACGCCCAGCATCGGCATCGCTCCCTTCGACGACATGCCCACCAGCGTGGGCGAGTTGCTCAAGCAGGCCGACCTCGCCATGTACCAGGCCAAGACGGCCGGGCGCAATACGCTGCGCTTCTTCGACCCCGGCATGCAGGCCGTGGTCAGCGCCCGCGCCCTGCTGGAAGCGGACCTGCGAGCCGCCCTGTCGCAGGACGAATTCATGCTGCACTACCAGCCGCAGGTGGACCACCACGGCCACATCGTGGGCCTGGAGGCTCTGCTGCGCTGGTCACAGCCCCAGCGCGGCATGGTGTCGCCGGGCGAATTCATCCCGCTGGCCGAAGAAACCGGGCTGATCCTGCCGCTGGGCCGCTGGGTGCTGCACACGGCGTGCAAGTTGCTGGCCAGTTGGCGCGACGAACCGGATCTCGCGCACCTGACCATGGCGGTGAACGTCAGCTCCCGGCAGTTCCGCCACGCGAGCTTCGTCGATGACGTGGCGCGCGTGCTGGCCATCACCGGAGCACCCTCGACGCAGTTGAAGCTGGAACTGACCGAGACCCTGCTGGTGGAAGACATGGAAACCACCATCGCCACCATGACGGCACTGCGCTCCTACGGCGTGCGTTTCTCGCTGGACGACTTCGGCACCGGCTACTCCTCACTGAGCTATCTCAAGCGCATGCCGCTGGACCAGCTCAAGATCGACCAGAGCTTCGTGGCCGACTTGCTGACCGACCCGAACGACGCGGCCATCGTGGACACGATCATCGCCCTCTCCCGCAGCCTGGGCCTGCAGGTGATCGCAGAAGGTGTGGAAACGGCCGACCAGCGCGAGCGCCTCGCACAGGCCGGCTGCCGCTACTACCAGGGTTATCTGTTCAGCCGACCGCTGTCGATGGACGCGCTGGACCGCCTGCTGCGCCCGCATCAGGCCCGCTGAGCTATTCAGAGATGGGGGCGCCACCCCCCCATACCCCCACCCCGTAGAACCCATTAGAAAGGCTGTAAAGGCCCTTCTTGCAGGTCTCCGCACGCGCACAACGCTCTGGCGGAACGACTTTTCTTCGGGATCGCGGAGCACGTCTTCCACCCATTTTCCTCTCCCGGGCTTCCTGTTGTCCTGTCTTCTTCTTTATATTTTTTATAAGGGGATAGTGGTAGTAGTAAGGCCCGGCCCCTTCTGTGGATAACTCAGTTTTCCCGTGCCGGGCAAGGAACTTGGGCGGCGCACAAGCCTGTGTGCCGAACCCTCTTGCCGGCGTACTGCCAACGGGGACAAGCCGGCGCCACGCGCCGTTTCTGTGGATAAGTGGCCAGTTGTGCCGGAAATGTCCCCAGACTTGTTCATTGGGAGGCCTCTGAAGAGCCTTCAGCACCCGAATCGGAGCCATCTCACAGCGTTCCGAGACGGGTTTGGCTGGATTCTGGTGAAGCTCTGGTGCTGAGCTATTGCAGTTTCGGCCATAGAGCGCCGCGTCGCGCGCGGCACGGGCGTGTCCGAGGCGCCACGCAGGCGGCCCCAGGGCGGTTTTGCACGTCCTTTTGCCCATCAGCCCACGCAGAACGGCTGTATTTCGCTTCCAAAAGATAGCGAGGCGACCCCTTTCGCCGGAAGCCCCCTCTTTTCCTGCCTCGCAGGGGCCCTTGGCGCCCGAAACCGGCGCGGCCTTGTTGTCTGGTTATTCTTCTAAGGTCTTTATAAATACATAGTCGTAGTAGTAGAGCGCGCCGGTTTTTGTGGACAAGCGCCTTTTCTTCAATCGCGACAGGATGTTGGCTCTTCTCCAACCCTGTGGCTGGCACCCGGGTGAAGGACGACGTGAAAAGGGAACAACTTCGGCCCATCGCAGGTTTCTGTGGATAACCAAGATGTTGTTCTTCATTCATGCCCAGGTTTATCCACAGGCCGTCCACTTTTTGATCGGCACCGGGAAAAAGACGGACGAAAAAAAGGCCCCGGAAGGGGCCTTTGGCGCGAAAGCCGGGCCGTGAGGCCCGCTCCGGAGCGTGTCAGAAGTGGTAGCCGTAGCGCAGCTGCACGAAGTTTTCGCCCGGGTTGGGGCTCTTGATGCCGGCGTTGGAGAGATGCTGCACGCGCAGCGAGAGTTCGTGCCGGCGCTGCTCGCCGAAGTTCACGCCGAAGCCCACGTGCGAGGCGAAGTTGAAACGCGTGCTGAATTCCTTGTGCACCGTGATGTAGCGGTCGCTGGCCACCGTGGCGCCGATGCCGCCTTCGAGGAACCAGGGCGAGCGGCCCTGGTCGGGGCGCAGCCGCAGCGTGGGCGTCACGCCCAGCAGCACCGTGTGGCTGGGCTGGCCGGCCGCAGCGTCGAAGGACCAGCGGCTGACGTAAACGTCCCAGTGGCCGCGCACTTCGCTGCCCCAGAGTTCGGTGCGCCAGCTGTTCCAGGGCAGGGTCAGGCCGAGCGTGGCGGCGTCGGTTCCTTTCTCGGCCCAGTTGCCTTGGACATAGAGTGAGGGGCTTTGCGTGGCATCGGTGGCCATGCCCTGGGCATGGGCGGCGGGCAGCAGGGGAGAGGCCAGGGCCAGCAGCGCAACGGCGCGAGAAAGAAGAGATCCGAATTCGGAGGTGCGAGATGGAAGGGTCATGGATGTAAAGACCGGTGTGAATTGTGTTTCACACTGTATGAGCCCTCCCCCAGCGTCTGCTGTAGGCCAGTGCCGTCAGCCCTTCGCCCGTCGCGGGATTGGCTGCGGCGGCATCCCACCTTCGAAAACTTCAAGTCAAAAAGGAACGGCCCGCCGGCCGTGCCGGGGATGCGGCAGGGCGGGCGGGCCGGGACGGACCGGGTCAGGCCGGTGCGCTGTCAGTCGGCGGTGCCGTTACTGGGGTGCGGCAGGTGCTCCGGGCGCTGCGGAGCCCGGCTTGGCAGCGGGGCCGCCGTGGCGGTGATGCTCGGCGCCGCCCTTGGGGCCGCGCGGGCCGGCGCCGTCCGGGCCGGCCATGCGTTGGTGCATGCGGGCCGATTCGGCATCGAACACCTTCTGCTGGGCCGGGGTGAGCGCGGCGTAGAAGGTCTTCACGGCTTCGTCGCGGCGGTCGGCCTCGGCGGCGTGCTGGGTGCGCATGGCGCGCAGGCGGTCGATGCGCTCGGGCGTGGTCAGCTTGTCCAGATCGCGCATCGCTTCATGGCGGGCTTGCGCATCGGCGGGCGGCTGCATGGCGGTGGTGAAGGCCGTCCAGGCCGATTCCTGCGCCGGGGTGATCTGCAGCTTCTGCTTCAGTTCGGAGGCATGGCGTTCCATGCGCTGCTGGCGTTCCTCGGGCGAATGGGCACGGCGTTCGCCTTGGCGCGGGGCCTTGGCGCCGTCGGCCGCTGGCTGGCTGGCCGGGGCGGCAGGTGCTGCAGCGGTCTGCGCGAAGGCCGGTGCAGCCAGCGCCACGAGCAGGGCCGTGGCCAGGGTGGTGGAAGCGAGACGTTGCTGGAGAGCGTTTGCCATGGAAATGTTCCTTTCGGGGAAGTCGGATCGTCGTCATCAGCGCTGCGGGTGACCGGTTGGTCTCTTTCGCAGCGCCTTGGAGTCAGTGTCTGTGCCCCATGTATCGCCGGCGTGCGCGCTTGATGTGGCTATGTAAAGTTGTGGCAACGGGCCGTTGCACAGGTAGTGAATTTCGCCTTGGGTGGCCCGCAGCCCTTGTGGAATGAGCGCATCCAGCTATGGAAACCAGAGCGCGATGCGCCATCGGGCCCGCTGCCGGCACGGTAACCGTGCGTTGCGCCGCCGGCCGGCGGCCTGCGAGCGCCGACAATGGCGGCCCGGCGCGCCGGCCCCAGCCAGGGCTGCGCTGCGCCATGACAAGCAAGACGGCTGGAATGTGGCGCGCCGCGCCACGGATTACGAAGGGTTGGATTTCCGTGTTCAAGAGCATGATCGTTTACCGCATCGCCCCGGGCTGGCAGGCGGACCTGACGCAGATGGAAGAGGCGCTGGCCAAGCTGCCCTTCGCCGAATGCGGCGCCACGCAGGAAAAGTCCATCGGCTGGGTGCCGCCGCGCGGCGAGGCCCACGGCCCCATGGCCGAATCGGTGGGCGGGCACTGGGTGCTGCGCTTCATGGCCGAGACCAAGGTGCTGCCCGGCTCGGTGCTGGCGCGCAAGGTCAAGGACAAGGCCGCCCGCATCGAGCAGGAGACCGGCCGCAAGCCCGGCAAGAAGGAATCGAAGGAGCTGAAGGAAGAGGCCAAGCTCGACCTGCTGCCCATGGCTTTCACCAAGCAGGGCTCGACCTGGGTGTGGATCGACCCGCAGGCGCTGACGCTGGTGCTCGACACCTCTTCCCAGGGCCGCGCCGACGAGGTGACCAGCCTGCTGGTCGAGGCGCTGCCGGGCCTGTCGCTCTCGCTGCTCGACACGCAGACCAGCCCGCAGGCCGCCATGGCGCACTGGCTCAAGGAGCAGGAGCCGCCCGCCGGCTTCAGCGTCGATCGCGAGTGCGAGCTGAAAAGCGCCGACGAGACCAAGGCCGTGGTGCGCTATGCGCGCCACCCGCTCGACATCGAGGAAGTGCAGGCGCACATCGCGGCGGGCAAGCTGCCCACCAAGCTGGCGATGACCTGGGACGACCGCGTCTCCTTCCTGCTGACCGAGGGGCTGCAGCTCAAGAAAGTCTCCTTTCTCGACACGGTGTTCGAGGGCCAGGGCTCGGGCAAGGACGACGGCGGCTTCGACACCGACGTGGCCATCGCCACGGGCGAGCTGTCCAAGCTGATCCCCGACCTGATCGAGGCGCTGGGCGGCGAAGGCCGCACCGGCCTGGGCGATGGCGCGCCCGCTGCGTCGGCCGCGGCCGCTTCGGCTCCCGCTGCGGCGGCTGCGGGCGACGACGACGCGCCGTTCTGACCGGCTTGCCGCAATAACCACGACGCCCGGCCGCTTCGCGCCCCATGGTGCTCAACTGGCTTTGGATCGGCTTCTTCACGGTGGCCTTCGCCACGGCCGCCGTGCGCTGGGCGCTGGGCGACGCGGGCATCTTCCAGGCGTTGATGGCGGCGCTCTTCGATGGCGCGCGCTCGGGCTTCGAGATCTCCTTGGGCCTGGCCGGCGTGATGGCGCTGTGGCTGGGGCTGATGCGCGTGGGCGAGCGCGCCGGCGTCATCGCGCTGCTGGCGCGGGCGGCCGGGCCGCTCCTGCGGCGGCTCTTTCCGGGGGTGCCCGACGGCCACCCCGCGCAGGGCGCGATGACCATGAATGTCTCGGCCAACCTGCTGGGGCTGGACAACGCCGCCACCCCGCTGGGCCTGGCCGCCATGCGCGAGCTGCAGTCCATCAACCCGCGTGGGCCGGGCACCGCCAGCGACGCGCAGATCATGTTCGTGGTGATGAACACGGCCGGGCTCACGCTGATTCCGACCTCGGTCATCGCCATCCGCCAGAGCGTGGCGCTGCAGCAGGGTCTGGGCCCGGGCTTCAACGCGGCCGACATCTTCCTGCCCACGCTGATCGTGACCTTCATCTCGCTCTTGGCCGGCGTGCTGGCGGTGGCCGTCGCCCAGCGGCTGCCGCTCTGGCGCCCGCGCCTGCTGCTGCCGGTGCTGGCCGTGGGCGGTGTGCTGGCGGCGGCGGTCGCGGCGCTCTCGCGCCTGCCGGCCGACCAGGCCGCGCGCGTGGCCGGCGCCACGGGCGCCGGCGTGATCCTGGGCGTGGTGATGCTCTTCGTGCTGGCCGCCGCGTGGCGGCGGGTGAACGCCTACGAAGCGTTCATCGACGGCGCCAAGGAAGGTTTCGGCGTGGCGGTGCAGATCGTGCCCTACCTCATCGCCATCCTGATCGCGGTCGGCGTGTTCCGCGCGGCGGGCTGCATGGACTTTGTGCTCTCGGGCATCGGCGCGGGCGTGTCGGCGCTGGGCTGGAACACCGACTTTCTGCCTGCCCTGCCCGTGGGGCTGATGAAGGTGCTTTCGGGCGCGGGCGCGCGCGGTCTGATGATCGACGTGATGCAGGCCCACGGCGTGGATTCCTTCGCCGGGCGGCTCGCGGCCATCGTGCAGGGCTCCACCGAAACCACGTTCTACGTGCTGGCGGTGTATTTCGGCAGCGTGGGCGTGAAGCACACCCGCCACGCGCTGGCCTGCGCACTGTTCGCCGACGCGGTGGGGCTGGTGGCGGCCATCGGCGTGGGCTACGCCCTGCTGCGCTGAAGGCGTGGCAGGGCTATGCATTGGTAGTTATCCACATCATTTCCAAATTACTGGAAATGTCGTAGCATCGCCGCATGGATGAAACCGAAGCCGCCGCCACGCTCGGCGCCCTCTCCCACCCCATGCGCCTGCGCATCTTCCGGGCCCTGGTCGTGGCCGGGCCGGACGGGCTGACGCCTGGTGTCATCGGCGAAGCCCTGGGGCTGGCCAATGCCACGCTGTCGTTCCACCTGAAGGAGCTGGCCCAGGCGGGCCTGGTCTCTCAGGAGCGCGCCAGCCGCCACCTCATCTACCGCGCCAGCTTCGACCGCATGGGCAGCCTGCTCGGTTTTCTCACCGACAACTGCTGCGCCGGCGCGCCGTGCAGCGCCAGCCTGCCGGGCGCTGCCGCCTGCGCGCCTTCCCCTTCCCCTTCCTCTTCTTCTTCTTGCAAAGACTGATTCCCCATGATCGCCGCCATCTGCATCTTCGTCGCCACGCTGGTTCTGGTCATCTGGCAGCCCCGGGGCCTGGGCATCGGCTGGAGCGCCTCGGCCGGCGCGCTGGCTGCGCTGGCGCTGGGCGTGGTCCACCTGGCCGACGTGCCGGTGGTCTGGGGCATCGTCTGGAATGCCACAGCGACCTTCGTCGCACTGATCGTCATCAGTCTGTTGCTGGACGAGGCGGGCTTTTTCGAATGGGCCGCGCTGCATGTGGCCCGCTGGGGCCGCGGCCGTGGCGCGTGGCTCTTCGGCCTGACGGTGCTGCTGGGCGCTGCGGTGTCGGCGCTCTTCGCCAACGACGGTGCGGCGCTGATCCTCACGCCCATCGTCATGTCCATGCTGCTGGCCCTGGGTTTCTCGCCCGCTGCGACGCTGGCCTTCGTGATGGCGGCGGGCTTCATCGCGGACATGGCCAGCCTGCCGCTGGTGGTGTCCAACCTGGTCAACATCGTCACGGCCGACTTCTTCCACCTGAGCTTCAGCGAGTATGCGGCGGTGATGGTGCCGGTGAACCTGGCCTCCGTCGCAGCCAGCCTGGCCGTGCTCTACCTCTTCTATCGCCGCGACCTGCCGGCAACCTATGACCTGCGCCAGCTGAAGGCCCCGGCCGAGGCGGTGCGCGACGTGGCCACCTTCCGCGCCGGCTGGGTGGTGCTGGCCCTGCTGCTGCTGGGCTGCTTCGCGCTGGAGCCGCTGGGCGTGCCGATCAGTGCGGTGGCCACGGCCTGCGCTGCGCTGCTGCTGGCCGTGGCCTGGCGCGGCCATGCCATCGGCGTGGGCCAGGTGCTGCGCGGCGCGCCCTGGCAGATCGTGGTCTTTTCTCTGGGCATGTACCTGGTGGTCTATGGCCTGCGCAACGCGGGGCTCACTTCGTACCTGGCCGGGGTGCTCGACGGCTTCGCGCGCGGCGGCGTCTGGGGCGCGGCCTTCGGCACCGGCTTTCTCGCGGCGTTGCTCTCGTCGGTGATGAACAACATGCCCACGGTGCTGGTGGGGGCGCTCTCCATCGACCAGTCCTCCGCCACCGGGGTGGTGAAGGAGGCCATGGTCTATGCCAACGCCATTGGCTGCGACCTGGGCCCGAAAATCACGCCCATCGGCAGCCTGGCGACCCTGCTGTGGCTGCATGTGCTCGCCCGCAAGGGCACGACCATCACCTGGGGCTACTACCTGCGCGTGGGCGCGGTGCTGACGCTGCCGGTGCTGGCCGTGACGCTGGCTGCGCTGGCGCTGCGTCTGAGCTTCGCGTGAACCCGTTTCTCCCCGATCTTTCCCTGCTTCGCACCATGACCGCTTCCATCACGATCTATCACAACCCGGCCTGCGGCACCTCACGCAACACGCTGGCGCTGATCCGCAATTCGGGCGAGGAGCCCATCGTCGTCGAATACCTGAAGACGCCGCCCGACCGCGCCACGCTGCAGGCGCTGATCGCCGCCATGGGCCTGCCGGTGCGCGAAGTGATGCGCCGCAAGGGAACGCCCTACGACGAGCTGGGCCTGGACGATCCGAAGTGGGGCGACGACGCGCTGATCGGCTTCATGCTGGAGCACCCCATCCTCATCAACCGCCCCATCGTCGTCACGCCGCTGGGCACGCGGCTGTGCCGGCCGTCTGAATTGGTGCTGGGCATCCTGCCCCAGCCGCAGCGCGGCGCCTTCACCAAGGAAGACGGCGAGCCGGTGGTCGATGCCCAGGGCCGGCGCGTGGCGCCGGGGGCTTAAACCGCCGCTGCCGCGGCCCGCTGCTGCGCTGCCCGGGCCGCCACGCCCACGCCCACCACGCCAGCGGACGCCACGCCCAGCACCAGGGCGGCGGCCGAGCCGTAGAAGATGCCCGAAGTCATGCCTGCATCGAGCATGGCGCCGAACACCGGGGCAGCGGTGCAAAAGCCCAGATCCAGCCCCGAATACACGGTGCCGTAGACGCGGCCGGTGGCGCCGGGGGGCGCGGCGCGCTTGATGAGCATGTCGCGCGAGGGGCCCGCCAGGCCCGTGCCCACGCCGGCCAGCGCCACCAGCACCATCGTGCCCATGCCCGGCAGCCAGCCGGTGCCGGCCACCACCAGCATGGCGGCGGTGGTCAGCATGCAGACGGTGATGGTGCGTTCCAGCCGCGCCACGCGGCCGGCCAGGAAGCCGCCCACCACCATGCCGGCGGCGCCGCACAGCATGTAGCCGGTGACGACCAGGGAGGTGACCGACAGCGGCAGGCCGTACATCTTCTGCAGCGTGGGGCTGGCGAAGCTCTGGATGACGCTGAGCGAGCAGGTGGTCCAGAAGAAGAACGAGAAGCACAGCCACACCGAGGGCAGCTTGAGGAAGGCCATCGGGTGCTCGGCCGTGGCGCCGGGCGCGGGCTTGGCGCCGGCCTGCGCACCGGCGGTGCCGCGCCGGTCGTCCAGCGCGTCGCGGTGAATGACCATCACCGTGAGCACCAGGGCCGCGAGCACGCCGCCGCACAGGCAGGCGGTGCGCCAGGAGCCGGTGGCGGCGGTGATGCCGGCCATGAAGATGGGCGCCGTCGCCCAGCCCAGGTTGCCCGAGATGCCGTGCACCGAGAAGCCGTGCCCCAGCCGCTGGGCCGACACGCGCTTGTTGAGGATGGTGAAGTCCACCGGATGGAAGGGCGCGTTGCCCAGGCCCGCGAGCGCTGCGGCGGCCATTAGGCCGAAGTAGCCGGTGGCGAGGCTGGCCACCACCCCGGCCGCCGTGAAGCACGAGAGTGCGAAGAACATCACCGGCCGCGCGCCCACCCGGTCCACGATGAAGCCCGAGAGCGCCTGGCCCACGCCGGAGATGACGAAGAACACCGACACCAGCAGACCCAGTTCGGAATAGCTGAAGCCGAATTCCTTGATGAGGAAGGGAAAGAGCGGCGGCAGCAGCAGGTGGAAGAAGTGAGAGGAGCCGTGCGCCAGGCCGATCAGGCCGATGGTGCGCGCGTCTTCGCGCAGCGTGGCGCTCGCTGCGGCGGTGGTGGGGTTGATCGAGGTCATGGCGGCGATCTTAGGCAGAGGCCTCGCGTCCGAATTACGATAGCCGGCCAAACTCTGTCGAGAACATGCCAAACACCGCCCTGCTGTTGCGCCCACCCGCCGCTCGGCCGCGCGCGCGGCCCCTGTCCTACGTCGATTCGCTCACGCCGCACCTCTTCGTGCCGAGCGCGGCGCGGCCGGTGCGGGCCAAGGTGCGCGCGCTGAGCGCCGACACGCAGGTGATGCCGCACAGCCATCCCTGGGCGCAGGTGGCGATCTCGACCCAGGGCGTGATCCGGCTGACGGTGGCAGGCGGCACCTACATCGTGCCGCCTTCGCGCGCGGTGTGGATTCCGCCCGGCGTGGAGCACGCGGTGACCATGGTGGAGGACGCGGACCTGCGCACGCTCTACCTGCACCAGCCGCGCGCCCGCTGCGGCCCCGGCGTGGCGCGGGCCGACGAGGCGCCCTGGCGCCAGTGCCGTGTGCTGGAGATGTCCGAACTGCTGCGCGCGCTGGTCTGCGAGATGCCTGCCGACAACGACGAGGCTCCGCCCCTGCCGCCCGAAGCGCTGCGCCGTGAGCGCCACCTGAGCGCGCTGATCCTCGAGGAAGTGCGCCGCGCCAGCGCCGTGCGCCTGGGCGTGGCGCTGCCGGGCGACAAGCGTCTGCGGCATCTGTGCGAGACCGTGCTGGCCGACCCCACCCGCCACGAGACGCTGGCCGACTGGGCGCGCGACACCGGCGCCAGCCCGCGCACGGTGGCGCGGCTCTTCCGTCAGGAGTTATCCACCACCTTCACGCAGTGGCGCCAGCAGGTGCTGCTGGCCCAGGCGGTGGCACTGGCGGCGGGGCGCAAGCCCGTCAACCAGATCGCGGCCGAGCTGGGCTACGCCAGCCCCAGCGCCTTCAGCGCCATGGTGCGGCGCGCGGTGGGCATGCCGCCGGCGCGCTTCCTGGGGCTGCAGCAGTGAAGTGAGGTCCGGTTTCGGATGTTTTCGGGCTGCAGCGCTCTTATCACCTACGCATTGCGCTATCGAAAGATGAGCAAACGGGTTCTCAGCCCGTCTGCGGCTCAGCCACCATTTCGCGGATCAGCGCGATCGTGGCCTGCTGCGCCAGCGTGGCCGCCCGCCGCGCCGAGGTGACCAGGTGCACCTGCCCCACCACGCGCGGCGCGTCGATGGGGTGCAGCAGGTAGCGCTGCGGATGGGCCGAGGCGCGCACCGCATGCCCGGGCAGCACGGCATAGCCCACGCCTTCGGAGACCAGGTCGAGGATGGCCGAGACGCCGTCGATCTCCATGGCGATGCGCGGCGTGCAGCCGATGTCGGCCATGCGCCGCTCCAGCAGCATGCGCAGTGCGTTGGGCCGGCTGGGCACGACCAGCGGGTGCGTGGCCAGGGTGGCCAGGGGCATGGGCGACTCGGTGCCGCCGCTGCCCGTGCCGGGGCGGGTGTCCGGGCGCGGGGCGATGGCGAAGAGTTCTTCGTCCATCAGGTGCTCGGCGGCCAGCTCGGGCGAGGTGGGCGGGTTGTAGAGCAGCGCCACGTCCAGCCGGCCGGTCTGCAGCCATTCCTGCATCTGCACCGACAGGCCTTCGCTGATCGACAGGGCCGCATCGGGCAGGCGCTGGCGGAAGGCGCGCGAGAGCGGCACCGTGAGCCGCCGCGCCAGGCTGGGCGGCAAGCCGATGCTCACGCGCCCGGTGAGCGCGCCGCGCGCGCGGCCCAGGTCTTCGCGGGCGCGCTCCACCTGGTGCAGGATGCCGCGGCCGTGCTCCAGCATCAGCTGGCCGGCGTCGGTCAGCGTCACGCCCCGGCCGTTGCGCAGCAGCAGGTTCTGGCGCAGCTCCACCTCCAGCAGGCGGATCTGGCGGCTCAGGGCGGGCTGGGCCACCGCCAGCGCCAGCGCGGCGCGGGTGAAGCTGCCCAGCTCGGCCACGCGCACGAAGTATTCGATTTGCTTGAGATCCACGGAATGCCTGCGCCCCGCGGGCGCCTCCCAAAACGGGCCGTGCTGCACATCGCACGGCAACATAGCTGGCGCCATGTTATGCCGATTTGCTCTAGCTGATAGCGGGCCAGCCCGGTGGGCAGCGGCGGGCGGGCGCGCAAGAATGCCCCACGCCGGCATTTCGGGAGAGGGTTATCCACAGGGTGGGACCCTGGCCCAGGCGCCCTGCACTGCCCCGGTTCCATAAAAACCCCCGTTCGGAGACACGCATCACCATGTCCACGCCCCAGGTTCGCGGTATTTCGTCCATGGCCACACGGGCCCTGCTGGCCGAGCTGGTCGCCGCATGGCAGCAGCAGTCAGGCCGCGAAGCCGCCATCGAATCGGTGGGTGGCGTGGATGCCGCGCGGCGCGTGCGCGAAGGCGGCGAGCCCTTCGACCTGGTGGTGCTGGCCTCCGACGCCATCGCCAAGCTGGAGGCCGCCGGCCGCATCGAGCCCGGCAGTGTGACGCCGCTGGTGCGCTCGGGCGTCGCGGTGGCTGTGCCCGCCGGCGCGCCGCAGCCCGCCATCGGCACCGAGGCGCAGCTGCGCGACGCGGTGCTGGCGGCACCCACCATCGGCTATTCGACCGGCCCGAGCGGCGTGGCGCTGCAGCAGCTGTTCGAGCGCTGGGGCATCGCCGATGTGGTGAAGGACCGCACCGTGCAGGCACCGGCCGGCACACCCGTGGCCGCGCTGGTGGCGCGCGGCGAGGTGGCGCTGGGCTTTCAGCAGCTCAGCGAAATGCTGCATGTCGAAGGCATCGCCGTGATCGGCCCGCTGCCCGACGCGGTGCAGATCACCACCGTGTTCAGCGCCGCCGTGGTGGCCGGTGCCGCCCAGGAATCTGCTGCGCGCGAACTGCTGGCCTTCATGGCCTCGCCCGCCACGGCCGACGCCAAGCGCCGCCAGGGCATGGAGCCGGCCTGATCCGCCGGCCGGCCCCTCCCCCTCTTTTTGCTTCCCCCTCTTCCCCATCATTCCCACGGAGCTTTCCGCATCATGATCATCGACTGCCACGGCCACTACACGACCGCACCCAAGGCGCTGGAGAACTGGCGCAATGCCCAGATCGCGGGCATCAAGGACCCGTCGGCCAAGCCCAACCCGTCCGACCTGAAGATCAGCGATGACGAGCTGCGCGAGTCCATCGAGAGCAACCAGCTGCGCCTGATGAAGGAACGCGGCAGCGACCTGACCATCTTCAGCCCGCGCGCGAGCTTCATGGCCCACCACATCGGCGACTTCGAGGTCTCCAGCACCTGGGCCGCCATCTGCAACGAGCTCTGCTATCGCGTCTCGCAGCTCTTTCCCGACCACTTCGTGCCTGCCGCGATGCTGCCGCAGTCGCCCGGCGTCGATCCCAAGACCTGCATCCCCGAACTGGTCAAGTGCGTGGAGCAGTACGGCAACGTGGGCATCAACCTGAACCCGGACCCGAGCGGCGGCCACTGGACGAGCCCGCCCCTCACCGACCGCCACTGGTACCCCATCTACGAGAAGATGGTGGAGTACGACATCCCCGCCATGATCCATGTGAGCACCAGCTGCAACGCGTGCTTCCACACCACCGGCGCGCACTACCTCAACGCCGACACCACGGCCGTGATGCAGTGCATCCAGGGCGACCTGTTCAAGGATTTCCCCACGCTGAAGTTCGTCATTCCGCACGGCGGCGGCGCGGTGCCCTACCACTGGGGCCGTTTCCGGGGCCTGGCGCAGGAGATGAAGAAGCCGCTGCTCGAGGACCACCTGCTGAACAACATCTTCTTCGACACCTGCGTCTATCACCAGCCCGGCATCGACCTGCTGACCAAGGTGATCCCGGTCAAGAACATTCTTTTTGCCAGCGAAATGATCGGCGCCGTGCGCGGCATCGACCCGCAGACCGGGCACTACTACGACGACACCAAGCGCTATGTGAACGCTACCGCCAACCTGAGCGACGAGGAGCGCTACCAGGTCTTCGAAGGCAACGCGCGCCGCGTGTTCCCGCGCCTGGACGCGCAGCTCAAGGCCAAGGGCCTCTGAACCCCGCCGCCCGCGACAAACCACGGAGAAACACACCATGTACGAACTCGGAGTCGTCTATCGCAACATCCAGCGCGCCGACCGCGCCGCCGCCGACGGCCTGGCCGCGCTGGGCTCGGCCACGGTGCATGAGGCCATGGGCCGCGTGGGCCTGCTCAAGCCCTACATGCGCCCGATCTATCCCGGCGCGCAGGTCTCGGGCACGGCCGTGACGGTGCTGCTGCACCCCGGCGACAACTGGATGCTGCACGTCGCGGCCGAGCAGATCCAGCCCGGCGACGTGGTGGTGGCCGCCATCACCGCCGAATGCACCGACGGCTATTTCGGCGACCTGCTGGCCACCAGCTTCCAGGCGCGCGGCGCCCGCGCGCTCATCATCGACGCCGGCGTGCGCGACGTGAAGACGCTGCAGGAGATGGACTTCCCCGTCTGGAGCAAGTGCATCAGCAGCAAGGGCTGCATCAAGGCCACCATCGGCTCGGTGAACATTCCCGTGGTCTGCGCCGGCATGCTGGTCACTCCCGGCGACGTGATCGTGGCCGACGACGACGGCGTGGTCTGCGTGCCCGCAGCGCGTGCCGTGGAAACGTTGGCCGCCGCCCGGAAGCGCGAATCCTTCGAGGGCGAGAAGCGCGCCAAGCTGGCCTCGGGCGTGCTGGGCCTGGACATGTACAAGATGCGCGAGCCGCTGGCCGCCGCAGGCCTCAAATACATCGACTGAGGAGCGCGCACACCACCCCAAGAAAGTCGCCCGCCCCTGCCCCTTGCGCTCCCGCCCCTGGCCTTCCCACCATTTCCATAAAGAGAGACAAAACGCCATGACGACCCGCACCACCTCTGTTGCAGCAGCAGCTCCCGCTGCCTCCTCCTCCTGCGCCACCATCGCCCGCCGCGGTCTGTTGGCACTGGCCGCCACTGCGGCCTGCGCCCTGCCCCTGGCTTCCCAGGCGCAGCCGGCGCCGGCCGCCTGGCCCACCAAGCCGGTGCGCATCATCACGCCCTTCCCGGTGGGCGGTGGCCCGGATGGCGTGGCGCGGCTCGTGGCCGACCGGCTCTCGCGCGCCTGGGGCCAGCCCGTGACGGTGGATAACCGCCCGGGCGGCAACGGCTTCATCGCCATCGACGCCTTCAAGCGCGGCGCCAAGGACGGCACCGACATGATCGTGCTGGACAACGTCCACCTGGCCGCCTACCCCAGCCTCTTCAAGAAGCTGCCCTACGACCCGGTGAAGGACTTCGACCCCCTGCTGCCGCTTTTCAAGGGTTACTTCTTCTTCACCGTCGCCAGCAACAGCCCCTACCGCTCGGTGGGCGACCTGATCTCCGACGCCAAGGCCCATCCCGGCAAGCTCAATTACGGCTCCTGGTCGGTGGGCAATCCGGTGCACCTGGGTTCGGAGCTGTTCGAGTCGATGACGGGCACGCAGATGGAGCACGTGGTCTTCAAGGAGACCACCCAGCTCTACACCTCGGTCTCCACGGGTGATCTGGCCTTCGCACTGGGCACCGCCGCCACGGCCGGGCCGCTGCAGCGCGCAGGCAAGCTGCGCTTTTTGGCCATCGCCGCGCCAGAGCGCTCGGCCAGCTACCCCGACGTGCCCACGGTGGCCGAATCGGGCGGCCCCAAGGGCTTCGAGGTGATCGGCTGGAACGCCATCGCCGTGCCGCCGGGCCTGCCCGCCGCCGTCACCGACAAGGTCAAGCGCGACGTGGAAGAGGCGCTCAAGTCGCCCGAGGTGCTGGAGAAGTTCAAGAGCTTCGCCTACGAGCCCTTCCCCACCACGCGCGCGCAGTTCAACCAGTTCATCCAGAGCGAGAGCCAGCGTTTCGGCGACGTGATCCGCAAGGCGAACGTGACGCTGGACTGACCGAAAGGCCGTGCGATGACCGCTCCTCTCCACCCCCGCGCGCGCGCCCTCGCCTCGCGCCGCAGCCTGCTGACGGGCGCGGCGGCCCTGGCGGCGGGCGCCGCGCTGCCCGGCCTGCTGCCCCTGCCTGCGCACGCCGAGGACGCCGCCGCCTACCCGGCGCGGCCGGTGCGCCTGCTCGTGGGCTATTCGGCCGGTGGAGCGGTGGATGCCGTCGCCCGCAGCCTGGGCCAGGCGCTCGCCGCCAGCCTGGGCCAGCCCTTCGTTGTGGATAACAAGCCCGGCGCGGGCAGCAACATCGCCGTCAGGGCGGCGATCGACGCGCCGGCCGACGGCTACACCCTCATGGTCGCGGCCAATGCGCTGGCGGCCAACATGGCGCTCTACCAGCCCGCGCCCTTCGATGCGGAGCGCGACCTGGCCGCCATCTCGCTGATCGGGCGCGTGCCGGTGGTCATCGCCGCCAATGCGCAGGCGGCCTACGGCAGCATCGGCCAGCTGATCGCGCAGGCCAAGGCCCGTCCGCGCGCGATCGCCTTCGCCTCGCCGGGCAACGGATCGACGCCGCACATGGGGGTGGAATTCTTCGAGCGTGCCGCCGGCATCGAGCTGCAGCACGTGCCCTACCGCGGCGGCGCGCAGGCGCTGACCGACGTGATCGGCGGGCAGGTGCCGCTGATTGCGGTGAACGCGCTGGAGGCCCTGCCCCATGCGCGCAGCGGCAAGCTCAAGGTGCTGGCTGTGCTTAGCCCCGGCCGCAGCGCCGTGCTGCCCGATGTGCCCACCATCGCCGAATCCGGTTTCCCCGGCTTCGAGGCCTCCGTCTGGTATGGCCTGGTGGCGCCGGCCGGCACGCCCCAGCCCATCGTGGACCGGCTGCATACCGAAGTGCAGAAGGCCCTGCAGACTCAGGCCGTGCGCGAGCGCATGGCCCAGGTGGGCGGCGAGGTGCTGCCGGGCAGCCGTGACGCGTTCGCGAAGCTGATCCATTCCGAGCGGCAGCGCTACGAGAAGCTGGTGCGCGAGGCGCGCATCCAGCCCGACTGAGTGACTGCGCAACTGAGTGAGGGGGAGGCTTGCCGCTCCGTCTCTCCTCGCCCCGACCTGTTCTTCCCTTCCGTGTGAAAGCGAACCCATCATGAGCAAACCGACCTCCGGCCCCTTCGAGAAAACCTCCGGCTGGCTCGACTGGTACACCGGCCCGTCCAAGCCGCGCTTCCAGGTGCCTGCGGGCAGCGTGGACGCGCATTGCCACGTGTTCGGCCCGGGCGCCGAATTCCCCTATGCGCCCGAGCGCAAGTACACGCCCTGCGACGCGAGCAAGGAACAGCTCTTCGCGCTGCGCGACCACCTGGGCTTCGCGCGCAACGTGATCGTGCAGGCCACCTGCCACGGCGCCGACAACCGCGCCATGGTCGATGCCTGCAAGGCCGCCGGCGGCAAGGCGCGCGGCGTGGCCACGGTGCGCCGCAGCATCAGCGACGCGGAACTGCAGGAGCTGCACGATGCCGGCGTGCGCGGTGTGCGCTTCAACTTCGTCAAGCGCCTGGTGGACTTCACGCCCAAGGACGAGCTGCTGGAGATCGCCGGCCGCATCGCCCGACTCGGCTGGCACGTGGTGATCTATTTCGAGGCGGTGGATCTGCCCGAGCTGTGGGACTTCTTCACCAGCCTGCCGACCACCGTGGTGGTGGACCACATGGGCCGGCCCGACGTGACGAAGCCCATCGACGGGCCCGAGTTCGAGCTGTTCCTGAAGTTCATGCGCGAGCACCCCAACGTCTGGAGCAAGGTGAGCTGCCCCGAGCGCCTGTCCACCACCGGCCCGCAGGCGCTTCATGGTGAGCAGAACGCCTACCGCGACGTGGTGCCCTTCGCGCGCCGCGTGGTCGAGGAGTTCCCCGACCGCGTGCTCTGGGGCACCGACTGGCCCCACCCCAACCTCAAGGGCCACATGCCCGACGACGGCCTGCTGGTGGACTTCATCCCGCACATCGCGCCCACGGCCGAGCTGCAGAAGAAGCTGCTGGTGGACAACCCCATGCGCCTTTATTGGCCCGAAGAAGCGGCCCCGCAGTAAGCGGGCGCGACGCACCTCACCGCACAAGGAGACCCAGCAATGGCACTCGAAAAACCGTACATGGACGTGCCCGGCACGATCATCTTCGACGCCGAGCAGAGCCGCAAAGGCTACTGGCTCAACCAGTTCTGCATGAGCCTGATGAAGGCCGAGAACCGCGAGCGCTTCAAGGCCGACGAACGCGCCTATCTCGATGAATGGCCGATGACCGAGGAACAGCGCCAGGCCGTGCTGGCGCGCGACCTGAACTGGTGCATGCGCACCGGCGGCAACATCTACTTTTTGGCCAAGATCGGCGCCACCGATGGCCGGAGCTTCCAGCAGATGGCCGGCAGCATGACCGGCATGACCGAGCAGGAATACCGCGACATGATGATCAGCGGCGGCCGCAGCATTGAAGGCAACCGCTATCTGGGCGAAGACGGCAGCGCGCAGCCGCATCGCCAGCCGCAGGGCGCATCGCACCCGGCCGCCGCCCCGCAACAACCCCCCCACAGCACCAGCAAGGGAGCCTGAGACCATGGCCCGCATCACCGCATCCGTCTTCACATCGCACGTGCCGGCCATCGGCGCGGCCATGGACCTGGGCAAGACCCAGGAGCCCTACTGGCAGCCGCTCTTCGCGGGCTACGAGTTCTCCAAGCAGTGGATGAAGGACAACAAGCCCGACGTGGTCTTCCTGGTCTTCAACGACCATGCCACGGCCTTCAGCATGGACATGATCCCGACCTTCGCCATCGGCACGGCCGCCGAGTATTCACCCGCCGACGAAGGCTGGGGCCCGCGCCCGGTGCCCAAGGTGGCTGGCCACCCCGAGCTCGCCAGCCATATCGCGCAGAGCGTGATCCAGCAGGACTTCGACCTCACCCTGGTCAACAAGATGGACGTGGACCACGGCCTCACCGTGCCGCTGTCGCTCATGTGCGGCGAGAAGGACCCGGCCAAGGACGCCTGGCCCTGCCCGGTCATCCCCTTCGCCGTGAACGTGGTGCAGTACCCCGCGCCCAGCGGGCAGCGCTGCTTCAACCTGGGCCGCGCCATCCGCCGCGCCGTCGAGTCGTACGACGAAGACCTGAATGTCCACATCTGGGGCACGGGCGGCATGAGCCACCAGCTGCAAGGCGCGCGCGCCGGCCTGATCAACGCCGACTGGGACAACAGGTTTCTGGACCGCCTGATCGCCGAGCCCGCAGAACTGGCCAAGGTGCCGCACATCGAATACGTGCGCGAAGCCGGCTCCGAAGGCATCGAGCTGGTGATGTGGCTGATCGCGCGCGGCGCCATGGCCGACGTGAACGACGCGGGCCCGGCGCCGCGCGTGGCCCACCGGTTCTTCCATGTGCCTGCGTCCAATACCGCCGTGGGCCACCTGATCCTCGAAGAAGCCGCCCGCTGAGGCCGGCCAGGCCCCGCGGCACGGCCGCCGCGGGGCTCGCTTCTTCCACCCCCACCCATCCACCACCTCATCTACAAGGAACCCACCGCATGACCATCAAAGTCGCACTCGCCGGCGCCGGCGCCTTCGGCATCAAGCACCTGGACGGCATCAAGAACATCGACGGCGTCGAAGTCGTCTCCCTCATCAGCCGCGATCTCGAAAAGACCCGCGAAGTGGCCGACAAGTACGGCATCCCGCATGTCACCACCGATCTCGCCGACAGCCTGGCCATCAAGGAAGTCGATGCCGTGATCCTTTGCACCCCCACGCAGATGCACGCCGCGCAGACCAAGGCCTGCCTGGAAGCCGGCAAGCACGTGCAGGTCGAGATCCCGCTGTGCGATGTGCTCAAGGAAGGCCAGGACGTGCTGGCGCTCCAGCGGCAGACCGGCAAGGTCGCCATGGTGGGCCACACCCGCCGCTTCAACCCCAGCCACCAGTACGTGCACAACAAGATCCAGGCCGGCGAATTCAACATCCAGCAGATGGATGTGCAGACCTACTTCTTCCGCCGCACCAACATGAACGCGCTGGGCCAGCCCCGCAGCTGGACCGACCACCTGCTGTGGCACCACGCCGCCCACACGGTCGATCTGTTCGCCTACCAGGCCGGCAGCCCCATCGTGAAGGCCAACGCCATCCAGGGCCCAATCCACAAGGATCTCGGCATCGCCATGGACATGAGCATCCAGCTGCAGGCCGCCAACGGCGCCATCTGCACGCTGTCCTTGAGCTTCAACAACGACGGCCCGCTGGGCACCTTCTTCCGCTACATCGGCGACACCGCGACCTACATCGCGCGCTACGACGACCTGGTGCAGTCCCACAGCAAGGGCGCCGAAGAGGCCGTGGACGTGAGCCAGGTGGCCGTGTCGATGAACGGCATCGAACTGCAGGACCGCGAATTCTTCGCCGCCATCCGCGAAGGCCGCGAGCCCAACAGCAGCATCGCGCAGGTGATGCCTTGCTACGAGGTGCTGCACCAGCTGGAGCAGCAGCTGAACGCGGGTTGATTCGCTGCAGGTTGATCCGCCCCTCGCGTGCGAGGGGCCAGGGGCGGGCAGCTATCCATCCGGTAGCTGCCCGTTGGCTTTCAGCCTTCAGAATAGTCAGCCAGGGTTCCATTCATTCATTCCGCAGGCGCCCTGCGATTGGAACCCCCAGAGTTGTTGAGGCGTCGGATCGACGCAACTTCGCACCCACCCTTGCCGCCTTGGGATTCACACCATGCAAACCCGTTCTTTAGGCCCCTTCACCGTCTCAGCCATCGGCCTTGGCTGCATGAACCTCTCCCACGCCTACGGCGCGCCGGTCTCCCCCGAGCAGGGCGAGCGCGTGCTGCTCGCCGCGCTGGATGCGGGCGTGACGCTGTTCGACACGGCCGCGCTCTACGGCTTCGGCGCCAATGAGACGCTGGTGGGCCGCGTGATGAAGCCGCACCGCAGCCGCTTCACGCTGGCCAGCAAGTGCGGCATGCAGGGCGTGGACGTGAATGGCGACGGCAAGCTGGCGCGCGTGATCGACGGGCGGCCCGAGACGCTGCGGCAGACCTGCGAAGACAGCCTGCGCCGGCTGCAGACCGACGTGATCGACCTCTACTACCTGCACCGCTGGGACAAGCGCGTGCCCATCGAAGACAGCGTGGGCGCGCTGGCCGATCTGGTGCGCGCGGGCAAGATCCGCAGCATCGGCCTCTCCGAAGTGTCGGCCGCCACGCTGCGCCGTGCTGCGGAGGTGCACCCCATCGCCGCGGTCCAGACCGAGTATTCGCTCTGGACGCGCAACCCCGAGATCGCCGTGCTGGACGCGTGCCGCGATCTGGGCACGGCCTTCGTGGCCTTCAGCCCGGTGGCGCGCGGATTCCTGTGCGGGCCGATGGACGTGGGCGCGCTGGACGCCAAGGACATCCGCCGCGCCATGCCGCGCTTCAGCCCCGAGAACTACGCCGCCAATGCGCGCCTGCTGCCCGCCTACCAGGCGCTGGCGGCCGAGGCCGGCTGCACGCCCGCGCAGCTGGCGATCGCGTGGCTGCTGCAGCGCGGCGAGCACATCATTCCCATCCCGGGCACGACGAGCGTCGATCACCTGCTGGAAGACCTGGGCGCGGCGGATGTGCGGCTTTCGGCCGACGTGATGGCGCGGGTGGAGGCGCTGATCAACCAGCAGACGGTGACCGGCCCGCGCTACAACCCGCAGGGCACGGGCGAGGTGGATACCGAGTCGTTCTGAGAGCGGCTCCAAGAGCGGCTGGGACGCCCGCAGTGCTGGCGTCGTTCACCATCCTGCCTTCGCGCCTTGCCAGAGCCGCTTCGCGGGGCGGTGCGATTCGCTCTGATTTCTTCGGCACCGTTCCCGTCACAGCATGGGCCGCAATTCCCGCGCCGCATCCTGCAGCAGCGGCAGCAGATCGCGCTTGAGGCGCTCGGGCGAGAGCCGGTCCGGCGCGGTGACCACGTTGAGCGCGGCCACGGCGTGGCCCTGCAGGTCGCGCAGCGGCACGGCCAGGGCCAGCACGCCCAGCTCGTGCTCTTCGCTGGCGATGCAGCAATCCTCCGCGCGGGCCTGGTCGATGGCGGCGCGCAGCGCGGGCGCATCGGTGCGGGTGTAGGCCGTCAGGCGCGGCAGCGGGTGGCCGCGCAGCCAGTCGCGCACGGCGCTCTTGGTGCGGGTGGCCAGCAGCATGCGGCCGGTGGAGGTGGCGTGCGCGGGCAGGCGGCTGCCCAGGTGCAGGCCATAGGCCAGCACGCGGTCGGCCGCGCCCTGGGCGCTGCTGTAGTGGCCGGTGCCGCGCACGGCGTCGCCCTGGGCGCTGCTGTAGTGGCCGGTGCCGCGCACGGCGTCGCCCTGCGGCGTGGCGGCGCTGCGCGCCACGATGACCACCTCGCGCCCTTCCAGCACCACGGCGGAAAAGGGCAGCTGCGTCTGCGCGGCCAGCCGGTTGAGCGTGGGCTGCACCACGCGCGGCAGCCGCGCCGAAGCGAGATAGCTGCCGGCCAGCCGCAGCACCTTGGGCGCGAGCCAGAAGTACTGTCCGTCGCTTTCCAGGTAGCCCAGGTACGCCAGCGTGAGCAGATGGCGCCGCGCCGCCGCGCGCGTGAGGCCGGCGCGCTCGGCCGCGAGCGTGGCGTTGAGGCGCTGGCGTTCGGTGTCGAAGCTCTCCAGCACCGCCAGGCCCTTGGCCATGCCGGCGATGAAGTCGGCATGGGCGATGCCGGCGGGTGCGGCGGGTTGGGTGGCGGCTGCCGTGGTGGCCGTCTTCCTGCGGGTGGCGGCCGGGGTTGCGGTGCGTGTTGCCATGGTGGGTGCCTGCTGCAGCCGGATGCTGTGTGCGTGGGAGGTGGGCCGATGCGCCTGTGGATAAGTCGCGCGGATTTCTCTGCGCGATCATCGCATCGTTTGCGCGGGGATCGCGCAAGGCTTGAGGGCCGGCCCTGGCGGTGTCGGAGCGGCGCTTCTACGCTGCAGGCAACGGTGGCGCTCTGATGCACATCAACCACCGTTCCTTCCACACAGCAGACCGCCGCACGCCGGCGGCAGGAGACAAAGCACCATGACCGCCAGCACGACGAACACCGTCCCCATCCCCGCATCCACCCAGGTCGCCATCATCGGCGCGGGCCCCTCGGGCCTGCTGCTGGGCCAGTTGCTGCACAAGGCCGGCATCGACGCGGTCATCATCGAACGCCAGTCGCCCGACTATGTGTTGGGCCGCATCCGCGCCGGCGTGCTGGAGCAGGTGACCATCGACCTGCTGGATGAAGCCGGCGTGGGCGCGCGCATGCACCAGGAAGGGCTGGTGCATGGCGGTTTCGATCTGCTGCTGGACGGCCAGCGCCACCGCATCGACCTGGATGCGCTCACGGGCGGCAAGCATGTGATGGTCTATGGCCAGACCGAGGTCACGCGCGACCTGATGCAGGCCCGCGCCGCCGCCGGCCTGCCCACCGTGTACAGCGCCGCCGACGTGCAGGTGCATGGCTTCGACACCGCCCGCCCCCACGTCACCTTCGAGAAGGACGGCACCACGCACACGCTGCAGTGCGACTTCATCGCGGGCTGTGACGGCTTCCATGGCGTGTGCCGCGCCAGCGTGCCGCAGGGCGCGCTGCGCAACTACGAAAAGGTCTATCCGTTCGGCTGGCTGGGCCTGCTCTCGGACACCCCGCCCGTGCACCACGAACTGATCTACGCGAACACGCCGCGCGGCTTCGCGCTGTGCTCGCAGCGCAGCGCCACACGCAGCCGCTACTACCTGCAGGTGCCGCTGACCGACAAGGTCGAAGCCTGGAGCGACGAGGCCTTCTGGAACGAGCTGCGCCTGCGCCTGGACCCGGAAGCCCGCGAGCATCTGGTGACCGGCCCCAGCCTGGAAAAGAGCATCGCGCCGCTGCGCAGCTTCGTCACCGAGCCGCTGCGCTTCGGCCGCATGTTCCTGGCCGGCGACGCGGGCCACATCGTGCCGCCCACGGGCGCCAAGGGGCTGAACCTGGCGGCGACGGACGTGAAGTACCTCTCCTCCGCGCTGATCGAGTTCTATGCCGAGCGCAGCGAGGCCGGCATCGACGACTATTCGGCGCGGTGCTTGAAGCGCATCTGGCGCGCCGAGCGCTTCTCGTGGTGGTTCACGCAGCTGATGCACAACTTCCCCGGCGATGACGCGGCCATCGCCGCGAAATTCCAGGCGGCCGAGATCGACTACCTGCTGCATTCCGAGGCGGGCTCGCGCACCATCGCCGAGAACTACGTGGGCCTGCCGCTGGACTTCGGCGGCTGACCGGCCACGGGCGGCGCACGGCCTTCGCCGAAAGACCTTGCGCCGTTCAGGCCCGCAGCGAAGGTGCGGCGCGGGCCTTCAGCTATTTTTTCGATAGCAATTGCAGGCCGGCGCCAATGCCGGTATGGTGCCTTCGCATGAACGCACCAACACCCTCCCCTGCCGATGCGCTGGCCGCTGCCGGCGGCGACGACGCGCGCTTTCACAGCTACCAGCCGCGCCAGGGCCACGGCCTGCCGCACGACCCCTTCAACGCCATCGTGGGGCCGCGCCCCATCGGCTGGATCAGCACGCAGAGCGCTGCGGGTGTGCGCAACCTGGCGCCCTACAGCTTCTTCAACGCCTTCAACTACGTGCCGCCCATCGTGGGCTTCGCGAGCATCGGCGCCAAGGACACGCTGGCCAACGTGCAGGCCACCGGCGAATTCGTGTGGAACCTGGCCACCCGCGATCTGGCCGAGGCCATGAACCAGACCTGCGCGGCCGTGCCGCCCGAGGTGGACGAATTCACGCTCGCGGGCCTCACGCCTCTGGCCTCGTCGCTGGTGGCCCCGCCCCGCGTGGCCGAGAGCCCGGTGGGCTTCGAGTGCCGCTGCACACAGATCCTGCAGCTGCAGGGCGCCGACGGCGTGCAGGTGCCGACCTGGCTGGTGCTGGGCGAGGTGGTCGCCATCCACATCGACCGGGCGCAGCTCAAGGACGGCATCTACGACACCGCCAGCGCTGGCCACATCCTGCGCGCGGGCGGCCCGGCGGACTATTTCACGGTGGGGCCGGAGCAGCTCTTCAAGATGTACCGGCCACGCTGAGCGGCTGGCCGAGCGGTGGGCGCGCCGGCGTGGCTTATGCTCGCGCCCGGCATGCCGCCCGCCCCTGGCCTGGGGTGAGTGGCAACAACCACATCACATCGCATCACAGGGAGAACCGACACCATGAACGCCACCCGCATCGTCGCCATCGCACTCATCGTTGCCGGCGCCCTGGGCCTGGCCTACCGCAGCTTCAGCTACACCAAGGACACCACGGTGGTGAAGATGGGCCCGCTGGAGATCTCGGCCAAGGAACAGGAAACCGTGAACATCCCGCTCTGGGCCGGCATCGGCGCCATCGTGATCGGCGGGGTGCTGCTGGTGGTGGGCGGGCGCAAGTAACCCCCTGCGCGCAAAGCGCCGCACCCCTGCAAGGGCGCGTGCGTTAGGGGGCTTCCTCGTCTCCAGCGCCCAGCGGCAGCGCGATGCCCGAGGCGGCGAACACCTCGCGCACCACGCCCAGCGCGTTGAGCGCGGCCGGAAAGCCCGCGTAAACGGCCATCTGCATCACCACCTCGACGATCTCCGCCGGGGTGCAGCCCACATGCAGCGCGGCATGCACATGCACGCGCAGCTGCGGCAGGGCGTGGCCCATGGCGCTCAGGGCCGCCACCGTGGCCAGCTCGCGTTCGCGCAGGCCCAGCGCGGGCCGGGCGTAGATGTCGCCGAAGGGGAACTCCACCAGCAGGCGGGCGAAGTCGGGAAAGGACTGCGCGAGCTGTTCCACGACGGCGAGGCCGGCGGGGCCATCCACCTGGTGGAGCATGCGGGCGCCGCGCTCGTGGCGCAGGCCGCCGTCGGCTTGAGGAGGCATCGGCGTGCCTTCTTCTGCGTGGCGGGGCCGCGAGGTGGGGGATGGATGTCGCATGCAAAGCTCCTGGGGGATGGGTTGGATGCGAATGTAGAAAGCCCGGCGCCGCCTGGGAAAGACCGATTTGGTGATACCTTTTCGGTATGTCTGCCAAGCTCGATTCCCGCTCGCTCGCCCTCTTCCTCGCCGTGGCCGAAGCGCAGAGCTTCCGCCAGGCTGCCGAGTCCCTGTACCTTTCGCAGCCGCCCCTGAGCCGCGCGATCCGCGCGCTGGAAGCGCGCCTGGGCGCGCCGCTCTTCGACCGCCACCCGCATGGCGCGAGCCTCACCGAAGCCGGGCGCCGGCTGCTGCCCTATGCGCGCGGCGTGGCCGATCTGCTGCGGCAGGCCGAGGCCGCCTTCCAGGGCGCCGCCGTGCCGTCCACGCTGCGGCTGGGGCTGACCAGCTCGGCCGAGCCGGCCTGGTTCCGCGGGCTGGCCGATCGCGTGCAGGCGCTGCAGCCCGGGGTGATGGTGGCCGTGGCGTCGGACACGTCCCCGCGCCTGGTGCGGCGCGTGCGCGCAGGCCAGCTCGACGCGGCCTTCATCGCGCTGCCCACCGATGTGCGCGGGCTCGACGTGCTGGAGTTGGACCACCTGCCCATGGTGGTAGCGCTGCCCTCCGCGCACCCGCTGGCCCGGCGCCGGCTGCTGCGGCTGGCCGACCTGGCGGCGGAACCCGTGTTCTGGTTCGAGCGCGCCCGGCAGCCTGCTTTTTATGACCACTGCCAGCAGGTGTTCGAGCGGCACCGCTTCGCGCCGCCCAAGCTGCACGAGCCGGCGGACCACCACGTCCTGCTGGCCGAGGTGGCGGCCGGCCGGGGCATGGCGCTGCTGGCCAGCTCCTTCACCGGATTGCGGCGGACTGGCGTGGCCTACCGGCGTTTGGCCGAGGGCGATGCGCTGGCCCTCGGCATCGGTCTCGTTACGCCGTCCGGCCAGTCTGCGCTGCGCGCGCTGCTGTCCAGGGCCGGGGGCGTGATGCGGGCGTCGCACGCCGGACATCGAGACGTTGCCCAGCGGAAACCGATCTGATCGTCCCGGGGTGCGTAGCCTCGAAGGAGTGCGGCCTGGGCGATGCGACACCCGCTTCCAGGCTCTGTTGCCCAGAAGATCGTGAACACGTTCTCAGAGGAAGTTCCCGCCGTCGTCGTCGAAGGCCGGGCCGCTGTCGTCGGGCAACCAGCCTGCGTCGCGGCTGTCGTCGTTGCCGCGGCTGTCGTAGAAATTCTCGTTGGTGATGTTCTGCACCACGGTTTCCTGTGGCAGCAACTCACCGCCGCCCAGCAGGCCATTGCCCACGGCGCTGCCGCGGTTGCCCAGCAGGTGTTCCAGCCCGTTGAACAGGAACATGCCGCCGGCCACACCGGCCGCCGCGCTGGCGGCGGTGCCCAGAAAGCCCGGCCCTGCAGGGGCGGCCGCAGCCGGCGCGCTGGCGTTGTTGCCGAACAGGCGGTCGCGCCAGCTCGGAGCGGGCGCCGGCTGCGCATAGCCCGCCGGGGAGGCTTGCGGCGGCATGGACGTGGGTTGCGCTGCGGCGGCGCCCGGGCCGTAGGCCTGCGACGGGGCGCGGCCGAAGCCCGGCTCCAGGTCGGCGCCGATGAAGCTGCGATGGCTGTCTGCGGCCTGCTGCAGCCGTGCGATTTCTTCCTGTGCATGCGCGAGGCCGCGCTCGAGCAGCAGGCAGCGCTGCACCAGCAGGTAGAGCGCGTCGGGCTGCGCGGCCAGCGCCTGGTGGATGCGGCTGTCGGCCTCGCTGTCCTTGATTGCCGGGCCGGCGTGGGCCAGGCGTTGCAGCAGGTCGTCGAGCAGCGGGCGTTCGTTCGGGGTCATCGTCACATTCCTTTGCCCGGTGGATGACGGGTATGTGCATCTGATCCCGCGTTCATTGGCGAGTTCCCGGCGCTGGCTCGCCATTGGGCGCGGCCCACAAAATCCAGCGAGGCGGTGCTGACCAGGCGCCACATCGAAGGCAGTACGGGCAGCCCTATGCGCCCGTCGGTCCCTGGTGGAACACCAGGTCCTCGACCGGCTGGCCGCCGACGAGGTGCTTTTCGATGATGCGGTCCATGTTCTCGGGCGTGACGTCGTAGTACCAGGTGCCGTCGGGCTGCACGCACATCACGGGGCCGCCCTTGCAGGCGGCGAAGCAGCTGACGCGGCTGCGCTTCACGCGCAGCTCGCCGTCGTTCAGGCCCGCGGCCTTGAACTTCTCGCCCAGGCTGTCGAACAGGGCCTGGGCCTGGCCGTCTTCCGCGCAGCGCGGGCCGGTGCAGATGAGGATGTGGCGGTGGTAGCTGCCGATCTTGGGTTTGACCACGACGCGCACGCCTTCGGGTGCGGCGGCTGCAGGGGCGGTTGTCGTGGGGATGTCGGTGCTCATGCTTCTTCCTCGGTGGTCGCAGCCTCGGCGATGACCAGCGGCTGGGCCAGCGTATCGCGGATGTAGTCGGCCGGCAGGCGGTGGCGCAGGGCCAGCGCTTCGATGCTCTCGCCGGCGGCGTGGTCGAGCTGCAGGTTCTCCAGCCAGCCGTTGAGGCCGGTGGAGAGCGAGCGGCCGGGGCGTTCGCCCTCGCGCGTGGCACCGCCGCCTTCCACGTCGTACTTGTTGGCGTAGCCGCGCGGCGTGACCATGAGGCCGTGCTGCACGATGGTGTTGCTGTTGCCGATGAGCACCGTGCTCAGCATGCCGATGTCGGCATCGCACATGGTGGCCAGGGTGGCGAACTCGATGCGTTCGCGGCGGCGGTAGGCGCTCTTGACGATGGCGACGGGCGTGTCGGGGCTGCGGTGGCGCAAAAAGAGGCGCTGGGCTTCCTCGATCTGGCGGGTGCGGCGGCCGCTCTTGGGGTTGTAGAGCGCGACGACGAAGTCAGCCATGGCGGCGGCATCGAGCCGGCGCGCGATGGTGGGCCAGGGCGTGAGCAGGTCCGAGAGGGAGATGGCGCAGAAGTCGTGCGTGAGCGGCGCGCCGACGCGGGCGGCGCAGCTGTTGAGGGCCGATGCGCCGGGAACGATCTCGACCTCGATGCCGCCGGGCTCGACCACGCCGTTCTCGTCGAAGGCGGGCGGCGTCCAGCCGGCCTGGAACAGCACCTCGAAGGTGGGGCCGGCCATGCCATAGACGCCCGCATCGCCCGAGGAGATGAGCGCGACCTTCTTGCCTTCGCGGGCGCGGGCCAGCGATTCGATGGCGCGGTCCAATTCCTCGGTCATGGACTTGCGGATGATTTCCTTGCCCTCGATGAGGTCGGCCACCAGCTTGATGTAGGTGACGTAGCCGATGATGGTGTCGGCCTCGGCGATGGCGGCGCGGGCGCGCGCGGTCATGTGGTCGGTGCTGCCGGGGCCGATGCCCACGAGCATGATCTTTCCTGCGGACATGTGCGTGTGTTCTTTTCTGTGGGGTGCGGGGTCAGAGGGCGGCGGCGGCGGCCGCAGCGGTGCGGGGCGCGGCGATGCGCTGCAGCGTGCCTTCGTCGATGCAGGCCGCCAGCCAGCGGCGGCCGCGCAGGCGCGTGGCGCCGAGGGTGATGGCGATGGTCAGCAGCGGCTCCACGGCCACGAGGCTGAGGTAGGACGCGGCGAACAGCGCCCAGTCGGCCACGGGGGCCGGGTCGCTGCTGATGGAGAGCCAGAAGCCGACCATGAGGGTGACGCCGGCGTAGTACAGGGCATCGAGCTTGAGCACGTTGGCGATGCTGATGCGTTCCAGGCGCTTGCCCAGGCCGTGGTGCACGGCGACCAGCGGCACGGCCAGGCTCAGGAAGTTGACGGCCAGGTGCGCCAGATCCTGCGGCTCGAAAACGAGGGCCTGGGCCAGCAGCCCCAGGCCGAAGCCGAACAGCGTGGGAATGAAGCCGAACAGCAGGTAGATGGGCATGGCGCCGACGAAGTGCAGCTCGGACGGGCCGATGGGCATGTGCCACACCTGCATCAGCGCGCTGAAGAAGAACGCGGCCAGCAGCGTGCGCAGCCAGGCCGTGGGGCTCTTGAGCAGGGGCAGCGTGTGCGCGGCCAGCAGCGCGGTGGCGGCGACGGAGGCATAGGCGATCTTGTCCTGCGAGAGGATGCCGATTTCGATATGCATGGTGGACCTTTCAGGGGTTGGGAGAAGAAGAGGAGCCCGCGGCGTGCGGGATGCGGGCGATGGACACGGTGGCGTTGCGCCCGTCGGGCCCGCGCAGGCGGTGCTTTTCGACCAGCAGGGCCGACGCATCGGCCGCGCCGGCCGCCAGCAGCGCGGCGGCTTCGCTGACCGACGGCGTGCCCATGTAGCGCAGCACGGTCTCGGACGGGTTGGGCACGGGCACGGCGGCCAGCTGCGCAGCGGCGTACCAGCGCAGCGGCCAGCCGTGGCGTGCGGCCAGCGAGAGGAAGGCGGCCTCGTCCCGCTTGGCCTCAATGCTTGCGGCCACGGCCACCTGGGCGATCTGCGCGCCGGCCTGGGCCAGCGCCGCGTGCAGGCAGGCTTCGACCGTGGCCTCGGGCGTGCCGCGGTCGCAGCCCAGGCCGATCGCCAGGCGCATGGCGTGTCCGGTGCTCACGCGGCGGCGTCCACGGGCGGGCGATAGACCACCAGGCGCTCGTGCCAGGCGGCCCAGCGTTCGGGCGCGACCTCGTCGTGGGTGATCCACAGCACGGCCTGGAAGCGGCCGGGCTCCACGCCGCTCCAGTCGGCGAGGCAGGTGATGTTGGCGGGCAGCGGCGTGGGGCGGTTCCACCAGTGCGGGCTGCCGGCTTCCTGCACGACGGCGATGGGCTCGCCGTTGACCACGTGGGCCGAGACGCGGGTGATGTTGATCTTGGGCGCCTCCACGCGCCAGCCCAGGTGGCGGCCGAGGATATCGACGGGAATGGTCTTGCCCACGTCGGACGCGGTGGTGAGCACCGGCGTGGCGCCGATCAGCGCGGCGATGCGCTCGCTCCATTCGTTGGCACCGCCCACATGGCCCGAGAGCACGGGGATGACGAACTGGCCGGCATCGTCCACCACCGTGACGCCCGGGTCTTCGTCCTTGGATTTCAGCACCGGGGCGATGAGGCGCACCACCGCGCCCAGCGAGACGAAGAAGACCAGCTGGTCGTACTGCGCGAAGAGCGGCGCGATCTCGTCGCGCAGCGCGCCTTCGTAGGCCCGCACGGTGTTGGGCAGGCCCTCGAAGGCGGCGGCGAACTTGGCGGCGGTGCAGACGTGGGCCTGGGGCACGTCGCGCGCCAGCTGCGCGGCCTGGGCGGCGCCGTGGCGGGTGATGGCGACGAGGCACACGCGCACCTCGCTGGCGGGCTGTGCGGGGGCGGAGAGCACCACGTCGGGGGTGGCGGGGGGGGGGGGCGTCATTCGGCAAGCTCCGGTTCGTCGTCGGACAGGGGTTGGCCCGCAGCGGCGGAGGCTGTGGCGGGCGAGGATTTCTTCAGGCAGCCCTTGATGCGCTCGCCGCGGATGCGGTGCGGGTTCTTCACCACCATGAGCGAGAGGTAGCTGACCTTGGTGCCGCGCAGCGCGGGGAGATCGGTGCCTGCCACACAGCGTTCGTCGGGCGCACCCACGCGCTCGATGAACTGGGTGTGGGGCAGCAAGGCGCGCCGCTCCAGCCAGTCGATGAGATCGTCCATGAGCGGCTTGACCTTCATCAGCACCAGGGTGTCGAAGTCGGGCAGCAGGCGGTCCACCGCGCTTACGCCGTAGGCGGCGGGCACGATGGCGATGGTGTCGTCCTGCTCGGCCAAGGGCATGCCGCGCGTGGCGCAGGCGGCGGTGAAGGCGTTCACGCCGGCGATCACGGGCGCCTCGATGCGCGCATCCAGCGCCCGCACGGTGCGCGCCAGGTGGCCGAAGGTGGCGTAGGTGCTGGCGTCGCCTTCCACGAGGAAGAGCACGTCCTGCCCGGCCTGCAGCCAGGGCAGGACGGTGTCGGCGGCGCGCATCCAGGCCCGGGCGAGCTTGTCGCCGTCGTGCGTCATGGGAAAGAGCAGCGTCTGGTGCGTCGCGGGCGGCGTCAATCCTGCGCGCTGCACGATGTCGAAGGCGTAGCTGGGCGTCTTGGTGCTGCGGGCCGGATAGGTCCACACGGCATCGCTGCGCTGTAGCTGCGCCCAGGCGGCGCGGGTGATGAGGCCGGGGTCGCCCGGGCCGAGGGAGACGCCGATCAGGCGGCCCAGGGGCCGGTTGTGCGGGGCCTGCTCCTGTGCTGGGGATGTTGTGGTCAGCTCGGTCATGCGCCCTCCTCCACGGCGGCGGCCGGTGCCGTGGCGCTGGCGGCCTGCGCGCAGACGATCCACACCGGGTTCTCGGCCGCCATGCGGTGCATGTGCAGGATGGGCTTGCTGCGCGCGGCCTGCAGCTGCAGCACGTCCCATGCGGCGCCGGCGGCCTGCAGGGCCTGCGTGGCGGCAGCGAGGTTCTCCAGCGTGACGAAGTTCATCACCAGCCAGCCGCCGGGGCGCAGGCGTTTGAGGCACAGCGCGATCAGCTCGGCCAGTTCGCCGCCCGAGCCGCCGATGAAGACGGCGTCCGGATCGGGCCAGGCATCGAGCCCCTCGGGTGCCTTGCCGTGCACCAGCGTGTGGTTGGAGACGCCGAAGTCGCGCACGTTGCGGCGCGCGATCTCCACGTCGCCCTCGTTTTTCTCCATCGCCCAGACATGGCCCTGCGGGCACAGGCGCGCGGCCTCCAGCCCCACGGAGCCGCTGCCCGCGCCGATGTCCCACACGCGGCTGGCGCAGCGCAATTGCATGCGGGCCAGCGAGACGGCGCGCACTTCCTGCTTGGTGATCAGGCCCTTGTCGGGCTGGCGCTGGTGGTAGGCCGCATCGGGCAGGCCGAAGCGCACCGCGTCGGGCCGCTGGCGGGTGCGCACCAGCAGCACCACGTTGGGGTCGGCAAACGGCTGCGCGGCGGCTTGGGCGGGCGCCATGTCGGCCCAGACGCGCTCGTCGGGCGTGCACAGGCGCTCGGCCACGCTGATCTGGAAGTCCTCGCCCAGGCCCTCGGCCACCAGCAGGCGGGCGATGCGCGCGGGCGTGTTGTCGGGGCTGGTGAGCACGGCCAGCCGGTCGTGCTGGCCCACGGCCTGGGCCAGCGCGTAGAGGCCGTGCGCGGGCGCAGCGCCCACGGCCCATTCGCCGGCATCCTTGGCGTGGACGGAGACGATGCGCGCATCCTGCCAGGCCAGGCCCAGCCGCGCGCAGGCCAGCTGCAGGGTGGAGACGTTGGGCATCACCTCCAGCGCCTGGATGCACAGGCGCGATGCCAGGTAGCTGGCGATGCCGTGGCAGAGCGGATCGCCCGTGGCCAGCACCACGCAGGCCTGCTCGGCGGCGCGGGCCTCGGCGATCCAGCCGGGCACGGACGAGAGGCAGCCGGTCAGGTCGCGCCGCACGGCGTGCGGGGCGATGTCGTCTTCCAGCAGCGCCAGGGTGCGCGTGCCGCCGATCACCAGGTCGGCGCGGCGCAGCAGCGCGAGCGCGGTGGCGCTGAGGCTGGCGGCGCCGTCGTCCAGCACGCCGATCACGCGGCAGGGCTGGGGGTCTTTTTCAAGCAGGTTGGTGGTCGTCATCGTCATGCGTTGGCGGCCGGCCCGGAGGCGGCCTCGGTGATCTTGCTGCCGTCGAAATCGCAGACCAGCACGGTGAGATGGAAGCGGTCGCCGTAGCGGTCGGGCGCCGTCAGCGTCTGCACGACGGCCTGGGCGAGCGCGTGGTGGAAGGGCTCGCCCAGGCCCAGGGCCTGCATGCGTTCGGCGCCGAAGCGCGCGGTCTCGGCCGCGGCGATCTCGGCGCAGACCTCGGGCGGCGCGCCCACGCGGGCGGCGAGTTCGGCCAGCAGCTGGGTATCGACCTCGGCGCGGTTGGCGTGGGTGATGGTCTCGCCCTGGGCGATCTTCGTGAGCTTGCCCACCATGCCGCCGATGACCACTTCGCGCAGGCCCTGCGCCACGGCTTCGTCGAGCGCATAGCGCAGGAAGTCGCCCATCTGCACGAAGCAGGCGGCGGGCAGTTCGGGCCGCTCCTTCATGGCGAACTGTTCGGTACGCCCGCCGGTGGTCAGCACCACCACGCCGTGGCCCAGCGTGGCGGCCACCTGCACGCCCTGCACCACGCTCGCGCGGTAGGCGGAGGTGGAATAGGGCTTGACGATGCCGGTGGTGCCGAGGATGGAGATGCCGCCCAAAATCCCTAAGCGCGCGTTCAGCGTCTTCTTGGCCATTTCCACGCCCTGCGGCACGGAGATGGTCACTTCCAGCCCGGCATGCTCCAGCAGCGGGCCGCCCACGGCGCGCACGTTGTCCTCGATGTTGCGGCGGGGCACGGGGTTGATGGCCGGGCCGCCCACTTCCAGGCCCAGGCCGGCCATGGTGACCGTGCCCACGCCGAAGCCGCCGCACAGAACGACCTCGCCCGCGCGGCCGGGCAGCACGCGCACGTCGGCGGTGAGGTGGGCCTTGTCGGTGCAGTCGGGGTCGTCGCCCGCGTCCTTGATGACCATGGCGTGCGCGGCCTGGCCGCCTTCGCCGGTGCCATCACAGTGGCCGTCGTTCACGGCGAAGCGCACCACGTCGCCGTTGGGCAGCAGGCATTCCACCGCCTCGGGCACGGCGCCTTCGACCAGGCCCAGCACGGCGGCGCGTGCGGCGGCGGCGGAGCAGGCCCCGGTGGTGAAGCCGGTGCGCGTGCCGCGGCGGACGGTTTTCTCCATCATGGCGGGTTCAGCCTCCGGCGGCGCCTGGTTGTTGCTGCTGTTGCTGCTTCTGCCGCGCCTCGGCCAGCGCCAGCAGCGCGTGCAGCGCGGCCACCACCAGGGTGGAGCCGCCCTTGCGGCCGCGGATGACGATCCAGGGCACCTCGGCCACATCGGCCATCAGGTCCTTGGATTCGGCGGCGGACACGAAGCCCACCGGCATGCCGACCACGAGGGCCGGGCGCACGCCCTCTTCGCGGATCAGGCGCACGAGTTCGATGAGCGCGGTGGGCGCGTTGCCGATGCCGACCACGGCGCCCTGCAGCAGCCCCAGCCAGTGCGCCTTGCGCATGGCCTGCACGGCGCGGGTGGTGTCCTCGGCCTGGGCCTGGGCGATCACGTCGGCGTCGCTGATGAACTGGTGTGCGCGCATGCCGAAGTGCGCCAGGCGCGGCTGCGAGAGGCCCGAGCAGATCATCTCCACGTCGGCCACCACGGGCGCGCCGCCGCGCAGCAGGGCGGCGATGCCGGCTTCCACCGCTTCAGGGTGGAAGTCGGTCAGGCCGTTGAATTCGAAGTCGGCGTTGGCGTGGATCATGCGGCGCACGATGGGCCACTGCTGCGCCGTGTAGGGGTGCGGGCCGGCCTCGGCGTCGATGATGGCGAAGCTGTCGTGCTCGATGGCCTGGCCGGCGCGCGTGAGCTGTTCGGTGACGGTGTTGACGGTGCTCATGCCGCGGCTCCGGCCGGCTGGGGGGCGGCGTGGCCGTGGTGGTGATGGTCGTGATCGTGGCCGTGGGAATGGCCGTGTTCATGGCCGTGTTCATGGCCGTGTTCATGGCCGTGGTCGCCGTGCCCGTGGGCGTGGTCATGTGCGTGGTCGTGCCCATGGTCGTGGCCCGGCTCGGCGCTCGCTGCGGCTGCGGCGGGCGCATGGGCGTGCGTGTGTTCGTGGCTGTGGCCGTGGCCCAGGTCGTGGGCGATCTCGCGGTACTTGCAGCCGTCGCAGGGCAGGCGGCTGTCGGGGAGGCCGGCCTGCAGGTCGGCCACGCGCTGCTCCAGCAGCGTGAAGATCTCGGGCTCCATGCCGAAGTGGGCGGACTGCGCGAAGCGCAGCTGCGGGTACTGCACGCGCAGGTGCTCCACCTGCCGGGCTATGCGCTGCATCAGCGTGCCGGTATAGAGGTAGTACGGCAGCACCACGATCTGCTTCATGCCCAGCAGCGCCTGGCGCTGCACCACGCGCTCCAGGCGCGGCCAGGTGATGCCGGTGAAGGCGATCTCGACCAGTTCGTGGTGGCTGTCTTCCTGCAGCCAGCGCGCCATCTTGGCGACGTCGCCGTTGGCCTGGCGGTCGGAGGAGCCTCGGCCCAGCAGCACCACGCCGGTGGTGGTGGGGTCGGGCATGTCCAGCTTCTGCATACAGCGGCGCAGCTGGCGCTGCAGGATCGTGAGGATGGGTTCGCAGGCGGTGAGGTGCGGTCCGTAGAGGAATTCGACGCCCGGGCAGTGCTCGCGCGCATGCTCGATGGCTTCGGGGATTTCCATCTTCACGTGGCCGGCCGCGTTCAGGATGAGCGGCAGCACCAGCACGCGGGTGCTGCCCTTGGCAGCCATCAGCAGGCCGTCGTGCAGGCCGGGCGGCGCGAATTCGATGAAGCAGACCTCGATGCGCCAGCCGGGCTGGCGCTCGCGCCACTGGCGCACGAAGGCGTGGATCTCGTCGTTGCCTTCGGGCTCGCGCGAGCCGTGGCCGATCAGGAGGATGGTGGTGGTCATGGTGCGGTCGGTTCGTGGGGTTCTTGGGGCGCAGCGGCCGGCTGGCTGGCGCGGCGGAAGCGGTGGGTGAAGCTCGCGTCGTAGAGCTTGGACTTGGCCAGCTCCTGCCACTGGCGCGCGCCCAGCGTGGGGCTGGCGATCACCATGGCCTGGCTGACGATGCCGGCGGCGCGGCAGCGCTCGCGGATGTCGGCCAGCGTGCCGCGCACGATGACCTCCTCGCCCGGCCAGCTGGCCTTGTGCACGACCAGCATGGGCGCGTCGTCCGCCCAGCCCGCTTCGCGCAGGCCGGCCTGCACCTTGTGCAGCAGCGTGATCGACAGAAAGATGCAGAGCGTGCAGTGGTGGCGGCCCAGCTCGGCCAGCGATTCGCCGGGCGGCATGGGCGTGCGGCCTTCCACGCGGGTGAAGATCACGCTCTGGGTGACCTCGGGCAGCGTGAAGCTTTCCACCGCCGCGGCGGCCGAGGCCATGGCCGAGGACACGCCCGGCACCACGCGCACCGGCACGCCGGCCGCATCGAGCGGCTGCACGACCTCGATCAGCGCGCCGTAGAGCGCCGGGTCGCCGGTCTGCAGGCGGATCACGGTCTCGTGCTTGTGGGCATGCAGGATGAGCCAGGCGGCCATCTGCTCGAGCGTCATGTCCTTGCTGTCGGCGATGGTGCAGCCGGGCGGCGCCCAGCGGGTGGCGGCCTCGTTGACCAGCGAGCCGGCGAACAGGATGGCGCCGGCGCGCTCGATCAGCGCGCGGCCCTTGACGGTGATGAGCTCGGGATCGCCCGGCCCGGCGCCGACGAACCAGACGGTGCCTGGCGCTCTCATGGATGGCGTGGCGCGGGCGAACGCGCGCTTGCGAAGGAAACTGGCATGGGACAACGACGATGGATGGCGGCAGGCTGCACCGCACGGGCCCGGACCCCTGCCTCCCCGCAGGTTCCGTGAAATGGTGTGCGGCGCTGTGCAAACGCCTTGCGCCTTGCGGCGCCGCACCCCCCTGTCGGCCGGTATCCGGGCTGGCGACGCTGGCGTGGGCCCTTCCCGGAAGCGCTGGCGGCTTCCAGTGGGCGTGATGTTCCACGCAGTCAAGGCGGCGCTCGTCGCCGTCCTTCGTCGCTTACCGTTGCGGGGGCAGCCCAGGTGGGGGAGCCGGCCTGGGCGGGCGGCTTCCTTCCTGGTTCCCGTTTAACTGCGCTGCCGCCAAAGAGGGCGGCCACGCGAGCACCAACGGGCGCGAGTATAAGACGCCCGACTGTCAGGGACACCATTGATGAGCCGTGCCGCCCTGGTGCCGTCTGGGTTGGGTGCTATTGATTTCGGAGCATTGGAGCCATGCGCGCCGTGCGGTCGCGCCGGGGTCCGGGGCTGGCGCGGTGTTGTGGCGCATCCGGGATGGCGTGAGGGTTGCCCCCCGGGCCGGGCCGCGAAGCGCCACAATCGCGGCACCCTCTCTGTCCAGCGAAATCTTCCATGCGCCGCCACTCTTACGCCCGCCGAGCCTTGACAGCCTGTTCGATTCCCGCGGCCCTGATGCTGCTCTGGGGCGTGAGCGGGCCCGCTCAGGCCGCCAATCCTGCCACAGCAGCGGCGCCCGACGGCTGCGCGGACGGCACCACGGTGACGATCGGCGCCAGCGCGGCCCATGCCGCAGCGACTGCCGCCTCTGCCGGTGCTGTTGCTGCTGCGGCGGCGGCTGCATCCGCGCCGGCCGCTGCCGCCAGCGATGCCGCCGTGGCCGCCGCGACCCCGGCCCCGGCCCCGGCGCTGCCGACGCTCTGCGGGCTGCGCAGGGCCGTCACGCCGGCCGGCGCTGCGGCGCCCGTGCCGGTCAACCGCTATATGGGCATCGAATACGCCAAGGCGGATCGCTTCAAGCCGCCGGTCATGCTCGCGCCCGGCGGCAACCTGGTGGCGCAGACGGTGCCCGGGCCCTTCTGTCCGCAGTCCCCGCGCCCGCAGATCCCGGTGAGCGCGCAGGACGAACGCTGCCTCTTCCTGAACGTCTTCACGCCCCAGGCCGCCGTGGGTGCAACGCAGCCGGCCCCGGGCCGCCTGCCGGTGCTGTTCTACATCCACGGCGGCGGTTTCACGCAGGGCAGCGGCTACCTGCCGCTCTACGACAGCCGCCGCAAGATCCTGACGGGCAACCTGTATGACGGCTCCTACCTGGCAGCGGCCGGCAACATGGTGGTGGTCACGCTCAACTACCGCCTGGGCGCGCTGGGCTTTCTCGCCATCGACGACCCGGTGGAGAACGCCGCCCTGGGCGGGCCGCTGCGCGGCAATTTCGGCATCCTCGACCAGCAGATGGCGCTGCAGTGGGTGCAGAAGTACATCGCCGACTTCGGCGGCGACCCGTCCCGGGTGACGATTGCCGGCGCCAGCGCGGGCGCCATGGCCACCGGCCTGCACCTCTTCGCCGCGCCGGGCAGCGCGGGCAGCTTCCAGGGGGCCATCATGCAGAGCAACCCGGTCGCTTCGCTCTACCGCACGACGGCGCAGGCGCAGAAGCTGGGCGACGTGTTCCTCGACGCGCTGTGCAGCCGGGTCACGGCCTGCGTGCGCGGGCGGCCGGTGCTGCAGCGCGCGACCACGGCGCAGATCGTCACTGCGCAGTCGGCGGGCGTCTTCGGCCAGCAGGCGTCTCCGCGTACCGCCGCGGCGCGCGAGGCCACGGCCCTGCCCCTGGCGCGGCTGCTGGGCGAGGCCTCGCTGCAGATCCACGACGGCCTGCCCTGGTCGCCCAACGTGGACGGCCGGGTCATCGTGGGCCAGCCGCTGTCCGGATTCGCCAGCGCGGCCGGCGTGCCGCCCAAGCCTTTTGTCTTCGGCATGAACCGCGACGAGGGCGCGGTGTTCGCCCATCTGGCCTATCTGCGGCTGGGCTCGGGGCTGGACCCGCTGAGCTTCAACCGCATCCTGATCTCGCAGGTCTGGCCCAAGGACGGCCAGACCATCCTCAACTACGACAAGGCCACCCAGGGCCGGCCGATGTACCCCTACCGCGCGCCCGGCGCGCCCGCGCCTGGCTTCATGAACGGCACGGCGGTGACCCTGGCCAGCCTGATCGACGACTTCGCGTTCCGCTGCGGCAACCTCGCGCTGGCTGGCCGCGCGGTGAAGCAGGCGCAAGCGGCTTCGGCTGCGGCGCCGGTGTTCGGCTACCTGTTCTCGCAGCCGGCCCTGCTCAACCAGTACTACGCGGGCCGGCCCGAGGCCGAGGTGGAGGCCTGCGCGCCCGGCAGCGGCAACGTCTGCCACGGCGCCGAGGTGCCTTATGTCTTCCACACCCTGGACGCTGCCTATGCGGCCTACATCCACGGCACCCAGCCGCCGCCGCCCGACAGCCAGGCGCTGACCAACACCATGAGCGCCGCCTGGGCCAGCTTCGTGAACAACCCGGCCCAGCCTGCGCCGTGGACGCCTTCGCCCGGCCGAGGCAGCGAGATCACCACCCTGCCCGGTGCCTGGACGCCCTACACCGGGCTCACCTCGTCGCTGGCGCAGTGGAGCACCGCCCCGGGCAGCCCGGCACGCATCAGCGCCTCGGCCATCGACTCGGCCTCGAACTGCTCGGCGCTGTGGGACAAGGTGGCGCCGATCTCGGGGCTTTGAGCGCCGGCTGAAGGTGTTGGCCGGCCCTTCGGCGGGGGGCGCCCCGGCGCAGGCATGCAGCGCGGGCCAGCGCAGGCGCTGGCGTGGTGCCCGTGCGAGATCTGTGCCGTGGAAGGCGCCTCCTCCAGGCGACGCACGCCGGCTCAGGGCGCCGTCGGGCCTGCGGGAGACTCGCCCCCGCCTTCGCCCAGCCGATAGATCCACACCGCATGCCTGCCCGGCGGCTGCAGCCGGGCGAAGGGCGTGGCGCCGGGCACCTCGAAGGCCAGGCTGACCAGCCAGCTGCCGGGTGCCATCTCGGCCTGGGCCTTGGCGGCGGCGCGGGCCATGCTCTCGGGCCGCTGGAAGAGATAGACCAGCTGGTAGCCGCCCCAGCCGGCGGCCCAGATGTCGCCGCGCCGCACGCGGGCCCAGGGGCAGCGCAAGGCGCAGAGCGCCCGTAGCGGCCAGCTCCATTCCAGCCCGTGCAGCCGGGCCTGCGGATAGGCGCGCCGCAGCGCGATGAGGCCGTCGCCCAGGCCGCAGCCCGCGTCCAGCACGGCGGCGCCTGCGGGCAGCGGGGCCTGCTGCGCGAGCCCCCCTAAGGCCGCATGCGGCGTGGGAAAGAGCGGCGCGTCGCGCCAGGCATTGAGCGGATAGACCAGCAGCAGCAGCGCCAGCGGCACCAGCCAGGCCCAGGCCGGCACGCCCGCCGCGGCGCCGGTGAGCGCGAGCGAAAGCGGAAAGCCCGCTGCGATCAGTGCGCGCCGCCACCAGCCCTGCCCCAGCAGGCTGGCCGCCGTGCCCAGGGCGCAGGCCAGGGCCAGCGCGGCGGCGGCCGGCAGCCAGCGCTGCAGGCCCGCGAAGGCCAGCCAGGCGCCGCTCCAGGCCAGCAAGGCTGGCAGGGGCCAGGGTAGCCGGCGCAGGCGTGCTCCAGGGGCTGCCAAGGGCTTGTGCGCCTTATCGGGAGGGGCTGGCGACGGTCAGGCGGCGGCTTCGGGGCCGCGCAGGCGCTCGATCAGGCCGTTGAGCGCGTCCAGCGAGCCGAACTGGATCGCCAGCTCGCCCATTTCCTCGGTCTGGCCGCCGCGCTTGACGCGCTTCTTGATGCGGATATCGACGGCGGCCATGAGCAGGTCGGCCAGCTCTTCTTCCACGCGCTGGAGGTCGCGCGACTTGCCGGCTTCCTTCCTGCCAGCCTGGGAGGGCGTGAGGCTGAATTCAGCGCCCAGCTTCTTCACCAGCGCCTCGGATTCGCGCACTGACAGCTTGCGCGCCGCGATCTGGTTGCCGGCCGTGATCTGCGCGGCCCGGTCCAGCGACAGCAGCGCGCGGGCATGGCCCATGTCAATGTCGCCGGCCATCAGCATGGTCTGCACCGGCTCGGCCAGGTTCAAGAGGCGCAGCAGGTTGCTGGCGGCGCTGCGCGAGCGGCCGACGGCCTGCGCGGCCTGCTCGTGCGTGAGGCCGAATTCGCGCACCAGGCGCGCCAGGCCCTGGGCCTCTTCCAGCGGGTTCAGATCTTCGCGCTGGATGTTCTCGATGAGCGCCATGGCGGCGGCGGCTTCGTCGGGCACTTCGCGCACCAGCACCGGCACCTCGGCCAGGCCCGCCAGGCGCGAGGCGCGGAACCGCCGCTCGCCCGCGATGATTTCGTACTTGCCGGCGTTCTCGCCCGACGCCAGCCGCCGCACCAGGATGGGCTGCATGATGCCCTGGGCCTTGATGCTCTCGGCCAGCTCGTAGAGCGCGCCTTCGTCCATGCGCGTGCGCGGCTGGTAGATGCCGGGCACGAGTTCGCTCAGCGCCAGTGTGCTGGGCAGGCCGGTATTGGCGGCGGGGGCTTCGGGCGCGGCGGCGGTGGCAGCGGCAGCGGCCGTGCCGGCCGGCAGCGGGTCGGCGACCTTGGGGCCGAGCAGCGCCTCGAGTCCGCGGCCGAGGCCCTTGGGTTTCTTGGTGGCCATGGGGTTTCGCTTCAGTTCGATGATGTGGGGTTGTGCAGGAAGCCTGCCAGCAGCGCCTGCCCTTCGGGCCAGTCGCCCAGCCCGGATTCGGCATTGAGGTGGCCGCGCTCGCCCGCGTCGTGCAGCTGCGCGCCCCAGGCGGCGGCCAGCGCGGTGGCGCGGTCCCAATGGCAATAGGGGTCGTTGCGGCTGGCGACCAGGGTGGCGGCGAAGGGCAGCGGCTGGAGCGCGATGGGGCTCCAGCCGGGCAGCAGGGGCGCGACTTCGGGCGATTCCACGTCGCCGGGCGCGACCAGCAGCGCGCCCCGCACCTTGTGGGTGTTGCGCGAGTGGGCGGCCCACCAGGCGGTGAGGATGCAGCCCAGGCTGTGGGCGACCAGCACGACCGGGCCGTCGGCATCGACCACCGTCTCTTCCAGCCGTGCGGACCAGTCGCCACGCAGCGGGCGCTGCCAGTCGTGCTGCTCCACGCGCTGCCAGCCGTGCAGCTGCTCCCAGCGGGTCTGCCAGTGGCCTTCGCCGGAGTTCTGCCAGCCGGGCAGGATCAGCACGTTGGGCGGATTCATGCGGTGTGCTCTGGTTTTGATAGCTGATGGCCTAGGTGGATCAAGCGCTGGCGGCCGGCTTGGGGGCCAGGCCCTCCTGCACGCGGCGCACCATCTCGCGGGCGAATTCGACGAAGGCCACGCTGCCGCGCGCCTGCGGGTCGAACACCACGCCGGGCAGGCCGTAGCTGGGCGCTTCGGCCAGGCGCACGTTGCGGGGAATGACGGTGTCGAACACCTTGTCGCCGAAATGGTCCTTGAGCTGCGCGCTGACCTGGGACTGCAGCGTGATGCGCGGATCGAACATCACGCGCAAGAGGCCGATGATCTGCAGGTCGCGGTTGAGGTTGGCGTGCACCTGCTTGATGGTGTTGACCAGATCGGTGAGGCCTTCGAGCGCGAAGTATTCGCATTGCATGGGCACGATCACGCCGTGCGCGCTGCAGAGGCCGTTGAGGGTGAGCATGGACAGGCTGGGCGGGCAGTCGATGAGCACGAAGTCGTAGTCGGCATCGACCTCGGCGAGCGCCGCCTTCAGGCGGCGTTCGCGCTGCTCCTGCGTGACGAGTTCCACCTCGGCGCCGGCCAGCTCGCGGTTGGCGCCCAGCACCTGGTAGCCGCATTGTCCGGCGGCCACCGCGGCTTCCTTGATGGAGGCGGATTCGAGCAGGACGTCATAGACGCTCAGCTCCAGCGCGCGCTTGTCCACGCCCGAGCCCATGGTGGCGTTGCCCTGCGGGTCCAGATCGACCAGCAACACGCGCTGCCCGATCTGGGCCAGGCCGGCGGCCAGGTTCACGGTGGTGGTCGTCTTGCCGACGCCGCCCTTTTGGTTGGCGATGCAAAAAATCTGGGCCATGGCTACGGTTGCCTCTGCGTTGGACGGACGATGGAAAGGAGGGCGAGTGTATGCGACTGACCTTGCGGATTCCGTGGCAAGCGGCGATGCGGGCGGCAGGGCTGCGTCACGCGGCAGGGGCGCGCTGCATCCAGACGATGCAGCGCTCGGCGTCCAGGCCGGGCACGGCCAGCGGTTCCACACGGGATACCGACACGCCCGCGGGCAGCGCGGCGATCTCGTCGGCCGGGTGCTTGCCCTTCATGGCGAGCCAGGTGCCGCCCTCTTTCAGCGCGCCGTGGGACCAGGTGGTGAAGTCCGGCAGCGAGGCGAAGGCGCGGCAGCTGACCACGTCGTAGGGCTGGGCCAGCGTCTCCACCCGCGCATGCAGCCCGTGCAGATGCGGCAGGCGCAGCGTGGCGGCGGTCTGCTGGATGAAGGCGGCCTTCTTGGCGACCGTGTCCACACAGCTCACGTCGAGCGTGGGGCAGCAGATGGCGAACACCACGCCGGGCAGGCCGCCGCCGGAGCCCACGTCCAGCAGGCGCTGCGTGGCGGCCGCACCGCCCTGCTGCCCTGCCTCGGCGGCCAGGTGGCGCTGCAGCGGCGGCACGGCGGCCAGGCTGTCGAGCAGGTGGTGCGTGAGCATCTCCTGCGGGTCGCGCACGGCGGTGAGGTTATAGACCTTGTTCCACTTCTGCAGCAGCGCGAGGAAGTCCAGCAGCTTTTGTTGTTGCGCGTCCGACAGCGTGAGGCCCAGCGCTTCGATGCCGCGCTGCAGGGGCTGCAGCAAGGGGTTGTGGGGGGCGGCCGTGGTGCTCATGCCGATGCTTCCGTCTCTGCGGTGGTGGCGGCCTGCGGATGCTGGGCGAAGCCCTTGAAGCCGCCCTTCTTCAGGTGCACCAGCAGCAGCGAGATGGCGGCGGGCGTGACGCCGGAGATGCGCGAGGCCTGGCCCAGCGTTTCGGGCCGGTGCTTCTGCAGCTTCTGCCGCACTTCGATGGAGAGCGCGGGCACCTGCAGATAGTCCAGCGCCTCGGGCAGGCGCAAGGTTTCGTAATAGGCGGCGCGCTGCACTTCGTCGTTCTGTCGGTCGATGTAGCCGGAATACTTGGCGGAGATCTCCACCTGCTCGATCACTGCGGCGCTCAGCTCGCCCAGCGTTTCACGTGAAACATCGGCCGTGCGGTACTTGCCGCCGTCCAGGCTTACCAGCTGCTCGTAGGGCACATCGGGGCGGCGCAGCAGCTCGAAGAGGTTGTATTCGTGCTCGATGGCCTTGCCCAGCACGCGGGCGGATTCGGTGGCCGGCAGGTTGCGCGGGTTCACCCAGGTGCTCTTGAGACGCTCTGTTTCACGTGAAACAGCGTCGCGCTTGCGGCTGAAGGCGTCCCAGCGGGCATCGTCCACCAGGCCCATGCGGCGCCCAGCTTCGGTCAGGCGCATGTCGGCGTTGTCTTCGCGCAGCTGCAGGCGGAATTCGGCGCGGCTGGTGAACATGCGGTAGGGCTCGGTCACGCCCTTGGTGATGAGGTCGTCCACCAGCACGCCCAGGTAGGCTTCGTCGCGGCGCGGCAGCCAGGCTTCTTCGCCACGGCATTGCAGGGCAGCGTTGATGCCGGCAAACAGGCCTTGCGCTGCAGCTTCCTCGTAGCCCGTGGTGCCGTTGATCTGGCCGGCGAAGAAGAGGCCCTGGATCTGGCGCGTCTCGAAGCTGCTCTTGAGCGAGCGCGGGTCGAAGTAGTCGTATTCGATGGCGTAGCCGGGGCGCAGGATGTGGGCGTTCTCCAGGCCGCGCATGGAGCGGACCAGGTCGTACTGCACGTCGAACGGCAGGCTGGTAGAGATGCCGTTGGGGTAGAACTCGTGGGTGGTCAGGCCCTCGGGTTCCAGGAAGATCTGGTGGCTGTCCTTGTCGGCGAAGCGGTTGATCTTGTCTTCCACGCTCGGGCAGTAGCGCGGGCCCACGCCCTCGATCTTGCCGGTGAACATGGGGCTGCGGTCGAAGCCGGAGCGGATGATCTCGTGCGTGCGCTCGTTGGTGTGGGTGACCCAGCACGGCACCTGGCGCGGGTGCATGGCAGCGTTGCCCATGAAGCTGAACACGGGCACCGTGCCCTCGTTCACGCCGCCGGGCATGCCGTCGCCGGGCTGCTCTTCGAGCTGGCTGAAGTCGATGCTGCGGCCGTCGATGCGCGGCGGCGTGCCGGTCTTCAGGCGCCCTTGCGGCAGCTGCAGTTCCTTCAGGCGCGCCGACAGGCTCACGGCCGGCGGGTCGCCCGCGCGGCCCGCGGAATAGTTGTTCAGGCCGACGTGGATCTTGCCGTCCAGGAAGGTGCCGGCCGTCAGCACCACGGTGCGGGAGCGGAAGGCGATGCCCACCTGCGTGACGGCCCCCACCACGCGGTCGCCCTCCACCATCAGGTCATCGACGGCCTGCTGGAACAGCCACAGGTGGGGCTGGTTCTCCAGCATGAGGCGTATGGCGGCCTTGTAGAGCACCCGGTCGGCCTGCGCGCGGGTGGCACGCACGGCCGGGCCCTTGGAGCTGTTGAGCGTGCGGAACTGGATGCCGCCTTCGTCCGTGGCCAGTGCCATGGCGCCGCCCAGCGCATCGACTTCCTTGACCAGATGGCCCTTGCCGATGCCACCGATGCTGGGGTTGCAGCTCATCTGCCCCAGCGTTTCGATGTTGTGCGTCAGCAGCAAGGTCTTGCTGCCCATGCGGGCGGCGGCGAGTGCGGCCTCGGTGCCGGCATGGCCGCCACCGACGACGATGACATCGAATTCCTGGGGGTACAACATGGTGCTTCACTCTCCGGGCCGGTGGATGCGGCCCTCACAAACCTAAGGGGAACCGGCAATTTTCCCACGCCAGGACTTTTCTGTCGCTGGTGGGGGCTGCATGCGGTGTTTCACGTGAAACATCCGGTGCGCAGGCCGCCTCCTGCAGTGCCCTGGAACGATTCGGCTGGAAGGGCGGCACGACAATTTGTTGCAACATCCCTGGCGTCGCCCTCTGTGCCTCGCGGGTGCTGGCGAGCCCGGCCGTACCTGCACCTCGTGCTATGAAACGTGGAGCGCTGGGGCTGCGGCACCAGGCGTGATCGGCTGCAGCACCGCCCAATTCTGAGAACATGCGGGCACTGGTTCTTGGCCGGTCGCAATAACCCCTTCTCCCAATGGCGCGCATGTCGCACTTCGCACTCTCGCACTTCCTGTACACCAGCATGCTGCATTCTGCAGAGCCTGCCACTGCGGTTGCGGCCATCGTTCGGCATGCGCGGGCGGCCAACGCCGTGCGGGGGTTGTCAGGCGTACTGGTGTTCGATGGGCAGGCGTTCTGCCAGTATGTGGAAGGTCCGGCCCAGGCCGTCGATGACTTGCTGACGCGCCTGCAGCGGGACTCCCGCCATGTCTGTTTCACGTTGCACCACCACGGCCCGCTCAGCGAAGGTCGGCGGTTCTGCCAATGGTCCATGGCCTATGGGCTGGCCAGCGATATCGTCTTGCTGGAGCGGCTGAGTTCGCTGCGCGGACCCGAGGCGGTCGAGGCGCTTCAGGCCATGCTGCCCGAGCTGGACTTCGGCCCCTGTCAGCCCGCCTGATCTGCAGCACAGGCTCTCGGGCCTTCGCCAGCGCGCTGGCGGGCTTCGCGCTAGCATGCAGAGGTTTCGCCTGGTGTACTTGCTCAGGCGGTGCGGCTGCAGCGCCGCCGTGCTTTCTCCCCCTCCCCTTTCAACCCTTCTCTCAGGTCATTCCATGAAGCTCTACTACAGTCCCGGTGCCTGCTCCCTGTCTCCCCACATCGCATTGCAGGAGGCCGGCCTGGCCTTCACGCCCGTACTGGTGAGCACCAAGAGCCATAAGCTGCAGGACGGCTCGGACTTCTATGAGATCAACCCCCTGGGCTACGTGCCGGTGTTGGAGCTGGACGACGGCAGCCGCCTGCGCGAAGGCCCGGCCATCGTGCAGTACATCGCTGATCAGGCTCCGCACAAGAATCTGGCGCCCGCCAATGGCACGCTGGGCCGCTACCGCCTGCAGGAGTGGCTGAACTTCATCAGCACCGAGCTGCACAAGGGCTTCAGCCCGCTGTTCAATCCGGCCACGCCTGACGCTTACAAAACCATCGCCCGCGACAAGCTGCTGCAGCGCATGCGGTGGATGGACAGCCAGCTGGAAGGCAAGGAATGGCTGCTCGGCGAGCACTTCTCGGTCGCCGACGGCTATCTGTTCACCGTCTGCAACTGGGGCCGCCTGGTGGCGGTGGATCTCTCGGGCCTGCAGCACCTGCAGGCCTACCTGGCCCGCGTGGGCGCGCGCCCGGGCGTGCAGGCCGCACTCAAGGCCGAAGGGCTGCTGAAGTAAGGCGACAGGGGGGGACGCCCTCACAAACGATCCGGTGCGCGCATTGGGCGCGTGCCTGCCCGCATGGAGCGGCCACACCCCTGTGCCCTTCGCCGATGCCGATCGAAAGGTGGACTCCTGCCCTTCTCTCGGCCCGTTCGGCCGCAGCGATCACCGGGCGAGCCATCGGCCCCTTGCTCGCGCCCGGCCATGCTGTATGCCGCTCTTCATCTGCCATGTTTCACGTGAAACACTGCGCGCTCCCACACCGTGAGGGACATGTGTCGATCACGAGGCGCCGGCCTGCGGCAGGGGCCGGGCGCAGAAAGAAGCGCGAGGCATGGAGCGGCCTCATCGGAGGCGGCTCCAGATGCCGAAGCGGCACTTGCGCAGCATACTTATGCGGCCGACAGATAAGGACGTGGCGCCGTCCCACGGCGGCCGTGCTCCCCTCGCGGTACTGTTGTGCCTGAGCGAACCTGAGGTGCCCGTGCGTCCGCGCCGGCCTGCTCCTCCCCCCTTACCCACACCCTGACTCCAGGAGAACCACCGATGTCCCAGACGCTTTTCGATTCCATCCACGCCGGCGACCTGCACCTGGCCAACCGCATCGCCATGGCGCCGCTCACGCGCAACCGCTCGCCCGGCGCCGTGCCGCGCGACATCACCGCCACCTACTATGGCCAGCGCGCCAGCGCCGGCCTGCTGATCACCGAAGCCACGGCCATCAGCCACCAGGGCCAGGGCTATGCCGATGTGCCTGGCCTCTACGGTACCGAGCAGCTCGACGGCTGGAAGAAGGTGACCGCGGCCGTGCACGAAAAGGGCGGCAAGATCGTCACCCAGCTCTGGCATGTGGGCCGCATCTCGCATAACGACCTGCAGCCCGAAGGTGGCGCCCCGGTGGCGCCCTCGGCCATCGCCGCCAAGGCCAAGACCTACCTCATCGACAAGTCCACCGGCAAAGGCCACTTTGCTGCCACGTCCGAGCCCCGTGCCCTGGACGCTGAAGAGTTGCCCGGCATCGTGCATGAATATGCCGCCGCTGCCCGCAACGCGGTGGAGACGGCCGGCTTCGACGGCGTGGAGATCCACGCCGCCAACGGCTACCTGCTGGACCAGTTCCTCAAGACCGGCGCCAACCAGCGCACCGATGACTACGGCGGCAGCATCGAGAACCGTGCCCGCCTGCTGCTGGAGGCGACCCGCGCGGTGGTGGATGCCATCGGCGGGGGCAAGGTAGGCATTCGCCTCTCGCCCGTCACGCCGGCCAACGACATCGTCGATGCCGACCCGCAGCCACTCTTCGACTACGTGATCCGCCAACTTGCGCCGCTGGGGCTGGCGTACATCCACGTCATTGAAGGCTCCACCGGCGGGCCGCGCGAGATGGCTGACCGTCCCTTCGACTACGAGGCCCTCAAGACCGCCTACCGCCAAGCGGGTGGCAAGGGTGCCTGGATGGTGAACAATGCCTACGACCGCGCCCTGGCGCTGGACGCCGTGGCCAGCGGCCGCGCCGACATCGTCGCCTTCGGCAAGGCCTTCATCTCCAACCCCGACCTGGTCGAGCGCCTGCGCCAGGACGCGCCGCTCAACGACTGGGACCAGAGCACCTTCTACGGCGGCGGCGAGAAGGGCTATATCGACTACCCCACGCTGGAGCCGTCGAAGCAGCCCAGCTGACGGCATTCCCCGCCATGCGCGATGAGCGGGCCGGGCAGGTGACTGCCCGGCCTTTTTCATGACCGTTATTCAGGCCCAATGGGCCTTTAACCGTTGTATATGTTGGGGTGTATGCTATTAAATAAATAGCGATCGAGATGCGGGTGGCGCCAGCGCGAGCCGCAGCCCCATCACTGCGATGACCGTGATCTCCGCCTATCGCGGACCATCCGGGCGGCTCGGGCCATCGCTCCTCTCGACCTCGTCGGTGGGTCGCAGCACCCAGACCAGCCCGGCACGCAGGCCCTGGCCGTCCGGCCCTGGGCCCAGCACCAGCCGGGTGCCCAACAGCTCCGCATAGCGCGCCACGATCGCCAGGCCCAGACCGGCGCCCTGCCCCAGGCGCTCTCCTTCGCGCCCCTGCGCCCAGCGCTGCATGAGGTCGCTGCGCTGGGTCGGGGAGATGCCCAAGCCGTTGTCGGCCACGGCCAGCGTCACGCTGGCCGGCACATCCGCCCCGTCGCCCGCGCCCTGCAGGATCTCCACCGTGATGCGCGGCGGCGGGCCGCCCTCGGCCGGGCGGCCGTAGCGCAGAGCGTTGTCGATGAGGTTGTTCAGCACGCCTTCGATCAGCAGGGCCTGGCCCGGCACCGTGACGGGCTGGTCCAGCCCGCGCGCGCCCAGGTCCACGCCAGCCGCATCGGCACGGGGCAGAAAGCGCAGCACGGCGTTGCGGGCCAGCTCGTCCAGCGCCACCGGCTCGGGCGGAACGGTGCTGCGCATCTCGTCGGCCAGGGCCAGGGCCAGCAGCTGGTCCACGAGGTGGCTGGCACGGGCCTCGCTCGCCGCCACGCCGGCCAGCTGTTCGTGCCACACCGCTGGGTCCTTGTGGCCCAGGCCGTAGGCCGCCAGCGCCCGGATGCCCGCCAGCGGCGTGCGCAGCTCGTGCGCCACGTTGCCTGCGAATTCCCGCTGCGCCCGCACGCCCTGCGCGACGCGGCCCAGCAGGTCGTTCACGGCCGCCCCCAGGCGCTGCAGGTCGCGGGTGGACGCCTCCACTGGCACCGGGGCCAGGTCGCGTGCGTCGCGCGCCGAAAGTTCCGCCTGGAAGGCTGCCAGGGGCTTCAGGTCGGCCTGGATGGCGCGGCGCAGCCACAGCGCCAGCGCACCCAGCAGCAGCAGCTGCGAGACGACCGAGTACAGCAGCACGCTGCGCAGCGTGCCGCTGCGGGCATGGACCGTCTGCGCGGTGATGACCTCGAAGGGCTCGGGCTCGGCCACTTCCACGCGCACGGCGCGCAGGTCGCGCCCGCGGTGGGTGATGTCGGAAAAGCGGTAGGCGTCGCTGCCGCCCGGCGGCGGCGCGGACAGGGGGGCATTGCCTGCCAGCAGGGTGCCGTCGGGCCGCAGCACCGCGAAATAGACGGTCTCCACCTGATCGAACAGCACCGACTTGAGCTCGCGCGAACTCAACGGCAGGTCCAGCACCCCGCCCTTGATGCGCACGTTGGCGGCGATGGCGTAGGCGTCGTCGAGCAGCGCCCGGTCGAAGGCTCGCTGGGCGAAGCCGTTGGCCACCAGCACCGAAACAGCGGTGCCGGCGCACCAGGTGATCGCCAGCGGCGCCAGCACGTGGCGCAGAAGCCGCGTGCGCAGCGAAGGCGGCTGCGGCGGCGTGGCGCCCTCCTCGCCACTCATTCCGCCTCCAGCATGTAGCCCAGGCCGCGCAGCGTGCGGATGCCCGCTCCGCTGCCCTGCAGCTTCTTGCGCAGGCGTGAGATGAAGGCCTCCAGCGCGTTGTCGCCCAGCATGTCGTCGAAGTCCGAGAGCTTGTCCGACAGGCTGCGCTTGCTCACCACGCGCCCCGGCGGCGTCATCAGTTCCCAGAGCACCTCGAACTCGCGCGCCGGCAGCTCGAAGGGCTGGCCGTGCAGCGTGAAGCGGCGCGCACGCCGGTCCAGCTCCAGCGTGCCGGTACTGGTGCGGTCGTCGGTGCCCTGCGTGCGGCGCACCAGGGCGCGCAGGCGCGCTTCCACCTCGTTGAGGTCGAAGGGTTTGCCCAGATAGTCGTCGGCGCCCGCGTCCAGGCCGGCGATGCGTTCCTCGGTGCGGTCGCGCGCGGTGAGCACCAGCACCGGCGTGCGGTCGCCGCGCTTGCGCGCCGTGCGCAGCACGTCCAGGCCGCTGCCCACGGCGCTGCCTGGCGTGGCGCACAGCGGCAGGTTCAGGTCCAGCAGCACCGCGTCGAAGGGCTGCACCTTCCAGAAATGGTCGGCCTCGGCCAGTGTCGTGGCCACGTCCACGCGGTGGCCCGCATCGGCCAGGCTGCGCTGCATCACGCCGCGCAGCACGGCATCGTCTTCGACTACGAGAATCCGCATGGGTCAGTCGTTGGCAGGAAAAGAAAACAGGGGTGTGACAGGGTGGAGCCGCGGCGTGGCCGAGAAACCGCATTGTGTCGTGCCTGCAGCGCGGCCGCCGGTTCCGGTCAGGCCGTGGTCAGGCTCGTGCGCCGATAAACGCGGCATGCTCTCCATCTTCCCTTCCCGTTCCCGCCGCCGCGGTGCGGCCGTACTGCGGCTCGCCGCCGGCCTGCTCGCCTGCGGCGGCGCCCTGCTGGCCGGGCCGCTGCCCGCCAGCGCGCAGGCCGCCGCCGCGCCCGCTGCTCCGCAACCCTCCACTCCGCCCTCTCCGGCTCCCGCTGTGCGCCCCGCAGGCCTGACGCTGTCGCAAGCCCTGGCGGCTGCCCATGAAAACAGCGACGTTCAGCAGGCCCGCCAGGAGCTGGCCGGTGCCCGCGCCGACGTGCTCAGCGCCGACCATGCGCCCCTGCCCAACCTGGTCACCAAGGCCGCCTCCATCGACCTGCAGCACGGCCCGGGCCCGGGCAACGTGTTCACGCGCAAGCGCATCGACAAGTCCATCGGCATCGACTGGACCTGGGAGCGCGGCGGCAAGCGCGCGCTGCGCAGGCAGGCCGCCGAAAGCGCCGCGAACGCGGCCGAGGCCGATGTGGAAGACACCCAGGTCCAGCAGCAGCAGAGGGCGCTGTCGGCCTACTACGACCTGCTGGCCGCGCAGGACCGGCTGAGCGAGGTGGCCGCCATCGAGCAGAGCCTGGCCGACGTGGCGCGCATGGCCGACCGCCGCGTGCAGGCGGGCGACCTGTCCGCGCAGGACGCCTCGCGCACCCGCATCGAGGCCGAGCGCGCCCGCGCCGAAACGCGCGCGGCCGAGCAGGCCCGCGACGACGCCGCGCTGGCCCTGGCCCAGGTCACGGGCCGCACCGGCAGCCGCCTGCAGGCCGTGGACACGCCCTGGCCCTCGCCTACCGATGACCAGGCCCCCACCCCCGCCGACCTGGCCGCGCTGGCCGAGGGCCGCGCCGACGTGCGCGCCGCCCTGGCCCGCGCCCAGGCCGCCCAGGCCGCGCTGGACGGCGCCAACGCGCTGCGCAAGTCCGACTGGACGGTGGGCGCCTCCATCGACCACTTCCCCGGCACCTCCACCCGCCAGGTCGAACTGCGCCTGCAGATGCCGCTGCAGTGGGGCTACCAGTACCAGGGCGAGATCGGCCGCGCCCAGGCCGACTACGCCAAGGCGCAGGCCGCGCTCGACAACACCCGCCGCCTGGCCCTGCTGGACCTGCAGCGCCTGCGCCAGACGCAGGACAACGCCGCCCGCCGCGCCGCCGACTACGACCAGGGCGTGCTGCCCCGCGCGCGCCAGGTGGCCGACAGCGCCGAGCTGGCCTACCGCAAGGGCGCCATTGCGCTGACCGACCTGCTCGACGCGCAGCGCACCTTGCGGGCCACGGTGCTCGACGCGCTCGCTGCCCGCGCCGACTACGCCAAGGCGCGCGGCGCCTGGCTGCTGCGCACGCGACCGCAGGTGCTCACCGGCACGCCCTGACGGACGCACCCACCGTGAACGCCGCGCCACCGCCCGGCCTCGCCTCCCGCCTTTCACCGCATTCCTTTCCGGACCTCCCGACCATGATGGCTCCCCTCTCCTCCTTCTCCGCGCGGCGCTCGGCCCTGGCCGCGCTTGGCGCCGCCTGCGCGTGCGCGCTGCTGCTGGCCGGCTGCGGCAAGTCCGGCGCCGAGACCGCCGCGCCCCCTGAACCCGCGCCGCCCGTGATGCAATCGGGCCAGCTGCGCTTTCCCGCCGGCCACCCGCAGCTCGCCCTGCTGGGCACGGTGGAAGCCCGCGCTGCCAAGGACGTGGCCGTGGACCTCCCCGCCCGCCTGGTGTGGAACGAAGAGCGCACCCAGCGCATCTACCCGGCCTTCGCGGGCCGAGTGACGGCCATCCAGGCCGATCTGGGCCAGTCGGTCAAGGCCGGTGCGCCGCTGGCCCTGCTGGCCTCGCCCGACTTCGGCCAGGCCCAGGCCGACACCGCCAAGGCGCAGGCCGGCCAGTCGCTGGCGCAGCAATCGCTCAAGCGCCAGCGCGAGCTGTTCGAGGCCGGCATCATCGCCCGCAAGGATCTGGAGCAGGCCGAGGCCGACGCCGCCGGCGCCCAGGCCGAGGTGGCTCGCGCCGCGGCGCGCACGCGCCTCTACGGTAGCGCCAGCGGCGTGAACCAGCAGCTGGCCCTGACGGCTGGCATGGGTGGCGTGGTGGTCGAGCGCAACCTCAACCCCGGCCAGGAAGTGCGGCCCGACCAGTCCGGCCCGGCGCTCTTCGTGGTGACCGACCCGACCTCCCTCTGGGTGCAGATCGACGCGCGCGAAACCGATCTTTCGTCCCTGCGCCCGGGCGACCCCATCACCCTGCAGGTGCCGGCCTATCCCGGCGCCAGCTTCACCGGCAAGGTCACGGCCACGGCCGATGCGATCGACCCCGGCACGCGCACGATCAAGGTGCGGGGCGTGGTGCCCAACGCCGACCGGCGCCTGAAGGCCGAGATGCTGGCCACCGCCCGCGTGCAGGAAAGCCGCTCCGGCGGCGTGGTGGTGCCCGCCAGCGCCATCGTGCTCGATGGCACCCGCCACATCGTCTTCGTGCGGCGCGAATCCGGCGTGTTCGAGCCGCGCACGGTCGAGCTCGCCCATGAAGGCCCGGCCGAGGTGCTCGTCTCCTCCGGCCTGCAGCCCGGCGAAGCCGTGGTGAACCAGAACGCGCTGCTCTTGGCGCGCCAGTTCCAGGCCATGGCCGAAGACACCGCCACGGGCGCCGGCGAAAAGACGAAGAAGAAAGACGCCCCATGAAGCGGCTCATCCATTACGCGGTGCACCAGCCGCTCTTCATCGTGCTGGGCACGCTGCTGTTCGCGCTGGCCGGCGTCATCGCCTTCAAGAACCTGTCGGTGGAGGCCTTCCCGGACGTCACCGACACCCAGGTCACCGTGATCGCGCTCTTTCCCGGCCGCGCGCCGGAAGAGGTCGAAAAGCAGGTCACGCTGCCCATCGAGACGGCCCTGGCGGGCCTGCCCAACTCCATCCGCGTGTTCTCGCACACGCAGTTCGGGCTCTCGTTCACCGTGGTCACGTACGACGACGCGGCCAACGTGAACATCGTGCGCCAGCAGGTGGCCGAGCGGCTCTCGACCGTCGATCTGCCGCCCGGCGTGCAGGCCGAGATCGCGCCCAACGCCACGCCGGTGGGCGAAATCATGCGCTATCGCCTCAAGGGCGACGGCCTCACCACCACCGAGATCCGCACCATCGAGGACTGGACCGTGGAACGCGCGCTGCGCCAGGTGCCCGGCGTGGCCGACGTGGTGGCCATGGGCGGCGCCATCAAGCAGTACGAAGTGCAGCCCGACATGGACAAGCTGCGCGCGTACAAGGTGAGCTTCCAGAACCTGCTGGACGTGCTGGGCCGCGGCAACGCCAACGCGGGCGGCAGCTACGTGGCGCAGGGCGCGCAGCAGTACACCATCCGCGGCCTGGGGCTGCTGCGCTCGGCCGAGGACATCGGCCGCATCGTGGTGGCGTCGCGGGGTGGCACGCCGGTGCTGATCCGCGACATCGCCCAGGTGCGCATCGGCGCCGTGCCCCAGCTCGGCGTGGTGGGCCAGGACCAGGACGACGACATCGTCACCGGCATCGTGGTGATGCGCAAAGGCGAGAACCCGAGCGTGGTGCTCAAGGGCGTGAAGGACAAGATCGCGCAACTGAACGAGCGCGGCCTGCCGCCGGGCGTGAAGATCGTGCCCTTCTACGACCGCACCTGGCTGATGGACAAGACCCTCACCACCGTGTTCCACAACCTGGTGGAAGGCGCGCTGCTGGTCTCGCTGGTGCTCTACATCTTCCTGTCGAACCTGCGCGCCAGCCTGGCCGTGGTGGTGGTGATTCCGCTCGCGCTGCTGTCCACCTTCATGGGCCTGAAGATCATGGGCGTGCCGGCCAACCTGCTGAGCCTGGGCGCCATGGACTTCGGCATCATCGTGGACGGCGCGGTGATCGTGATCGAGAACATCATGCACCGCCTGGCCGAGCGCGGCGAGAACATGGACGAGCGCGACCGGCGCGACACCATCATCGAAGCCGCGGGCGAAGTGGGCCGGCCCACGCTGTTCTCGATGCTCATCATCATCGCGGCGCACATCCCCATCTTCGCGCTGCAGCGCCACGAAGGCCGCATCTTCCAGCCCATGGCGCTGTCGGTCACCACGGCCCTCATCGGCTCGCTGATCTTCTCGCTCACGCTGGTGCCGCTCTTGGCCTACTGGCTGCTGCGCCGCAAGCTGCCGCACGGCGACAACCGCGTGGTCACGCGCGCCAAGCGTCTCTACGCGCCGGTGCTCGACTGGGCGCTGGAGCGCCGCCGCACGGTGGTCATCATCGCGCTGGCCGTGTTCGGCCTGGCCATGGTGGCGGCCGCGCGCCTGGGCTCGGAGTTCCTGCCCGAGCTGGACGAAGGCACGACCTGGGTGAACTTCAGCCTCTCGCCGAACGTCTCCACCGCCGAGGCCTCGCGCATCCTGCGCATGGCGCGCAAGGCGCTCTTGTCGGTGCCCGAGGTGCGCACCACCGTCTCCAAGGCTGGCCAGCCCGAGGACGGCACCGACCCCAAGACCATCTCCATGGCCGAGATCTTCGTGGACCTGAAACCCGAGGAGCAGTGGCGCCCCGGCATGACGCGCGCCAAGATCACCGAGGAGATGGGCCGCGCGCTCTCGGCCATCCCCGGCATCGACCCGGCGTTCTCGCAGCCCATCCGCGACAACGTGCTCGAATCGATCTCGCAGATCAAGGGCCAGATCGTCATCAAGCTGGCCGGCGACGACCTGGCCGAGATGAAGCGCATCACGGAAGAGATCGCCCGCGAGGTCAAGCAGGTGCAGGGCGTGGCCCGCGCCGAGATCGACCGCGAAGGCCAGGTGCCGCAGCTGCTGATCGACATCGACCGCGACCGCGCCGCGCGCTATGGCCTGAACGTGAGCGACATCCAGGACGTGATCGAGGCGGCGCTGGCCGGCAAGGCCGCCACCAACCTGTGGGAAGGCGAGCGCAAGTTCGCCGTGGCCGTGCGCCTGCCCTCGGACGAGCGCACCATCGCCAACCTGCCGCGCACGCCCATCGCCACGCCCGACGGCGGCTACGTGCAGCTGGGCGACGTCGCGAAGATCCGCGAAAGCTCGGGCGCCATGAACATCGCCCGCGAGGCCGGCCGCCGCACCACGGCCATCGGCATCTTCATCGCCGGGCGCGACATGGGCTCGGTGGTGGCCGACATGAAGGCCCGCGTGGAGAAGAACGTGAAGATCCCCGAGAACTACCAGGTCAACTGGTCGGGCGAGTTCGAGAACCAGGAGCGCGCCATGAAGCGCCTCTCGGTGGTCGTGCCCATCTCGCTGCTGCTGATCTTCGTGTTGCTGTTCGACGCCTTCAAGTCGGTCAAGATGGCCTCGCTCATCCTGCTGAACGTGCCCCTGGCGCTCATCGGCGGCTTCGTGGCGCTCTGGGGCTTCGGCATCCCGCTGTCGGTGTCGGCCGCCATCGGCTTCATCGCGCTTTCGGGCCAGGCGGTGCTCAACGGCGTGGTGATGCTGTCGGTGTTCCAGCAGCTGCAGGCCGGCGGCCTGAGCGTGGTCGAGGCCGTGCGCCAGGGTTCCATGCAGCGCCTGCGTACCGTGCTCATGACCGCCCTGCTCGCCATGCTGGGCCTCTTGCCCATGGCGCTCTCGCACGAGATCGGCTCCGAAACCCAGCGGCCCCTGGCCATCGTGGTGATCGGCGGCCTGGTCACGGCCACGCTGCTCACGCTGGTGGTGCTGCCTGCGCTCTACGTGTCGTGGTTCGGCCCGAAGAAGGGCCAGGGGCGCGCTGCGCCGGCCACCGCCCCCACGGCCACGGCATAAGCCAGCGGCGCATCGCCGCCCCACTGCCCCGCCGCCTGCGCGGGGCGGGCCATGACAAGAAAAAAGCGCCCGGACCGATCATCGGTCCGGGCGCTTTTCCGTGGGGCGCCTGAGGTGGGGGCTTCGTGCCGCGCGCTGCCGTCAGGCCGAGAGCAGCGCCTGATCGCCGCCGGAGAGTGCATGCCGGCCGGAGTGCTGCGCCGCAGGCTGCAGGCCCGCGGTGTCCGAGTCGGCCAGATGGAACTGCTGCACGATCTGCGAGAGGCGCGTTGCCTGTTCGCGCAGCGACTGCGCGGCGGCGGCGGACTCTTCCACCAGCGCGGCGTTCTGCTGCGTCATGCGGTCGATCTCGCCCACCGAGCCGTTGACCTGCCCGATGTTGGCGGCCTGCTCGGTGGCTGCGGAGTTGATCTCGCCGATGATGTCGGAGACGCGCTGCACGCTGTCCACGATCTCCTGCATGGCGGTGCCGGCGTCTTCCACGTGGCGCACGCCGCCGTTCACCGCCGCCACGCTGGAGCTGATCAGGCCCTTGATCTCCTTGGCGGCCTCGGCGCTGCGCTGGGCCAGCGAGCGAACCTCGCCCGCCACCACGGCGAAGCCCCGGCCCTGCTCGCCCGCGCGGGCGGCTTCCACGGCGGCATTGAGCGCCAGGATGTTGGTCTGGAAGGCGATGGAGTCGATCACGCCGATGATGTCGCCGATCTTGCGGCTGGAGGCCGAGATCTCATGCATGCTGGAGACGGCCTGCTGCACCACCGTGCCGCCCCGCGTGGCGATGCCCGACGCGGCGCTCACCAGCTGGTTGGCCACCTGCGACGACGAGGCCGTGTGCTGCACCGTGCCCGTCAGCTCGGCCAGCGAGGCCACGGCCTCCTGCGCGTTGCTGGCCGTCTGCTCGGTGCGGCTCGACAGATCCTGGTTGCCGGAAGCGATCTCCGCGCTGGCCGTGGCGATATTGCCGCTGGAATCGCGGACCTGCGAGACCAGCGAGCTCAGGCCGGCCTGCATGTCCACCAGCGAGCGCTGCAGATCGGACACTTCGTCGGTGCCTTCGACTTCCAGGCGCTGCGAGAGATCGCCCCGGGCGATGGCCTGCGCCAGGCTGCGCGTGGCCACCAGCGGGCGGCAGATGGACACCATGTTCAGCAGCGTGAGCGGCACCACCACCGCGACCGTGATCACCACCGCCAGCACGAAGAGCCACTGGGTCTGGCGCGAGATGTCGTTCTGGCGGTCGATCACGGCCTGCACCTCGGTGCGCAGGCGCTGGTCCAGTGCGGACAGCAGCTTGTCGGCCTCCTGGAATTCGGCAATCGCGCGGCCGCTCATGCGGTTGGCGATGGTGGCGGAGTCGTAGCCACCGGCCTCCAGCTGGCGCGCCACGTGCGCGAACTGCGTGCGGTAGCTTTCCAGCCGCTTACCGATGTTCACAGCCGTGTCGCCCTCTGCGCCGGCGGTGGTCTGCTGCAGTTCAGCGGCCACCTTCTTGGCACGCTCCAGCGCGGCCGTCCACTGCCCGTTCGCTTCCTTCACGCCTTCGGGCTTCTCGTACTGGATGATCATGTTCTTCTCTTGCTGGCGGATGTCGCCCATCGCGCCGCGCAGCTGCGCCAGGTGGCCGATGGCGGCATGCTCGTTCTGGATGAACGCCTGGCTCATCGCATGGATGCGGAACATGCCCAGCATCCCGGCGCCGCCCAGCAGGCCCAGCAAGGCGAGCACCACGCCGATTGCGCCGATCATCCTGAAGCGGATGGTGAATCGCCGCATGAGGCCGAAGAGAGTCATTTTTGTCATCCTTGATAGTTGGAAAAGGCCGGGCGCGCCTGGGCCGTCACCACGTCCCTCGCACGCGCTGCCTTGGTACCCCGGGGGTAACAGTATCGGTCTGGTGGGCCCGCACCATTGCGGGCCGCCTGGCCGGCACCGCGTGGATGGGGGGCCGCTGGCCGATCCGTTGCAGCCCCTGGATCTTGTGCAACAGAATGTTCCAGTTTGCCAGACAAGTGGGGACGAGTCGCTAGGGTTTTCTCAAACGCGCCAGCGCTTCAATAGCAAAGCATTCGCCATCACGCTGACCGAGCTCAGCGCCATGGCGGCGCCCGCCACCACCGGGCTGAGGTAGCCCAGCGCCGCCAACGGGATGCCGGCCACGTTGTAGGCGAAGGCCCAGAACAGGTTCTGCCGTATCTTGGCCACGGTGCGCGCCGAAATATCCAAAGCGGCCGCCACCAGGCGCGGATCACCGCGCATCAATGTGATGCCGGCCGCATGCAGGGCCACATCGGTACCGTTGCCCATGGCCATGCCGACATCGGCCAGGGCCAGGGCGGGCGCGTCGTTCACCCCGTCGCCCACCATGGCGACCGTGTGGCGGCCGCCCTCGCGCAGCGCCTGCACCTGCGCGGCCTTGTCCTGCGGCAGCACCTCGGCCTGCACCTCGCCGGCATCCGGGTCCAGGCCCAGTCGGCGGGCCATGGCGTTCGCTGCGCCCCGGTTGTCGCCCGAGATCATCGCCAGCCGCAGGCCGCGCGCGCGCAGCGCCGCCAGGGCTTCGCGCGCGCCGGGCTTGGGCTCGTCAGCGAAGGCCAGCAGCGCCTCTGCCCGCCATGCGCCTTCCGTGTCTTGCACTGCCACGGCCGACACGGTCGCGCCCTCGGCCTGCAGCGCCTGCGCGCGTTCGGCCAGCGGATCGGCCAGGGCGGCGCCCAGCGTCTCCTGCACCCAGGGCAGATTGCCGATGGCCCAGCGGCGCCCGTCCACCGTGCCTTCGGCGCCCCGGCCGGGCACGGCGCGCACGTCGGTGGCCTCCGGCACGGCCAGGCCCCGGCTGCGGGCGGCCTCCAGCACGGCGCGGGCCAGTGGATGCTCGCTGCCGGCCTGCACGCCGGCCACGGCGGCCAGCAGGGCGGCGTTGCCGTCCTCTTGCGCCGCGGCCGGTGCCAGCGCGGTCAGGCGCGGACGGCCCACGGTCAGCGTGCCGGTCTTGTCGAAGGCGACGGTGTCCACCCGGTGGGCGCGCTCCAGCGCCTCGGCGTCCTTGATGAGAATGCCGGCCCGCGCTGCGGCACCCGTGCCGGCCATGATGGCGGCGGGCGTGGCCAGGCCCAGCGCGCAGGGGCAGGCGATCACCAGCACCGCCACCGCATGCACCAGCGCCGCCTCGGCCCCGGCTCCGGCCAGCAGCCAGCCCAGCAGCGTGGCGAGCGCGATGGCCAGCACCACCGGCACGAAGACGGCAGCCACCTTGTCCACCAGCCGCTGGATGGGCGCCTTGGCCGCCTGCGCGTCTTCCACCAGGCGGGTGATGCGGGCCAGCACCGTGTCCGCGCCCACGGCCGTCACCTGCAGCACCACGCGCCCGTCGCCGTTGATGGAGCCGCCCGTCAACGCATCGCCCGCCGTGCGCGCCACGGGCAGGGGCTCGCCGGTCAGCATGGACTCGTCCACCTGCGTGGCGCCTTCCTGCACCGTGCCATCGACCGGCACGCGTTCGCCCGGGCGCACCACGATGCGGTCGCCCGCCATCACCTCGGCCACGGGCACGTCCACCTCGCCGTCACGCCCGAGCAGGTGCGCCCGGTCGGGCCGCAGCGCGTGCAGCGCGCGGATGGCCGCCGTCGTCTGCCGCTTGGCCCGCGCCTCCAGCCACTTGCCCAGCAGCACCAGGGTGATGACCACGGCCGAGGCCTCGAAATACAGATGCGGCACCTGTCCCGGCGGCGCGGTGAGCCACAGCCACAGCGACAGCCCGAAGCCCGCACTGGTGCCGATGGCCACCAGCAGGTCCATGTTGCCCGTGAGCGCCCGCGCCGCATGCCAGCCCGCGCGGTAAAAGCGCGCGCCCAGCACGAACTGCACCGGCGCGGCCAGCAGCAGCTGCAGCCACGCGGGCAGCATGGCGTGCGGGCCGGCCAGCATGGGCAGCACCAGCGGCGCAGAGAGCGCCAGCCCCGCCGCCACCGGCCCGAAGCCGGCCCAGGGCGAGGCCCCGGCCGCATCGGCGGCGGCCTCCTGCTGCGCTGCCGCCAGCGGCTCGTAGCCCGCATTGCGCACGGCGCGGCGCAGCAGCGCGTCCATGCCGTCGCCGCCCGTGTGGGCGACGTGGGCGCGCTCGGTCGCCAGGTTCACCGTGGCGTCCTGCACGCCCGGCACCTTGCGCAGGGCGCGCTCCACCCGCGCCACGCAGCTGGCGCAGGTCATGCCGCCGATGCCCAGGTCGAGCGTGGCGGGGGCTGCCGGTGGCGAGGAGGAAGCGTTCGGGGATGGGGTGGAGTTCATGTCCTGCATCTTGAACCCTGACGCCATGGCAAGGTCAAGCATGGCCAAGGCCGCTTGACTCTGCCACCATGTCAGGGTTCAACATTGCAGCCGTGTCCATCCCGTTTCCCCTTCTCGTTGATCTTCAAAAGGAACCCGCCATGCAACACAGCTTCCAAGTCCAGGGCATGACCTGCGGCCACTGCGAGCGCGCCGTCGTCCATGCCGTGCGCAGTGTCGATACCGACGCCACCGTGCAGGTGGACCTGCCCACCGGCCGCGTCGTGGTCGAAAGCGACCAGCCCCGCGAGGCGCTGGCCGCGGCCATCACCGAAGAGGGCTACACCGTCGCCGCATGAGCGCAGCACCCCGCCAGCGCCGCGCCCGGCCCGCGGGCGCGCTGCCCTCCCCGGCTGACGCGCCGCAGCGCTGGCCCGTGCCCATCGGCACGGCCGCCGAGCGCGCCGGCGTGTCGCCGCGCATGGTGCGGCACTACGAGGCGCTGGGCCTGCTGCAGGGCGTGGCCCGCACCGACGGCGGCTACCGCCAGTACACCGAGGCCGACGTCCACACCCTGCGCTTCATCCGCCGCGCCCGCGACCTGGGCTTCGCCATGCACGAGATCGCCACCCTGCTCGGCCTCTGGCAGGACCAGCACCGCGCCAGCCGCGAGGTCAAGCGCATCGCCCAGGCCCACATCGACGACCTGGGCCGCCGCATCGCCGCCATGCAGGCCATGCAGCGCTCGCTGCAGCAGCTCGTGGGCTGCTGCCAGGGCGACGGCCGGCCGGACTGCCCCATCCTGGACGACCTGGCCGCCGGCCAGGACCGTACGGGGCTTGGCTGACGGTGCGGCGATGTGGCCAAAATGGTCGCTAGCCCCCGTAAAAAAAGCGCATGCTGCTATGAAAAAAGAAGCGTCCTGCAGCTGGTTGAGGCTGTCGCGTGGTGGACAGTCGAGCCGGCATCGGCGTTTGGGCCCTGGCCTACGATGTGCGCCGCATCCGCCTGTGTGTGTTTCCTCCCCTAGGACCTGAAGCCATGACCCAACGCGACATCTTCATCGCCTCCATCGCCCGCACCGCCATCGGCACCTTCGGCGGCTCGCTCAAGGACATTCCCAACACCCAGCTCGCCACCACGGCCGTGCGCGCGGCCATCGAGCGCAGCGGCATCGCGGCCGATGCGGTGGGGCATGTGGTGATGGGCAACGTGATTCCCACCGACACCAAGGACGCCTACCTCTCGCGCGTGGCGGCCGTCGATGCGGGCTGCCCGGTGGAGACGCCGGCCTTCAACGTCAACCGCCTCTGCGGCTCGGGGCTGCAGGCCATCGTGTCGGCGGCGCAGGCCATTGCGCTGGGCGATTGCGACGTGGCCATCGGCGGCGGCAGCGAGTCGATGAGCCGGGGCCCCTACTTCGACACCGCCGCCCGCTGGGGCGCGCGCATGGGCGATACGAAGAGCATCGACTACATGCTGGGCATCCTGCACGACCCCTGGCAGAAGATGCACATGGGCATCACGGCCGAGAACGTGGCCGAGCGCTACCGCATCAGCCGCGAGGCGCAGGACCAGCTGGCCGCCGAGAGCCAGCGCCGTGCCGCCGCCGCCATCGAGGCCGGCCATTTCGCGTCGCAGATCGTTCCGGTGGAGATCCCCGGCCGCAAGGGCGCGGTCACGCTGTTCGATACCGACGAGCACGTGCGTGCCGCCACCACGGTGGAGGCGCTGGCCGGCATGAAGCCCGCGTTCAAGAAGGAAGGCGGCACGGTGACGGCGGGCAATGCCTCGGGCATCAACGACGGCGCCGGCGCCGTGGTGCTGGTGGCGGGCGACCGCGCCGCCGCGCTGGGTGCCAAGCCGCTGGCGCGCCTGGTGGGCTATGCCCATGCGGGCGTGGACCCGGCCTACATGGGCATCGGCCCCGTGCCGGCCACGCGCCGCGTGCTGGAGCGCACGGGCCTGAAAGTGCAGGACATGGACGTGATCGAGGCTAACGAGGCCTTCGCCGCCCAGGCCTGCGCCGTGATCCAGGAGCTGGGCCTGGACCCGGCCAAGGTGAACCCGAACGGCTCGGGCATCTCGCTGGGCCACCCGGTGGGTGCCACCGGAGCCATCATCACCGCCAAGGCCATCGCGGAGCTGCACCGCATCGGCGGGCGCTACGCGCTGGTGACGATGTGCATCGGCGGCGGCCAGGGCATCGCCGCGATCTTCGAGCGGGTGTGATGCCCGTGTGAGGTGGTGGCCGCTCGGTCGGTCGTTCAGCTGACCAGGCCCATGGCCGGGTCGGACACGGAATCGCGCCCCGTTTCCACCCGGCCTGCGAAGCGCCGCACGAAGGCCGTCGTCGCGCTGCAGCGCACGCTGAAGTCGTACCAGTTGCCGCTGTCGCCCAACGCCCAGCTCATCTCGCCGACGGCGCCCGGCTCCACGCTGCGGGTCCAAGGGCCGTCGCCCCGGTAGGCGTTCGCGCTCGCGGTGAAGACGATGGTGCCGGGCGTGCGGTTGTAGCACTTCACCCGCACGCGCGCCGGGCTGCAGAGCTCGTAGCAGACCTGCACCTCCGGGTCGCCCTGGGCCGACTGCTGCGTGAGGTCGCCCGCGAAGGCGCGGTGGTAGCCGTTGGGGCCCAGCACCCACAGGTCGTAGGCGCCGCCGTCGGCCGCCACGTTCCACACGCCGTTCAGTGTCTTGCCGGCCTCCACCACGTAGCGGCGCGGGATCGCGTCCAGGTGCTTTTTGTCATAGACATGGAACACCGCCGCCGGGCGGCCGGCCGGGGCCGTGTTGGCGAAGAGCAGCGTCACCGTGCCCGCACCGGCGTTCGCCTGGGCCGTGGTGTGCAGCTCGTAGGGCAGCGCGCGGGAGGGCCGCACGCCCGTGGCCTGCACCGGCAGGGCCGCGTTGGCGGCGGCTACCGGCTGGGCCAGCTTGGGCGCCTGCACCTGCGCGGCGATGCGCGCATCCACGGCGGTCTTGGTGGTGCGGCCGGCGAGCGTGGGCAGGACCTCGTTGTTCGGGTTGACGAAGTTGAAGCAGCTGGTGAGGTCGCCGCAGACGGCGCGGCGGTAGGCGCTGATCTGCGGCTCGGCCACGCCGAAGCGCTTTTCCAGGAACATGAGCGTGGAGGTGTGGTCGAACACCTGCGAATTCACCCAGCCGCCGCGGCTCCAGGGCGAGACGATCCACATCGGCACGCGCGGGCCCGGGCCGTAGGGGCGGCCATCGGCCGGCGGCTGGCTGGGCGTGGCGGGCGCGAAGTCGTGGTATTCCACCGCCGTGTCGGCCGGCGTCAGCGTGCAGGCGCCGGCCAGGCTGCCGTCCGCGTTGCGCGAGGGCACGGCGGGCGATGGCAGGTGGTCGAAGAAGCCGTCGTTCTCGTCGTAGTTGATGAGCAGCACCGTCTTGCTCCACACGTCCGGGTTGGCGGTGAGTGCGTCCAGCACCTCCTGCACGTACCAGCCGCCCTGCGCGGGGCTCGACGGGCCGGGGTGCTCGCTGTAGACCGAGGGCGCGATGATCCACGACACGGCCGGCAGCTTGCCCTGGCTGATGTCGCTGCGGAAGGTTTCCAGGAAGCCCTGCGGCATGGTGTTGCCGAAGCCCTTGGCCAGCGGGCTCAGGGCGTCGTCGATGGCCGGGTCGTAGGTCGGGCCGGCCAGGCCCTGCGGCTGCGTGATGTCGGTCTTGGCCACGTAGAGCGGCTTGCGCGCGGCGGGCATCTTCTCGATCTCGGCGCGCCAGTGGCGAAAGCCCATCATCTCGTTGCAGCCGAAGTTGTCGATCAGGCTCTGATAGACCTTCCAGGTCACGCCCGCCTTCTGCAGCCGGTCGGCGTAGGTGGTCCAGGTCCAGCCGTCGGTCGATGCGCCGATGTCGTTGCCCGCGTTGAACTGGTTGTTCAGGCCCGCCACGTTCACGCGGGTGCCGTCGATGGGGCTCACGCCGTTCGGGCCGTTGGTGCCCGTCCAGTAGAAGAGCCGGTTGGCGATGGTGCCGGTGTGCATGCTGCAGTGGTAGTGGTCGCACAGCGTGAAGGCATCGGCCAGCGCGCGCTGGAACGAGACTTCGGCCGTCTCGTAGTAGCCCATCGACAGGGGCAGCTTGGAATCGGGCCAGCGCGACATGCGGCCCTGGTCCCAGGCCGCCTGCGAATCCAGCCAGGTGTGCGGCGTGCTGCCGGCGCGCTGGGCGTTGCCCTGGGCCTCGTCCAGCCGGAACGGCACGTAGGTGCTGGGCGGCGAGGTCTTGGTGTAGGCTTGGTAGAAGACGTTGCGGCCGTACTGCGAGGGCACGGCGAAGCGGTCGCCGAAGCCGCGCACCCCCTTGAACGTGCCGAAGTAGCTGTCGAACGAGCGGTTCTCCATCATCAGCAGCACGACGTGCTGCACGTCCTGGAGGGTGCCGGTGGCGTTGTTGGCCGGGATGGCGAGCGCGCGCCGGATGGCGGGCGGAAACGCGGTCAGCGTGGCCGCAGCCGCCCCCGTGCCCAGCACGCTGGAGAGGAAATGGCGTTTGGAGGAATCGACGGTCATGGGGAGCAATCGCTGTAGGGTGTGCCGTGGCGCGGGGCGGTTCAGGGCTGGGGCGCGCAGTGCGTGTCGGGGCTGCCGCAGGTGGCGGACTGCCCAGCGGCCGTATCGGAGCCACCGCCGCCGCCCCCACAGCCGCTCAGCATCAGGCCCAGCACGAGGGCGCCTGCGCCCAGCAGCGGGCGCGCGAAGAGGAACGGGGGCGTGTGCCGCAAGTGCATGTTCATGGCGTGGGGAGAGAGGAACACAGAGGCTTTGCATTCTTCGCGCCCACTATGGCGCGGGGGTGACGCCCGCGTAACGCAGAGGTAACGCGTGGCGCATGTCCCAGTGATCTAGACTCTTGATCCGCTGATGACCGCTGACGAGTTCGTTCCGGCCAGTGCGCATATCCCAGTGATCTAGACTAATAGTTCCTCCTTGGCCCGTACCCCCATAGTTCCGGCCAGTGCGCATATCCCAGTGATCTAGACTGGTGCCGGCGAAGGCCAGCAGGTGCCCGCCGTTCCGGCCAGTGCGCATATCCCAGTGATCTAGACTTACGGTCAACCTCTGGAAGAATGAGCACAAGTTCCGGCCAGTGCGCATATCCCAGTGATCTAGACTGCATCCAGCGTAAAGCGCTTCCACGATCTGGTTCCGGCCAGTGCGCATATCCCAGTGATCTAGACTTACCACGCGGAAGTCCTGGCAAGTGATTTGGTTCCGGCCAGTGCGCATATCCCAGTGATCTAGACTTTCATCTACGGCGACATTGGCGAAAGCTGGGTTCCGGCCAGTGCGCATATCCCAGTGATCTAGACTTTCATCTACGGCGACATTGGCGAAAGCTGGGTTCCGGCCA
>NZ_JBXYZY010000030.1:0-750 GCF_057642795.1 Paracidovorax sp.
CTTTAGCAATCACACACCAAACCCTTCCACTACCCTTCTTGAGTTCAGTTCTCTTTGTTTCTTACAAAGCAGACATGGGAGTCGTCACTTACTCGCAGGAGGTCACAAGTGCCGTCGGCCCGGCGAGGCTGTTCAAGGCTATGATCCTTGACTCCCACAACGTCCTGCCCATGATTGTTCCCGAGGGCATCAAGAGCGTTGAGTTCATCGAGGGAGATGGTGGAGTTGGTAGCATCAAGAAAACCAACTTCGGTGAAAGTTCCCACATCAAGTACACGAAGCACAAGATCGATGCTCTTGACGCAGATAACTTTTACTGCAAATATACCATGATCGAAAGCGACGTCAAGTTCGACAAGATCGACTGCGTCGTGGAATCAGTGAAATTCGAGGGGCATGGCAGCGGATGTGTTTGCAAGATGACCAGCGAGTACCACGTCAAGGAAGGTTGCGAGCTCAAGGAGGAGGACATCAAGAAGGGCAAAGACAAAGCCATGGGACTGTTCAAGGCTGTTGAGGAGTACCTTCTGGCCAACCCCCATGTTTGCGCCTAAATGCTTTTCTCAAGATCCTTTCTGAGTGATGATAGCGTAAAATGAGTGGAGAGTTTGTATTGTATCTTGTGTTTTCCTTTGTCTCTGCCTCGGAGCTTCTGGGTGAGGAAGTGTTTCTATCGTGTGTTTTCTATGTTGTAAAGGGGCTTGATGGTTGTGTGTAAGGCCATGCCAAGCAATAAAACTTGAAGGAGCA
>NZ_JBXYZY010000031.1:0-739 GCF_057642795.1 Paracidovorax sp.
TTAAATTAAATCCAACTTGTAACTCTGAAACGGGTACAAGTTCTAGACTATCCGTCACATCTTTTACTTCTTCAGTCATTCTAGAAATCCTCCCCTTCCAGCATGTCCATTTGGCCAGTTTCTTCATCGAAATCCGGGACGTTATCTGCAGCTGAATTTTGAGCATCATCTTCAAGAGGCGTAACATCTTTAGCTTGTTCTTCCTCTGGATCACTCAGCAAATCTGATAGATTTTCTGGTTCTTGAGGTGTGATGTCCTTTGCTCTCTTCACTTCATTTACATTTGAATCCTCGTTGTCGGCTAGAATAGCCTTTTGTAATTCGATTGAAAGCGGCGCATACTTGCTCAAAAGCTCTTTTATCAGCGTTTTTTGAGCCATGGCGTCAAATTCAGTTTTCCAAGGTGTCCCTGGTTTAAAATCACCAGTTTTCTTGTCGTAAGTTTTGGAATATTTTTGAGCATGTGCTATGACTTTTTCTTTTTTCCAGAAAATCATTTTTCGGAATCCATTGATCAATTCCAAGCTCGCAAAATATCCTTCAACCTCTCCGCTATCAACCTGCTCATCTGTTAGATGTAACGTGCCGTAAACTTTGTCGTACCGCAAAAATTCTTCTTTGTAGACGACATCGCAGTTTATATTCCTGATTTGCCCGCTCCGTTGAGCCAATTGAATGAAGCCTTTATAGCCCATCTGGAATTGAGCTTCATTTATTTTCACCCAAGTGTTCCCGCGCT
>NZ_JBXYZY010000032.1:0-727 GCF_057642795.1 Paracidovorax sp.
ATTAAGTAAACATGTTTTTTCATTAATTTTTAGTTCCTTTTAGTATTTTTTTTACATCTAACACAACTTCACTTTTAGTCGTAAATAATATGATACCAAACAATAATAACATGACCATTGATTTATATGCAATGTTAAAAAAAGAATTAGCAAAAATTGAAGGTAATAGAAGCCCAGTAATTGTAATTGCTATTGTTAAGCCCAATTCAATAAGTATCTGTTTGGTAATTAAAAATTGTAAATTAATAAAATCTTTAATCAATACTATTCTTAATATGCAAACGATGAGTTCTACAAAAACTAGTACAATAGTCGCACCTAATGCATTATAAATTGGAACAAGAATATAATTGCCAAGTAAACTAACAATTGAACCAATTATTAATGGGATTCCATATTCTTTGTCTTTTTCCATAGCCAAAGCAAACTGATTAGAGAAAATCCCTCCAATCGGATTTAATATAATAATAAATGAGACAATCATCATATTTGCGGTCATAGGAACAAATTTAGGTCCAAAAAACCATACAACAAACTCTTTCGTATTAGCAAAAATAATAGAAAACAAAATTAATGAAAAAGTCAACGTATAATTAAATGCCTTTTTAGTATACATATATACCTTATCATTATCCCCATTTTTGATAGCTCCATTCATTTTAGGTAACATAACAATAGTTAAAGATGAGAGTAATGTTAGTAGAATTCTTGCAATTTTTTGAGACTG
>NZ_JBXYZY010000033.1:0-689 GCF_057642795.1 Paracidovorax sp.
AATAATGAATCATGATACATCAAAAAGAATGAAATCATATTCATATTAAATTCGTCGTTCAGATTCATTAATGAGAACTAAAAATTTAAAAACTTAATATAAGCGTATTTTAAATTTAGCTATCCAAAGTCAATAGCTAAGAGGATGAGACATAATTCCTAGCAAAATAGCCAGTAAATGAGTTTTTTATAAATTCATTTACTGGCTTCTTTATTTACAATACTTCGTATTGTTGGATTATACTTTCTTAGGGGACAGCTTCATCTTGTAGTCTTCAGCTTGTCCTGTTCCCTCAAGAGTATCGCCAAAATATTTTGTGTTTATATGACATTTTACATTGAAATACTTAAAAAATAAGACCCTTTCGTATAATTTAATAAATACCACTAAACTAATTTAACGAGGTGCCTTATATATAAAGATTATAATATGACTCAAATTACTTTACCAAAGCAAACTTCAGTTCTTATCTCCACAAACGATTTTGTAGAAACAATTCCTAAGACTGAATTCGATGAATTCAGACATCATCGTGGTGCAACACCATACCATCTAAAAATGATGTTAAAAGTAGTTCTATATGCCTACACACAATTTGTGTTTTCAGGACGTAAGATAGAAAATTTACTCAATGTTAGCATCCGAATGATGTGGCTATCACAAAATCAAAAGTTTTCTTTTAAAACGAT
>NZ_JBXYZY010000034.1:0-341914 GCF_057642795.1 Paracidovorax sp.
GCCCCCCCCCAAACCAGCGCCCAAGACCGCGCCGCGCCCTGCGCCGATGCCGGTGGCCATTGCCGAACCTAGGCCGGCGCCCAATGCACCGACGGGCATCACCACGCCCCAGCCGCCTGCGCCACCTGTTGAAGCTCCCGCGGCGCCCCCGGCGCCCGCGCCGGCGCCGCCGGCACCACCCGCACCGCCGAAGATCGACCTGCCGTCCAGCGATGCAGCCTATCTGAACAACCCCACGCCGACCTACCCCGCCATCAGCAAGCGGCTAGGCGAACAGGGCAAGGTGGTGCTGCGCGTACTGATCGGCACCGACGGTCTTCCGCAGAAGGTGGAAATCAGCAAGTCCAGCGGCTTCGACCGGCTGGACCGCCAGGCGCAGGAAGCGGTGATGCGTTGGCGTTTCGTGCCCGGCAAGCGCAACGGTGTGCCCGAGACCATGTGGAACCTGGTCCCCGTCAATTTTGTTCTCGAATAAATCAATCAGGAGTTTTCATGGAATCGCATTTCGGCATTGCCAACGTCTGGATTCAGGGCGACTTCGTCACGCGCGCCGTGGCGGTGCTGCTGCTGGGCATGTCACTGGCCTCTTGGATCGTCATCATCATCAAGGCTCTGGACATCATCAAATTCAAGAAGCATGCACGCGCCGCGCGTGACTTCTGGCACAGCGAGGACTTCGCGGCCGGCCTGAGCAAGCTCGGCGACGACCCGACCAACCCCTTCCGCCACCTGGCGCTCGAAGGCCGGGAGGCCACGGCCCACCACCGCAACACCAAGGCCCATCTGCACGACAGCCTGGACGTGAGCGACTGGGTGACCCGCAGCCTGCGCAACTGCATCGACGAATTCACCGCCCGCTTGCAGGCAGGCCTGGCCATCCTGGCATCCGTGGGCTCCACGGCGCCGTTCATCGGGCTCTTCGGCACGGTGTGGGGCATCTACCACGCGCTGGTGGCGATCGGCACTTCAGGCCAGTCCACCATCGACAAGGTGGCGGGCCCCATTGGCGAGGCGCTCATCATGACGGCGCTGGGCCTGGCCGTGGCCATTCCGGCAGTGCTGGGCTACAACGCGCTGGTACGCGGCAACAAGTCGATCCTGAACGCGCTCAACAGCTTCGCCCACGATCTGCACGCCTATTTCGTCACAGGTGCCCGCGTCAGCGCGCCGGGCGAGCAGGCCAAGGTGCTGCCGATCAAGAAGGGGTGATGCACCATGGCTTTCGGAACGCAAGACGACGCCGATGAGGTGATGAATGAGATCAACATGACGCCGCTGGTGGACGTCATGCTGGTGCTGCTCATCATCTTCATCATCACCGTGCCGGTCATGAAGCATGCCGTGCCGGTGGATCTGCCCCGCGCCTCCAACCAGCGGGAAGACATCAAGCCCGAGACCATCCGGCTTTCCATCACGGCCGACGGCAAGTACCACTGGAACGAGAGCGACATCTCCGACGACGAGCTGGAGCCCCGCCTGAAGGCCGAAGCCGCCAAGGACCCGCAGCCGGACCTGCACATCCGCGGCGACAAGGACGTGCGCTACGAGCGCGTGGCGCAAGCCATGTCGGCCGCCCAGCGCGCCGGGGTGCGCAAGATCGGCTTCGTGACCGATCCCAAGCCTTGAGCGACTGAAAGACGCCGCGCTCACCTCTAAGAACGTGTTTACGATCTCCCAGGGGTCGCGCAGCTACGTCGGCGGGATGGGATGCAAGGCGCGGTGCGCAGTGGATAGCCCCGCTATCCACAAGTGCCGCAACGCCGCAGACCGCCCGCCGACGTAGCTGCCCTTCGGGTTGGAGCGAAATCGGGCGATTGAACGCCCCGCCTGCATGCATGGGCTGAGAGCCCATGCGGCGCATCCGAGGCATCCACTCATCCCGATTGCGCTCCAACGCGATCCCCTGCGAGATCGTAAACACGTTCTAAGCGCCCTCTCCCACGCCGATGCCAGGACCTGTGCCTGCATCGGCGTTTTTCTTGATGCCCTGCCATGGAGTGGATGACGGTGCCGCTCGAGGGCACGACGTAACTTCTTACGTTGTCCGGGCGGAGATTCGCTTGACGATCAATTGAGAATGGTTATCATTAAAACAATCGCAACGCAAAGAGGATCTCTCATGCAAGCCACCCTGACCACCCCTTCCGCAGTTTCCTTCTTCGGCACCGCTTCCTTCGACGGACGCAGTTCCGGCGCTTCCGCCTCGGCCCGGCAAGCCGCCGCCGCTTCCGCCGATGCAGCCCCGGGGCATGCCGTGGACAGCAGCGCGCTGCTGCAAGGCCAGAAGGCCGTGTCCATCAGCCACAACGGCTCCGTCTATCGCCTGCAGGCCACCAAGCTGGGCAAGCTCATCCTGACCAAGTAAGCACGAACCGAACGGCGCGCACAGCCCGTTCGGCATAGGGGTATCGCCATGGGGTGCGAACCACCGCCAGGCACTACGCAAAGGTTTCATCGTGGGGCGACTCCGAACACCCGCACGGCTGCGGGTCGCCAGGGTCGTATTGGCCAGCCAACGGGGTCATGCCCGCGTAGCCAGGCTTTTTTTTCAACGTCCTGTCCCGCCCCGCTCCGCTTGGCACGGCGCAATAAAAAACCGGCCGTGATGGCCGGTTTTTTATGAGGTGAATCGGGCTCCAGCGCCCGATCCACATGGGCAGATTGCTATCCAATCCATAGCATTCGACCCATCAAGGCTCACAGCCCCAGGGCGGCGATGCCAGCGCGGGCGATCTGCGCGTCTTCGTTCGACTTCACGCCGCTCACGCCCACGGCGCCCAGGCATTGGCCGTCCTTGATGATCGGCACGCCGCCTTCCAGCAGGCCGTCGACACCCGGGGCGGTCAGGAAGGCCGTGCGGCCGCCGTTGATGATGTCCTCATAGACCTTGCTCTCGCGGCGGCCCAGGGCGGCGGTACGGGCCTTGGCCGGACCGATCTGGGCCGACAAGGCGGCGGCGCCGTCCAGGCGCTGCAGCCAGACCAGGTGGCCGCCGTCGTCCACGATGGCGATGGTCACGGCCCACTGGTTCTTGACGGCTTCCGCCTCGGCGGCGGCGGCGATCTTCTTGATGTCGGAGAGTTCGAGTTCGTGCTTGGTCTTCATGGTGATGCAGCGAGTAGGTTCAACGAAGGAAAGCGGACCTGAGAAGGTTCAGGCGCAGTCCTTGAGCATAGCGGCCGCCCCGCACGCCAGCCGCTGCGGCAAGGGCAAAAGATTGCATCCCAAAAGTACGGGATGAAACGCGGGTATTGCAGTGGTGCATAACGCCCCCACCTAGAATTTGTCAACCTGCATGGGTGCAGATACCACATTGGAGAGACGCATATGAATACCGAAGTCACTACCTACAGCTCCGCGGGCTACGGCATTTCGCAGGAGCAGCGCAACAAGGTCATGCGCAATACCTACTGGTTGCTGGCGCTGAGCCTGCTGCCCACGGTGTTGGGCGCCTGGGTGGGCGTGGCCACGGGCATCACGCAGGCGCTGCACGGCGGGATCGGCATGCTGGTGTTCCTGGGCGGCGCGTTCGCGTTCATGTTCGCCATCGAGAAGACCAAGACCTCCGCCGCCGGCGTGCCGGTGCTGCTGGCCTTCACCTTCTTCATGGGCCTGATGCTCTCGCGCCTGATCGGCGTGGTGCTGGGCTTTTCGAACGGCACGCAGCTCATCATGACGGCCTTCGCCGGCACGGCGGGCGTGTTCTTCGTAATGGCGAGCCTGGCCAGCGTCATCAAGCGCGACCTGTCCGGGATGGGCAAGTGGCTGTTCGTCGGCGCCCTGGTGCTGATGGTGGGTGCCGTCATCAACATGTTCGTGGGCTCCTCGGCCGGCATGATGGCGATCTCTGTCGCGGCCATCGGCATCTTCAGCGCCTACATGCTGTATGACATCAAGCAGATCCTCGACGGCGGCGAGACCAACTACATCAGCGCCACGCTGGCCCTGTACCTGGACCTGTTCAACGTGTTCCAGAGCCTGCTGGCCCTGCTGGGCAGCATGGGTGGCGACCGCGACTGATCGTGCTCCCTTCTGCCCCTCACAACAGGGGGCTGATCGCTCAAGGCCTCTTCGGAGGCCTTTTCTTTTTGCCAGCCGCCAGCGCGTTTCCCTCAATCCCCGGGGCGGACTGCCGATAAGCTAGCAACATGCGCAATTTCATTCCTGCCCCCTGCCGAGCCTGGTGCTTCGCCGCGGCCATGGCCCTGCCGTTGCTGGCGGGCTGCGATATTCCCGGGCTGAGCCCTGACCCGCGCGCTGCGGCCAAGGAAGAAGACGCCAAGGCCATCGGCGGTGCATGCCGTCTGGCGATGCGCGGCCTGGAGGACTGCTTCACCTTGAACCCCAAGGCCTCCAAGGGCCAGATCTTTGCGGGCTGGAAGGACATGGACGCCTACATGCGCGAGAACAAGATCGAAGGCTCACCCTCCGTGCTCAGCAAGGCGGAGGACAAGCCCCCGGCCAAGCCGGCCCGCAAACAGCCTGCCGACGGTGGCGACGAAGGGCGTTCGCGGAGCTGACGGCTGCCAAATCACCCCCGCGCCTGCGATGGGAGGCGCCACCGGGGTGCGCCGATCCGGCCAGCGCCGAATCGCCCCCTCAGCGCAGCCCTCAGGCCCGCTCGAACACCGCCATGCTTTCCACGTGCGCCGTATGCGGAAACATATTGACCACGCCCGCGGCCACACAGCGGTAGCCCGCCTGATGGACCAGCAGACCGGCATCACGCGCCAGGGTGGCGGGGTTGCAGCTCACATAGACGATACGGCGCGGCGGCTTCCAGCCCTCGGCTGAGGCAGGCAGCGCCGGCGCGTCTTCGGCGCCGATGCGGGCCTGATGGATGTCGGCCAGCGCCTTGGCCAGCGCGAAGGCGCCCTCGCGGGGCGGATCGACCAGCCACTTGTCGGCCACGCCGTCGGCGACCAGCATCTCGGGCGTCATCTCGAACAGGTTGCGCGCTACGAATTTCGTAGCTGCCAGCGGCCGGCCTGCGGGCGCGGAGGCCCGATTCAGCTCATAGTTCTCGCGCGAGCGGGCGACCAGCGCCTCGCTGCCCTCGATGCCCAGCACCTCGCGCGCCTGCGTGGCGATGGGCAGAGTGAAGTTGCCCAGGCCGCAGAACCAGTCGATCACGCGCTCGTCGCGCCCGGCGTCGAGCAGCCGCAGCGCCTTGCTGACCAGCACGCGGTTGATGTGCGGGTTGACCTGGGTGAAGTCGGTGGGCTTGAAGGGCATGGTGATGCCGAAGTCGGGCAGGCCGTAGGCCAGCTGCGGTCCGCCTTCGTCCAGCAGCTTGACCGTGTCGGGGCCCTTCGCCTGCAGCCACCACTGCACGCCATGCTCGGCCGCGAAGGCGCGCAGGCGGGCCAGGTCGGCGTCGGAGAGCGGCTCAAGGTGCCGCAGCACCAGGGCCGTTACCTCGTCGCCGCAGGCCAGTTCGATCTGCGGGCAGGTGTCGCGCGCGTCCAGCGCGGCGATCAGGCCGCGCAGGGGCATCAGCATGGCGCTCACATGGGGCGGCAGTACCGGGCACACGCCCATGTCGGCGATGTAGCGGCTCTTGCGCTCGTGGAAGCCCACCAGCACCGTGCCCTTCTTGATGACGTGGCGCACGGCCAGCCGGGCGCGGTAGCGGTAGCCCCAGGCCGGGCCCTCGATGGGCCGCATCACGGTTTCGGCCTTCACCTTGCCCAGGTGCCAGAGGTTGTCTTCCAGCACGCGCTGCTTGACGGCCACCTGGGCGCCCACGTGCAGATGCTGCATCTTGCAGCCCCCGCAGGCGCCGGCATGCAGGCCGAAATGCGGGCAGCCGGGCCGCACGCGCTGCGAAGATTCCCGGTGGATGGCGGTGAGGCTGGCCTGTTCCCAGTTGTTCTTCTTGCGGTGGGTGTTGGCGCTGACGACCTCGAAGGTCAGCGCGCCGTCGATGAACACGACCTTGCCGTCGGGCTTGCGGGCGACGCCCTGGGCGTCCATGTCCATGGAAGTGACCTCGAGCCAGCCGGGGGGCAGGTCGGAGGCCGGGGCGGCGGCGGAGGATGGGTCCGCAGCGAGGATTTCCGCTTCGCCAGCGGCGGCCGCCGGCGCGAGGGTCGTGGGTTCTGTGTCGATGATGGTGGGGGCGCTCATAGCCCCCGATTGTCTCAGGCCGCGCGCAGGTGGCGAGGCCGGCGGGATGTCAGCTGCGCCGGGGCCGGGCGGGCCGGGCAGGCGCGGCGCGGACCGGGCTGTAGGAGCTCGCGGCCTGCAGGCGATTGATGGCCAGCTCGCAGCCCGAGTCATTCAGCGTGAACACCAGCCGGCTGCCGGCCGGCGCCACCCGCGGCAGGGTGTCGTGCAGCTGGCGCGACAGATCGACCGGCGGCACCTGCGAGCGGTAGATCACCTGCTGGTCGGCGGAATACACCACGTAGCAGGCGGCGGTAGCGCCCTGGCTGGCACAGAGTCCGGCCAGCAATGCAGCGGCAGCAAGGCGAATGGATGGCATGGCGGAACGCTCCCCGGTGACTCTTCGATGCGGCCATTATTGCGGAGCCTGCCCGCAACCGCTCAGGCGATCGGCAGATGGCTGGAGTGCTTGACCTCTTCCATCACCGCGTAGGTGCGGGTCTCGCGCACGCCGGGCAGCTGCCAGAGCACGTTGCCAGCAAAGGCGCGGTAGGCCGCCATGTCGGCGCTGCGCGTCTTGAGCAGATAGTCGAAGCCGCCCGCCACCATGTGGCATTCCATGATCTCGGGGTGGACCTGCACGGCCGCCTTGAACTGGTCGAACACATTGGGCGTGGTGCGGTCCAGCAGCACCTCGATGAAGACCAGCATGCCCGCGCCGAGCTTGATCGGGTCCAGCCGCGCCTCGTAGCCCAGGATGAACCCGTCGCGCGTGAGCCGCTGCACCCGCGCCAGCACGGCCGTGGGCGAGAGCGCCACGCTTTCGGCGAGCTTCAGGTTGGCGATGCGGCCGTCTTCCTGAAGGATCTTCAGGATCTTGCGGTCTATGCGGTCCAGGTCGGTGTCTTGTGCGGCCATGGCTAGCGATTCATTCGGTAGATGCTGCCATTTTCGATGTTTTATTCAGCACCCTCCGCAAGATGATGGCGGCATTCCCGGCCCATGCGTGCGCCGGGCTGATTCCACCGCCCTCCACACCCCATGGACACTCACACCGCCGCCCCCGTCCCCGCACCCAGCTTCGCTCCGCGCGCTGCGTTCGACTCCCCCCTGCGCCAGGCCATCACCGCGGCCTACCGGCGCCCCGAACCCGAGGCGCTCGCGCCGCTGCTGGCGCAGGCGCGCCTGCCCGCCGCGCTCTCCGCCGACGTGCAGGCCCTCGCGCTACGCCTGGCCAGGGGCCTGCGCGAGCGCAAGCGCGCGGGCGGTCGCGCCGGCCTCGTGCAGGGGCTGTTGCAGGAATTCGCGCTGTCGTCGCAGGAAGGCGTGGCGCTGATGTGTCTGGCCGAAGCGCTGCTGCGCATTCCCGATGCCGCCACGCGCGACGCGCTGATCCGCGACAAGATCAGCCACGGCGACTGGGAGCCGCACCTGGGCAAGAGCCCTTCGCTCTTCGTCAATGCCGCCACCTGGGGCCTGCTGCTTACCGGCCGGCTGGTCGCCACGCACAGCGAAAAGGGCCTGGGCGCGGCGCTGCGGCGCCTCACGGCCAAGGGCGGCGAGCCGCTGATCCGCAAGGGCGTGGACATGGCGATGCGCATGATGGGCGAGCAGTTCGTCACCGGCGAAACCATCGCCCAGGCGCTGGAGCACGCCCGCCCGCTGGAGGCGCAGGGCTTTCGCTATTCCTACGACATGCTGGGCGAGGCCGCGCTCACCGCGCGGGATGCCGAGCGCTACCTGCAGGCCTACGTGCGGGCCATCCACGCCATCGGCCGCGCCGCCGCCGGGCGCGGTGTGTATGAAGGCCCGGGCATCTCCATCAAGCTCTCGGCCCTGCACCCGCGCTACAGCCGGGCGCAGCAGGCCCGCGTGATGGCCGAGCTCTACCCCGTGCTGCTGCAGCTGGCCGAGCTGGCGCGCGGCTACGACATCGGCCTCAACATCGACGCCGAAGAGGCCGACCGGCTGGAGCTGTCGCTGGACCTGCTGGAGCGGCTCTGCCACGCGCCGCAGCTGGCAGGCTGGAACGGCATCGGCTTCGTGATCCAGGCCTACCAGAAGCGCTGCCCCTTCGTCATCGACTACTGCATCGACCTGGCCCGCCGCAGCGGCCACCGGCTGATGGTCCGCCTGGTCAAGGGCGCCTACTGGGACAGCGAGATCAAGCGCGCCCAGGTCGATGGTCTCTCCGACTACCCCGTCTATACGCGCAAGACCCACACCGACGTGTCATACATCGCCTGCGCACGCAAGCTGCTGGCCGCGCCCGATGCGGTCTATCCGCAGTTCGCCACGCACAACGCGCAGACGCTGGCCAGCATCTACCAGCTCGCCGGGCCCGAAAACTATGCGCCCGGTCAGTACGAATTCCAGTGCCTGCACGGCATGGGCGAGCCACTCTACGAACAGGTGGTGGGCGCCGCAGACCTGGGCCGGCCCTGCCGCATCTACGCGCCCGTGGGCACGCATGAGACCCTGCTCGCCTACCTGGTGCGCCGCCTGCTGGAAAACGGCGCCAACACCTCCTTCGTCAACCGCGTGGCCGATGCCGATCTGCCGCTGGAAAGCCTGGTGGCCGACCCGGTCGCCGCCGTCGATGCCCAGGCCGCAGCGGAAGGCCGGCCCGGCCAGCATCACCCGCGCATTCCGCTGCCGGCGCAGCTCTTCGGCAGCGCCCGCGCCAACTCGGCGGGCATCGACCTGTCGAACGAGAACACCCTCAACGCGCTGAGCACGGCCCTGGCCGCCAACGCCCGCCACGGCTGGCAGGCCGCACCGCTGATCGCAGGCACCGTGCAGCCGGGTGCAGCAGTCCCCCTGGCGCTGCGCAACCCTGCGGACCACGGCGACGTCGTCGGCCATGTGCAGGAGGCCAGCGCCGCCGACGTGGACACCGCCCTCGCCGCCGCGCAGGCCGCGCTGCCGGTCTGGTCCGCCACGCCGCCCGCAGAGCGCGCCGCCGCGCTGCTGCGCACGGCCGAACTGCTGGAAGCCGCCCTGCCCGACCTGCTGGGCATCCTGATGCGCGAAGCCGGCAAGACCTGCGCCAACGGCGTGGCCGAGGTGCGCGAGGCGGTGGACTTCCTGCGCTACTACGCGGCCCAGGCCACGCGCCATCTGGACAACGCCAGCTGCCCTCCCTTGGGCCCGGTGGTGTGCATCAGCCCGTGGAACTTTCCCCTCGCCATCTTCATGGGCCAGGTGGCCGCCGCCCTGGCCGCTGGCAACACCGTGCTGGCCAAGCCGGCCGAACAGACGCCGCTCATCGCCGCGCAGGCCGTGCAGTGCCTGCACCGCGCCGGCGTGCCGGCCGCCGCGGTGCAGCTGCTGCCCGGCCGGGGCGAGACCGTGGGCGCGCGCCTGGTGGCCGATGTCCGCACCATGGGCGTGATGTTCACCGGCTCCACGGAGGTAGCGCGCCTGCTGCAGCGCGCCGTGGCCGGCCGGCTGGACGCGGCGGGCCACCCCATTCCGCTGATCGCAGAAACCGGCGGGCAGAACGCGATGATCGTGGACTCCTCCGCGCTGGTGGAGCAGGTGGTGGGCGACGTGGTGGCCTCGGCCTTCGACAGCGCGGGCCAGCGCTGCTCGGCGCTGCGCGTGCTGTGCGTGCAGGCCGACGCGGCCGACCGCGTGCTGGAGATGCTGCGGGGCGCCATGGCCGAGCTGCGCGTGGGCGACCCGGGACGGCTGGCGACCGACGTGGGCCCGGTGATCGACGATGAGGCCCGCCAGGGCATCCTGGAGCACGTCGCCACGCTGCGCGCCCAGGGCCGGCGCGTGTTCCAGCCCGCCGTGCCCGCCGATGTGCTGGCGGCCGGCACCTTCGTGCCACCCACGCTGATCGAGCTGGACCGCATCGCCGAGCTGCGCCGCGAGGTCTTCGGCCCCGTGCTGCACGTGGTGCGCTACGAGCGCGAGAGGCTGGACGCCCTGCTGGACCAGATCAACGCCACCGGCTACGGCCTCACCCAGGGCCTGCACACCCGCATCGACGAAACGGTGGAGCGCGTGGTGCGCCGCGCGCAGGCCGGCAACCTCTACGTCAACCGCAACATGGTGGGCGCGGTGGTGGGCGTGCAGCCCTTCGGCGGCGAAGGCCTGTCGGGCACCGGCCCCAAGGCGGGCGGGCCGCTCTATCTGCTGCGCCTGCTCTCGCGGCACCCGGCCGGCCTGGCGCTCGACTGCATCCGCAGCACGGCCACCGCCGTGCCCGATGGCGCCCGGCAAGGCGCCTTGCCGGCGCCGCTGCAGGCGCTGGCCGACTGGGCCCGCAGCGCAGGCGACGAGATGCTGGCACAGCGCTGCGAAGCGCTGGCCGCTGCCTCTTGCAGCGGCCTCGCCTGCACCCTGCCCGGCCCGACCGGCGAGCGCAACCAGTACCTGCTCTCGCCCCGCGAACACACGCTGTGCCTGGCAGAGAACGATGCGGATCGCCTCGTCCAGCTGGCCGCCGTGCTGGCCGTGGGCGGTAGCGCGCTCTGGCCACGCGCCCCATCGGCCGCCCTGCATGCCTTGCTGCCCGCAGCGGTGCAAGCCTGCACCCGGCTGGTGGACGACTGGCGCGATGCGAGCGTGGCCATCGACGCCGTGCTGCACCACGGCGATGCCGACAGCCTGGCCGAGACCTGCCGCGCCATCGCCCAGCGCCCCGGCCCCATCGTGGGCGTGACCGGGCTGCAGCCCGGCGATGGCGATGTGCCGCTGACCCGGCTGGTGCTGGAGCGGGCCGTGAGCGTGAACACGGCGGCGGCCGGAGGCAATGCCAGCCTGATGACCATGGCCTGAAGGCTCCGGGCACCACGGCCCAGCGCACGGGGCGCGCCCTGGCGTTCGGCTGTGGTGATTCGAGCGATTTGGGCCTGCAGCGCTTGATTTGCAAGCGCCTTCAGCTATATTTTCAATAGCAGACCGCTGACGCGCGCTCAGGCGAGGCTGTTCGACTCCGCCGGGCTCTCCGCCCCGGCGCGCACGCCCCGCATCCAGTGGATGACCTGGGGCGTATCCGCCACCATCACGCAGGCCTTGCCGGTGCGCTTGCAGTGATCCTGCACGCGCCAGTAGTCGTTGTGGCTCAGGCAGCCGGTCTGGCAGATGACCAGGTCGGCGGCAGTCAGGCTGGCTTCCAGCGTCTCGGCATCGACGTCGCCGCCCTCGTCCTGGAAAAAAGGGGCTGCCGAGGCGACTACGGGCGCGGCCGGCGCTTCGGGTTCCAGACCATCGGGGCCCGGCACCATGCGCTGCGCGATCCAGCCCCCCGCATTGCCCGGAGCGATGCAGAGCACCGACCGCCAGTGCGATGCGGCAGGCATGTCGTCCGCGCCGCCCTCGGCGGCACCCGACAAGGCGCCCTGCAGTCCGAGCCCTGGGCCCTTGCCTGCCGCCGCAGCAGCCGCGCTGGCCGCGCGCCACTGCCAATGCAGCACCTCCCGGGCGCGCTCCTGCAGTCGGCCCGCGAGGGTCTCCAGCTGCCGGGCCAGCGTGCGGCGGCGCGGCAGGCCCTGCAGCCCCTCGGCCAGCCGGGTTTGGTCCTGCCGGGCATAGGCCAGCTCGGTCTCGCGCCGGATCAGCCGGCCACGCAGGCGGATGGCCTCGGCCTGAAGGCGCTCAATCTCCCGCGCCTGAGCGGTCAACGCCTGGCTGCACCGCAACTGCGCACGCCCATAGTGCGCCAGCAGCGCGCGGTGCTCGTTCAGGAGGTGGTCGAAGGCGGGATGGTTCATGGTCAAGGGTCTCCTGCGATGGTTCTCCAGGGCGGCGCAGCGATGGGCATCGAACGCCCATCGCAACCGCCATGAATTTTTTCAAACTTATTGATAACCATTCTCATTCAATGCTACACTGCAGTCAATCGCAGACCAGCACCGCAGAGATGCAGCGGTCAGCCACCCGTTTCATCGTGGGGCGACTCCAGGACCGGCCATCGGTCCGAAGGGTCGTTTTTGCCAGCCAACGGGCTCCTCCGGAAGTCCGCGTAGCCAGGCTTTTTTTCGATCCCACCGCAGACGTCACCCACAGCCCATGCCCGCCGACCTCCGCGCCACCGGCCTCAAGCCCACCCTGCCCCGCATCCAGGTGCTGGACATCTTCCGCAGCAGCCCCGAACGGCATCTGGCCGCCGAAGACGTCTATCGCCTGTTGCTGCAACAGCGCACCGATCTGGGCCTGGCAACGGTCTATCGCGTGCTGGCGCAGTTCGAGCAGACCGGCCTGCTCAAGAAAAGCCTGCTCAACCAGAACAAGGCGGTCTATGAACTCAACGACGGGCAGGAACACCACGGCCACCTGGTGTGCCTCGTCAGCGGCACCGTCCATGAATTCCACGATCCGCTGATCGAGGAGCGCCTGCGCAGCACCGCCGAGGCGCTGGGGTTCGATCTGTCGGGCTATACCCTCACGGCTTACGGCCGGCCCTCCGTGGGGAGCTGAACGCCCCCTCGGCATCGGTCAGCGCACGGCGCCGGCGCGGAGGATTTCGTAGTCGATCGGCTTGAAGCTCCCATTGTTGGAGTTCTCGGCCGAGCACGAGGTCAGCCCGCAGATCAGATCCATCTCGGCCCGCAGGTCGATGTGGTCTCCGGCCTTGGACCGCGGCGCCTTCACCACCACCGCGCCGTCGGACGCAACCTCCACGTTCATGAATACGTTGAAGGTCGTGCCGATCTGCTCGGGCCGTATGCCGTAGGCGGCCAGCGCGCGGTAGAGGTTCTCGAAACAGCTCGGGTGATGGCCCTGATGGCGGTAGAGGATCTCGAACATCTCCTGGCTGCAGGGCGTCAGCAGGAAGTCGTGGCGCCCCACCGTGTCGTCCACGATCTGGAACATGGGCCGGCTATCGTTGGAGTACAGCGTGTCGCCCGTGCTGAGGTAGATCTTCGACGCATAGTCGATGCTGCGGCCCGACGACAGGCTGCAGCCGTGGTCCTGCGCATGGAAGGCGAACAGATCCGCCACCTGCTCGCCCAGCGGATCATGGATGCGCAGCACATCGCCGGCTTGCAGTTCGAAGGCCGTTCCGGACTGGGGCGGAATCCGGCAAAGAGAAGAACCCTGATGGCATTCATGCATGTTCGTGCGCCTTGGAGTGGAACGGACATTTCCAGTCGGCCTCGATGGCGCGGCCGGAGTACTGGCGAGCTTCGGAAGACTCGCCGAAGCGAGCCAGCACCGGGTTGATCTCCCCCTGCAGGGCCCGATCGCGGGCGCGGATGGCTTCCTGCATCACCGCGTACTTGCCCGTGGCCTTCAGGTGCTCGAACTGCTCATGGAAATTGAAGACCAGGCACGGCATCGGCGTGCGCCGCGCAAGGCGCGAAGCGCCCGCATGCATCCCCACCACGAAGAACGCCCGGCCATCCACGCTGAACGAGAAATCCTGCCGCGCAGGGTCGTCGCTCACGCCCGCGGCCCAGGCGCCGCCGCGCGCCATGTCGCAATCGTGCAGCGCCTGCAGCTGCCGCCACATGCGCCGCTCGAATGTGGACTCATCCATGGCCTGCTCCGCGAAGGTGGCGACGAAAGTCGCGGGAACAGAGCCCGGGTCAGGGTAGCGCGCGGAATATTCCCGCAATGCCTGGCGCAGCCGCTCGGTGTGCGCAGGGTCGGCCAGCGGCCCGAAGGCCTGCGTGTGCAGCCGGCCCTTGTTGAGGGCCGACTTGGCGCCCACGCAGGGAAACATCCTGTCGGCAATGAACGCAGTGACCCGGGCTTCGGCAGGCCCAGCGGGCCCTGCGTCATGGCGCTCGGCATGGAGATGAAGGTCTTTGGTGTGCATGCCTTCAAGCTACGACCGTGCCGGCCGCCCCGCCGTGCGGCCGGCTACCGCCCCTGCCGTGGGAATGCCCGCCCACGGTCTGTAGGCTGCGGCGCTACCGCTGCGCAGCCCGCCAGCAAATCTGCCCCCGTTCTGCAGCCGAAAAAAAAGCCAGCCGGCTGCAAGGCCAGGCTGGCTTCCATGGAGGGCGGGTTAGCGCCTCATGCGAGCGAACGGGTCGCCGGCATGGCCTCCATCATTCCCACTCGATCGTCGCCGGCGGCTTGCTCGACACGTCGTAGGTCACGCGGTTGATGCCGCGCACTTCGTTGATGATGCGGCCCGACACCTGCTTGAGCAGCGCGTAGGGTAGCTCGGCCCAGTCGGCGGTCATGAAGTCGCTGGTCTGCACGGCGCGCAGGGCGACGACGTAGTCGTAGGTGCGGCCATCGCCCATCACGCCCACGCTCTTGACGGGCAGGAAGACGGTGAAGGCCTGACTGGTCAGGTCGTGCCAGCTCTTGCCGGTGGCTTCGTCGGTGAAGTTGCGCAGCTCTTCGATGAAGATGGCGTCGGCGCGGCGCAGCAGGTCGGCGTATTCCTTCTTCACTTCGCCCAGGATGCGCACGCCCAGGCCCGGGCCGGGGAAGGGGTGGCGATAGACCATCTCGGGCGGCAGGCCCAGGGCCACGCCCAGTTCGCGCACCTCGTCCTTGAACAGCTCGCGCAGCGGCTCCAGCAGCTTCAGGCCGAGCTGCTCGGGCAGGCCGCCCACGTTGTGGTGGCTCTTGATGGTGACGGCCTTCTTGCTCTTGGCGCCGCCCGATTCGATGACGTCGGGGTAGATCGTGCCCTGCGCCAGGAAGGTCGCGCCCTTGTGGCCGCCATCGCCGGCCTTGAGCTTGGCGGCTTCCTGCTTGAACACGGTGACGAATTCGCCGCCGATGATCTTGCGCTTGGCTTCCGGGTCGCTCACACCGGCCAGCTTGCCCAGGAAGAGCTCGCTCGCATCCACGCGAATCACCTTGGCGTGCAGCTTGCCCTCGAACATTTCCATGACCATGTCGCCTTCGTTCAGGCGCAGCAGGCCGTGGTCCACGAAGACGCAGGTGAGCTGGTCGCCGATGGCGCGATGGATCAGCGCTGCCGCGACGGACGAATCCACGCCGCCCGACAGGCCCAGGATGACTTCCTCGTCACCCACCTGCTCGCGGATCTTCTGGACGGCTTCCTCGATGTAGTCGCCCATGACCCAGTCGGGCGCGGCGTTGCAGATGCCCAGCACGAAGCGCTCGAGCAGCGCCTTGCCCTGCACGGTGTGCGTGACTTCGGGATGGAACTGCACGGCGTAGAAGCGGCGCGTCTCGTCGGCCATGCCGGCGATGGGGCAGCTCGGGGTGCTGGCCATCAGCTTGAAGCCCGGGGGCAGCTCGGTGACCTTGTCGCCATGGCTCATCCACACGTTCAGCATGCCGTGGCCTTCGGCCGTGGTGAAGTCGGCGATGTCCTTGAGCAGCTCGGTATGGCCGTGGGCGCGCACGGCGGCGAAGCCGAATTCGCGCTTGTGGCCGCCTTCCACCTTGCCGCCCAGCTGGTGGGCCATGGTCTGCATGCCGTAGCAGATGCCCAGCACCGGCACGCCCAGCTCGAAGACGGCCTGCGGCGCCTTGTCCGTCGAGTCCTCATAGACGCTGGCATGGCTGCCCGACAGGATCACGCCCTTGAGCGAGCCGTCCTTGGCGTATTCGCGGATCCATTCATCGGTCACATCACAAGGATGGACCTCGCTGTACACGTGGGCTTCGCGCACGCGGCGGGCGATGAGCTGGGTGACTTGCGAGCCGAAGTCGAGGATGAGGATTTTCTGGTGTTGCATGGCGGGCGGGTCAGGCGACGGGAAACGGAAAAGACAAAGGCCCGAACACCTCTCTTCGCGGGTTCGGGCCTGTGGATGCTGACGGGTCAGTCAGCGCGGTAGTTGGGCGCTTCCTTGGTGATCTGCACGTCGTGGACGTGGCTCTCACGGATGCCGGCGGTGGTGATCTCTACGAACTCCGCCTTGTTGTTCATCTCTTCGATGGTGGCGCAGCCGCAGTAGCCCATGGCCGCACGCACGCCGCCCGCCATCTGGAAGACGATGGAGACCATCGAGCCCTTGTAGGGCACGCGGCCTTCGATACCTTCGGGCACCAGCTTGTCGGCATTGGGGTTGCCGGTGCTCGATTCCTGGAAGTAGCGGTCGGCCGATCCTTGCTGCATGGCGCCGATGGAGCCCATGCCGCGGTAGCTCTTGTAGCTGCGGCCCTGGAACAGGATCACTTCGCCCGGCGCCTCTTCGGTGCCGGCGAACATGCCGCCCATCATGATGGTGCTGGCGCCGGCGGCCAGGGCCTTGGCGATGTCGCCCGAGTAGCGGATGCCGCCGTCGGCGATCAGGGGCACGCCCGTGCCCTTGAGCGCCGTTGCCACGCTGTCGATGGCCATGATCTGCGGCACGCCCACGCCCGCGACGATGCGGGTGGTACAAATGGAGCCTGGGCCGATGCCGACCTTGACCGCATCGGCGCCCGCTTCGACCAGGGCCAGCGCGGCGGCGCCGGTGGCGATGTTGCCGCCGATCACGTCGACTTGCGGATAGTTCTGCTTGACCCAGCGCACGCGCTCGATCACACCCTTGCTGTGGCCGTGGGCCGTATCCACCACGATCGCATCGACGCCGGCCTTCACCAGCGCTTCCACGCGCTCTTCCGTGCCCTCACCCACGCCGACGGCGGCCCCCACGCGCAGGCGACCATTGCTGTCGCGCGCTGCATTGGGGAAGCTGGTCTGCTTGGTGATGTCCTTGACGGTGATCAGGCCCTTGAGCTCGAACGCGTCGTTGATCACCAGCAGGCGCTCGAGCTTGTGCTTGTTCAGCAGCGCCTTGGCTTCGGCAGCCGAGGTGCCTTCCTTGACGGTGATGAGCTTCTCGCGCGGCGTCATGATCTGGTGGACCTTGACGTCGTAGCGGGTTTCAAAACGCAGATCGCGCCCGGTCACGATACCGACCACCTTGCCACCGTCACACACCGGGAAGCCCGAAATGCCCAACTGCTCGGACAGCTGCAGCACCTGCATCACCGTGTGCTCCGGCGTGATCACCACCGGATCGCGCACCACGCCCGATTCGTAGCGCTTGACCTTCGCTACCTGGGCTGCCTGCTCCTGGGGCGTCAGGTTCTTGTGGACGATACCGATACCGCCCTCCTGCGCTATGGCGATGGCCAGGCGAGCTTCAGTCACCGTGTCCATGGCGGCGGACACGAGCGGAAGATTCAGTTGGATATTGCGGGAGAGTTTCGTCGCGAGGGACGTGTCCTTGGGCAGGACCTGGGAGTACGCTGGCACCAGCAACACATCGTCGAAGGTGAGCGCTTTTCCAAGAAGGCGCATGAGAAAGCTCCAAAAGCCGGATTGTACCCGTCACCGTGTGACACGGGCGCAAGTGGCCCGGATGAGAGCCGCTGGTGCCCCGCCGGTCCTGCGGATAAACTGCCGCGCATGACACAGAAGCACAAGCTGGCTCTCTTCGCACTGGCCATGTCCTGGGCCCTGAGCGCCTCGGCACAATGGCAGTGGCTGGATAAGGACGGGCGCAAGGTCTTCAGCGACCGCCCCCCGCCAGTCGATGTGCTGCCCAGCAAGATCCTGGCGCAGCCCAATGGCGCCCCAGCCAGCACGGCCGCACCGGCCGACAGCGGCGACGGCGCCGCCAAGCCGCCCGCCCGGAGCGCCAGCGCAGCCGCCGCACCAGGCAAGGACCCGGCCCTGGAAAAGAAGAAGGCCGAGGCTGAGGCCGCAGAAGCCCATAAGAAGAAGGCGGAGGCGGACCGGCTGGCGCAGGCCCGCGCCGAGAACTGCGCCCGAGCCCGCCAGGCCAAGACAACGCTCAATTCGGGCCAGTTGATGGCACACACCAATGCCAAAGGGGAACGCGGTTTCATGGACGACGCCACACGCCTGACCGAAAACCAGCGCCTGGATTCCGTGATCGCCTCCGACTGCACAGCGGCCCGCTGATTTCTTGTGGCGGCGCGCAGCCGCTCGTTGCGAGCAAGCTCGCCATCAAGTGGTTCAGTAACCCGCCTTGGCGCCGGGCCTGCGGCCCGCGAACAGACCTGCGGAGCGCGCGCCCTGCCGGGCAAAACGTTCGCGCCGGGCCGTCTTCGGGTCCACCAACAGCGCGCGCGTCCACTCCACACGATCGAGGTCGCGCAGCCGCTGCCCGGGCTCTGCGCCGCGGCCCCAGATGCTGGGGGTGCCCCGCAAATCATCGGGATCCAGCCCACAGGCCTTCAGGGCGTCGCCCACCGTGGAGCCGGACGGCAATTCCAGATTCCATTCCTTCACGGCACCAGGGGCGCGCGAAGCCGCCACGACGATGCGCAGCACGGGTGCTGCCGCTTGCGTAGCCTGCGACCCGGCCTCAGCCATAGACCTGTTCGGCGCGCTTGATGAAGGCATCCACCATGGTGCCGGCGATACGGTCGAACACGGGGCCCACCAGGGCCGCGAGCGCCGCGTTGTCGAAGCCGTACTGCAGCTGCAGCTCGACCTTGCAGGCGCGCTGGGCGCCGTCACCCACCGGGTGGAACTGCCAGATACCTTCCAGCTGCGAGAACGGGCCCTTGACCAGCTGCATCTGCACGCTGCGCCCCGGCACATGGGTGTTGCGGGTGACGAACGACTTGCGGAGGGCGCCCAGCGCGATACCGACCTCGGCCGTCATCGTGTCGCCATCGCGCTCCAGCACCGCCGCGCGGTCGCACCAGGGCAGGAACTCCGGGTACTTGGCCACGTCCGTCACGAGGGCAAACATTTCTTCGGGGCTATACCAGATCAGGACGGACTTGTTGACGGATTTCATGGGCTCAAATGGTAGAGGCGTGCAGTGGCACATCGGGTGGGACGGGTTCCCGAAGTGGCCTGTCCTAAAATCCCGGCGAGCGAGACGACAACAATTGTAGGGAGGCCTTTCATCTCCCGGTTTGCGCCGCATCTGGAAACCATGGCCAAGAAACCCGAAACATCGTCCCGCATTGCCGACAACAAAAAAGCGGCATACAACTATTTCTTCGAAGAGCGCCTCGAAGCCGGCCTGGTGCTGCAAGGCTGGGAAGTGAAGGCCCTGCGCGAAGGCAAGGTGCAGCTCACCGACGGGTATGTCCTCGCCCGCGGGGGCGAGCTCTTTCTGATCGGCTGCCAGATCAACCCGCTCAAGACCGCATCGACCCACGTCAACCCCGAGGCCGCGCGCACCAAGAAGCTGCTCCTGCACAAGGAGCAGATCCAGAAGCTGGTGAACAAGGTCGACCAGAAGGGCTACACACTCGTGCCGCTCAACCTGCACTGGAAGGACGGCCGCGTGAAATGCGAAATCGCCCTGGCCAAGGGCAAGGCCGAGCACGACAAGCGCGACACCATCAAGGACCGCGAAGGCAAGCGCGAAGTGGAACGCGCGATGAAGGTGCATCACCGCTGATGCGGGTGGCTGAGGGGCCCGCAAGCGGGCCCGGCTTTTTTTGCGCGGACCTGGAATAAACACCCGGCCGCCGGTGTTCATCCCTTCGCAGGCCGCCTCCTGCCCCGTGCATTCCGCACGCGGCGCGGCCGGCATCACAGGAGAATCCGATGAAAAAGCTCACCACCCTGGCCCCCATCCTGGCCGCGCTGGCGCTGGCCGGCGGTTGCGCCGCCACCCAGCCCGCCGCCCCGGCGAGCGTGCAGAACGGCGTCCTGGTCGGCGCCAACGGCATGACGCTCTACACCTTCGACAAGGACACTGCGGGGAACGGCAAGTCGGTCTGCAATGGGCAATGCGCCGTCAACTGGCCCCCGTTGATGGCAGGCGCGATGGCACCGGCCGGCCCGGACTACTCCGTCGTCCAGCGCGATGACGGCAGCCGGCAGATCGCCTACAAGGGCAAGCCGCTCTACTACTGGGTCAAGGACGCCAAGCCCGGCGACAAGACCGGCGACGGCGTGAACAAGGTCTGGCGCACCGCCACGCCCTGACCGGCCCCTGGTCACCAGCCGCCCTCGCCCGCCATGAACCGCACCCAGGTGCTGGACCATCTCCCCGGCCTGCGCCGCTATGCGCGCATGCTGACGGGCGACCGCTGGGCGGCCGACGATCTGGTGCAGGACACGCTGGAGCGCGCCTGCCGCAAATGGCTGCTATGGCGCAGTGGCACTGACCTGCGGGCGTGGCTCTTCACGCTCATGCACAACCTCTATCTCAACCAGCGCCGGGGCGCCGCGCCTCTGCAGGTGCTGGACCCACATGACTCCGCAGCCGCTGACCTGTTTCCCGCGGCCGCCACCGGCCACGACACGGCGCTGGACCTGGAGCGCTGCCTACAGCGCCTGCCTGCCGACCAGCGCGCCGTGCTGCTGCTGGTGACGCTGGAAGACATGCCCTATGCCGAGGTAGCGCGGGTGCTGCAGGTACCCATCGGCACCGTGATGTCTCGCCTCTCGCGGGCCCGCTCGCGCATGCGCGAATGGATGTTGGATGGCACAGCGGAGGCCGGCAGCCGCCCTGCACGGCCGGCCCCCACCAACGGCTCGCCGCCCGCGCTGCGGCGGCTGAAATGACGATGGAGCCACCGCCATGAACCGCCCCGCCCCCTCGCCCGTGGATGACGACGACGACCGCCGCCTGCACGCGCTGGTGGATGGCCAACTGCCGCCCGACGAAGCCGACGCCCTGCGCGCCCGGCTGGATGCGGACGCCCTCGCCCGCCTGGCGGACTGGCAGCAGCAGCGCGACGCCCTGCGCGCCCTCCATGCCGGACTGGGAGATGCCGATCCGCCGCAGGACCTGCGCCGCGCGGCCGATGCGCTGCAGCACCGGCGCGACCAGCAGATGCTCTGGCGCCGCTGGGGCGGCATCGCGGCCGGCTGGCTGCTGGCCTTCGGGCTGGGCTGGGACCTGCACGGCCAGTGGAGCCCCTCGGACGACCTGCATGCCCCTCTGGCCCAGACCACCGGCACGCCGCAGGCCTTCGTGCGGCAGGCGGCCGTGGCCCATGCAGTGTTCCAGCCCGAGCAGCGCCACCCGGTCGAGGTCACGGCCGCGCAGCACGAGCATCTGGTGCAATGGCTGTCGAAGCGGCTGGGCCGGCCGCTGGCCGTGCCGGCGCTGTCAGCGGAGGGCTTCGATTTGATGGGCGGGCGGCTGCTGCCCGGCGACGCAGGCGCCCGGGCACAGTTCATGTACCAGAACGCGGGCGGCCAGCGCATCACTCTGTATGTGGGCGCCGTCGAGGCAGCGGCAAACGCTGCGGGCGGGCACGCCGCGGAGACGGCCTTCCGCTTCCACGAGGAAGGCCCCGTGGCCAGCTTCTACTGGGTGGACCAGGGCTTCGGCTATGCGCTGAGCGGCGAGATGCCCCGCGCCGCGCTGCTGGCGCTGGCTACGGCCGTCCACCGGCAGCTGGTGCCGGATTAGCCGCAGCAGCCGCAGCGGCCGGCTCAATCGGCCAGGGCCGCCAGCGGATGCGCGTGGGCGGGCCAGGGGCTCTCGAAGAAGGCCAGGGCCTGCTCGGGCGCCACGTCTTCGATGCGGGCAGGGTTCCAGCGCGGTGCATGGTCCTTGTCCACCGCCAGCGCGCGGATGCCTTCCAGCGTCTCGCTCTGGCCAGGGCGCAGGTAGAAGCAGTGGCGCACCATGTCGCGCTCCATGCGCAGGTCGTCGGCCAGGCCCATGCCCCGCGCACGGCGGATCTGCTCCAGCACCACGAAGAGCATCAGCGGCGAGCGCTGGCGCAACGTGGCGGCGGTAGTGCGGCACCAGTCGTCATCGCCTGCGGCGGCTTCCAGCGCCACCACGATGGCGGGCACGTCGGGCAGGCTGAAATACTGGTTGATTTGGCCTCCAGCGCTTATGTCCTCTTGGCCGCCAGCTATCAATTTCGAAGCAACCCATTGCTGCACGGCCGCGCCGTCGGCGAAGGGCTGGCTGCCCAGCGCATCCCACACCGCAGGCTGGTCGGCCGCGGCCAGGCGCCCATCGGCCAGGCGGGCGGCCACGGCCTCCTCGGCGCCGATGGTCTGGCCAGTGAGCGCCAGCCATTCGCCCACCCGGCCCGGGCATCGCGAGAGGAAGTAGCCGCCGCCCACGTCGGGAAAGAGGCCGATGGCCGTCTCGGGCATGGCCATCTTGGTGCGCTCGGTCACGATGCGCAGGCTCGCGCCCTGGCTGATGCCCATGCCGCCGCCCATGACGATGCCGTCCATGAAGGCGATGTAGGGCTTGTCGTAGTGGTGGATGAGGTGGTTGAGGGCGTATTCCTCGGTGAAGAAGTCTTCCAGCTGCGGGTGGCCCTGGCTGCCTGACTGGTGCAGGAAGCGGATGTCACCGCCCGCGCAGAACGCGCCGAACGGGCCTTCCTTGTTGCTGCCGCGGATGGCCACGGCCAGCACATCCGAATCCTGCCGCCAGGCCAGCAGCACGCGCATGAGTTCGCGCACCATGCCCAGCGACAGGGCGTTGAGCGCCTTGGGCCGGTTCAGGGTGACGAAGCCCACCCGGCCGCGCACCTCGGTCAGGATCTCGCCCTGCGCCGCAGCGGTGGCCGCAGCGCCCTTCGCGGATGCGTCAGCAGTCGTCGTCGTGGTCTCCATGTTCTTCTCGCTCATCGTTGTTCTCTCCAACCCAGCAGTTCGTTGCACACCAGCGCACCGATGACCAGTGCGCCGCCCGTCAGCACGGCGGGGCCGGGCTCTTCGCCCGCACCCAGCCAGGCCAGCACGATACCGAAGATCACTTCCAGCAGGCCGAGCAGCGCGATCTCGGGCGCCTTGAGCACCTGGCCGCAGCGGACCACCAGCACGCAGGGCACGGCCAGCTGGACCACGCCCAGCAACGCCAGCAAGCCCAAGTCATGCGCCGACGCCTGAAAGGGCAGCGCCACCGGCAGCGTCGCCACCACCGAGAGCAGCGCGCCCACCAGCACGGCAGGGGCCAGATCCACTGCATGGCCGTGGCGCTGCGAATGTTGCACCACCGTCCAGTTCACCGCTGCCGCCACGGGGACGCACAGCGCCACGACGGTGCCCAGCAGGGGCAGGCCGGCCATCTGGGAGCCATACATCCAGCCGATGCCCACGCCCGCCACGCCGATGGCCGCCCAGGTGCGCGGCGCGATGCGGTGGCCGATGAAGGCCCAGGCGAAGAGCGCGGTAAGCAACGGCCCCACCGCCATGGTCACCAGCACGTTGGCCACCGGCATGAGCAGGATCGCCACCATGAAGGCGGTGAACATCACGCCCCAGCACAGGCCCGACACCCAGAGCGCCCGGCCGCCGTGCCGCATGGCGGCGAACACCGCCCGGCCCTGCAGGGCCGGCAGGATGACCAGCAGCGCCACCACGGTAAAGAGGCTGCGCCAGAAGGTGACCTCGAAGCTGCGCGCCGCCTCCAGGTGGCGCGTGACCACGCCGGCAATGGACCACATCAGCGTGACCGCCACCATCAGCCATACGGCCCTGCCGTGGGTGAGCCGGCCCCAGCTCTCCCCTGCCTTCACGCTCGCCATATCCACTCTCCAGCGCTGCCTTCATGCAGAGGCGGGCGCACAACGAACCACGGGGGTTCGGAAACTCTCTTGAAGCCGGCCTTGTCGGCAGGCCCGGACGGCAAAAAGGGTGAGCCCGCCTCGCGGCCGGCTCACCCTTGTCCGTGCGCGGTGGAGGCTCAGCCCCCGCCGCTTCGGCGCATGCGCCCGATCAGGAACGCGAAGCGCGCTTGCGCTCGTTTTCCGTCAGGAAGCGCTTGCGCAGGCGCACGCTCTTGGGCGTGATTTCGACCAGCTCGTCGTCCTCGATGAATTCCACGCCGTATTCCAGCGTGAGGTCGATCGGGGGCGTGATCTTGATCGCGTCTTCCTTGCCGGAGACGCGGAAGTTGGTCAGCTGCTTGGTACGCGTGGCGTTCACGATCAGGTCGTTGTCACGGCTGTGGATGCCCACGATCATGCCTTCGTACACCGGATCGTTGGCCTTCACGAACATGCGGCCGCGGTCGTCGAGCTTGCCCAGGGCGTAGGTGAAGATTTCACCATCGTCCATGGAGATCAGCACGCCGTTCTTGCGGCCGCCGATGTCGCCCTTGTGCGGCTCGTAGCTGTCGAAGATGTTGCTGATGAGGCCGGAACCACGCGTCAGGTTCAGGAATTCGTTGGTGAAGCCGATCAGGCCGCGCGCCGGAATGCGGTATTCCAGGCGCACGCGGCCACGGCCGTCGGATTCCATGTTGACCAGCTCGCCCTTGCGCTCGCCCAGGGCCTGCATCACGCCGCCTTGGTGGCCTTCTTCGATGTCGGCCGTGACCAGCTCGATAGGCTCATGCTTGACGCCGTCGATGTCGCGGAACACCACGCGCGGCTTGGAGACGGCCAGCTCATAGCCTTCGCGGCGCATGTTTTCCAGCAGGATGGTCAGGTGCAGTTCGCCCCGGCCCATCACTTCGAAGATGCCTTCTTCGTCGGTTTCCTTCACGCGCAGGGCCACGTTGTGCTGCAGTTCCTTTTGCAGGCGGTCCCAGATCTGGCGGCTGGTCACGAACTTGCCTTCACGGCCGGCCAGGGGCGAGGTGTTCACGCAGAAGTTCATGGTCAGCGTGGGCTCATCCACCTTCAGCATGGGCAGCGGCGCAGGGTTGGCGGGGTCGGTCACGGTCACGCCGATACCGATGTCCTCGATGCCGTTGATCAGCACGATGTCGCCAGGGCCGGCCAGCGGGGTCTGCATGCGGTCCAGGCCCTGGAAGGTCAGCACCTGGTTCACGCGGCCCTTGACGCTCTTGCCGTCAGGACCTTCCATGACCAGCACGTCCTGGCCGGGCTTGAGCGTGCCCTGGCTGATGCGGCCCACGCCGATGCGGCCCACGAAGGTGGAGAAGTCCAGTGCCGAGATCTGCAGCTGCAGCGGAGCGGTCGGGTCGCCGGAGTTCGGCGGCACGTGCTTGAGGATGGTGTTGAACAGGGCCGACATGTCGGGGCCCCACTGCTCGCCCGGAGCGCCTTCTTCCAGCGACGACCAGCCGTTGATGCCCGAGGCGTACACCACGGGGAAGTCGAGTTGCTCGTCGGTCGCGCCCAGTTTGTCGAACAGGTCGAAAGCGGCGTTCACGACCTTGTCGGGGTTGGCACCGGGCTTGTCCACCTTGTTCACCACCAGGATGGGGCGCAGGCCCAGGGCCAGGGCCTTCTTGGTCACGAAGCGCGTCTGGGGCATGGGGCCTTCCTGCGCGTCGATCAGCAGCACCACGCTGTCCACCATCGACAGGGCACGCTCGACTTCGCCGCCGAAGTCCGCGTGGCCGGGGGTGTCCACGATGTTGATGTGCGTGCCTTCCCAGCTCACGGCGCAGTTCTTCGCCAGGATGGTGATGCCGCGCTCTTTTTCGATCGCGTTGTTGTCCATGACGGTATCGACGACCTTTTCATGGTCGGCGAAGGTGCCCGACTGGCGCAGCAGTTGGTCCACCATGGTGGTCTTGCCATGGTCAACGTGCGCGATGATGGCGATGTTGCGGATTTGTTTGCTCATAGTGCTTCCAATGTGCCGGGCGCGGTGGCCGGCGGCGTGTTTTCGATTCCCAGAATCTGTTGAATTTCGAGCGGGCTCAGGAGCCGCTCGGGCACCAGCTCGCCAGCGGTGGTGTGGCCCACGCCCAGCAGGGCATGCGGCCGTTCGCCGAAGACCGCCACGGCGGCGGCGTCGGGCCAGGAGCCACGGCGCCGCACGCCCGACAGGAATCGGGCGGCATTGTCGCTGTCCAGCGTGACACGTGTGTGCCCCGCCAGCAGCGTCTCGACCGGCTGCACGCAGGCCAGCCGCTCGGTTTCCGTCATGGCCTCCAGCGCGGCCAGCGTGACGCAGCGCTCCACGTCCAGGCCGCCCGTATCGATGCGGCGCAGGAACGTCAGGTGCGCGCCACAACCCAGCGCCTGGCCGATGTCCTCGCCCAGGGTGCGGATGTAGGTGCCCTTGCTGCAGGTCACTATCATTTTGATAGCTGGCTGCGCAGGATCTTCAAGCACCAGCGCCAGTTGAAGGCCATGGATGACCACATCGCGGGCCGGACGCTCCACCTCGATGCCCGCGCGGGCATATTCGTAGAGCGCCTTGCCGTCTTTTTTAAGCGCGCTGTGCATGGGCGGCACCTGCCGGATCGGTCCGGAGAACTGCCGCTGCACCTCGGCCAGCCGCTCGGGCGTGAGCTGGGCCGGATCGACGTCGCAGCGCGCCAGCACGTCGCCTTCGGCATCGCCGGTGGACGTGGTCACGCCCAGTAGCGCCACGGCCTCGTAGGTCTTGGGCGCTTCGAGCTGCAGCTGGCTGAACTTGGTCGCCGCGCCGAAGCACAGCGGCAGGACGCCGCTGGCCAGCGGATCGAGCGTGCCGGTATGGCCCGCCTTTTCGGCGCGCAGCAGCCACTTCACCTTCTGCAAGGCGTCGTTGCTGGAAAAGCCCAGCGGCTTGTCGAGCAGCAGCACTCCGTGCACCGGGCGCCGCTGCACCCGGATGCGGGGAGCGCGTGCCGTCATGCTGCTTCGTCGTCCTTGGAGCGGGAGGCCACGGCGCGCGCGATCAGCGCATTCATGTCGGACGCGCGCTCGGTCGTGCGGTCATAGACGAAATGCAGCGTCGGCACGGTATGGATGTGCAGGCGCTTGAACAGGCCGTTGCGCAGGAAACCTGCGGCCTGATTCAGCGCTTCCTGCGTCGCCTGCGGATCGCCCACCAGCACGCTGAAGAAGACCTTCGCGTGGGCGTAATCGGGCGTCACTTCCACGCCCTGCAGCGTGACCATGCCCACGCGCGGGTCCTTGAGTTCGCGCGCGATGAGCTCGGTCAGATCGCGCTGGATCTGATCCGCGACCTTGAAGCCGCGGTTGGGCGTGGAGGATTTCTTGGCAGCCATGGCTTACAGCGTCCGTGCGATTTCCTTGATGTCGAAGAACTCCAGCTGATCACCTTCCTTGATGTCGTTGTAGTTCTTCAACTTCACGCCGCACTCGAAGCCTTCCTTGACTTCCTTGACGTCGTCCTTGAGGCGGCGCAGCGATTCGACTTCGCCCGTGTACACCACCACGTTGTCGCGCAGCAGGCGGAAGCGTGCGTTGCGATGGACCATGCCGGAGGTGATGTAGGAACCCGCCACCGTACCGATCTTGGAGGCCACGAACACCGTACGGATCTCGGCCGTACCGATGATCTCTTCGCGCTGCTCGGGAGCCAGCATGCCGGACATGGCCACTTTCAGCTCATCGACGGCGTCGTAGATGATGCTGTAGTAATGCAGGTCCACGCCGTTGCTTTCGGCCGTCTTGCGCGCGCCGGCATCGGCACGCACGTTGAAGCCGATCACGATGGCCTTGGAGGCGATCGCGAGGTTGATGTCGGACTCGCTGATCGCACCCACTGCGGCGTACACCAGCTGCACCTTGACCTCGTCGGTCGAGAGCTTGAGCAGCGACTGGGCCAGCGCTTCCTGCGAACCCTGCACGTCGGCCTTGATGATGATGGGCAACATCTTCACTTCGCCCGCCGTCATGTCGGCAAACATGTTCTCCAGCTTTGCAGCCTGCTGCTTGGCCAGCTTGGTATTGCGGAACTTGCCGGCGCGGTAGGTTGCGATTTCGCGGGCACGGCGCTCGTCGGAGAGCACCATGAACTCGTCGCCAGCCTGAGGCACTTCGGTCAGACCCTGGATTTCCACCGGGATCGAAGGGCCGGCCGTCTTGGCCGTCTTGCCGTTCTCGTCCAGCATGGCACGCACGCGGCCATAGGTCTGGCCGGCCAGCACCACGTCGCCCACCTTCAGCGTGCCGGATTGCACCAGCACCGTAGCCACGGGGCCGCGGCCCTTGTCCAACTGGGCTTCGATCACCAGGCCCTTGGCCAGGGAATCGACAGGCGCCTTCAGCTCCAGCACTTCGGCCTGCAACAGCACTTGCTCCAGCAGTTCGTCGATGCCGGCACCGGTCTTGGAAGACACGGGCACGAACGGCGAATCGCCGCCGTACTCTTCGGGCACGACCTCTTCGACCACCAGTTCCTGCTTGACGCGATCGAAGTTCGCATCGGGCTTGTCGGACTTGGTGATGGCCACCACGATCGGCACCTTCGCAGCCTTGGCGTGCTTGATGGCTTCCTTCGTCTGCGGCATGACGCCGTCGTCGGCCGCCACCACCAGGATGACGATGTCGGTTGCCTGCGCACCACGGGCACGCATGGCCGTGAAGGCCTCGTGGCCGGGGGTGTCGAGGAACGACACCATGCCGCGCGGCGTTTCGACGTGGTAGGCGCCGATGTGCTGCGTGATACCGCCGGCTTCGCCCGCAGCCACCTTGGTGCGGCGGATGTAGTCCAGCAGCGAGGTCTTGCCGTGGTCCACGTGGCCCATGACGGTGACCACGGGAGCGCGGGGCAGCTGCTCGGCCTGTTGGCCGGACACGTCCTCGTCGGTGAAGGCTTCCGGATCGTCCAGCGCCGCCACGACGGCCTTGTGGCCCATTTCCTCGACCACGATCATGGCCGTGTCCTGATCCAGCGGCTGGTTGATGGTGACCATCTGGCCCATCTTCATCAGCGCCTTGATGACTTCGGACGCCTTGATCGACATCTTGTGCGCGAGCTCGGCCACCGTGATGGTCTCGGGCACGTGCACTTCGATGATGCGGGCCTCCACGGGCGCCTGCTGCTGGTGGTGATGGTCGTCGCCACGGTCGTTGCCACGGCGGCCACGCGGGCCGGCGCGCCAGCTGTTGCGGCCCACGCCACCGCTGCTGTCGCCGCGGGTCTTGATTTCCTTCTTCTTGGCAGGATCGCCGGCCCAGCTCGAAGAGAGCTTGGCGGACTTGACTTCCTTGCCAGCGCCGCCCGGAGCGGCAGGCGCAGCGGTGCGAGCACCGCCGGGCGTGGCTGCGGGCTTGTGCAGCGTGCCCTTCTTGGCATCGGCCGCGCCAGCGGGCTTGGGAGCCGGCTTGGGCTCTTCAGGCTTCTTGGCGACCAGCACCTTCTTGGGTGCGGCCATCATGGCGCGGATGGCTTCGGCCTCGGCCAGCGCCTTGCGGCGGCGCTCGTCGAGGTCGGCAGCGCGAGCGGATTCCTCTGCGGCGCGGGCGGCGGACTCGGCCTCGGCCTTGGCGCGTGCCTCGGCCTGGGCGGCGGCGCGTGCGGCAGCTTCTGCGGCCTGGCCGCGCACCACTTCCTGGCGCTGCGCCGACACCTGGGCAGCCTTCTCGGCTTCCTGGGCAGCATAGGCTGCGGCGCGCTCTTCAGCTTCGCGTTCGCGTTGCTCGCGGGCTTCGCGTTCGAGGCGCTTCGCGCTGAGCTCTTCCTCCTGGCGGCGGATCAGCTCGGCCTGGCCGCGGGCTTCTTCCTCGCGGCGCACCAGGTCCTGGTCCTCGGCGCTCGGCGCTTCGTGAACATCTTCAGCTTCGGGCGCGTTGTCGGCTTCGTCTTCACGCTTGATGAAGGTGCGCTTCTTGCGCACTTCAACCTGGATGGTGCGCGCCTTGCCCGTGGCGTCCGCCTGCTTGATCTCGCTGGTGGACTTCTTGGTCAGGGTGATCTTCCGGCGGTCAGTGGCCACGGTTCCGTGGCTGGCCTGCAGGAAGGACAGCAGCTTCTGCTTGTCGGCTTCAGACAGCGCATCGCCAGGGCTAGACTTGGTCACGCCTGCGGACTTGAGTTGATCGAGCAGGGTCTCGGGAGACTTCTTGAGTTCGGTGGCGAACTCGGCGACGGTATTACTGGACATATTGGATTGGTACCTCCCTACCCTTACTCTTGCTGCCCTGCGAACCAGTGTTCGCGCGCCTTCATGATCAAGGCCTTGGCATCTTCCGGCGACTGTCCGGTCAGTTCGGTCAATTCATCGATGGCCAGATCGGCCAGGTCGTCGCGGCTGTTGACGCCACCCTCCGCCAGCTTGGCGATGAGTTCGGGCGTGAGGCCTTCCAGGTCGCGCAGGTTCTGCGAAACACCTTCCACGCTTTCCTCGCGGGCGATTTCCATCGTCAGCAGGGCGTCCTTGGCACGCGACCGCAGTTCGGTGACCGTGTCTTCGTCGAAGCTCTCGATTTCCAGCATTTCCTGCAGCGGCACGTAGGCCACCTCTTCGAGGCTGGCAAAACCTTCGGCGATCAGGATGTCGGCGATTTCCTCGTCCACATCCAGCTTTTCCATGAACAGGCGGCGGGCCGTGTCGGTTTCATTGGCCTGCTTCTGAGCAGACTCTGCCGCATCCATGATGTTGATCTTCCAACCCGTCAGGTCGGAAGCGAGGCGCACGTTCTGGCCGCCGCGGCCGATGGCGATGGCGAGGTTTTCCTCGTCGACCACCACGTCCATGGCGTGCTTTTCCTCATCCACCACGATGGACGAGACATTGGCCGGGGCCAGCGCGCCGATGACGAACTGCGCCGGGTCTTCGGACCACAGCACGATGTCCACGCGCTCGCCGGCGAGCTCGTTGGTCACGGCGTTCACGCGGGTGCCGCGCACGCCGACGCAGGTGCCGATCGGGTCCACGCGCTTGTCGTGTGAGAGCACGGCGATCTTGGCGCGGCTGCCTGCGTCACGCGCACAGCTCTTGATCTCGAGCAGGCCCTGCTCGATTTCGGGCACTTCGTTGCGGAAGAGCTCGATCATGAATTCTGGCGCCGAACGCGACAGGATGATCGGAGCGCCGCGCAGCGTCAGGTCCACTTCCATGATCATGGCCCGCACACGGTCACCGCTGCGCAGGTTTTCCTTCGGGATCATCTCGGAGCGACGCAGGCGGCCTTCCACACGGCCGGATTCGACAATGATGTCACCCTTGTCCATGCGCTTGACGGTGCCGGTGAAGATCTTCTCGCCCCGCGACATGAAATCGTTCAGCAGCATCTCGCGCTCGGCGTCACGGATCTTCTGCAGAATGACCTGCTTGGCGGCCATTGCACCGATACGGCCGATGGGCACGGATTCGACACCCTCTTCGATGTGCTCACCAACTTCGATGTCGGGAATGCGATCACGCGCATCCATGAGCAGTTCTTCGGCATCCGGGTTCTGCAGGCCGGCATCGTCGGGCACCACCAGCCAGCGACGGAAAGTCTCGTAGTTGCCACTGTCGCGGTCGATCGACACGCGAATGTCCACCTCGCCCGGATACAGCTTCTTGGTGGCCTGGGCCAGGGCCAACTCCACGGCGCCGAACACCACGTCGCGCTCCACGTTCTTTTCGCGCGAAATGGCTTCGACCAACATCAACAATTCGCGATTCATGCGAGGACTCTCCTATTTCAATCACCGAGGGCTGCTGCGCCGGCAGCAACCCCATACTGTTCTGGCGCCAGGGCTTCAGGCCTGGCCCGACTTGGACCCGCCGCGCCCCTTGAAATCCACCAGCGGTGCCAGGCGTGCGTCCTTGAGCTCGTCAAGGGTAAAGCCCAGAGCTTGCAGCGGAGCGGGCACGCGCTTCTTGCTCACTTTCTGGCCGGGCTTCACTGCGGGCTCGTCGCTCCACACGATCTGCCAGCCCCCGGACTCGGCGCGCTCGAGCGTGCCGCGGAATTTCTTGCGATTGGCGTTCACCTGGCCATCGGCCGCAGCACCCAGCGGGGCCTTGAGCGTGAGGTCGATCACCGAACCGGCGAACCGCACGAAATCCTGTTCGTGGCGCAAGGGCCGATCGATGCCAGGAGAAGACACCTCCAGCCGCTTGTAGTCCACGCCATCCACTTCCAAGGCAAATTGCAGCTGACGCGTGACTTTCTCGCAATCCTCGACGGTCACGAACTGATCAGGGAGCGCTGGGGCCGCGGCATCGCCGTCGGCGCCAGGCACCGGGGCACTCCACGGGAGATCGATGGTGATGCGCAGCAGGCCTCCAGCGGAGCGCTCGATCTCCACGAGGTCATAGCCCAGCCCGGCCACGGTTTGTTCAACGATCTCTTGCAATGCCACGTGTGCTTCAGTTCAGTTTCCAGAAATGCGAAAAACCCGACAACCGCCCGAATTATTTCCGGCAGCTTCGAGCTCGAAAACAAACGCCCAAAAAAAACGGGCGGTGAGTACCCGCCCGTCTGGTCGTGAGGCTCTTATTGTAGCGCGTAACGCCTTGATCTGCAAAGGCAGAGGCACACAACTTGCATCATGCCGCCCGGCCTGAATGTGCTGCGCTGATGCGTGCCAACAACGCTTGCGCCTCGGCCGGAGCGAGGGTGCCGCCTGCTGGGGTCGAGAGGCTTTCAAGCAGACGCCGAAGCACCGCCGCCTGCGGCAGCAGGGGCCCGAAGAACCTGGCAGAGCCCCGCTGCCCCACGAGCAACGTGGGGAACGTGTCCACATCCACATCACCCGCCAGATCCTCCTCATCCTCCACATCCATCCAGACGAAGCGCGCGTCCGGGCGGGACGCCGCAATCTCGTCGAACGCCGCCCGATAGTCACGGCAGACGCCGCACCAGGCGGCACACAGACACACCACCCAGGTGGCGGAGTCGTCGAAGGCGGCGCTCGGCGCCGGGGAAAATGAAGTCATGGAGGCGGAAGTAGGGTCAGTCACGGAGCATCAACCCACAGCAGGGGCGCAACAGGCCGATGGTAGCGACTGCCCAAACATGGCGCGGCGGATAGCCCGCAAGACCCTGCCCGAAGCCCTCAGCCCCGACCAGCGAAAGGCATCTTCGTCGCCATGACGGTATGGAACATCACATTGGCCTCCAGCGGCAGATTGGCCATGTAAAGCACCGACTGGCCGACGATGTCCACATCCATCAAGGGCTCCGCCGCGACCACCCCATGCGCCTGCATCACGCCCTGCGTCATGCGCTGGGCCAACTCGGTGCCCGCATTCCCGACATCGATCTGGCCGACGGCGATGTCGTATTTGCGCCCATCCAGCGAGGCCGTCTTCGTCAGTCCGACAACGGCATGCTTGGTCGCCGTGTAGGCGATGGAGTTGGGCCGGGGCGTATGTGCCGAGATCGAGCCGTTGTTGATGATGCGCCCGCCGCGCGGCGTCTGCGCTCTCATCACGCGGAAGGCGTTCTGGATGCCATAGAACATGCCATTCAGGTTGACATCCACCACCTGCTTCCACTGCTCGATGGCGAGGTCTTCCAGCGGCACGGCCGGTGCACCGATGCCCGCGTTGTTGAACAGCAGATCCACCCGGCCGAAGGCCTCGACCGCACGGTCGAACAGGGCTGTCACCGATTGCGGGTCCGACACGTCGGCCGGCACGGGCAGCGCACGCGCGCCGGCGCCCGATTCATCCGCCACCTGCTGCAGCAGCGCAGCACGCCGTCCACTCAGGACCACTGACCAGCCATCGCGCAACAGCGCCAGCGACGCTGCGCGGCCGATACCCGAACCTGCACCCGTGACGATGGCCACCCGGGATCCTGCTGTCTTCACTTTGCCTGCTTCTTTCTTTGACATGGAATGCCCTGCCCTGCCGCGTCAGCGGCGCGCGCGGCGCGACTTGGAGGCGCTCTTGCCCGCCGACTTCTTGCCAGCCGGCATGCCAGCGCCCGGAGCTGCGCCCTTGCCCGCAGAGCGCTCCGCAGAAGACTCCGCACGCGACTTGGCGCCACGCCGGCTTCGTGCAGGCGCAGGCGAAGCATCCAGCCCCACCCCGTCATCCTGCAGCACCCGCTGCGCCGTGCCGCCGCCGGCGCCTCGCTCACGGGCGGGGCGTGGCGCAACCAGCGCCTCGCCCTCCCGCACCAGGCGGAAGTCGATCTTGCGGCCGTCCAGATCGACCCGGCTCACCTGCACGCGCACCCGCGTGCCGATCGCATAGCGGATGCCGGTGCGCTCGCCGCGCAGCTCCTGGCGGGCTTCGTCGAACTTGAAGTATTCGCCGCCCAGTTCGGTGATGTGGACCAGCCCCTCCACATACATCGCGTCGAGCGTGACGAAGATACCGAAGCTGGTGGCCGAGCTGACCACGCCGCTGTATTCCTCGCCCAGATGCTCGCGCATGTACTTGCACTTGAGCCAGGCCTCGACGTCGCGGCTGGCTTCGTCCGCGCGGCGCTCGTTGGCGCTGCAGTGCAAGCCGGCGGCCTCCCAGGCCTGCGTTTCGCGCGACGGGGCGACCACCTCCTTGCGGGGCTTGTTCGTCGGGGCTGCGACGCGGGCCGCCAGGCGCTTGGCCAGCTTGGCATGGGCCTCGCCGGGCGTGGGCAACGCGGGCAGCTTGTACTTCGTGCCACCCAGGATGGCCTTGATGACGCGATGCACCAGCAGGTCGGGATAGCGGCGGATGGGGCTGGTGAAATGGGTATAAGCCTCGAACGCCAGGCCGAAGTGGCCACTGTTGATGGGCGTGTAGATCGCCTGCTGCATCGAACGCAGCAGCATGGTGTGGATCTGCTGGGCGTCGGGCCGGTCCTTGGTCGCCTCGGCGATGGCCTGGAAGTCGGAGGGCTTGGGATCGTCGCCGATCGTCATGCCGACGCCCATGGCCTTCAGGTAGCCGCGCAGAATCTCCTGCTTTTCGGGCGTCGGGCCTTCGTGCACCCGGAAGAGCCCGGGCTGCCCGCCCTGCGCGATGAAGTCAGCGCTGCAGACGTTGGCGGCGAGCATGGCCTCTTCGATGAGCCGATGCGCGTCGTTGCGCGTGCGCGGCACGATCTTCTCGATGCGTCCGTTCTCGTCGCAAACGATCTGCGTCTCGGTGGTTTCGAAGTCCACCGCACCGCGCTGCTTGCGCGCCTCCAGCAATGCGCGATAGACGTCGTGCAGATTCAGCAGGTCGGGCACGCGCGCCTTGCGCTTGGTGGCCTCCGGCCCGCGCGTGTTTGCCAGGATGGCCGCCACCTCGGTGTAGGTGAAGCGGGCATGGCTGAACATCACCGCCGGGTAGAACTGATAGGCATGAACCTCGCCCTTGGCCGTGACCAGCATGTCGCAGACCATGCAGAGCCGCTCGACCTCGGGGTTGAGCGAGCACAGGCCGTTGGAGAGCTTCTCCGGCAGCATGGGAATCACCCTGCGCGGGAAATAGACGCTCGTGGCACGGTCGTAAGCGTCGATGTCGATCGCGCTGCCGGTTTCCACGTAATGACTCACGTCAGCAATCGCCACCAGCAGGCGCCAGCCCTTGGCGCGGCCGACCTTGGCGGGCTCGCAGTACACGGCATCGTCGAAGTCGCGCGCGTCTTCGCCGTCGATGGTGACGAGGGGCACGTCGGTCAGGTCCACGCGGCGGCGCTTGTCCTGCGCACGCACCTTCTCGGGCAGCGCCTTGGCCTGCGCGAGGCAGTCTTCCGAGAATTCATGCGGCACGCCGTATTTGCGCACCGCGATCTCGATCTCCATGCCGGGGTCGTCCACCTCGCCCAGCACTTCCGTGATGCGGCCCACGGGCTGGCCGAAGAGCGCCGGCGGCTCGGTCAGTTCGACCACCACCACCTGCCCGGGCTTGGCCACGCCGGTGGCACCCTTGGGAATCAGCACATCCTGGCCGTAGCGCTTGTCTTCGGGAGCGACCAGCCAGACGCCGCTTTCCTGCAGCAGGCGGCCGATGATGGGCTGAGCGGGACGCTCAACGATTTCGACGACCCGGCCTTCGGGGCGCCCGCGCCGGTCCTGGCGCACGATACGGACCTTCACGCGGTCCTTGTGGAGCACCGCCCTCATCTCGTTGGGAGGCAGATAGATGTCGCCTTCACCGTCGTCACGCAACACGAAACCGTGACCGTCTCGGTGCCCCTGCACGCTACCTTCGATTTCGTCAGCGCCTTGCGCGACGGACGTGCCGGAGTTCATTTTTTTGATATACAATCTAAGTCTTTCCTGAAAGCCCAGGTGGCGGAATTGGTAGACGCACTAGTTTCAGGTACTAGCGAGTAACATCGTGGAGGTTCGAGTCCTCTCCTGGGCACCAAGTTTAACGACAACCCGTCGGGGTTTTCGAAATTAAAAAGCCGCTTCTCACCAAGCGGCTTTTTTTATGAGGAAGATCCCTGGCATGGGTGGGCCCGCAAAGGCCCGTTCATGCGATCGCTGAAGGGCTGCAACCTCGAATTGAAATTTTTCCAGGTTTCATTCGGGACGCAAAAATTCAGCATATAATTTGATCTTTCCTGAAATGCCCAGGTGGCGGAATTGGTAGACGCACTAGTTTCAGGTACTAGCGAGTAACATCGTGGAGGTTCGAGTCCTCTCCTGGGCACCAAAATATAAAAAGCCGCTGTGACGCCACAGCGGCTTTTTTCATGGCCGATCGCAAAGCATGTGACGCAGCCAACGCCTCCTCCCGAATGCCGGCACGGCCAGCCGGCCAACCCATGAAAAAAAGGCGCGCAAGGGATGCATCCCCTGCGCGCCTTCTTTCTGGAGTGCCGTACAAGCCGGCCAGAACCGGCTTCCAACACCTTATCGACTGACTCGCCTTACTTGCGCAGCAGCGCCTTCAGGGCGTTCTGCAAGCGGCGTGCCTTGGCCTCGTCGCTCGGGCTTGCCAGCACGCGGGCAGCGTCCTGCCCCCAGGTTTGCACCGGAGACGGATCGTTGCGGCGCGTGAGCAGCTGCAGCTGCAGCGCGCGGCGTTCGGCGATCTGCTCGGCCGGCGTGGGCACTTCGGCCGCGATCTCCAGGCGCAGCAGCGACTGGGCCGCATCGCCATCGGCCGGAGCCGACAGGGCCTGCGCCCAGGCCGTGCGGGTCGATGCGTTCACCTGGCCACCCAGTTCCTGCACGCTCGGCAGCAGGGCCGGGTCGCGCTGGCTCCAGGCCGACAGCATCTGCGTCAGGGCTTCGCCGTGGGCCTGGGCCGCCAGCTTGCGCAGGGCGCTCTGGGCATGCTCCATGGCTTCGCGCTGCGCGCGGAAGGCGGCATCGCCCAGGCGCGGGCCACGGGCCTCGGGCGCACCCGCACGGTCGTTGCGGTCGCCAAAACGGCCGGGGCGGCCAGCAGCGTCGCGCGGGCCACGGGCACCGTCCTTGCCACGGCCATCGGGGCGGGAACCACGGCCGGCAGCCGCAGGGGCCACGTCCTTGCGCACGCCGGGGCGATCGTCGCCGCGCACGGCCACCACCGGGCGAGGTGCCGGCTTGGGCGCTGGGGCGGCGGGCTCGGCGCCCCCCTCGCCCGCTACGCTTTCAGTAGCATCCTGCGCAGATTCTGCGGGCGCTGCAGCGGCTTTTTCCTGCTTGGCGGCTTCGGCATCGGCGGCATTGCCCAGGGCCTGGCTGCGCAGGGCGTTTTCCAGATCGGCCATGGCGCCGCGGATGCGCTGGGCATCACCGCTGGCGTTGGCGGCTTCCAGGGCCTTGGAGGCATCCAGCACGGCGCGGTCGCGGGCACTCATCTCACCGGCGGCGCGGTCGCGTTCGGCGGACTTGCGGTTGAAGGCCTCGTCGATGGGCTTGCGGAACGCATCCCAGAGCTTCTGTTCCTGCTTGCGGTCCAGCGGCACGGACTGGGCCTCGGCCTGCCAGCGCTGCTGCAGCGCCTTGACGGCATCCACGCGCAGCATGGGGGCAGCGCCCAGGGCGTTGGCTTCCTCAATCATGGCGTGGCGTCGTGCGAGGCTCTCCTTCTTGGCGGCTTCCAGCGGCGCGGAAGCGGCCGAGAACGCCTGCTTCCATTGCGGCTGCAGCTCGGCGAACATCTTTTCGCCGACATGGCCGCCATCGCGCCAGCGGTCGCTGAACTGGTGCAGCGCACGATTCACGGCCTTCAGGTCGGATGCGAGGGCGGGCAGCTGGTCCTGCGTCCAGGTCTTGAGCTCTTCGATCAGGGCCAGGCGCTGGGCCTTGTGCTCTGCAGCGTCGGAGCGCACCTTGTCCAGCCACGCTTCCACGACCTTGTGCGCGGCATTGCAGGCTTCGTCGAACTTCTTCCAGAGCGCGTGGTTGGCCGGTCCGCCCTGATCGGCCTGCTTCCACTGGTCGCGCAGCTGGCGCAGGGTTTCCTGCATCTTGCGGCCGCCCAGGGCCTGGCCCTCGGGACGCTTGAGCAAAGCTTCAGCGCGCGCCACCAGGTCCTCGCGAATCTGGTCGGCACTCCAGCGCTGCCAGCCTTCGAGTTCGCCGGCAGCCACCAGAGCACCATGCACGCGCTGCTCCAGCGCATTGTCGATATGGCGGCCCTGCACCTTGAGCACGGCGCGCAGCGCGGCAGCGGCGCCGGCGCTGGCCTTGCCGTGGCCTTCGGCTGTTTCCTGTTCGAGCTTGGCCAGGGCCTCGGTCACGGCCTGCACGGCCTTGTCGCGCACTTGCGGATCGACCTTGGGCTTGGCCACGGGACGGGCTTCGGTCTTGGCCGCAACGGCGGCAGCCTCGGCCGGCAGGCCACGCGCCACGCGCAGCTCATCGGCCCAGACGGGCACGGGCGGCAGAGGGGCATTGGCGTCTTCGGCAGCAGCGGCGGCCTGTGCCACGGCAGGCTGGAAGGCATCCCACACCAGCAGCAGCTGGGCACGCGAAGCGTCGAGCAAAGGCGGGAAGCGCGCTTCCACGCTGGGCCAGGCGGCATCGCCGGTCAGCGCCTCGGCCTGTTCCTGCCAACGGCCGACGTCGGCGCGCAGCACTTCGAGCGCGGCCTGCGCATCGCGCCAGGGCTTGGTGGAGAGCACTTCGATGCGCTGGGCCAGCAGCACGGCGGCCTCGCGCTGCACCTGCACTCGGTGCTGCAGGTCTTCGATCGTCTTGATGCGGTCGGCCAGCTGCACTTTCAAGGCCGACAGCGGTTCGCGCGACAGCGGCGCGCCGGCCTTGGCGGCATCGCGCTGCCAGGCCATGGCGTCGGCGATGTTGAGCTTGGAGGCCGACAGCAGCGCCTGGGCCTTTTCAGCCCATTCGGCGGCGATGGCTTCCTGGCCCTTGGCGCGGCGGATCTCGTCGAGCCGCTCGCGCACGGCGCGGGCCGCGCCCTTGTCGCGGGCGCTGAGTTCCTTAAACACCTCTTGCAGGGCCTCTTGCTCGGGCTGGGTCGCCAGCCAGTCGCGGATGCGCGAGGCGCGCTCGCCCGAGGTGGGGGCAGAGAATGCGCCACCCGTCAGCGCGTCGAGAGGATGCGGCTCGGAGGCCTTGGCCGGGGCCGGATTCACTTCAGGTGCGTCGGAGGACATTTTGCTGCGGGGGGAAAAAGGAAACATGGATCCAGTAAGGAAAGAAAGGCCGGCGGGAAGCCAGCGCGGATGGCCGGACGCAAGATCGGGCGCGCCCGGCGCATCGAAACCGCTATTTTCGCCCGGTTTTGGAGAGAGCAGAGGCCGAGCCGCCATCACCCACCCGGCCCGCACGATTCAAGAGCACCGCTGAAGCGGGCTCCAGGACCTTTCGAGCGCTACTTATTGAACAATTGGGGACGCGGCGGCGCAGTGCAAGCGCCACTCTATCAACATCCCACATCGACCATGAAAGCATGTGTGTGGCAGGCCCATCCTGCCGCCCATGCGCTCGCGTCACCGGGTCTGCAGCGTCATGCTGGCCCGGGGCGTCCACCCCTCGCTGCGGGCATCGAGACGGGGCGCGCCGACGAAGAGGCGCTCCAGCGGCACGGCCCGCTGGGCCAGATAGTCACGCGCCGCAGCGCTCCGCGCCACCGCCAGCGCGCGCATCGCATCCGGGGGCACGGCGATATGAGCAAGCAACAGGCGCTCCATGTCGCCGGGTGGCACCTCTTTCGCCAATCCGATGAGATTTCGGGGCTTGGGCATGTCGGCGCGGCGGTAGACCTCTTTGAGCAACCCGTCGTATTCGTCCGTGCTGATCGACGCGGTTGCCACGGCGGCGCCTGCGCCCTGCCCCACGCGCGTTCCTGCCCTGCGTCTTTCGGCGAGAACCATGTCGTGCAAGCGCTGGCGCTTCCAGCCTTCCTGGTCAACATCCGACGTGGCCTCGCCCACCACCGTCAGGGTGAGTGAAGGACGGTCGGCGAGCGCTCGGGCGATCTTGTCCAGTCGCTCGCGGGACACAGCATCCAGCGCCGCGCCGCCGGGCAAGAACTCGATCCGCTCGAGCTCCTCGCTGCCCCCGAAGGCCCCGGCCAGCAAGGAGAACGGCGAGGTCACTGCCTTGAGAACCATATTACCCAGCACGCGCCAAATGACAGCGCTCAAACGGAATTCCGGGTCATTGAGTGAGCCGCTGATCGGAAGATCGACATCAATCACGCCGTTGCCGTCCGCCAGCAGGGCCGCCGCCAGCCGCACGGGCAGGCTGGCCGGCGCCCCCTCCACGGGATCGCCGAAGACCAGTTGCCGCAGCACGACGCGGTTGCTGGCAGTGAGCTGGCCATCCGGCCGCACGCGGTAGTTCACGTCCACGGCCAATTTGCCGCGCTCAATGGCATGGCCGGCGTACTTGACGCTGTAGGGCGAAAGCGGCGGCAGCTCCAGATCGCGCATGCGCCCCTGTATGTCGAGGGCGAGTGGGCGGGCCAGTGGATTGAGCTTGCCGCTGATCTCGACGGAAGCCGTACCTTCGGCCTTGCCACGCAATTGCAGATCGGCCATCTGCGGTTCCTCGCTCGGCGCCGAGGTACTGGCCGATGCAAAGGCTCCCAGGCGGCCGGCCAACTCGCTCAGGTCAGTGGAGTAGTTCGGCTTCACGAAGCGGTCGGAAAACGCCACGCTGCCGCCGGTCAGTGTGATGGGTCCAAAACTGATGCGTGGTGCAGCAGCGGCGACCGAAGAACCCTCGGCATACGATTTCTTCGGCACGTCTTGGAGACCACTCCCGCCATTCGCGGGGCCGGGCATGGGCTGGAGCAGATCCTGAAGGTTGAGGCGGCCATTCTCCTGCAGGACCGCACGGGCAAAGAAGTCGCTGAGCGCGGTCTCGCGCACTTGCAGCGACCAGGGCTTATCAGGGGCGGTCTCCAGCTGCAGGCCGCGCAGTCCAAGAGTCTTCCAGCGCAGGAGGTCATCGGCGCCAGGCGAGCCACAGGGCTGTTCGCCGTCCAGCCAGGCGCCGCGCGGGCCGCTGCATGCCGCGGTGCCCCTCTCCGTCACGCGCACTTCGTCGATGGACAGATCGCCCCGCAAGGCCGTGACCGGTCCACCCGAGGCCCCCTGCGCATGGTGCAAGTCACCCGCGAAGCTGCCCTCGGCACGCGCGATGCGCACCTTGAGGCGATCGGCGACATAGGGCTCCAGGGCCTGCAGCGGCAGGTGGCCGGCCTGCAACTTGCCCTGCAGTTCCAGAGGTCGCAGGCGCAAAGTGCCGTCGTAGCTCAGCCGGCCGGGCTCGAATCGCCCCGAACCTATCCGGGCCGACAGGCTAAAGGGGGATGGCGCCACTGCGCCGCCACCCGGCAGGGGCAGCGGCGACAGTCCACGCACGCGCATCTGCAACGACGACAGCTGCACCGACACCGCCCCCCCCGCGGCAGCCTGATCACGGAAGACTAGCGAGCCGCCCTCCACGGCGGCATCGTCGACGCGCAGCTGCCAGGGGTTCGCGGCCGTCGGCTGGGGTGCATCGCCGCTCGGTGCCGCGGAAGCAATGGGCGCAGCCGGCTGGCGCCACGCCTCGAACATCCAGTGGCCCTGCGCATCGCGCGAGACTACGGCCCGAGGCTCCGATACCTTCAGCACCCCCACCGAGGCCATGCGCTGCGGCCAGCGCACCCACGCGTCCGTCGCCTCGACCCGGCGGACCTCCAACTGTCGTCCGAATGCGGATCGACTGGTGTCCGCAGCGCTGCCCAAGACACACGGTGCGGCGGCGGATGCGTCGTTGCCGCAATCCAAAGCCAACCCGTTGACGGCCAGCCGCGCCACCCGGGCCACCATCGCCGGGCCCTTCCACGCCAGCCCCAGGTCAGCATCCACGGTGCCGCCCAAGCGGGCCCGCAGATAGGAACGCAAAAAGGGAGCGGCCGGCTCCAGCGGAAGCCCCGCCACGGACACTGCGGCATGCCCGGCGCCGCTGCGGGCCTCTCCGGCCAGCGCCAGGCGCGCATCCTTGCCAGGAAGAACGGCACTGGCCCGGAACCGCACCGGGCGCTGCAGGGGCCAAGTCAGATCGGAAGTGAGCAGCTGCACGTGACGGGCCTCCCAACGGGGCGCATTCATGCTCCGGTCCGTCCAGCCGACGCGGCCGTTCGCCACGGCGACGCGCTGGATGGCCAGCGTCCAGGCAGCGCCACCGGCGGCCGAAGACGTGGGGACTGGGGGGCCGGCCATCGGCTCGGCCGGTACGGGCCGCGACGGGCCCGGCCACTCCAGCCGCCCATCGGCGGCCCGGCGCAATTCCGCTCGCAGCCCGTCCCACTCGACCGATTCCAAGACCACCTTGCGCTGCAGAGGCTGTACATCCTGCAAATGCAAGCGCAGCGCATCGAAACCGATCACTTCACGGGCTTGGCCGTCGAGCACCTGGCCTTCGTGAATGGCGACACTGCCCGTCAGCTTGGCAGAAGCCTGCTGCGCCTGCTCGAAAACAATGCGCAGATCGGCATCGAGCCGCCCAGACTGGAGCCGCAGCGGCATGCCGCGGGGCCCGTGCGCTGCAAACGCTGCCAGATCCAGCTGCCGCACCTGCAGCCGCACGGCGGCGCGGTGCGGGGCCGCGAATGGCGTGGCTTCGGCCGTGGTCTCGAAAGGGCTGCCGTTCAAGAGAAAAGCCAGCCGCGGCTTGACGACGACGTCACGGTGGCCCGCCAGGGTGCTCAGAAACGGCACCGTGAGTTCCAGCGCCTGCACCGACTGCACCCGTCCGGCGACATCGTCCGTCCATTCCATGGAGCCATCGTGGAGGCTGATGTTGTAGAGCGCGAAGCGGGCGGGCTCCCGAGGCGCTGCCGGCTCCGTCGGCACGGCATCGGGCAGCAGATGCCGGACCAGATCGTCGATGTCGGAACGGCCATCGGCCATTCGGGTCACGCGCAGCATGGGCGCGTCGATCTCCAAGGCGTCCACCACGGGAGCCCATCGTCCCAGGGATCTCCACGCTGCATCTATATAGATACGTTTGATATGTGCCTGGGGAGCCGTGCCTGTGGACGAGGCGATAGCCACGTCATGCAGGCTGAGTTCCAACGACCAGGGGCGGAAGTCCACCCGCCCCACGGTGACCGCCCGTCCCAGCGCCTCAGAGCCCCGCCGCTCCAGTTGCGCCTTGAGCGCCCAGGGCACCCCCCACGCCGCCGCCAGGCACAGCAGACCCACCACCACGGCCATGCAGAGGACGAGCGAAGTAGCGCGGCGCACGCGCTCAGAACGAAGAAATGAAGGCACGGGCACAAGGGAAGTCGCTGAAGAAACCCGGGATTCCATCAGAGATAACACCCTGCAAAATGTAAGCAAACGCAAAAAAGAAAGCCCGGCGCCGAAAGATTCGACACCGGGCTTGACGGCGGACACAACGGTCGCTTGCCATCGGTTTGCGTCACCGAGAGAAAGGTCGGCTTCGCGGGAGGCAAGGTATTGCCTCCAGGGTGGGCCTTATGAAACTTTTCGAACCTGGACGGGGCACTGCATGCCGCTCGAAAAGGCCGTGGAGCTCCACTTGGCGGGGCCTGAAGCACTCAGGCACGCTCAGAGTAATCCATTCGCGACTTCGCCCGCAATCGGTTTTTTTCATCAAAAAGTCACAGGCGATGCAAACAGTTTTCTCGACTTTTTGACGGACCTCGGAGGCTTCGCTCCGCTCGGCTTTCAACCGTTGCTCGCACCCTTAAAGCTGTTTTTTTAAACAGCTTTTTTAGACTTTTTTAGTCTAAAGAATTGATTCGTTAGTATTGACCTAGCATTTAGGCGCCCCATAGAATCCGCCAGCCCAAAAAATGGGCAGGGTCCCCACCCTCATGTCCCGCTGCCGAATCCGGCTAAGTCAGTTCGCTGCCCCTGTGCGCCACTTGCGCCCGGCACGAATTTGATGGCGAACCAATCCAGGCGAGAAGCCTGGCAGGCGCTGCTTCCCCGCGAAGCGCGCTTCATAGGTCTCTCGACTCAGAAAGGAAAAGCTAATGACAGCGTCAGGAACATTGGTGGCCGGTGTGCGAACGTTCGCATCCGATGTCGCCGACGGCTTTCTTGAAATCACCCACAGCGGGTTCGCCCTTCTCGGGCTGACCGTTGCCTTCGCGGCCATCACCCTCACCGCACGCCCCGATCTGCGAGAAGCGGGAGAAGAGCAACTGCGGGGCTGGCTGCAGGCGCGCCAAGTGGCCGTGCTCGGCGCGCCGATCGAGCCGGCCGCCAGCGAGCGCGCCACGGCCAGCAACCCCAAGGATCTGCCCAAGGAGCAGGCAGCGGTGGCTTACTGGCTCAGCAAGAAATACCGCGTGGCGCCCGAGCCGCTGGCGGTGCTGGTGTCCGAGGCCTACGAGATCGGTGCGCGCTCCAAGCTCGACCCGACGCTGATCCTCTCCATCATGGCGGTGGAGTCGAGCTTCAACCCCTTCGCGCAGAGCTCCGTCGGCGCGCAGGGACTGATGCAGGTAATGACCCGCATCCACACGGACAAGTACGACAATTTCGGCGGCCACTTCGCGGCCTTCGATCCGGTAGCGAACATGCGGGTCGGCGTCAAGGTGCTGCAGGAATGCATCACGCTTGCCGGTTCGATCGAAGGCGGCCTGCGCTACTACGTGGGCGCGGCCAATCTGCCCGATGACGGCGGCTATGCGGCCAAGGTACTGGCCGAGCATTTGCGCCTGCGCCAGGTGGCCAACGGCCGCTCGGTGCCTGTGATGCCCGTGCAGCCCGCACCATCACCGATCCTGTCCACCAAGGCGACCACATCCCCTGCGCCCGCCGTGGGCGCCGCCGCTGCGGCGACGAAGACCAACGGGGAAAGCGCCACCGACAAGGTCGCACTGCTGTCCAGCGCCGCCAGTTGAGCCGGCGCTCCCTGCGCAGCCCTGCTGCCGCGCGATGCCCCGGGGATCACCCCGGCACCCCACTCCAGTTACACTAGCGGGGTACGCGACTGGCGATAGGCGCGGTGACCTTTGCAGGCACTGCCGCTGACGTGGAATCCTGCAGGAGGCACTCTCCTGTGAACCACTGGGAAGCGTGCCGCAGTGAATTTGCTTTCCTGCGTTCCGCCGTTCGCCTGGGCAGCCCTTGTTTCAAGGGACACAAGTTCATAGGACTGCCACGCCATGTACCAACGCAATATTCTTGTCGAACAAGCCGATCCCGAAGTGTGGGCCGCCATCCAGGCCGAGAACGTCCGCCAGGAAGAGCACATCGAGCTGATCGCCAGCGAAAACTACGCCTCGCCCGCCGTGATGGCTGCGCAGGGCTCCCAGCTCACCAACAAGTACGCCGAAGGCTATCCGGGCAAGCGCTACTACGGTGGCTGCGAGAACGTGGACGTGATCGAGCAGCTCGCTATCGACCGCGTGAAGAAGCTCTTCGGCGCCGATGCCGCCAACGTGCAGCCCAACTCCGGCTCGCAGGCCAACCAGGCCGTGCTGCTGGCCTTCCTCAAGCCCGGCGACACCATTCTCGGCATGAGCCTGGCCGAAGGCGGCCACCTGACGCACGGCATGCCCCTCAACATGAGCGGCAAGTGGTTCAACATCGTCTCCTACGGCCTGAACGAGAAGGAAGAGATCGACTACGACGCACTGGAAGCCAAAGCCCGCGAAAGCAAGCCCAAGCTGATCATCGCCGGCGCGTCGGCCTATGCCCTGCGCATCGACTTCGAGCGCTTCGCCAAGATCGCCAAGGAAGTCGGCGCGATCTTCTGGGTGGACATCGCCCACTACGCAGGCCTGGTGGTCGCGGGCGAATACCCGAACCCGGTGCCCTTCGCCGATGTGGTCACCTCCACCACGCACAAGAGCCTGCGCGGCCCGCGTGGCGGCATCATCCTGATGAAGGCTGAGCATGAGAAGGCGATCAACTCCGCCATCTTCCCTGGCCTGCAAGGCGGCCCGCTGGAACACGTCATCGCCGCCAAGGCCGTGGCCTTCAAGGAAGCGCTGACGCCCGAATTCAAGGCCTACCAGCAGCAAGTCGTGAAGAACGCCAAGGTCTTTGCCGAGACGCTGATCGAGCGCGGCCTGCGCATCATCAGCGGCCGCACCGAAAGCCACGTCATGCTGGTGGACCTGCGCTCCAAGGGCATCACCGGCAAGGTGGCCGAAGCGGCCCTGGGTCTGGCCCACATCACGATCAACAAGAACTCCATTCCGAACGACCCGGAAAAGCCGATGGTGACCAGCGGCATCCGCGTGGGCACGCCTGCCATCACCACCCGTGGCTTCAAGGAAGAGGAAACGCGCCTGACCGCCAACCTGGTGGCCGACGTGCTGGAGAACCCGCACGACGAAGCCAACCTGGCCGCCGTGCGCGCCAAGGTGCATGCGCTGACCAGCCGCTTCCCGGTCTACCGTTGAAGCGCGGCCGCCCTGCTCCGCACCACCGCTGCCGGCGCCAACCCGCCGGCAGCGCAGCGCGATGAAATGCCCTTTCTGCAGCCATCCTGAAACCCAGGTGGTTGAAACCCGCGTGGCCGAGGACGGCGAGTTCGTGCGGCGCAGGCGCCAGTGCGGCGCCTGCGAAAAGCGCTTCACCACCTATGAGAAGCCGGAAGTCAACTTTCCGACGGTGGTGAAGAAGGACGGGCGCCGGGTGGACTACGACCGCAGCAAGCTGATCGGCTCCTTCACGCTGGCGCTGCGCAAGCGCCCGGTGAGCACGACGCAGATCGACAGCGCCATCGAGCGCATCGAGGAAAAGCTGCTGAACCTGGGCCAGCGCGAGATCTTCTCCAGCCGCATCGGCGAGCTGGTGATGCGCGAATTGAAGAAGCTCGACAAGGTGGCTTACATCCGCTTCGCCAGCGTCTATCGCAGCTTCGAGGACATCGACGAGTTCCGCGCGCTGGTCGATGAGGTGCGCAAGTAGCCTCTGCGGCCTGCCCCGTCCCAGGGCGGATTTGCTATTAAATTAATAGCTTGAAGCGCTTGATCTGCGAGCGCCAAGGGCACATTGGCCCAACAAACTTCCTCTTGACTTCGTGCAGACAGGCCGGCCGGCGCCATGCCGAGCGGCCCCGCCTGCCTGCGCGCATCGGGCCGTCAGAGCAGCGATGCCTTGATCGGCGGCACTTCCTGCACCACGTCGCCGCACTGGGCGCGGTGGCGCAGGGCGTGGTCCATCAGCACCAGAGCGAGCAGCGCTTCCGCGATGGGCGCGGCGCGAATGCCCACACAGGGATCGTGGCGGCCCTTGGTGATGACTTCCGTGCTCTGGCCGTGGATGTCGATGGACTCGCGCGGGCTGATGATGGAGCTGGTGGGCTTGATGGCGATCGAGGCCTCGATGTCCTGCCCGCTGCTGATGCCACCCAGGATGCCCCCGGCATTGTTGCCAATGAAGCCCTGCGGCGTGAGCGAATCACCGTGCGTGGTGCCGCGCTGGACCACGCTGGCGAAGCCGGCGCCGATCTCCACCGCCTTGACGGCGTTCAGGCCCATGAGCGCATGGGCGATGTCGGCGTCGAGCTTGTCGTAGAGCGGCTCGCCCAGGCCCACCGGCACGCCCGTGGCCTGCACGCGGATGCGTGCGCCGCACGAATCGCCCGACTTGCGCAGCGCATCCATGTAGTCCTCGTAGGCCGATACGTCGGCCACCGGCGCGAAGAAAGGGTTGTGAGGCACGTGGTCCCAGTTCTCGAACGGGATCTCCAGCTCGCCGATCTGCGTCATGCAGGCGCGAAAGCGCGTGCCGTATTTTTCGGCCAGCCACTTCTTGGCGACGGCGCCGGCTGCCACGGTGGGCGCGGTGAGCCGGGCCGACGAGCGGCCGCCGCCGCGCGGATCGCGAATGCCGTACTTGTGCCAGTAGGTGTAGTCGGCATGACCCGGGCGGAAGCTCTGGGCAATGTTCGAGTAGTCCTTGCTGCGCTGGTCAGTGTTGCGGATCAGCAGGGCGATGGGCGTGCCCGTGGTGCGGCCTTCGTAGACGCCAGAGAGAATCTCCACCGCATCGGGTTCGGCGCGCTGGGTGACGTGGCGGCTGGTGCCGGGACGGCGGCGGTCCAGATCGCGCTGGATGTCGGCCTCGGTGAGCGCCATGCCGGGCGGACACCCGTCGATCACGCAGCCGATGGCCGGGCCGTGGGATTCACCGAAGTTGGTGACTGCGAATAGGGTGCCGAGTGTGTTGCCGCTCATGGGCGGCGATTATCCCAGAGCCATGCGGCGCTCCGGGCCATCAAGGCCGCCTGTACGAACGCCAGAGCATGCTCACTGGGCGCTGCCGCTACGCCACCTCGGCCCCGATCGTCGAAAGGCCGCGGAGCAGGCCAGGCCAGCAGACGCCGTGGAGCCGGCTTTGCCGGGCCACCAGCGTCGTCCCCCTTCCCGCGCAAGGCGCGAGAGAAGGGGGAAGCCGCCAGCGGCTCAGGGGGTTGCCTGCTTTTCCTCGGGCCAGTCGCGGATATAGGCCTTGAGCATCTGGTTCTCGAAGTTCTGGCTATCCACCACGGCCTTCGCCACGTCGTAGAAGCTGATGACGCCCATCAGCATGCGGCGGTCCATCACCGGCATGTAGCGCGCATGGCGGCCCAGCATCATGCGGCGGACTTCGTCCATGTCGGTTTCCAGCGTGCAGGTGAGCGGCGCATCGTCCATGGCCGAGCGCACCAGCATCGTGCCCAGGTTGCCGCCGTTCTTGACGATGGCCTGGATCACCTCGCGGAAGGTGAGCATGCCCACCAGGTCGCCATGCTCCATGACGACCAGCGAACCGATGTCCTTCTCGGACATCACCTGCGCCGCCGCGGCCAGCGGCTCGTCCGCCGTGACGGTGTAGAGGGTGTTGCCTTTGACGCGGAGGATGTCGCTGACTTTCATGGGTGTCTCCAGGGATGCAGGCCCGCGCGGATGGCGGATGGGTAGCGAAAGAATATAGCCCACAATAAACCGAGGCCAGACACAGAAGTACAGAAGGAGACACGAACACCATGCCCGGTTACTCAGACCCCGGCTTCGACACGCTCGCGCTGCACGCGGGCGCCGTGCCCGACCCCGCCACCGGCGCGCGCGCCGTGCCCATCCACCTGAGCACCTCATTCGTGTTCGAGTCGAGCGACCATGCCGCGTCGCTCTTCAACCTGGAGCGGCCGGGCCACGTCTACAGCCGCATCAGCAATCCGACCAACGCGGTGCTGGAGCAGCGCGTGGCGGCGCTTGAAGGCGGTGTGGGCGCCATTGCCGTGGCCAGCGGGCAGGCCGCGCTGCATCTGGCGATCTGCACGCTGATGGGCGCTGGCAGCCACATCGTGGCCAGCACGGCGCTCTATGGCGGCTCGCAGAACCTGCTGCACTACACGCTGGCGCGCTTCGGCATCAAGACCACCTTCGTGCGGCCCGGCGACATCGACGGCTGGCGCGCCGCCGTGCGCCCCCACACCAGGCTCTTCTTTGGCGAGACCGTGGGCAACCCCGGGCTCGACGTGCTGGACATTCCCACCGTGAGCGCCATCGCGCACGAAGCCGGTGTGCCGCTGCTGGTCGATTCCACCCTGACCTCGCCCTGGCTCATCAAGCCCTTCGAGCATGGCGCGGACCTGGTCTATCACTCGGCCACCAAGTTCCTCTCGGGCCACGGCACGGTGATCGGCGGCGTGGTGGTCGATGGCGGCAGCTTCGACTGGGAGGGTCCGCGCACGGCCGGCCGCTTCGCGGAGCTGACGGCGCCCTACGAGGGCTTCCACGGCATGGTGTTCAGCGAGGAATCCACCGTCGGCGCCTTCCTGCTGCGCGCGCGCCGCGAGGGCCTGCGCGACTTCGGCGCCTGCATGAGCCCGCACACCGCATGGCTGATCCTGCAAGGCATCGAGACGCTGCCGCTGCGGATGGAGCGCCACATGCGCAACACGCAGCGGGTGGTCGAATGCCTGGCGGCGCACCCGTTCGTCGCCCGCGTGGGCCACCCGATGCTGGAATCCCACCCCAGCCATGCGCTGGCGCAGCGGCTGCTGCCGCGCGGCGCAGGCTCGGTGTTCAGCTTCGACCTCAAGGGCAGCCGCGCCCAGGGCAAGGCCTTCATCGAGGCGCTGAAGGTCTTCAGCCACCTGGCCAACGTGGGCGACTGCCGCAGCCTGGTGATCCACCCGGCCAGCACCACCCACTTCCGTATGGGCGACGAGGCGCTGGCGCAGGCCGGCATCTCGCAGGGCACGATACGCCTGTCCATCGGGCTCGAAGATGCCGACGACCTCATCGACGACCTGAAACGGGCGCTCAAGGCGGCCGAGAAAGCGGGGGCCTGACGCCATGCTAGTCACCGTCAACGGCGCCGCCACCTATTGCTACACCGGCGGCAAACCCTTCGATGCGGCGCGGCCCACGGCCGTGCTGATCCACGGCGTGCTCAACGACCACAGCGTCTGGGGCTTCCAGAGCCGGCACCTGGCCCACCACGGCTGGAACGTGCTGGCCGTCGATCTGCCCGGCCACGGCCGCAGCGGCGGCGATGCGCCCGAAAGCGTGGAACAGGCGGCCGATTCCATGCTCGCCCTGCTGCGTGCGCTGGGCGTGGAGCGCGCCGCCCTCGTCGGCCACAGCTGGGGCTCGCTGATCGCGCTGGAAGCTGCGGCGCGTCTGGGCACGGCGGCCACGCACCTGGCGCTGGTGGGCACGGCCTATCCGATGAAGGTCTCGCCGGCGCTGATCGACGCCGCACTCCACGAGCCCGAAAAGGCGCTGCGCATGGTCAACGTGTTCTCGCGCAGCGGCCTGGCCTCGCCCTCGGGCGGCGGGTTCTGGACCTTCGGCGCCGGCATGGCGCTGGGCCGGCGCGTGCTGCGCAGCAATCCACAGGTCAACGTGTTCCATCGGGGCTTCGTGGCCTGCGATCGCTATGCGGGCGCGGAGGCGGCCATCGCCGCCCTCGCGTGCCCGGTGCTGTTCGCGCTGGGCCGTTCGGACCAGATGACGGCGCCGCGCGCCGCGCAGGGCCTGATCGCCGCAGCCCAGGCGCGCGGGCTTGCTGTAGCGGTGGAGATGCTGCCCGCAGGCCACAGCCAGATGACGGAAGCGCCCGAGGAAACGCTGGCTGCGCTGCGCAGTTTCCTAGGCGTTTAGGCGGCCAATAAGCCTGTAGCGCTTGATTCACCTTGGCATATAGCTATATTTTTAATAGCAATACCCCAGGAGAGATGGGCCTACCCTCAGCCCTGTGGTGCGCCCAGCAGCCGGCACAGCCCCGTCAGGTCGGCGACCGTGGCCGGCTGGGGGCCGGCATGCGGCCAGGGCTCGGCCTGCCGGTTGATCCACACGGCCTGCATGCCGGCCTGCAACGCACCGTGCGCATCCAGCAGCGCGTCGTCGCCCACATGCAGCACGGCGGCGGGTTCCACCTCCAGCCACTGCGCGGCGGCGTGGAAGATGCGCGCGTCGGGCTTGGCGATGCCGAATTCGCGCGCCTTGAGGCTGCCACGGAAGTAATGGTCCAGGCCGATCACCTCCAGATGCGCGTTGCCGTTGCTCACGGCCAGCAGCGGGTAACGCGCCGCCAGGAAGTCCAGGGCAGCGATGGCGTCGTCATACAGGTCCACGCGCTGGCGTTGAGCGAAGAACACCTCGAAGGCGCCATCCGCCAGGGCTTCGTCCTCACCGCAGCGCTGCAGCGCGGTGCGGATGCTTTCGCGGCGCAGCGCGCTCAAATCGTGCGACCAATCCGGGTGGGCCTGCAACACGCCGGAGCGGATGGCAGCAGCCGCCTGCGCATCGGCCAGCAGCGCAGCCGTGGCCGGCGCGCGCGGCTGAAGCCATTCGCGCAGCACGACCTCTGCCCGCCCGATGGCGGGCCAGACGGGCCAAAGAGTGTCGTCAAGATCCAGGGTGATGGCGCGAATGCGGGCGGTGTCGAGCATGGTGGTCGAGAATAGCGCAACCGTTCTGGTGCCACCTTCCCACATATCCATGACTTCAGCCCCACCCGCCCACGCAGACCGCAGCTCCAATACATCACCCGTCCGCACCGCCGTGCTGCTGTGCAATCTGGGCACGCCCGACGAGCCCACGGCGCCGGCGCTGCGCCGCTATCTGGCGCAGTTCCTGGGCGATCCGCGCGTGGTGGAGATCCCGCGCATCGCCTGGCTTCCCATCCTGCACGGCATCATCCTGCGCGTTCGGCCGGCCAAGTCGGCCGCCAAGTACGCCAGCATCTGGACCCCCGATGGCTCGCCCCTGGCGGTATGGACGCAGCGCCAGGCCACGATGCTGCGCGGCTGGCTGGGCGAAGCGGGCCAACGCGTGGCCGTGCGTCACGCCATGCGCTACGGCAAGCCCTCCATCGCCTCGCAGCTGCAGGCCCTGCAGGACGAAGGCGTGGACCGCGTGCTGGTGCTGCCGCTCTATCCGCAGTATTCAGCCACCACCACGGCCAGCGTGGTGGACGACGTGACCGATTGGGCCCGGCGCCAGAGGCGCTTTCCCGAGTTGCGCTTCATCAACAGCTACCACGACCACCCGGCCTACATCGACGCGCTGGCGCAGAGCGTGCGCGCCCACTGGGCGCGCGAAGGCGGCCCGGCCGAACAGCTGGTGATGAGCTTTCACGGCATTCCCGAACGCAATGTGCGCCTGGGCGACCCCTACCAGGCCGAATGCCAGACCACCGCACGCCTGCTGGCCGAGGCGCTGGATCTGCAGCCTGACCAATGGCGCCTGACCTTCCAGTCGCGCTTCGGCCCCGCGAAGTGGCTGGAGCCCTACACCGAGCCCACGCTCGTCGCCATGGCGCAGGCCGGCACACGCCGCGTCGACGTGATGTGCCCGGGCTTCACGGGCGATTGCCTGGAGACACTGGAAGAAATCAGCATGGAAGCGCGCGAAGCCTTCCTGCACGCCGGCGGGCAGGAATTCCGCTACATCCCCTGCATGAACGATGGCGCGCCGTGGATCACGGCGCTCAGCCAGATCGCGCAGCAGCACATGGGCGGCTGGGAAACGCGCTGAGCGCGACCTGCACGTTCGTTCCGGCAGTAGCGGGCGCCGCCCCCATTGCCCTCACCCCGCGCACGGGCTGGCCGCACCAGGCAGCAGCGCGGGTTGCGGCCCAGCCGCGCCGGCTCGCTCAGAGCCGGTTCAGGCGCCGCGCATTCGCCACGGCCTTGGCCCGCACCGGCGCGAGCCCCTTGCCCATCACCCCCATGGCGGCGGACTGCCACTGCGAGGCCAGCGCCTGCTGGCCGGTCCAGCTGCTCTTGCTGCCCCAGGGCGTGAACCAGGCCCGCATCATCGCCAACCCCAATGCGGGCCCCGACAGCATGGACTGCGTGACCATGGCCATCCAGGCTTCGGCAAAGGCCGTCTGCTTTTCCGCCACCATGCGCGTGAACTCGCGCTGATCGCTTGCTGAAGGCTGCGCTCCGGCAGCCGCCATGCGCGTGAGGCGGTGTGCGATCACCTGCGGAGCGGCGACCGACAGCTCGGCCCCCTGACGCCAGAGCTTGGCGGCTTGCTGTTGGTTTCTGGGGGACATGGTGCGCTCCTGGCCCCATGGCGGGGCGGCATTCGGACAAGGGGAAGGGTGAGAGAAGACTCCTCCCCATGGTGCTCCGCCAGGTGTACCGCGCACGTAGTCTGGGGCCGCTTGTTTTTTTGTTAGCAATAATTCTCATTAACATCTACACCCCCATGCCGAAGGGCGCAGGCCATCTGCACGCTGCGGCCATTGCCAATGCGGCGCTGGGTGCTCGCACGGTGCGGCTGTGGGGCCGTTCGCGTCCCCGCCACCACGCCCCGCACGCGTTCGCGTGCTCCTTTCCATCCGCTTTTCCAAGGGCCCGTTTCCATGCATCGCATCACCCCTCTCGCTGCCGCCGCGCTGGTCGCCAGCCTGCCCCTGCACGCCCAGACCACCGCCACGCCCGCCCCCACCGAAATGCCCACCGTGAACGTGAGCGCCAGCGCCGACGCATCAGCCAAGGGCCTTTCGCCGGCCTATGCCGGCGGGCAGGTGGCACGCGGCGGCCGGGCCGGCGTCCTGGGCACCCGCGACAACATGGACACGCCGTTCTCCATCACCAGCTACACCAACGAGCTGATCCAGGACCGGCAGGCCCGCAGCGTGGGCGATGTGCTGCAGAACGAGCCCACGGTGCGCGTGGCCAAGCGGGCGTTTCCACCGACATCGCGCGGCGCTTCGGCCCCGACGGCAGCACCGGCATCCGGCTCAACGCGGCCTACCGCGGCGGCGACACCGCCGTCGATGACGAGAACGCCAAGCTCGGCCTGTTCGCCCTGGGCCTGGACTGGCGCAGCCGCGACGTGCGCCTCTCGGGCGACATCGGCTGGCAGGACGACCAGCTCAAGCGCACCCGCACCAACGTGACCTCGGCCAACGGCATTCCGGCCGCGCCCGATGCCTCGTCCAACTGGGCGCAGCCCTGGTCGTACTCCAACGAGCGCGACCTCTTCGGCACCCTGCGCGGGGAATGGGACATCACCGGCGACGTGACCGCTTGGGCCGCCTACGGCTTGCGGCGCAGCAAGGAGGCCAACTCGCTGGCCAACATCACCGTGAACAACGCCGCCACCGGCGCCGCCACCACCAGCCGCTTCGACAACGCCCGCAAGGACCAGGTGGACACGGGCGAACTCGGCCTGCGCGGCAAGCTGCGCACCGGCAGCGTGGGCCATGAATGGGTCGCCAGCTATTCCGCCTTCCGCCTCAAGAAGGACAACGCTTATGCGCTCAGCAGCGGCTTCACCCTGAACACCAGCCTCTACAACCCCACGAGCTACGCGCAGACGCCGCTCACCTTCCTGGGCAACGACCTGGCCAACCCCGCCTACAACGGCGGCACCAAGCTGCGCAGCCTCGCACTGGGCGACACGCTGTCGCTGCTGGACGGCCGGACGCTGCTCACCATCGGCGCACGCCACCAGACCATCGAGACCGAATCCGTCACCTACCGCACGGTGTTCAACGGCGCCGTGACGGGCGCCGGCGGCGACAGCACGGTTTACGAGAAAAGCCGGACCAGCCCGGTACTCGGCGTGGTGTTCAAGGCCACGCCGCAGTGGTCGGTGTACGGCAACTATATCGAGGGGCTGGTGGCGGGCGACACCGCGCCCGCCACCTCCAGCGGCGTGGCCGTGTCCAACGCGGGCGAGCAGCTGTCGCCCTACATCTCAAAGCAGAAGGAAATCGGCGTGAAGTTCGACGGGGGCCGCCTGGGCGGCAGCGTGGCCGTGTTCTCGACCACCAAGCCGCGTTCGCTGATGGTGGGCTCGCGCTTCACCTCGGAGGGCGAGGACCGCCACCAGGGCGTCGAAGCCACCCTCTTCGGAGAGGCCACGCGCGGCCTGCGCGTATGGGCGGCGCGACCTGGCTGGATGCCCAGCAGCGCCGCACCGGTAGCGCCACCACCGACGGGCAGCGCGTGATCGGCGTGCCGCGCTTTCAGGCCACGGCCGGCGCGGAATGGGACGTGCCCGGCGTGCGGGGGCTGGCCGTGGACGGCCGCCTCGTGCATACCGGCGCCAGCTACGCCAACGCCATCAACACCCTGCGCGTGAGCGGCTGGACCCGGCTGGACCTGGGCATGCGCTACCTGACCGAGTGGAACGGCCGGGCCCTCACCCTGCGCGCCCGCGTGGACAACGTGGCCAACCGCAACGACTGGGCTTCCGTCGGCGGCTATCCAGGCTCCGGCTACCTGGTGCTGGGCGCGCCGCGCACCTTGGTGGTCAGCGCCAGCGTCGATTTCTGACGCGGCCCCACAGACAAGGTCCACGCCAAAGCAAAACGCCCGGCTAGGCCGGGCGTTTTGCTTGCATCGAGCGTTCGAGCGCGGTGCTGCGCTCAGGCATCCATCTGCTGCAGCCGCAGCAGCTTGCGGCGCCCCAGGTGCTTGAGCACGCGCGGCACGATCAACACCGCCAGCACGATCACCAGCAGCGTCAGCGACATGGGCCGCTGCAGGAACACCAGCCAGCTGCCTTCGCCGATGGAGATGGCGTTGCGCATCTGCGCTTCGGCCAGCGGGCCCAGGATCATGCCCACCACCACCGGCGCGGTCGGGAAGTCGAAGCGCCGCATCAGCACGCCCAGCAGGCCGATGCCGTAGAGCAGGAACAGGTCGAACGCGCTCTGGCGCATGCCGTAGGCGCCCACCGTGGCGAAGATCAGGATGCCGGCGTAGAGCTGCGGCTTGGGCACCTTCAGCAGCTTGACCCACAGGCCCACCATGGGCAGGTTCAGCACCAGCAGCATGATGTTGCCGATGTAGAGCGAGGCGATCAACGCCCACACCAGCGTGGCCGACGTGGTGAAGAGCTGCGGACCGGGGTTGATGCCGTAATTCTGGAATGCGCCCAGCAGCACGGCCGTGGTGTTCGACGTGGGAATGCCCAGCGTCAGCAGCGGGATCAGCGCGGCCGTCACCGTGGCGTTGTTGGCGGCCTCGGGGCCCGCCACGCCTTCGATGGCCCCCTGGGTCCCGAACTCGGCCCGGTCTTCGGGTTTGGCCAGCTTCTTCTCGGTGGCGTAGGTCAGGAAGGTCGGGATCTCCGTGCCGCCGGCCGGGATGCAGCCGAAGGGCGTACCGATCAGCGTGCCGCGGATCCACGCGGGCACCGAGCGCTTCCAGTCGCGCTTGGTCATATGAACGCGCCCCATGCGGTTCTGCGTATCGACCACGCGGCCTTCGTAGAGGGCGGCGTAGAGCACTTCGGCCACGGCGAAGAGGCCCACGGCCACCAGCACGATGTCGATGCCGTCCAGCAGCTCCGGCTGGCCCAGGGTGTAGCGGGCGGCGCCGGAGATCTGGTCCATGCCGATGCAGCCCAGCGCCAGGCCCACGAACAGCGCCGTCATGCCGCGCACCGCGCTCTTGCCCAGCACCGCGCTCACGGTGGTGAAGGCCAGCACCATCAGCATGAAGTATTCGGGCGGGCCGAGCTTGACCGCGAAGTCGGCCACATAGGGCGCGAACAACGTCACCACCACGGTGGCGATGGTCCCGGCGAGGAACGAGCCGATGGCCGCCGTGGCCAGCGCCGCGCCGGCGCGGCCGCTCTTGGCCATCTTGTTGCCCTCCATGGCCGTGACCATGCTGGCCGTTTCGCCCGGCGTGTTCAGCAGGATGGAGGTGGTCGAGCCGCCATACATGGCACCGTAGTAGATGCCCGCGAAGAAGATCATGGAGGCCGTGACCTCCACCTTGGCCGTGATGGGCAGCAGCATGGCCACGGCTACGGCCGGGCCGATGCCGGGCAGCACGCCCACCGCCGTGCCCAGGGCACAGCCCACCAGGGCCCACAGCAGATTGACCGGCGTGGCGGCGGTGGCAAAGCCCGCCAGCAGTGCGTCGAAGATTTCCATCACAGCCACCCCGTGTTCGTCAGGCCCGGCAGGTTGATCGCCAGGAATTGCGTGAAGGCCCAGAAGACGGGCGCCGAGATGAGCAGGCCCGTGAACGCGTCCACGCCCCAGGTGCGCAGGCTGGCGGCAGCCGGCTGGCCCGCAGCCCGGCGCAGGCCCTGTACTGCGAGCAGGTAGCAGAGCGTGCAGCTCAGGATGAAGCCCACGGTGGTGATGAGCGCCGCGTTCAGCAGCAGGCCGGCCGACACCCAGGCGAAGGCGCCCTTGTCGGCCCGGGCCGCGCCGCCGCCGGCATCCAGCTCGCGAAAGCCACCAGAGAGCGACTCCCACACCAGGAAGGCGCCGCAGAGAGCCAGCACTCCCGACACCAGCCCCGGCAGAAAGTTGGGGCCTACGCCGCCATAGCCCGCATTGGCGGGGATGGCGAGCGCGCCCCAGGCCAGCGCGGCAGCGACCACCAGCACGCCAACGCCCACCAGCAACTGGGCACGCGTGGCGGGCACGTTGCCAGAGCCGGGCTCGGGCGGCGCATCGCCGGGTGAGGCGGCGGAAATCGAGTGTTCAGTCATGGGAAACCACCCAGGGAAAATTCAACAATGGCAAACGAAGAGGCGAAAGAAAAGCGCACCCGCCACCTGGGCGAATGCGCTCATCTTCGGCAGGGCCGGAGCCGCGTCAGGTCAGATCATGCCGGCCTTGACCATGGTGGCGCGCAGGCTGGCGAACTCCGAATCGACGAAAGAGCCGAACTCGTCGCCCGGCAGCCAGGCGGGGGTCCAGTCGTTCTTCTGCATCGACTCCGCCCAGCTCTTGCTCTTGACCGCCTGGGCCACCATGTCGATCAACGCCTTGCGCTGCACCGGGGTGATGCCCGGGGCGCCATAAACGCCGCGCCAGTTGCCGATCTCCACGTTGATGCCCTGCTCCTTGAGGGTCGGCACGGCAGAGCCCTTGAGCCGCTGGCCGGAGGTGACGGCCACCGGCACCATCTTCTTGGTGTTGATGTATTCGGCCATTTCGCTGTAGCCACCGCCACCGATGGTCACGTTGCCGCCCAGGATGGCCGCGATCGCCTCGCCGCCCCCACGGAAGGCCACGTAGTTGATCTTGGCCGGGTCCACGCCCACCTCGCGGGCAATCATGGCCGCCGCGATGTGCTCGGTGGAGCCGCGCGAGCCACCACCCCATTTCACGCTGCCCGGGTCTTTCTTGAGCTGCTCAATCACCTCGGCCATCGACTTGTAGGGCGAATTGGCAGGCAGCACGAAGACGTTGTATTCACTGGTCAGGCGCGCGATGGGCGTTGCCTGCGAGAGGTTGACCGGTGGCTTGCCGGTGATGATGCCGCCCAGCATCACGGCACCCATCACCATCAGCGCATTCGGGTCGCCCTTGGAGCCATTGACGAACTGGGCCAGGCCGATGGCGCCGGCCGCGCCGCCCTTGTTGTCGTAGGTGACGGACGAGGCCACGCCCGCGTCCTGCAGCGCCTTGCCCAGAGCCCGGCCCGTGGTGTCCCAGCCGCCGCCCGGGTTGGCGGGCAGCATCATCTTGACAGCGGTTGAGGCGTGGGCCGACAAGGGCAGCGCGCCGGTGGCGGCCAGGGCGGCCAATGACTTGAGGAAGGTATCGCGGCGCATGGCATGTCTCCTTGGAAGATGGGGGGCTTCCGGCAGGCTGCGGCGGCCCTGCCGAAACTCGTTCTTGTGGCGGCGATGATGCGCGCCCATCCTGTCAAATGGCTGTCCGCAGACTCAGGGAAAACACCTGGGCGAACGCCCTGCACAGGCGGTGCTAAGGTCCGGCCCATGCAATTGCTCCTCGTGGAAGACGACGCCGCCATGCAGGCCACGCTACAGCGCTCGCTGGCGCGGCGCGGCATGGAAGTGACCGCTCTGGCCGACGGCCGCGCGGCCCTGGCGCAGTGGATCGCCCGCCCACCCGATGCCATCGTGCTCGACCTGAGCCTGCCCGGCCTGGACGGCCTGCAGGTGCTGCAGCAGGCGCGCGCGCGCGGTCTGCGCACGCCCGTGCTGCTGCTTACGGCCCGTGGCACCGTGGGCGACCGGGTGCTGGGCCTGAACGCGGGCGCGGACGACTACCTGCCCAAGCCCTTCGATCTGGACGAACTGGAGGCGCGCCTGCGCGCACTGGTACGCCGCAGCGGTGATGCCCCCGAAGCACGATCGGTCCCCAGCGCAGTCGTTCTGGGCGCCATACGCTATGAAAAAGAGAGCGGTGCGATCTATCTGAATGGGGAAGTAATGGAGTTCACCCCGCGCGAACTGGCGTTGATGCGCGCCCTCCTCGCCCAGCCGGGCCACGCCGTCACCAAGGAACGGCTGTACGAGCTGGTGTTCCCGGGACAGCTCGACGTGCAGTACGAGGCCATCGAAGTCGTCGTCTATCGCCTGCGCAAGAAGCTCGCAGGCACCGGTCTCACGCTGATGACGCTGCGCGGCCTGGGCTACCTTCTGAAGGCCGACGCTTGAGACGCCAGGCGATGCGCCGCGCGGAGCCGACGCTCTCCCTGCGCCAGCAGCTGCTGGTGGGCATCCTGGTGCCTGTGTTCGCCTTCATCGTCTTCAACACGCTGAGTCTCTACCGCGAGACCTTGCAGTCGCTGCACACCGCCTACGACCGCACGTTGCTCGCCTCGGCCAAGAGCATCAGCGAGCAGCTGGACGTGGTCGGCTACGACGATGCCGCCAGGCTGCACGCCATCGTGCCCTATTCGGCGCTGGAAGCCTTCGAGGCGGACAACCAAAGCCGCATGTTCTACCGCGTCTCCAACCTGCACGGCGAACTGATCTCTGGCTTCGCCGAGCTGCCCGTATGGCGCGGCACCATCCCGAAGCGGCCACCCTATGCCGCTCTGGTCGATTTCTACAACGACGAATTCCGCGGCCAGTCCGTGCGCGTGGCCGTGTTGCTGCAGCCCGTTTCATCGGCGCACGGCCGCGGCATGGCGGTGATCCAGGTAGCCGAAACGCTGGAGCTGCGACACACCCTGGCGCTGCAGATGCTCTGGAACACCTTGGCGCGGCAGGCCCTGCTGGTGGCCGCCATCGCGCTCGTGGTGGTGCTGGTGGTACAGCGTGCCACCCGGCCTGTACGCCAGCTCAGCGCCAACCTGCAGGACCGGGCCGAGGACGATCTGAGCCTCATCGCCGCCCCTTCCGCGCCGCGCGAGCTGCAGCCCCTGATCGACGCCACCAACGGCGTGATGCAGCGACTGGACTATCTGCTGGAACACCAGAAACGTTTCGTGCGCGACGCCGCGCACCAGCTGCGCACGCCGCTGGCCGTCCTCAAGACCCAGGTGCAGTCAGCCCTGCGCGGCGATGCACCGCCCGATCAAGCCCTGCGAGAGATCGGCGACACGGTGGACCGGGCCACCCAGCTGGCCAACCAGATGCTGGCGCTGGCCAAGGTGGAGCAGCTGCGCCATCAGGCCACGCCGCCGCTGACGCGGCTGGACACGGTGCTGCGCGAGGCGGCGCTCGACCTGTCCCCGCTGGTGGCGCAGCACGATCTGGACTTCGGCATCTACACCGACCCGGCCCCGCTGCGTGCCCATGCGTGGATGCTGCGCGAGCTCGCGCGCAACCTGTTGCACAACGCCATCCGCCACGCGCCGGCCGGCAGCACGCTCAGCGTCGACCTGCGCAGCGATGGCCGGCATGCAGCGCTCACCATCGCCGATCAGGGCCCGGGCATCGATGCGGAACTGGCCACGCGGCTCTTTCAGCCCTTCTCCGCCGGCGACATCCGCACCGGCTCGGGCCTGGGCCTGGCCATCTGCCACGAGATCGTGCATGCGCTGGGCGGCACCATCGCGCTGGTCAACCGCGAGGCAGGCGGCCGCATCGCCGGGCTTGATGCCGTCGTTCGCCTGCCACTGGACCCGGCCAGCGCCTGAGCCCGGCACCGGCCTTGGGCACAATCGGAACGATGACAACCCCGACGAGCAAGACCCCTGTGGCAGCCATGCGCCTGGACAAATGGCTATGGTGCGCGCGCTTTTACAAGACCCGTAGCCTCGCAACCGAAGAGATCGGAAAGGGCCGCGTCACGGTCAACGGGCAACAGGCCAAGGCCGCGCGCGACGTTCGCCCCGGCGACACCCTGGAGCTGCGCCAGGGCCCGGTCCAACGCACTGTGGTGATCCGCGCCCTGAGCGCCATGCGCGGGCCCGCGCCCGTAGCGCAGTTGCTGTTCGAGGAAACACCGGAGAGCATTGCCTCCCGCGCGGCAGCTGCCGAACTGCGCCGCCTCGCGCCCGAACCAGCCGCGAGCTTGCAGGAAGGCCGACCCACCAAGCGCGACCGCCGCAATATCGACCGGGCCGGCGACTGGGGCCAGCGCTGGAGCGCGTCGCTGGACGACTGAACGCCACTGGCGCGAAGGTGGTGAATCAGGCCGCCAGCGGCTCCGGGAAATGCACCACCAGCGCTTCGCTCTCGCCGGCCAGCAGACTCAGGTACGAGGGTGCCAGCGGCTTTTCGCAAGGCTCTGCCCGGAAGCGGATCGCAATGTCCGCAGCGGCCGGCGAGAAGAACAGACAGACCTTGTCCGCCACCGGATCGCAACTGGAGAAAAGCGCCCTGCCCGACCCCGGCCGCGCCATCAGGAACTTGGCCATGAAGACTTGCTGGATCTGCCTCGCCGGCTCGAAAGCCTCGCGTTCACGACCCAGATCCAGACGATACCAATTGCTGCTCACTGAAGCCTCTCCCCGGACGAACCGGAAAATTGAGAATGGCACCATCCTAGAAAACCCTCGTGCCGCTGCGCGTTCCTCCCCGACGCACACGGGCGTAGGACGCACGCGCATCGCTGGCCTGCGCACCTGCCGATTTCCGCCTGGCGGCAGAGGCGACTGCGCCGCCCGGCGCCAGCGCACCGACCATCCGCAGGTCGGCTGCACGGCCGCCCCCCTTTGCTTTGCAAGCACATTCGACCCGCCTTGGCGGGTCTTTTTGGGGGCCGGGAAGATGGTGGGGCCATCGAGGCCGGCCATGGAACAGGGTCCGGGACAGGCATCGACTTCCGCCGGGCTGCACTTGAGCCGCGCGGCCCGGGCGCAGTGCCAAAATCCTGGCCTTTTAGCGCCACCACGCGCGCACACGTTGCGAGCTTTTTGCGCAGCAAATGCCTTGTTCGGCCTGCACAATGGACCGAACGCTCGCGAATGCCCCATGGAATTCACCCTTGATCTGCCGACCGTGCTGGTCGTCTACAACACCTCGCTATTTGCTGGCGCTCTCAGCATCTTCCAGATTCGCCTGCATTCCTGCCGCCCCCGTGGCCTGGCCTGCCTGGGCGCTGCGTACCTGATGCAGGCATGCGGCTCCGGCCTCGCCTGGCGGGGCGAGGTCGCTGCCCTTCCCGCGTGGCTCTGGACGCACGGCAGCCTGGCACTCGGCACCTTCGGCTACGCGCTCTTCTGGGCCGGCATACGGAGCTTCAGCGGCCGCCGCCGCGTTCCCTGGGCAGCGTTGCTGATGCTGCCGGCGGCCCGCACCGTGCTGGGTCTGATCACGGGGTTCCCCGCGCACAACCTCGCGCGTGCCGGCACGTTCCACGCCGCAGCCGCACTGGCGCTCGCGTTGAGCTGCTATGAGATTTTGCGGGAGGCCCCCGCGGAACCGCTGCCCTCGCGCTGGCCGCTGGCCCTGCTCGTGGCGCTGAGCGGCACCATCTACCTGCTGCGGCTGGGCTCCATCGTGACCGACTCGGCCGGCGGCCCGAGCAGCTTCGCCTGGGCCTTCTACGTGCAGATCTTCTGCCACTTCGGCATCGCGCTGATGGCGGCGACGCTCTCCAACGAGCGGGCGCAGATCCGTCTGGCACAGGCCGCCCACACCGACCCCATGACAGGCGTCGGCAACCGTCGCTGGCTGGACTCGCGCCTTCCCGCCCACCTGCCGGCCCAAAGCGCCATCGCGCAGCTGGACCTGGACCATTTCAAGCGCATCAACGACGAATTCGGGCACTCGGCCGGAGATGCGGTGCTGACCGAGTTCGCGCACTGCGTGCAGAGCCTGTTACGAGCGTCGGACCTGTTCGCGCGCACCGGGGGCGAGGAGTTCGTGATCTACCTGCCGGCTGTCACGCGCGCCGAAGCGTGGTCGATCGCGCAACGGCTGCGCACCAGCGTGGAGGCGCTAAGGGTGCAGGTCGATCACGGCAGGACCATTCCCATCACCGTGAGCATCGGCCTGGCGTGGACGGCCTCGTCCGCCTATTCGCCGCAGGAATGCCTGAAACGGGCGGACCTGGCCTTGTACGAGGCCAAGCGCGCCGGCCGCAACCAGGTGCGCGCCGCCGACCAGTGACGGGCGCCCGGCCCGAGTCGTCAACTCAGGCCCCGCTGCCCGCCACCTTCATGCGGTTGACGAGGATCGAGCCCACGGTCTTGGCGCCGTAGTTGTACGCATCGGCGCCCACCGCCTGAATGCCCTTGAGCATGTCCTTGAGGTTGCCGGCGATGGTGATCTCCTGCACCGGGAAGGCAATCTCGCCGTTTTCCACCCAGAAGCCGCTGGCGCCGCGCGAATAGTCGCCGGTGACGTAGTTCACGCCCTGGCCCATCAGCTCAATGACGAAAAGGCCCGTGCCCAGCTTCTTGAGCATCGCATCCAGGTCGTCGCCCGGCCGCGTATGGCGCGAGGTGAGCGTGAGGTTGTGCGAGCCGCCGGCGTTCCCGGTGGTCTTCATGCCCAGCTTGCGCGCCGAATAGGTGGAGAGGAAGTAACCCTCCACGCGGCCCGCATCCACCACCTTGCGGGCCGACACGCGCACGCCTTCCTCGTCGAAGGGCGAACTGCCCTTGCCGCCGAGCACGAAGGGGTCTTCGATCAGGTCGATGTGCGCCGGCAGCACGCGCTTGCCCAGCGAGTCGAGCAGGAAGGAGCTCTTGCGGTAGAGCGAGCCGCCGCTCACGGCCTGCACGAAGCTGCCCAACAGGCCCGCGGCCAGAGGCGATTCGAACAGCACCGGGCACTGGGTGGTGGGGATCTTGCGGCTACCCAGGCGGCTCAGGGCGCGCTCGGCGGCATAGCGGCCGATCAGCGCCGGGGCCGACAGGTCGGCCGCGTTGCGCATGGAGCAGTACCAGGCGTCGCGCTGCATCTCGGCATGGCGGCCGGGCAGCGAGGCGATGGGCGCCACCGACATGCTGTGGCGCGAACTGGCATAGCCGCCGCGAAAGCCGCGCGTGTGGGCGCTGAAGAAGTGGCTCTGCTGGGCCGAAACGCCCGCGCCTTCGCTGTTGGTGATGCGCTTGTGCGTGTCCAAGGCAGCGGCCTCGCACTCCAGCGCCAGGCGGGCCGCCTCTTCGCTGGTGATGGCCCAGGGGTGGAAGAGCTGCAGGTCGCGATGCGTGTCGGCCGGCGCAATGTCAGCCGCATCGGGCAGGCCTGCGACCGGGTCTTCGGCGGTGAAGCGGGCAATGTCGTAGGCCGCCTGCACGGTGCGTTCGATGGCCGCGAGGGAGAAGTCCGACGTGCTGGCATTGCCGCGCCGGTTGCCCACATAGACGGTCACGCCCAGCGACTTGTCTCGGTTGCGCTCCACGTTCTCCAGCTCGCCCTTGCGCACGCTGACCGACAGGCCGCAGCCTTCGGACGCCTCGGCGCCCGCATCGGTGGCACCCAGCTTGCGGGCATGGCCCAGGGCGTGGTCCACCAGGCCTTCGAAGAAGTCGCGGGTGTAGCTGAAGCCGCTCTCGGCGGCAGAAGGAGCGGAAGCCTTGCGGGCGCCTGCGGCGGTGCGGGAGCGGGGTGTATTCATATCGGCGGCTATGATACTTGCCGCTTCCCGGCGCCATGGAGCCGGGTCTTTTCTCCGGACACCCCGCGTGTCCCGCCCCCGAGTTTTTCCCCGACCATGTCACGCAAACCCACCAAAGGCTACTTCGTGCGAGGCCAGTTCGTTGCCGCAGGCAGCGAACTCGACATCGCCCTGAAGGCCGAACTCAAAGGCACGACCGAGTCGAGCCGCACCGATATGAAGCGCGAAAGCGATGCGCTGCAGAACCTCGGCCGCGACCTGCTCACGCTGCGCGCCGACCTGCTCGAGCGCCTGCAGCTGCCCGAAAAGCTCGTCGATGCGCTCGAAGAAGCCAAGCGCATCACCAACTTCGAGGGCAAGCGCCGGCAGATGCAATACGTCGGCAAGCTCATGCGCAAGCTCGACGAGGCCACCGTGCAGGCCGCGCAGGACGCGCTGGAAGAGCAGCACAGTGGCTCGGCCGCCGAAAAGCTGGCGCTGCACCAGGCCGAGCAGTGGCGCGAGCGGCTGATCGCCGACGACGATGCGCTGGCCCAGTGGCTGGAGCAGTTCCCGCGCACCGACACGCAGCAGATCCGCGCCCTGATCCGCCAGGCCCGCAAGGACGCGCAGCCCGCCGGCAAGGAAGCCAACGTGCAGGTCTCCGAGGGCCTTGCGCCCCGCAAGGGCCGCGCCTACCGCGAGCTGTTCCAGCTGGTGCGCGAGCAGATGCAGGACGCCGGCGAAGAAGGCCGTGCCGAAGGTGCCGAGCACGATGCCTGACACCGCCGTCTCCCCTGCGCTGCCCGCCCCGGACGCGCGCTGCGAGGCGCTGCGCATTGGCATCGTCTCCATCAGCGACCGCGCCAGCGCCGGCGTCTATGAAGACAAGGGCCTGCCCGCGCTGCAGGACTGGCTCGCGCGCGCCCTGCTCAACCCCATCGCCTTCGAGCCACACCTGATCGCCGACGACGAGGCCACCATCCGCCGCACGCTGATCGAGCTGGTGGACACCGCCGCCTGCGACCTGGTGCTGACCACCGGCGGCACCGGCCCTGCGCTGCGCGACGTGACGCCCGAGGCCACGCTGGCCGTGGGCCACAAGGAGATGCCGGGCTTCGGCGAGCAGATGCGCCAGATCAGCCTGCGCTTCGTGCCCACCGCGATCCTCTCGCGCCAGGTGGCCGTGGTGCGCGGCCGCGCGCTCATCATCAACCTGCCGGGCCAGCCCAAGGCCATCGCCGAGACGCTGGGCGGCCTCAAGGACGAGGGCGGCGCGCAGCTCGTGCCGGGCATCTTCGCGGCCGTGCCCTACTGCATCGACCTGATCGGCGGGCCCTACATGGAAACGCGCGACGCCTTCTGCAAGGCCTTCCGGCCCAAGCAGGCGCAGCGGCCTCCGCGCGACTGATCTCCCCAATAAAAAAGGCCCTGGCGCTTGATACGCCAGGGCCTTTTGCTATTTAAAACGTAGCAGCCAACCGCCGGGGAGCCGCTCCAGGCGCTACTTGCCCACCAGCGCGTTCAGCCGCTCGGCCTCGAACTGCTCGCAGCGCGTGGCATCGCCCGGCACGCAGCCGCCGGCCTGGGGCGCGGTGCGGGCCAGCTTCTCGATGGCTTCCCAGAGCAGCGCGATCTGCCGCTCCTGCGAGGAGGCGTTGTCGATCAGGCCGCGCATGGCCTGCGAGAGCGGATCGTCTTCCTGCGTGATGCCGTAGGCGGTGAAGCGCTGCGCGGGCTGCGGCTCGGTCACGTCGGGGCTGGCGCCGGTCTTGGACGGGATGATGCGCGCCGGAATGCCCACCGCCGTGGCGCCGGCCGGCACGGGCTTGATGACCACGGCGTTGCTGCCGATCTTGGCGCCGTCGCCCACCTCGAAGCCGCCCAGCACCTTGGCGCCGGCGCTCACGACCACGTCGCGGCCCAGCGTGGGGTGGCGCTTGGCGCCCTTGTAGAGCGAAGTGCCGCCCAGCGTCACGCCCTGGTAGATGGTGCAGCCGTCTCCGATCACCGCCGTCTCCCCCACCACCACGCCCATGGCATGGTCGAAGAACACGCGCTCGCCGATCACGGCGCCGGGGTGGATCTCGATGCCTGTGAGCCAGCGCGAGAAGTTGGAGATGAAGCGCCCGAGCCACTTGAGGCCGTGGTTCCAGCTCCAGTGCGCTGGCCGGTGCAGCCAGATGGCGTGCAGGCCCGGATAACAGGTCACCACCTCCCACGTGCTGCGCGCGGCAGGATCGCGGTCGAGGATGCACTGGATATCGGAGCGGAGGCGGTCGAACATGGGGGACTCGGTTGTTCTTGAAATATGCAAATGCGCCGGCTGGCGCGCTGGCAGTCTATCGCTGCGCCCGTTCGGCCGTCTCCAGCATGGCCTTGGCGACACCGCGCAGGATGTGGATTTCCTCGGGCGTGAGCCGGGCACGATTGAAAAGCTGGTTGAGCCGGGGCATGAGCTTCTTGGGCGCGGCGGGGTCGAGAAAGCCGATGCCCTCGAGCGCCCGCTCCCAGTGTTCCAGCATGCCGGCCACCTGGCGCGCATCGGCGCGCGGCTGGGCCGGGCCCTCGCCGGCACCGTCCTGCCCCTGCAGCGGGAAGCCGCCTAGCGCCTGGCGCCAGTCGTAGGCCAGCACCTGCACCGCCGCACCCAGGTTGAGCGAGCCGAAGCCGGGGTTGGTGGGAATGGAGAGCGCGACGTGGCAGCGGTACACGTCTTCGTTGGCCATGCCGAAGCGTTCGCTGCCGAAGAGAAACGCCACGCCGGCCTCCCGCGCCGCGCCATCTTCATCACCGTTGGAGGCCTGTAGCGCCCTTTCCGCCTGGGCCTGGCGCTCTTCTTTCAGGAGCATCTCGAAGTGCGCGCGCGGCTGGCGCGTGGGCGGGCCGAAGTCGCGCGGCGTCATCGCCGTGGCGCACAGGTGGCTCATGCCGTCCAGCGCCTCGTCCAGCGTCTCGACGATGCGGGCCTTTTCCAGCACGTCCAGGGCACCGCTGGCGCGCTGGATGGTTTCCTCGCGCCGCAGCACGTTGGCCCATCGCGGCGCCACCAGCACCAGGTCGTCGAAACCCATGGTCTTCATGGCACGGGCGGTGGCGCCCACATTGCCGGCATGGCTGGTCTGGATGAGGATGAAGCGGGTTTTCATGGGCGGATCGCACGGTGCAGCGGAACCCGTGATTGTCGCCGCCGGCAGCGGAAAAATGCGGCATGGGTAAAATGCAGGGTTTCGCGCTCGCCGGCATCGCCCGGCGTCTCCCTGGGGCCACCTGCCGGCCCCCAACGCCCGCTCCTCATCACAATCCAATGTCGTCCAATCTGCATCCCATGCTCAACGTGGCCATCAAGGCCGCACGCGCCGCCGGCGCCATCATCAACCGTGCCGCGCTCGACGTGGAATCGGTGCGTATTTCGCAAAAGCAGATCAACGACTTTGTGACCGAGGTGGACCACGCGAGCGAGAAGGCCATCATCGAAACCCTGCTGACGGCCTACCCGGGCCACGGCATCATGGCCGAAGAATCGGGCAGCCAGTATGGCGCCCGGGACTCCGAATTCGTCTGGATCATCGATCCGCTGGACGGCACTACCAACTTCATCCACGGCTTTCCCGTGTATTGCGTGAGCATCGCCCTGGCCGTGCGCGGCAAGATCGAGCAGGCGGTGATTTACGACCCGACGCGCAACGACCTGTTCACCGCCACCAAGGGCCGCGGCGCCTACATGAACGAGCGCCGCATCCGCGTTTCCAAGCGCACGCAGCTCAAGGAATCGCTGATCTCCACGGGGTTCCCCTTCCGCCCCGGCGACAACTTCAAGAACTACCTGAACATCATGGCCGACGTGATGCAGCGCACCGCCGGCCTGCGCCGCCCGGGCGCCGCCGCGCTGGATCTGGCCTATGTGGCGGCCGGCTTCACCGAAGGCTTCTTCGAGACCGGCCTGTCGATCTGGGACGTCGCGGCTGGCTCGCTGCTGGTGACCGAGGCCGGCGGCCTGGTGGGCAACTTCACGGGCGAGGCCGACTTCCTGGAGCAGCGCGAATGCCTGGCCGGCGCACCGCGGATCTACGGCCAGCTGGTGCCGATCCTGAGCAAATACAGCAAGTTTGCCAGCGCCGGCGACAAGGCTTCCGTGCGCCAGGCGGCGGACAACCTGGATGTGGCCGTGCTGCCCCAGGACGACGCCGCAGACACTGACGCAGCCCCGGCTGCCGAGCGCCCGGCCCACGGCGAAGACCGCAGCGCATCGTCCGCCAACGGTCTGTTCTGAAGCCCCGTTCCGCGCCCTGCGGAACCGCTATTAAAAAGAGAGCTGCCAGCGCTTGCACAATAAGCGCTGGCAGCTTTTTTCATGCCTGAACGCAGCCGGCTGTAACTCCCCGGCTCAATCTGGATCGGGGTATTTCTGGGCTATGGAGCGGAAATCGTCCGCGATATCGACGAAGGCGTCCACCATGTCGGGGTCGAAGTGCGTCCCCCGGCCCCTGATGATGGTGCCGCAGGCCTGTTCATGCGTGAAGGCCGCCTTGTACACACGCCGGCTGATGAGCGCGTCGTACACGTCGGCCACTGCCATCAGGCGGGCAGAGACTGGGATGTCGTCACCCGCCAGACCCAGCGGATAGCCGCTGCCGTCCCACTTCTCCTGGTGGCTGTAGGCGATTTCCTTGGACATGCTGAGGAAGGCCACCCGCATGCCCAGTCGCCGCTCGGCCTTTTCGATCGCATCGCGGCCCAGCGTGGTGTGGGTCTTCATGATCTCGAACTCTTCAGGCGTGAGCGGCCCGGGCTTGAGCAGGATGCTGTCTGGGATGCCGATCTTGCCGATGTCATGCAGCGGTGCAGACTTGTAGAGCAGGTCGATCGTGCGCTCGTTGAGCAGGTATTCAAACTTGGGGTGGCGGCAGAGCCGCTCTGCAAGCACCTTGACGTAGAGCTGCGTGCGGCGGATGTGATTGCCTGTCTCGTTGTCGCGGGTTTCGGCGAGCGAGGTCATGGCCATGATGGTCACGTCCTGGATGGCCTGTACCTCCAGCGTGCGCAGGGCCACTTCGCGCTCCAGATAGGCGCTCTTGTCGCGCAGGAAGTCGGCCGTGGCCTTGAGCGCCAGATGGGTATGCACGCGCGCCAGCAGGATGGGCGGACTGATCGGCTTGGTGATGTAGTCCACCGCGCCCAAGGCCAGGCCGACCCGCTCGTCCTCTGAGTCGGAGCGCGCCGTGAGGAAGATGACGGGGATGTCGCGGGTGGCGGGGTCGGCCTTGAGCTGGCGGCAGACCTCGTGGCCGTCGATGCCAGGCATCATGATGTCCAGCAAGATGAGGTCGGGCGGTGCATCGCTGCGCGCGATCTTGAGCGCCTTCTCGCCGTTGTTGGCCACTCGCACGTGGTAGCGCCCCTGCAGCAGGTTGCCCATCAGCGTGAGGTTGTCCGGGGTGTCGTCCACCACCAGCACGGTGGCGCTCGGCTTGTCGGCCGGCCGGTCCTGGGGGCCCGGCATGAAGGACTGCGAGTCAAAGACCATGGTGGTTGTCCTGCCTGAATTCTGGATGGGTGGGGGCACGGCCGGGTTCCTGCTCAGAGCGGACCCAGGCGGTCGAGCAATGCCAGTGCCTGCTCGAATTCGAAATCGCGGGTGACTCGCTCAAGGGTATCGAACTCGTCGCCCAGGCGCGCCTGCAGGACGGCCCGATGCCGCTGCAGGCAGTCCAGCGCGGCAGGGTCGTCGCGGCGCAGCAGCGCGGCCAGCGCACCTGCCGCCTGGTCTGGTGGCAAGGCATCCGGGCCCGGCGGCACGGCGGCCTCGTTCAGCGCTCGCGTGGCATCGATCCACTCTTGCAGGCCACGCAGCAACACGGACAGCGACAGCGCCATGGCGTCGCGCAGCGGCTCACGCAGCATGGCCGATTCGCCCGCGCGCAGGGACTGCTCCAGCGCCAGTGCCTGCTCCGCCAACCCGGCGGCGCCGATGTTGCCGGCCACCGAGCGCAGGGTGTGCATCAGCCGCTCCGCGCGCTGGGCATCACCCGTCTGCTCGGCCTCTTCCAGCGCCCGGTCGATGCCGCGCTGGCCTTGCACGAATCGGCGCAGCATGTCGGCGTAGAGCGCCGGTTTGCCGAGCGCCCGCTGCAGGCCGAGGGACACGTCGAGCCCCGCAATGCCGCGCGGCAGCACCACCGCAGGCAGGCGCGGCACCGCGGGCCCTGCCACAGCGGCGGCCGCCGCCAGCGTTGCCGTGCTGTCTGCGCCCTCCGGTCCCTGCGAAAGGCCCATGCCGGGAGCGTGCGGCTCCGCATGGGGGCGTATCCAGCGTGCCAGGGCCGCCCAGAGCACCGCTGGCTCGATCGGCTTGGCCACGTGGTCATTCATGCCGGCGGCAAAGCAGCGCTCGCGATCCGCAGCCATGGCGTTGGCCGTCATGGCGATGATGGGCAGCGCAGCATGCCGGGGATCGGCACGCAACTGGCGGGTGGCTGTCTCGCCATCCATCACGGGCATCTGCATGTCCATGAGCACGGCGGCGTAAGCCTGGCGGCCGATGCATTCCAGCGCCACCTGCCCGTTCCCCGCCACGTCCACCTGCAGGCCGGCGTCTCGCAGCAGTTCGAGCGCCACCAGCTGGTTGAGTTCGTTGTCTTCCACCAGCAGCACCCGGGCACCGCGCAGCGACGCGGGCAGCTCATCGGGCTGCGGCGTCTGCAGCATCGGCGCGTGGCTGGGCAGCCAGCCGTGCTCCAGCGGCTGCATCAGCGTGTCATAGAGCAGTGACGCGCTGACCGGTTTGACCAGCACGGATTCGATTCCCTCCTTCTGCGCGGAACGGATCAATTCCTCGCGTCCGTAGGCGGTCACCATCAGCAGTTGCGGCACCTGGTCCAGCCCCAGAGAACGGATGCGGCGTGCCAGCTCGAGCCCATCCATGACAGGCATCTGCCAGTCCAGCAACAGCAGCCCGAAACCGTTTCCGTCGGCCTGCGCCTGCGTCAGCGTTTGCAGCGCCTGCTCCCCGGAATGCACCTGCGTGGCCTCGAAGCCCATGGTCTCCAGCATGTCGGCCAGCACGGCGGCGGCGGTCTCGTTGTCGTCCACCACGAGCACCCGCTGCGCGCGCAGGCCCGCTGCCGGCAGCTGGACCGGCTGGCGGGGCTGCATGCCGCGCTCCAACGGCACCGTGCCCCAAAACGACGAGCCCTTGCCCGGCGTGCTTTCCGCAGCTGCCTCACCGTCCATCAGTTCCGCCAGGCTCTTGCAGATGGCCAAGCCCAGCCCCGTTCCGCCGTAGCGGCGGGTGGTGGACACATCGGCCTGCTGGAAACTCTTGAACAGGCGCGCCATCTGCTCAGGGGCCACACCGATACCGGTATCACGCACCTCGAAGCGCAGCAGCACGCGTGGGCCCGAGGACTCGACCAGGCGCACCAGCACGTGAATCTCGCCGCGCTCGGTGAACTTGACAGCGTTGTTGGCGAAGTTGATCAGGATCTGCCCCAGCCGCAGGGCGTCGCCAACGAGGTGCTGCGGTACGTCGGATGCCACGTCCAGCACCAGCTCCAACCCCTTGGCGGCGGCCTTGTAGCCCACCACGTCGGCCACCCCACCGAGCATGCGGTCCAGAACGAAGGGCTGACGCTCGACCTGCAGCTTGCCCGCCTCGATCTTGGAAAAGTCGAGAATGTCGTTGATCACGCCCAGCAGATGCTGGCCGGCCTGCTGGATCTTGGAGACATATCCCATCTGCCGAGCGCTCAGGCCGGACTTGAGCGCCAGATGCGACATGCCGATGATCGCGTTCATGGGCGTGCGGATCTCATGGCTCATGTTGGCGAGGAAATTGGACTTCAGCGTCGCGGTTTCTTCCGCCAGTTCCTTGGCATGGCGCAATTCGATCTCCGCCTCCATGCGTTCGGAGATATCCACCAGGGTGCCGATGGTGCCGCCCGGCGAACCATCCGGCCGGTCGATTGCATGCAGCCAGAACAGGCTGCGATGCAGCTTGCCGTCGGCATGGCGCACATCCCGTTCCATGTGCAGCCACTTGCTGCCGGCCACCATTTCCTCCTCGTAGCGCTTGAGCAGCACGCGCTCCTCCTGCGGCAAATACGGCACATCCAGGACGGTCTTGCCGACAAGGTCCTCGCGCTGGATACCGAACGCCTCCTCGTAGGCGCGGTTGAACCCCATGAAGCGGCCCTTTTCGTCCTTGTAGAAGATCGGCACGGGAATGGCTTCGATCAACGCCTGCTGGAAGGCGAGCTGGGAAGCGATCCGCGTCTGCAGGTCGCGCCGCTCGGTAACGTCCTCATGCAGTCCCACGATGGCGATGCGCTGCCCTTGCTCGTCAAACACCGGCAACAACGTGGCCTCGTCGTGAAACAGAGCGCCGTCCTTGCGGCGGTTGATGAAGTGGCCCTGCCATGAACGCCCGGCGGTGAGCTGGGCCCACATGTCCTTGAAGGTCTCGGTCGGCGTCTGGCCGCTGGCGACGATCGAGGGCTTCTTGCCGCGTACCTCCGAGCGCCGGTAGCCCGTCTTGCGCTCGTACTCTGCATTGACCCATTCGATGCGGCCCTCGGCATCGGTGATGGTGACCGCCACGGGACTACTCTCAAGAGCAGCCCCCAACACGCGGAACCGCTCGCGCGCCGCCCGCATGCGCCGCCGGTTGCCCACCATGTCCAGCACCATCGTCCCCAGCACGAGCAGGCCGAAGAACGCCGCGCCCCCGACCCAGAGCCGCTCGTCCAGCGGCATCAGAGCGCTTACATCGTCCAGCATGACCAGCTGCCAGGGCCCCTCGGGATCGTTCCAGTCAATGTTGCGCCTTGCGATGGCGTACGGCACGTCGTTGATGAGCGTCTGCCGGGCATCGGCGGTGAATGGCAGTTCGGAGCCGCCGCCCTTGTCAAACCGGTCGCCGAACTGCCGTAGCGCCCGCACCTGGTCGATGCGCTGCTGCGTGAGGGGCGAGGTCATGGCGTAAAGCCAGCGCGGATCGGAGGAGGCGAACACCACCCCCTGAGGGGACATCAGCAAGACGGGGTAGCCCAAGCGATCAAAGGTGCTCTCAAAGGACTCGAAGGCGGCCTTGAACAGCACCACACCGATGATCGCGCTCGCACTGGACTCCTTTTCATAGAGCGGCGCTGCGTAATACAGGCCACGCTCGCCCGATGTGACCCCCACAGCGGCATAGACCGACACGGCCCCTTTGATGGCCTGCTGGAAGTAAGGCCGGAAAGACAGGTTCATGCCCACGGAGGACGGCCCGGCCGTGTCATGGGCCACCACGGTGCCGTCGGCCGAGAGCACATAGAGGCCACTGCCCAAAAACCGCTCACGCACCAGTGCCAGCCGCGACTGGGCGCGCGCCTGATCCGCCATGGGCTGCCCTCGGGCAAGGGCCTTCAAGTCGGGCTCGGCCAACCCCAGCAGCACGACGGCGCCCAGAATGGGGCCGCTGCTCGTGCGGTTGGTCAGCGCGTCTGCGGCTCTCTGGAGAGTCTCCGCGCTATCGTGCGCACGCTCGGCGATGCGCATCTTCAGCACCGCCTCGACCAGCAGCGCTGCACCAGCCAGTGCCACCAGCACCACCAACAGCGCCCCCTGCCATCTCCGCCACGGACGATCGAACCCACGGCCCAGGAGCGCTCCCGATGCGCCATCGACACGGCTCTTGCTCACGCCGCCCCTCCGAAGACGCCGCAGCGAGACCGGGAAGGGGAGGCATCGCAATGGCGGAATGAAGGCATCACTTTGAACGCAAGGGTACGGCAGGCCAAGGGGCTCACAACCAGGGGGGGACCGGGAAGCGAAAACGCAGCATCTCCTCAGAGTATGTCAAAACGTTACCCATGTGGGCCTATTTTTTGCCGCCCCTTGACAACACCCTGAGAATTGAAGCCAGCGTCCGACACGTTCACCCCAGCTTTGCGGCTAGCGTTGCCAACCTAACGCTCCATGTGCGCTTCATGTCCGTCATAGGCTCCGTCGGCCTGCGCGGCTCCTCTCTTCGCTCCATGCTCGAATCCCTGCAGCTTTCCCCCTGGCTCGCCACCGCCATCGCAGCCCTGATGGCCGCCTCTTTCGCCGCGCTCGGCCATCGCGTCGCCGCCATGGTGGCCCTGCGCGCCACGCGCCCCACGCCACTGCTCAACGCCGTCGTGCGGGCCTGCGTGCCGGTGATGCGGGTGCTGCTGCCCCTGATCGCGCTGCAGCTGGTGTGGCATGCGGCCAGCGACGAACAGCGCTACATCGCGGGCGTGCGCCATTTCAACGGCCTGCTGGTGATCGCCTGCGGAACCTGGCTGGCGATGCGCGCCATCCGCGGACTGGCGGCGGGCATCATCGCCCGGCACCCCGCCGACGTGGAAGACAACCTGCAGGCGCGGCGCATCGCCACGCAGGCGCGCGTGCTGGCGCGCACCGCCATGACGGGGATCTTCATGGCGGGGCTGGCGATGATGCTGATGACCTTTCCAGGCGCCCGCCAGGTGGGCGCCAGCCTGCTGGCATCGGCCGGCGTCGTGGGCTTGGTGGCCGGCATCGCGGCACGGCCGGTGTTCAGCAACCTCATTGCCGGCCTGCAGATCGCGCTGGCCCAGCCCATCCGCATTGACGACGTGCTGATCATCGAAGGCGAGTGGGGCCGCGTGGAGGAAATCACCGGCACCTATGTGGTTCTCCGGATCTGGGACGAGAGGCGGCTCATCATCCCGCTGCAGTGGTTCATCGAGCATCCCTTCCAGAACTGGACGCGCACCAGCTCCGAAATCCTGGGCACCGTGTTACTCTACACCGACTACCGCATGCCGCTGGAGCCCCTGCGCGCCGAGCTCGACCGCGTTCTCGCCACCGCGCCCGAATGGGACCAACGCGTGAAGGTGCTGCAGTTGACCGATGTGACCGAGCGCACCATCCAGATCCGCGTGCTGGTCTCAGCGCGCTCTTCAGGCCTGGCCTTCGACCTGCGCTGCCGTGTGCGCGAGGCGCTCATCACCTTCATCCAGCGCGAATACCCCGATTGCCTGCCTCAGGTGCGGGTACCTGTCGAAAGCGCCGCAGCGAATGCGGCACGGGAGCCGGCGCAGACCGCCGCCTCGCAGCTGCCCTGACACTGCCACCGCACCCGCACGACAGCACGGGCGGCGGGCGCCTCAGGGCCAGCTGACCTGCGGAAGCGCCTCGATCTCGGGTCGGGCGAACAGGTAGCCCTGGAAGATATTCACGCCCTGAGCCTGCAGCCATTGCAGCTCCGCCACGGTCTCCACGCCCTCGGCCAGCGCCTCGATGTCCAGTGCAAGGCACACGCCCAGAATGGCTTTCACGATCACCTGACGCACGGGGTCGGCGTCGACGCCCCGCACAAGTCCCATGTCGATCTTGATCTGGTCGGGCTGGAAATCGGCCAGCAGGCCGAGTCCGGCATAACCGGCCCCGAAGTCGTCAATGGCCGTGCGAAAGCCCCTGCGCTGGTAGGACTGCAGGATGCGCTTCAGGTGGGCCTTGTCCACCACATTCTCTTGCTCGGCCACCTCGAAGGCGATCCGCTCGATCGGAAAGCCACAGCGCTCTGCCGCCATCAGCGTCGCGCGGATGCAGGTCTCAGGCTGATAGACCGCGTTGGGCAGGAAGAGGATGTGCAGCATGCCCTCCAGCCCCAGACGGCTGGCCAGCTCCACCGCCTTGACGCGGCAGAGCTGGTCGAAGGCATAGCGGTTGTCCTGCGTCACGCGCTGCAGCACGCTGTAGGCGCCACTGCCGTCGGTGCCGCGCACCAGGGCCTCATAGGCCACCACCTTGCGTTCGCGCAGGTTCACGATGGGCTGGAACGCCATCGTGAAGGTGAAGTCCAGCGCAGCCGCATCACGACACAGGCCGCAGGGTGACGGGGTGGAACGGGCCGCGGCCCCAAACTCGGGCCGAAGAGGTAGGACGAGCGACATGTGCCAAAGGGTAACAAGACGCGTCGATTGTTTTTGAAGGACAAGACCTCGACCGAAGCGAGCGTGCGCATCGGCTCGATCCCCGCCATCAGCGAAAATGCGCGGGTGTCCATTCCCCAGTCTTTCATCCAAGAGCTGCTCTCGCGCGTCGATGTGGTCGATGTCGTGGGCCGGTACGTGCCGCTCAAGAAGGCGGGGGCGAATTTCATGGGCCTGTGCCCCTTTCACGGCGAGAAGTCGCCTTCGTTCAGCGTCAGCCCATCCAAGCAGTTCTTCCACTGCTTCGGCTGCGGGAAAAACGGCAATGCCATCGGCTTCCTGATGGACCACGCCGGCATGGGCTTCGTGGAAGCCGTCCACGACCTCGCCCAGCAGACCGGCCTTCAAGTGCCCGATGACCACGTCTCCCCGCAGGAGCGCGAGCGCGCCGCCGCACAGCGGCAGAAGCAGGCGACGCTGACCGACGTGCTGGAGAAAGCCGGCGAATCCTGGCGCCGCCACCTGCGCGATTCGCCCCGGGCGATCGCCTATTTCAAGGGCCGAGGCGTGTCCGGGGCCGTGGCCAAGCGCTACGGCCTGGGCTATGCCCCCGAAGGCTGGCGGGGCCTGGCCAGCGTGTTCGCGCAATACGACGACCCGCTGCTGGAAGAAAGCGGGCTGGTCATCGTCAACGAGGAAGACGGCGGCAAGCGTTACGACCGCTTCCGCGACCGCGTGATGTTCCCCATCCGCAACGTCAAGGGCGAGTGCATCGGCTATGGCGGCCGGGTGCTGGGAGACGAAAAGCCCAAGTACCTCAACTCACCCGAAACGCCCGTGTTCCACAAGGGGCGCGAGCTCTACGGCCTTTACGAAGCCCGCACCGCGATCCGCGAGCACGGCTTCGCCCTGGTTACCGAAGGCTACATGGACGTGGTGGCGCTGGCCCAGCTGGGGTTCCCCAATGCCGTCGCCACTTTGGGCACGGCCTGCACGGCCGAGCACGTCCACAAGTTGTTCCGCTTCACCGACATGGTGGTGTTCAGCTTCGACGGCGACGCAGCCGGCCGCCGCGCCGCACGCAAGGCGCTGGACGGAGCCCTGCCCTATGCCAGCGATACGCGCAGCGTGAAATTCCTTTTTCTGCCGGCGGAGCACGATCCCGACAGCTTCATCCGCGAATACGGCACCGACGCCTTCGCGCGCCATGTGGGCGACGCCATGCCGCTGAGCCGCTTCCTGGTCGAATCCGCACGCGAGGGCTGCGACCTGGGTACGGCCGAAGGCCGCGCCCACATGCTGAGCAACGCCCGACCGCTGTGGTCCGCGCTGCCCGATGGCGCACTGAAACGCCAGCTGCTCTCGGAGCTGGGCGAGCTGGGGCAGCTGAACGCCAAGGACCTGGCCGAGCTCTGGCAGCAGACCGGCGCGCAGGATGCGTCACGCGGGGGCGCTAGCGGCGGCGCGGCACGGCCGGCGCAGGAAGAGTACGCCCCCTATGCCGACGAGCCGCCGTGGGGCCAAGGGTCCGCCGCCGATGGCGGTTGGCATCCGGGAGCCGAAGCTGGCGCAACGAGCTACCCGCGCAAACCCTTTAACAAGGGTGGCGACTGGAAGAAAGGCGACTGGAAAAGCCGCTGGAAGAAAGACGACCGCCCGGCCCAGCCGCCGCTGCCGCGCACCCCGCTCGCCAGCCGCGCGGACCACGCGGCGCGGCTGCTGCTCTCGCACATGGAGTTCATGGAAGAGCTGTCGCACGAAGACCATGCGACGCTCTGCGCCCAACCGGCGCCCCACGGCCCGCTCTTCACCTGGCTGGAAGGCCAACTGCACGAGCACGGCCCTCAGCCCTGGGCCCTGCTGCTCGAAAGCCTGCGCGGCCACGCCTGCGCCGCCACGGCCGAACGCGTGATGACAGGCTCGCACGCCCAGACCGAAGGCGACACGGCCGAACTGCGCGGCGAACTGCGTGGCCTGCTCGACCGCATGCTCATCGAAGACTTCATGCGGCAACAAAAGGAACTGGTCACGCGCATCACCCGCGAGCCGGACGCCCTGGCGCGCTACCAGGCGCTGGAGCTGCGCATCAAGGAACTGCGCGGCATCCCCCTGCGTGCCGCCTGACGCGCCTAGCGGACCTGCAGCTTTCATGCAACCCTTGAAATCGGCCGTGCCGGTATAATGTAGGGTTCACCGGCAAGAGCGACAGCAATACCTCCGGCCCCGGGGCAACCGTGACGAACGCGCACAACCGCCCCACCTGCCGCAAGGACTGCACACCAAATGTTCGCCCAGACATCTTGCCACCGAGAACCTTGAGCCCTCTTCACTGCCCTGAAGAGACTCATGGCGTTCTCCAGCCGCGCGGGCAGCGAGCCCGCGCCGTGCCACCCGCGCCGGGAAATAGTGGCGCTTGCGTTTTCTTTGTGTGTCCGTCTTTGATCCTTGAGGTTGTCCATGCCCGTTCAAAAGTCCGCGAAGTCGCCCAAGTCCGCCGCAGCACCCGCCGCCAAGGCCGTTTCAAAATCCGCTGCGCCAGCCTCCGCGAAAGCCGTGGCCGCTCCGTCCGCCGCCGGTGCCGCAGCCAACAAGACCAAGACCGTACCTGTGAAAAGTTCTGCCGAGCTCATCAAAGCTGCCGATGAATTGCTGAAGAAAAAGCCCGCCCGCGCCAAGGCGGCTCCTGCCGCCGCCGCAGGCGACGACGAGGCCGCGCCCAAGAAGCGCCCGGGCCGACCAGCCAAGGCCGCCGGCACTGCCGCCGCAGCCAAGACGCCGGCCAAGCGTGGCCGCAAGCCCAAGGCAGCAGCCGACTCCGACGTCGCGGACGATGCTGACCTGTCCGACATCGAAGCGGACCTCGAAGGCGAGGTCGAGGCCGAACCCGAAGCGGCCGCAGCCGCCCCGGCCGAGAAGGTCAAGCCGCTGCGCATGAAGATCAGCAAGGCGAAGGAACGCGCGCTGATGAAGGAATTCGGCCTGGACGAAACCGTCCTGTCCGAAGAAGACCTGGCCAAGCGCCGCTCGCGCCTGAAAACCCTGATCACGCTGGGCAAGACGCGCGGCTATCTCACGCAGGTCGAAATCTCCGATCACTTGCCCGACAAGCTGGTCGATGCCGAGACCATGGAAGTCGTGGTCACCATGCTCAACGACATGGGCGTGGCCGTGTACGAGCAGACGCCCGATGCCGAAACGCTGTTCCAGAACAACGTGACGCCTACGGCCGCTACCGTCGAGGAAGCGGAGGAAGAGGCCGAAGCCGCGCTCTCCACCGTGGACAGCGAATTCGGCCGCACCACCGACCCCGTCCGCATGTACATGCGCGAAATGGGCACGGTGGAGTTGCTGACCCGCGAAGGCGAAATCGAGATCGCCAAGCGCATCGAAGGCGGCCTGCAGGCCATGATGGAAGCCATCAGCGCCTCGCCCGCCACCATCGCCGAGATCCTGGCCATGGGCGAGGAGATCCGTGAGGGCAAGGTCGTGATCTCCACCATCGTGGACGGCTTCTCCAACCCCAACGAAGCCGACGACTACGTGGCCGAAGAAGACTTCGACGAATTCGACGAAGAGGACGACGACGACGGCAAGGGCGGCTCCAAGGCGCTGACCAAGAAGCTGGAAGAACTCAAGCGCGAGGCGCTCTCGCGCTTCGACACCATGCGCGAGCTGTTCGAGAAGGTCCACAAGATCTACGACAAGGAAGGCTACGGTACGCCCGCCTACATGAAGGCCCAGCAGGCCCTGTCGGCCGAGCTGATGACCATCCGCTTCACCGCCAAGACCATCGAGAAGCTGTGCGACATGGTGCGCGGCCAGGTGGACGACGTGCGCAAGAAGGAACGCGAGCTGCGCCGCATCATCGTGGACAAGTGCGGCATGCCCCAGGACGTCTTCATCAAGGAATTCCCGCCCAACCTGCTGAATCTGAAGTGGGTCGAGAAGCAGGCCGCCGCCGGCAAGCCCTGGAGCACCGTGCTGCAGCGCAACATCCCGCCCGTGCAGGAATTGCAGCAACGCCTGATGGACCTGCAGTCGCGCGTGGTGGTGCCGCTGACCGAGCTCAAGAGCATCAACAAGCGCATGAACGAGGGCGAATCGTCCTCGCGCGATGCCAAGAAGGAAATGATCGAGGCCAACCTGCGCCTCGTGATCTCCATCGCGAAGAAGTACACCAACCGCGGCCTGCAGTTCCTGGATCTGATCCAGGAAGGCAACATCGGCCTCATGAAGGCGGTGGACAAGTTCGAATACCGCCGCGGTTACAAGTTCTCGACCTACGCAACGTGGTGGATCCGCCAGGCCATCACCCGTTCGATCGCTGACCAGGCGCGGACCATCCGCATCCCGGTCCACATGATCGAGACCATCAACAAGATGAACCGCATCTCGCGCCAGCATCTGCAGGAATTCGGCTTCGAGCCGGACGCCTCCATCCTGGCCGCGAAGATGGAAATTCCCGAGGACAAGATCCGCAAGATCATGAAGATCGCCAAAGAGCCGATCTCCATGGAAACGCCGATCGGCGACGACGACGACAGCCACCTGGGCGATTTCATCGAGGACGGTGCCAACACCGCCCCGATCGATGCCGCCATGCAGGCCGGCCTGCGCGACGTGGTGAAAGACATCCTGGACGGCCTCACGCCGCGCGAAGCCAAGGTGCTGCGCATGCGCTTCGGCATCGAGATGTCCACCGACCACACGCTGGAAGAAGTGGGCAAGCAGTTCGACGTGACCCGCGAACGCATCCGCCAGATCGAAGCCAAGGCGCTGCGCAAGCTCAAGCACCCCAGCCGCAGCGACAAGCTGCGCAGCTTCATCGACTCGCTCTGATCGGTCGACCCAGCCTCAAGGCAGGCCCCGCCTGCCTGAGCGCACCCCAAGCCCCGAGCCCACCGGCCGGGGCTTTTTTCATGCCCGGCCCGATTGGCCTCCCCAGTGACATCCAGTCATATCCGCAACCCCACCCCATCAGCAAAACGCATCGCTGGGACGCCCATCGGCATTGGTGCGGCAGGGGCATCCCCGCAATACTGCGCTTGGCGGTGCTGAGCGGGCCCTGGTGCACGCGCCCCCTGCACAGCCGAGCCACAAAAAAGCCGACAAGAGCCCCACAACGACCCGGCACGGCCGACAGACGCACCGCACAGAAGCGACCTGCAGATGCGGCACCGGGCACAGAGACAACCTGATCCGACAAGGACTTGTATGACAGACATCCGAAAGAATCTGGATGAAGGCGCGATGACGTCCTTCCAGTGGCTGGCCATCGCCATCTGCATCATGCTCATCATGCTGGACGGCTTCGACGTGCTGGTCATGGCCTTCACGGCCTCCTCCGTCGCGGCGGAATGGAAGCTCGGTGGAGCGCAGCTGGGCGTGCTGTTCAGCGCGGGGCTCATCGGCATGGCCATCGGCTCGCTGCTGATCGCGCCGCTGGCCGACCGGTATGGCCGCCAGCCCGTCATCCTGCTGTGCCTTGCCATCGTGTCGCTGGGCATGCTGCTGTCAGCCGCCGCGCGCAACCACGCTGAACTGGCGGCGCTGCGGGGCATCACAGGACTGGGCATCGGCGGCATGCTGGCCAGCGTGGGGGTGATCACGGCGGAGTATTCGTCCAGCAAGTGGCGCAACACGGCCATCGCGCTGCAAGCCACGGGCTACCCGATCGGCGCCACCCTGGGCGGGCTCATGGCCGCCTGGCTGCTGGGCCACCACGGCTGGCGCTCGGTCTTCGTGTTCGGCGGGGTGACCACGGCGCTGATGGTGCCCATCGTGCTGTGGCGTCTGCCCGAGTCCGTGGACTTCCTCGTCACCCGCCGCCCGGCTGGCGCGCTGGACAAACTCAACAGCCTGATGGCACTCATGGGCCGCCCCGCCCTGCAGCAGTTGCCGGCGACCGCACGCGGCAGCCACGCCGCGCAAAGCGGCAACACGGTGGCGGCGCTGTTTCGCAACGGCCTGGCCCGCCCCACGCTGATGCTGTGGATCGGCTTCTTCCTGCTGATGTTCAACGTCTATTTCTCGTTGAGCTGGACGCCCAAACTGCTGGTGCAGGCGGGCCTCTCCGCACAGCAGGGCGTGACCGGCGGCGTGCTGCTGAACCTGGGGGGCATCGCGGGCGGCAGCCTTTTCGGCCTGCTGGCACTCAAGGCCCAGCTACGGCATCTGGCCATCGGCAGCCTGCTGCTCAACGCGCTCTTCACCGCACTGTTTGGCATGGCCTCGGCCAGCCTGGGCTGGGCCTTCGCCGCGGCCGTCGGCATGGGCGTCTTCCTGTTCGCCTGCATGGCGGGGCTCTATGGACTGGTGCCTTCCACCTATCCGGCTGAAGTCCGCGCCACTGGCATGGGCTGGGCCATCGGCATCGGCCGCCTGGGTGCCATCCTCGCGCCGACCATGGCCGGCCTGCTGCTGGATGGTGGCTGGCAACCTGCATCGCTCTACTACGTGTTCGCCCTGCCGCTCATCGCCGCCGCGCTGGCGGTGATGGCTGCCGGCGCCAGCCGTAGCCAGCCGCAGCGTGGGCAGGTCGCAGGCGCGCACTGATGACCAACGCCACACTCCCTGCCTGACCGAATCTGGAGAACCCCGCATGAGTTCCCCCTGCCTGGTACTGCTGCCCGGCCTGCTATGCGACGAAGCCGTCTGGCACGAGCAGGCCAGGGCCCTCGATTTCGCCGACTGCATCGTGCCCTCGTATGGCGACTGTTCGAGCATCGAAGCCATGGCCCGCCGGGTGCTGGACGGCATTGCTGCGCCCCGCTTCGCGCTTGCAGGCCACTCCATGGGCGGCCGCGTGGCGCTGGCGATCGCCAGCATGGCGCCGGAACGCATCGAGCGCCTGGCCCTGCTCGATACCGGCATGGAGCCTATCGCGCCGGGTGAGGCCGGCATCGCCGAACGCGACAAGCGCATGGCGCTGCTGCAGATCGCGCGCGAGCACGGCATGCGTGCCATGGGCACACAGTGGGCGCGGGGCATGGTCCACCCGTCACGACTGGACACGCCACTCTTCGCCGAAGTGCTGGACATGGTGGCACGCTTCACGCCCGACCTGTTCGCCGCGCAGATCGATGCCCTGCTGAACCGCCCCGACGCCAGCCCTGTGCTGCAGAGCCTGCAGTGCCCCACCCTGCTGGCCTGCGGCCGGCAGGACAGCTGGAGCCCCCTGTCCCGCCATGAACGCATGCAGGCGCTATGCCCCGGCTCGGAGCTGGTGGTGATCGAAGACAGCGGCCACATGAGCACCATGGAGCAGCCCGGGCAGGTCAGCCGCGCCCTGGCCACGTGGATGCAGCGCTGACGGCCTGCGCTGCGCATAGCCAGCGCAGGGCCTACGCAGGCCGGGTGCCCACGGCCTGGCTGCAGGCCTGCAGGAACAACTGCAAATCGGGCGAGGCGACGCTCAAGGCGCGCGTCGCCAGCCCGATGCGCCGGCGTGTGGAAGGCAGCTTCACTGGAACGATCTCCAGCTGCCCGCCGTGGTCGTGCCGCAGCGATTCGCCGCGCGATGCCAGCGCCAACCGGCCGGTCTGCAGGACGAAAGCCTGCGTCATCACGGGGCTGCTCGCACGCAAGTCGCCACGCGGGGGCTCCAGCCCCTGGCTGGCGAAGAGCCGCACCAGGGCCTGGTCCGCCGGCGTGCCGGGCAGCGGCGTCACCCAGCGCCACTGCAGCAGATCGGCCAGCTGCAGGCGTTTGCGGCGCAATACCGCATGGCCTGCGGGAGCCACCACCACCAGCTCGTCGTCCAACAGGTGCAGCTGCCGCACCTCGTCGGCCGGCGCATCCGAGCGCAGGGCCCCGGCGATGGCGTCGATGTCCGCGCCCAGCAACTGCTGCATGAGGCTCTCGTAGGTGCCGTCCACGATGGCGACCTCGATGTCCGGGTGGCTGGCCGCAAGATCCTCCACCGCACGCGGCAGGAAGATGCCCACCGAGAGCGGCAGCACGCCCACCACCACGCGGCCCCGGACAGCGCCGCGCCAGGCGGACAGATCACTCTCCATGCCCCGCAGCTCGGCCAGCGCCAGCTTCACGCGGCGCAGCAGCGCCTCGCCTGCAGGCGTCAGACGGGTGCCGAAGGAGAGTTTGTAGAAAAGCGGCAGGGCCAGGGCGCCCTCCAGCCCCGCCAGCGCCGCATGCACAGCAGGCTGGCCGATGCCCAAGCGCCTTGCGGCCAGGGATTCGCTGCCGCAGCCAGCGATCGCCACCAGCGCGCGCAACTGCCCGGCGGGTACGGTGTCGGCGAACCGCGGCGGCACCGGCACGCGGCGGCGGCCACCCGACACGGACACGGCGGCGGCATGCGCTTCGGCCGCGCCGGTGGTCAGGTGCGCCAGCAGGGCCTCGGTGCGCGCAGCCAACTGGCTGCCGGGCGCCGTCGGCATCATGCCGCGCGCGCCGCGCTGAAAGAGCGGCACGCTGCAGGCGGCCTCCAGCTGCTGCACCGCCCGCGCCACGGCCGGCTGCGACAGGTGCATGGCGCGGGCGGCCTGCGTGGTGCTGCCGTGGCGGACCACGCCCAGCAGGGCCCGCAGCGGGCGCAGCTGCGCCGCCAGCGCCGGAAAGCCCTGGGCATCGCTGTTCGCCGAAGCGGGCGTCGGGGTGAGAGGCGGCGTCATGGCGTCGGGAAAGAGCGGGAGGAATCGAGGGGCAGCGGGGCGAGGGGCATGAAGAGCCGAAAGGAATTCTTTCATAAGCCCGGCGCAACGCCCACAGGGGTGCCCCGGCCTCCCGGCGCCAACCGGCCGCACTGCAATGCACCCCGCTCCGTCGTACGATCCTGGCCGCCCTTGAGGAGAAGAGCCCCATGACCGCACCGCAGCCCGCCACCCCCGTCGCAGCCACCACCGCAACCACCGCCCCGCCGCTGCTGCGCATCGCCGTGATGGGCGCCGGCGCCGTCGGCTGCTACTTCGGCGCCCTGCTGGCGCGGGCCGGCCATGCGGTCACGCTGATCGGCCGGCAGGCGCACATCGAAGCCATCCGTGCGCACGGCCTGCGGCTGCAGACCGCCGCGCTGAACGAATACGTGCCCATGGCGGCCGACACCGCCCCCGCCGCGGTGCGCGGCGCCGACGTCGTGCTGTTCTGCGTCAAATCCACCGACACCGAAGACGCCGCCCGCCAGATCCGCCCGCATCTCGCGCCCGGCGCCCTGGTGCTCACGCTGCAGAACGGCGTGGACAACGACGAGCGCGTGCGCGCCGTTCTGGGCGATGCGCACGCCGTGGCCGCCGCCGTGGTCTATGTCGCCACCGAAATGGCCGGTCCCGGCCACGTGCGGCACCACGGCCGGGGTGAGCTGGTGATCGCGCCCTCGCCCGCCAGCGCCACCGTTGCGCAGCAGTTCAGCGCGGCCGGCATCGCCACTGAAGTGTCAGGCAACGTGCGCGGCGCGCTCTGGGCCAAGTTGGTCATCAACTGCGCCTACAACGCCCTCTCGGCGCTCTCGCAGCAGCCCTACGGCCGGCTGGTGCAGACAAGCGGCGTGGCCGATGTGATCGAAGACCTGGTGGCCGAATGCCTGGCCGTAGCGGAGGCTGACGGCATCCGCATCCCGGGTGACGTGCGCGCCGCCGTGCGGGGCATTGCAGCGACCATGCCGGGGCAGCTGTCGTCCACCGCGCAGGACCTGGCACGGCGCAAGCCCAGCGAGATCGACCATCTCAACGGCTACGTGGTGCAGCGCGGCAAGGCGCTGGGGGTGGCGACTCCGGTGAACCAGGCGCTCTGGGTGCTGGTGAAGCTGGTAGAGGCCGGCAAGCAGGGCTAGCGGGCGGCCGCTGCGCACCATTTGCAGCCATTCACCCACATCGGCAGGCCTATGGCAGTGCTATACATTGCCCGAATCAACACATCACCATCCAGGAGGACCACGTGCCCATCAAAACCGTTCTGAAATCCGCCGTGGCGACGCTGGCGCTGGCGGGCAGTGGATCGCTCTTCGCACAAGGCGCCCCCATCGATGCCGCCGCGTTCGACGCCCTGGTGGCCAAAGGTCCCGTCGCCACGGCCGAAGCCATCGCAGCCAGCCCGTGGGCCACCAAGATCAAGCAGGCGGGCACGCTGCGCCTGGGCGGCACGCAGACCTCGAACCTGTTCTCGCTGCTCAACGAAAAGGACGGCAAGATGCGCGGCTTCGACGCGGGCCTGTCGCAGCTCCTCGCGCGCTACATCCTGGGCGATGGCGCCAAGATCCAGTTCACGCAGGTGAACTCGTCCACGCGAGAACAGGTGCTCATCAACGATCAGGTGGACCTGGTCGTGGCCACCTACTCCATCACGCCCGCCCGCGCCGAGAAGATCTCGTTCGCAGGCCCCTACTACACCTCGCAGGCCGGGGTGCTGGTCAAGGCGAACAACAAGTCCATCCAGTCGTACAACGACCTGGCCGGCAAGAAGGTCGCCACGCAGGCCGGCTCCACGGGTCCGGCGATCCTCGCGCAGTTCGCGCCCAAGAGCACGGTGCAGGAATTCCAGACGCACCAAGAAGCGCTTGATTCGCTGCGCCAGGGCCGCGTGGACGCCTACGTGACCGACTACACCCTGCTGCTCAACACCCTGAGCCTGGGCACCGGCGACGCCAAGCTCGCGGGCACGCCCTTCGGCGCGCAAGACCCCTACGGCATCGGCCTGCGCAAGGGCTCCGACGGCGTGGCCTTCGTCAACGCCTTCCTGAAGAAGATCGAGGCCGACGGCACCTGGGCCAAGCTCTGGACCATCTCCATCGGCCAGCGCACCGGCAGCACGGCCGTGCCGACGCCGCCCGCCCTGCCCTGACCTGACCGAACGGAACGATGGGCGACAACATCTCCAGGCTCCTCGCCGACCATGGGCCTGCCTTCTGGCAGGCCCTTTTGCTGACGTGGAAGCTCACCGCGCTGTCGTTCGTGCCCGGCGTCGTGCTGGGCGTGGCCGTGGCGGCGCTGCGGCTCTTTCCGCTGCCCCCGCTGCGCGGCTTTCTCACGTTCTACGTCGAGGTCTTCCGCAACATCCCCAGCGTGGCGCTGCTGATCTTCATCGTGTTCGCGCTGCCCGATCTCGAATTCGTGATCGACTACGAGCCCAGCGTGATCCTCACGCTGGTCCTGGTCTGCTCCGCCTTCACGGCCGACTACCTGCGCGCGGGCATCAACACCATCCCCAGCGGCCAGATCGAGGCCGCGCTCAGCCTGGGCATGCGGCCCGCGCGGATCATCTATTCGGTCGTGCTGCCGCAGGCGCTGCGCTCGGTGGTGCAGCCGATGACCTCGCTGCTCATCGCGCTGATGCTGTCCACCTCGCTCGCATCGCAGGTGCCCATGCCGGGCCGGGAGCTGACCGCGCTCGTCTCCAAGCTCGCCAACGACTCCGCCGCCGGCATGGCCGCATTCGCCGTGGCCGCCGCGATGTATGTGGCGACCGGCCTGCTCATCGCCTGGGCCGGCGCCATGCTGGACAACAAAGTGCGCATACTGCGATGAGCCGATCGCTGGAAGACACCTTGTTCGGCACGCCCAGCCCCCGGGCACGCACCATCACCCAGGTGGTCAGCGTGATCGCGGCGGGCCTGCTGCTCCTGCTGGCCGCCGGCATCGCCTACCGCTTTCATTCCGCCGGGCAACTGGAAGGCCGGCTCTGGCAATTCTTCGCCTGGCCCACGACCTGGGCCTTCCTCGCCAAGGGCCTGCTCGGCACACTGCAGTCAGCGGCGATGGGCGCCGCCATCGCCCTGGCCCTGGGCCTGGTGCTGATGGCCGGGCGCCTGGCGCGGCCCCGCATCCTGCGCTGGCCCAGCATCGCGGCCATCGAATTCCTGCGCGGCACGCCGACGCTGCTGCTCATCTACCTGTGTTTTCTGGTGCTGCCCTCGACCGGCATCAAGCTCAGCACCTACTGGATGCTGACCTTGCCCATCGCCCTGAGCACCGCTGCGGTGGTGGCCGAGGTCTATCGCGCCGGCGTGCTCGCCGTCCCCCGCGGGCAGACCGACGCCGCCCGCAGCCTGGGGCTCACCGAAACGCAGGTCTTCTTCACCATCGTCTTTCCCCAGGCCCTGCGCTACATCGTCCCGGCCCTGGTCGCGCAACTGGTCATCGTGGTGAAAGACACCACCTTCGGCTATGTCGTGACCTATGGGGAACTGATGCAGAACGCCAAGGTGCTCATCGCGAACTACCACTCGCTGGTACCGGTGTATCTCGTGGTGGCGGGGCTGTATTGCCTGGTGAATTACGGGATATCGCGGGCGAGCAAATGGCTGGGGCGGCCAGTCTATTAACTGACCACCGGATCGGTTACCGCTGGGCCGAGAGCGGGCGTGCGCATGCAGATGGTTTCATCAGAAAGCAGCGATGCCACGCAGTAGCGCCGTCAGTCCCCTGTACGGCCTGGCTGGGCTCTCTCAGATGAACGGAGAAAAAGCCCGGAACAGACACCCCGCAACCAGCGGTTGCCAGGATCCTGATGGAACCGCGCATGCCAGTGCTGCCGGACCTGGAAGCCCGGAATGGGGACCGGGCAGTCCAGCACCTGCAGGCCGCCGATGGCCGCCAGGGTTTCGCCGATGTGGCGGGGCAGCGTAGCGATCAGGTCGGTGGTGGAGAGAATGGCCGGCAGGCCCAGGAAGCCGGGGAGGCTCAGCGCCAGGCGGCGCTCGACGCCCAGGCGGCGGATGGTGGCGTCGAGCAACTGGGCCCCCGTGCCGTAAACGATGCCGGCATGCGCTTCGCGGCTGTAGTCGTCCAGGCCGAAGGCGCCAGGGCGGATGCGGGGGTGGTCAGGATGCGCCAGGCAAACCCAGTCCTGGTCATAGAGGGCTTGCTGATAGAAGCCCGCATCCAGCGTGGGGATGAAGCCCAGCGCCAGATCCGCGGCGCCCGATTCCAGTTCCGCGCCCATGCCGGCGTGGATGGGCGCGGCTTCCAGCGACACGCCCGGCGCCAGGGCGCGCACCTGCGAGAAGAGGCGCGGCAGCAGAGTGATGTGGCTCGCATCGGTCATGAAGATGCGGAACCGACGCGGCATGGTCGCGGGGTCGAAGACCGACTGCTGCGATTCGGCGGCGATGGAGCGCAGCCCCTGCAGCACGCTGCGCACGGTCGCGATCATGGCCTCCACGCGCGGCGTGGGCAGCATGCCCTGCGGGGTGCGCACGAAGAGCGGATCGCCCAGCTGCGTGCGCAGCCGGGCCAGCCAGATGCTGACCGTGGGCTGGGTCTGGCCCAGCGCTTCGGCGGTGCGCGTAACGCTGCCGGTGCTGTAGAGCAGGTCCATCAACTGCAATTGCCTGCCGTCCAGCAGGGGAAGGTCGGGCATGGGGGCCTCCGGCAGCATCATGTTGAATCGACATGGAGTTTATGTGACCCATGCGATTTACCACATGAAATGCAACACCAAGAATGGTGCCCATTCACAGGAGATGCATTTGATGAAGATCGCAGTGCTGGGCGCCGGCGCATTGGGTTGCGCTATCGGGGGGGCGCTGGCAGAGGCCGGCAACGACGTGGTGCTCATCAACCGCAACCCGGCCCATGTGGACGCGATCCGCGCCCACGGGCTGCGCATGCGGGGGCCGGCCAGCGAGCGCTGCGTCGCGGTGCGCGCCGAGCGGGACTGCGCGGCGCTCGCACCGGCCGAACTGGTCATCGTGCTCGTCAAGTCGTTCCACACGCAGGAGGCGATCCGCGCGGCGACGCCGCTGATCGGCCCCGATACGGTCGTGCTGTCGCTGCAGAACGGGCTGGGGCACGAGGACATCCTGGCCGACGCGGTAGGCCGTGAGCGCGTGGTCGCCGGCAAGACCTATGTGGGCGGCGTGATGCTGGCGCCCGGCCACATCATCAGCGGCACCGAGGGCAAGGAGACGCTGATCGGCGAGCTGGACGGAGGCGACAGCGCGCGCATCCGCCACATCGCCGCCACCTTCGAGGCGGCCGGCCTGCGCACCACGGTCAGCACGAACATCATGGGCACGATCTGGGACAAGCTGCTGATCAACGTGGCCACGGGCGCCGTCAGCAGCATCACGGGCCTGCCCTACGGTCCGCTGTACGCCATTGCCGAGATCGAGACCGCCGCCGTGGCCGCTGTGCAGGAGGCGATGGACGTGGCCCGCGCCAGCGGCGTGCCGCTTTCCTACACCGACCCGAAAGCCGCCTGGGCCAAGGCCACCGCCGGCCTGCCCGAGGACTTCAAGACCTCGATGCTGCAGAGCCTGGAAAAGGGCTCCATCACCGAGATCGACTTCATCAACGGCGCCGTCGTGCGCTGGGGCCAGCGCTGCGGCGTGCCCACCCCCGTCAATGCCACGCTGGTGGCGTGCGTCAAGGGCATCGAGATCGCGCGCCAGGCCCGCTGAGCGCGCGCAAATCACCGACCAGGAGACACCCAACATGACCACCACTCCCTTCACCCCGCCCACCCGGGCCTACGTCGAGCACGTCGCCATCCGCGTGCGCGACATCCACTGGCACATCCGCTTCTTCTACGAGGTGCTGGGCATGGACGTGCGCGAGATCGACGGCCCCACCGACGACCCGCGCCAGTACTGGACGCTGGGCGGCCTGCAGCTGATGGCGACGCCCGATTTCCAGGCGCCGCCCAGCAACGACGCCGGCTGGCTGGCCCACCTGGGCGTGATGGTGGACGACCTGGAGGCCGCCCTGGCCGCCGCCGCGCCCTGGGGCGTGAAGGCACTGCCACAGGGCCGCAACTGGCTTCAGCTGCCCGACGGCCTGGCCATCGAACTGATCCAGGCCGCCCCCGGCAGCGTGGCGCAGGCCCTGGCCGTGAAGCCGCGCGGCTGACAGACAACGACAACCGGAGACACGACAACATGCAACTGACCCCGCCTCCCCTGCACTTCGACACGCCCGAGAAGTACTGGGACGACGCCCGCGAGGGCGACACCTGCACCAGCCCCGAGTACCAAGTGACCGAGGCCCGCATCAATGCCTATGCCGAGCTGACCGGCGACTACACGCCGGTCCACATCGACGAGGACTACGCCAAGACCACGCCGTTCGGCACCCGTGTGGCGCACGGCTTGTTCGGTCTCTCGATCGCCGACGGCCTGAAGACGCGCAGCGAATACCGCTTCCTGCCCGGCATGTCGCTGGGCTGGACCTGGGACTTCCTGCTGCCCATCAAGATCAACGACCGGCTGCATGTGCGCTTCACGGTCACCGGGCTGCGCGCATCGAAGAGCCGGCCGGGCTGGGGCATCGTCATCCTGCCCTCCGAACTGGTCAACCAGCACGGCGAGGTCGTGCAGAAGGGCGAACACCGCCTGATGATTCCGCGGAGGCCCGCATGAGCACCGTAACCGGAGCACCGAACAACGCCCAGCCGCTGCCGCTGGCAGGCATCCGCGTCATCGACTATTCGCACTTCCTGGCCGGCCCCTACGTGGGCCGTTGCCTGGCGGGCCTGGGCGCCGAGGTCATCAAGGTCGAGCGCCCGGTCACCGGCGACGCGGGCCGCCACCACGCCTGGTTCGTGGGCGAGGACGACGCGTATTCGGGCTACTTCCTGCAGCTCAACATGGGCAAGCAGGGACTGTCGGTCAACACCAAGGACCCGCGCGGCAAGGCGCTGATGCACAAGCTCGTGGACAGCGCCGACGTCTTCATCGAGAACTACCGCCCTGGTGCGCTGGATAAATTGGGCCTGGGCTATGCCGAGCTGAGCCAGCGCAACCCCGGCCTGGTGTACTGCTCCATCTCCGCCTACGGCCACACGGGCCCCGACGCGCACCGCGCAGGCTTCGGCCTGATCGCGGAGGCCAAGAGCGGCATCATGCAAATGGTGGGCACGCCGGGCGAGGCGCCGCCGCTGCTGCGCATCTCGCTGGGCGACATGTACACCGGCATCCATGCGGTGGCGGCCATCAACGCCGCCCTGCTGGGCCGTGTGAAGAGCGGCCGGGGCCAGCACATCGACATGGCGCTCTACGACACGCTGGTGTCCATGCACGAGTACGCCGTGCAGTGCTACACCCTGTCGGGCGGCAGGGTGCTGCCCGAGCAGACGGGGCACGACATGCCCACCTCCACGCTCTACGGGGTGTTCCGCGCGGGCGATGGCGACCTGGTGATCGCCGCGCAGGTGGACGACGCCTGGAAGCGCTTCGCGGCGATGGTCGAAGCGCATGGCGGACCCGCCGGTTTCGGCGCGGATGCGCGCTTTCACACGTCCACCGGCCGCAACACCCATCGTCTGGAGATCCTGGCCGTGGTCCAACCCTGGGTCGCGGCGCGGCAGGTGGCCGAGGTGCTGGCGCTGCTGGACGGCATCGATGTGCCCTGCGCCAAGGTGCAGCGGATCGACGAGGTGCTGGCCGACCCGCAGATGCAGGCGCGCGGCATGGTGGTGGAGCAGGACCATCCCGTGCTCGGCAAGATCCGCCTGCCCAACCTGCCCTTCAGGTTCTCGGGGTGCGACACCACCATCCGCCAGGTCGCGCCGGACCTGGGCCAGCACAACGCGGAGATCGCCGCGGCGCTGGGCTACAGCACCGAGGAAATCGCCCAGATGCAGGCCGACGGCGTGCTCTACACACAGGAGATGAAGCAATGAGCGACACATACGCCGTCATCGGCAACCCCATCGGCCATACCAAGTCGCCGCTGATCCACGGCATGTTCGCCGAGGCGACCGGCCAGGACATCGTCTACACCGCCATCGAAGGCCGTGTGGGCGGCTTCGTCGAAGATGCGGCGGCCTTCCGCGCCGCAGGCGGCCGCGGCATGAACGTCACCGCCCCCTTCAAGCTGGACGCCTTCGCCTGGGCCACCGAGCGCTCGGCGCGCGCCAGCCTGGCGGGGGCCGTCAACGCGCTGAAGTTCGAGGGCGAGCGCGTGCTGGCCGAGAACTTCGACGGCGTGGGCCTGACGCGCGACGTGGTGGACAACCTGGGCTTCGCCCTGCGCGGCCAGCGCGTGCTCATTCTGGGCGCGGGCGGCGCCACGCGCGGCGCGCTGCTGCCCTTCCTGGAGCAGGCGCCTGCCGAGCTGGTCATCGCCAACCGCACGGTCGAGAAGGCCCAGGCGCTGGCGCACGAGCTGCAGGCCCACGGGGCGCTGCGCGGCTGCGGCTATGACGATCTGCAGGGCGAGCGCTTCGACATCGTCTTCAACGCCACCTCGGCCAGCCTGCGCGGCGAACAGCCGCCCGTGCCGGCCACGGTGTTCGCGCCGGAAGGCCTGGCCTACGAGCTGGCCTACGGCAAGGGCCTGACGCCCTTCCTGCGCCTGGCGCAGCAAGCCGGCGTGCAGCGGCTGGCGGACGGCGTGGGCATGCTGGTGGAACAGGCGGCCGAGGCCTTCGACTGGTGGCGCGGCGTGCGGCCCGACACAACCGCCGTCATCGCCAAGCTGACCGTGCCGCTGCGCTGAGCACGGGGCCTCTCAGGGAGACAGAGCCATGAAATTCCTCATGCTGCACGGCATCAACCACAACATGTTCGGCAAGCGCGACCCGAAGCAGTACGGCACGATCACGCTGGAGCAGATCGACGGCCAGTTGCGGGATCTGGCGGGCGAATTGGGCGTGGAGGTGGAAAGCTTCCAGACCAACTACGAAGGCGCGATGTGCGAGCGCATCCACCAGGCCTACTTCGACGGACTCGATGGCGTGATGCTGAACGCCGGGGCCTGGACGCATTACAGCTACGGCATCCGCGACGCGCTCGCCATCCTGACCTGCCCCATCGTCGAGCTGCACATGTCCAACATTCACGCGCGCGAGCCGTTCCGGCACCACTCCGTGTTCGCCGAGATCGTGCAGGGACAGATCGCGGGGTTCGGCGTGGACAGCTACCGGATGGCGCTGCGCACTGCCGTCAGCCACGCCCGCGACCGGGTGGCGTAGAACAATCCCCCAGCCGCCGCCGCAGCCGCGCGATCTCTTCTTCGAGATCGGCGACCAGCGCGGCGAGCTCGGGGTTGGCGTCCATCGTGCGCTCGACGAAGGCCATGCGCCGGGCGCGCACCACGTGGGTGCTGGCGAAGCGCCACTGCACGCGGTCCACGCCGTCGCCCTGCGCGGACAACTCGAGCAGGCCGGACTCCACGCGCTCGATCACCCAGTGCGGCTCCACCGCGCAGGTGTGGGCGAAGTCGTGCAGGCCCAGGGTGTCGTCGTCCAGCAGCACCCCGGTGACGGAGGAAGAGGTTTCACGGCTCATGGCATCAGCTCCGAGGTGTGGGGTTGGCGTCGGCACGCGGATCGAAGGCCAGGTCGCGCGCCATGGCGGCATAGAGTTCGCGGGCGCGCGGCGTGTCGGCCGGCGGCCAGACGATGTCGAGCACCAGATACATGTCGCCCGCGGGGTTGCCGGGAATGCCCCGGCCCTTCAGGCGCAGCTTGCGGCCCGGGCGCGAGCCGGCCGGCACGGTGACCTGCAGCGTGCCGCCCGCGGGCGTGGTCACGTCCACGTCGCCGCCGAGCGCGGCCTCCCACGGGGCCACGCGCAGGGTCTGCGTCACGTCGCGGCCTTCGACCTGCCAGCGCGCATCGGGGTTGAAATGCACTTCGAGGTAGAGGTCGCCCGCGGACATGCCCTCGCCGCCCGGCGCGCCGTAGCCGGCCAGTCGGATCAGCTGGCCCTCCTTCACGCCCTGGGGAATGCGCACCTCCAGCGTGCGCTCGGTGGGCTGCACGCGGCCTTCGCCGTCCAGCTGGGCGCTGCGCAGGTGCATGGCGCGCGTGGCGCCGGCATAGGCGTCGGCCAAATCAATGTCGATGCGGGCATGGTGGTCGCGCCCGCGTGCGGCCTGGCGCGCGCGGCCGCCCCGGCCCTGCGCCGCAGCGGCATGGCCAAAGAGGGATTCGAAGAAATCGCTGTAGTCGGCGCCCTCGCCTTCCATGCCGCCGGGGCTGCCGGAAAATTCGAAGCCGCTGGCCCAGCCGGGCGGCGGCTGAAAGCCGTGTTCACCGCCCTCGCCATGGCCTGAGCCCGGGGGGCGCTGCTGCCCCAGCATGTCGTAGGCGGCGCGCTTTTCGGGGTCGGAGAGCACCGCGTAGGCCTCGTTCAGCTCGCTCATGCGGGCGGCGGCGTCGGGCTCCTTGCTCACGTCGGGGTGGTACTTGCGCGCCAGGCGCCGGTAGGCCTTCTTGACGGCGGCGGCGTCGGCGCCGCGCTCCACGCCCAGGGTCTGGTAGTAGTCCTTGAAATCCATCGGTTCAGGCTCCCACGGGTTGAGAGGCGCCGCAGGGCGCCCACTCTTGCGCACATGGTAGCGATCGGGCGGAACGCAAGCTCCGTCATCTGCCTGCCGATAACGAGGCGGCGTCGGAGTGACGCAGCGCGCAGCGCGCGTCGCCTAGGCCACTTCGCCCGCGGCCTGCAACGCGGCGATCGCCTCGGGCGGGTAGCCCAGCTCCTGCAGCAGCGCAGCCGTGTGCTCGCCGCGCTGCGGCGGGCTGCTGCGCACGCCCAGGCGCTGGCCGTCCATGCGCAGCGGCATGAGGGCGACGCGGGCGGTGTGGCCGGCGCGTTCGCCGTCGGGCAGGGTGACTTCGGCCAGGCCGCCGGTGGCGTTCAGGTGCGGGTCGTCGAAGAGCTGTTCGGGCCGGGCGATGGGCGCGAACGGCAGGCCGTGGCGCTCGAAGATCGCGGCCAGCTCGGCGGCGGGGTGCGCGGCCAGGCGGCGGCGCAGCTCGGGCAGCAGCGTGGCGCGGGCCCGCACCCGGTCGTTGTTGGTGGCGAGCTGCGGGTCGGCGCGCAGGTCGGCATAGCCCAGCGCGTCGCAGAAGGTGCGCCACTGCGCATCGCTCACGGCGGCCAGGAAGATCTGTTCGCCGCCCTGCACGCTGAACACGTCGTACACCGCCCAGGACGAGATGCGTTCGGGCATGGGCGCGGCCGGCTGGCCAGTGACGGCGTACTGCATCATGTGCTGGCCGACCAGGAAGACGTTGTTCTCGAACAGGGCGGCATCCACCTCCTGCCCGCGCCCGGTGGTGGCGCGCTGCATCAGCGCGGCCATGGCCCCGATGGCGCCGAACATGCCGCCCATGATGTCGTTCACGCTGCTGCCGGCGCGCAGCGGGTCGCCGGGGCGGCCGGTCATGTAGGCCAGGCCGCCCATCATCTGCACCACTTCGTCCAGCGCCGTGCGGTGCTCGTAGGGGCCGGGCAGAAAGCCCGCATGGTTCACATAGACCAGCCGCTCGTTCAGGCGCGAAAGCGCGGTGTAGTCCAGCCCGTAGCGGGCCATCACCCCGGGCTTGAAGTTCTGCGCCACCACGTCGGCTGACGAGGCGAGGCGAATGGCGACCTCCAGCCCGCCCGGGCTGCGCAGGTCCAGCGCGATGCTCTTCTTGTTGCGGTTGAACATGGCGAAGAAGCCGGCGCCCGCGCCCAGCAGGTGGCGCGTGCGGTCGCCCTCCACGGGCTCGACCTTGATGACCTCGGCGCCCAGGTCGGCCAGCACCATGCCGCAGGTCGGACCCATGACCATGTGAGAGAACTCCACCACGCGCAGGCCGGCGAGCGGCAGCGCGGCCCGGGCGGGCGGGGCGGATTGCGGGGCTGCGGCATCGGCCGCTGGGGTGCTGTGGTGCATGGCGTGGGCGGGCGGCAGGAGCCTGTGGATGCCGGGATTCTAGGAAGCGCCGCGGCCCCGTGGCATGTCTGCAACACATCATCACGATGAGGTTTTCACGGTCTAGCGCAGATAGCACTTCACTACTGAGCTATTAAACTTGTAGCAAATTCATTTCGCCGCTATATTGATAGCGATCTCGCGGAAGTCGCCACCAGCCCGGCGCGACGGCCAAACCCCCTGATACCTGAGCAAGGAGAAGCATCCATGAGCTCCAAAGAAAACGCCGCCATTAACCAGTTGTTCGAGAAGCTGGAATGCCGCTATGCCTTGCGCGTGCTGTGGGCCCTGCGCGACGGCCACCCGCAGACCTTCCGCCTGCTGCAGGACAGCGTGGGCGGCATCACCCCCAACACGCTGAACACCCGGATCAAGGAACTGCGCGAGTGCGGCCTTCTGGACCATGGCAGCGACGGCTACACCGTCACGCCCTCGGGCGTGGACCTGCTCAAGCGCCTGTCGGACGTGCAGGCCTTCGCCACCCGCTGGGCCGCCGCCCGCGTGAAGAAGTAAGTAATCGCCCCCAGCGCGCGCCCTGGCTCCGCGCTGACAGGCTTTTCGGGATGCAGCCCAGGCAATAACTGCGCATGCAGCTCATCTTTTCATAGCAAATTAGCATACCGAGGAACACCATGGCATTGACCACCACCGCATCCGGCCTGCAATACGAAGACACCGTTGTCGGCGAAGGTGCCGAGGCCACGCGCGGCCAGCACGTCAGCGTCCACTACACGGGCTGGCTCTACAACAACGGCGAGCAAGGCGCCAAGTTCGACTCCAGCCGCGACCGCAACGCCCCCTTCCAGTTCGGCCTGGGCGCCGGCATGGTCATCAAGGGCTGGGACGAAGGCGTTCAGGGCATGAAGGTGGGCGGCCAGCGCACGCTGATCATCCCCGCAGCCCTGGGCTACGGCGCACGCGGCGCGGGCGGCGTGATCCCACCGAACGCCACGCTGAAGTTCGACGTGGAACTGCTGGCCGTCGGCCGCTGATCGACCACGGCGGCAGCGCTTGCGCGCCGCGCTGAACGATTGCACCCTCCAAGCGGCCTGCGGGCCGCTTTTCTTTTGCCCGGATGATTGCGGCTCAGGCCTTAGGCACCACGGCGTACTTGTCGCCGACCTGCTCGCGCAGCGGGTGCGTGTCGTACACGATGCGCATGTCCTGGATGCGGGCGCTGCCCGGGCGGAACGTAAAGACGTCTACGCAGGTGAAATCCACCACGCTGCCATCGGCCAGCGTCCAGTTGTAGCGGAAATAAGCCGCCACACGCACGCCCTGCGGGTCGGCGGGCTGCACCGAGGCGAACAGGTCCAGCACCGTGATGACGCTGCGGCTGGAGGCCTGCGCCAGCCGCTGGAAGAACGCATCCGCGCGCATCGTTCCCAGGAAGGGAGAATGCACCATGCCGTCCGGCTCGAACGCGGCCACCAGGCCGGCGGTATCGCTCGCGTGCAGGCATTTCAGATAGGTACGGACGGTTTCCAGGGGGGCGTGATGCATGGTGGTTCGCTGGCAAAAAACAGTTCATTTCGAGGGCTGGCGCACGGGCCGCTGCAGGCGCCATAGCCTCTCAACCCGCCCGCAAGCGTCATGCCAGCGCTGCCCTTGCGTCGCGCGCCGGGGGCGGCAATCAGCCGAACAGCTCCGCATGCAGCCGGGCGTAGGCCACCTCGCCCACAGCCTCCCGGATGCGCGGTGCCAGCGCGGCGAGCTCTTCGAAGCAGCGCACGCGTTCCACGGCCAGGTTGAGCCGCAGGCCCCGCAACCCCAATCCCCCAGTGAGCTCCGTGGCCACCCGGTAGGCCGCCTGATAGCGTTCTATGTCCGGCCGCCCGCTGCCACTCGGCGGGAGCGGTGGCGCCGGTTGCGGTGACAGTGTCAATGCGGGTGGCGATGACGGCACGGAGGGCACGGCCGCCCCGCCCGCCTCCAACAGGCCCCAGTCGAGCATGGCCTGCACGTCCGTCATGGTGATGCCCAGGCTGGAAGTGGCCTCCAGCACCTGGCCCAGCGTGCGCTGGCCGTCAAAGAGGATGAAGGCCGAGCGCTGGCGCGGGGTGAGCAGGCCGTGGCGGTCTTTCAACGCCTGCAGGCCAGCCTGCGTCTTCGAGAAGATCATGGCGACTTTCGAGGAAAACCTGGCCGCGCTGCGGCGTGGGGTGGGCGTAAGGGGCGAAGTGAGCGGGATCGAGTTCTGGCGACGAGCGTGCCACCGGCGCCCCCACCCGTGAATCGGGGTTTATCCAGAAACCGCGGCCTGACGACCGCCGCGCGTGAGCAGGCTCACGGCCCACGCGGTTAGCAGCCCCACCGGCACACCGAACACCCCCGCCGAGATGGGCTGGATGCCGAACCAGAACCCATCGGCCAGCAGCGGAGCCGGCACCACCGCGCGCACGCTGCCCACGTGCGAGAGCAGGTAATACACCGTCACCCCCAGCCCGGCCAGCATGCCGGCCACCGCCCCCTGGCGGCTGGTGCCGCGCCAGAAGATGCCCAGCACCATCACCGGCACGAAGGCCGATGCCGCCAGCGAGAATGAGGCCGTGACCATGGGCAGGATGTCCGACGGCTTCATGGCCGCGACGAAGGCCGCCGCCAGCGCCACGATAAGCAGCGTGAACTTGGTGAGGATCACGCGCTGTTCGGGCGAGGCCTTGCGCCGGGTTTCACGGAAGTACAGATCGCGCACCAGCGCATTGCTGATGGTGAGCAGCAGCCCGTCGGCCGTGGAAAGCGCCGCTGCCAGCCCGCCGGCAGCGACCAGGCCCGAGACGGCATAGGGCAGCCCGCCGATTTCGGGCGTGGCGAGCATGATCAGGTCGGTGCCCATGCGGATCTCGCCGAACTGCAGGATGCCGTCGCCGTTCACGTCCTCCACCGACAGGAGCGCGCCATCGACACGCGCCCACTGCGCCATCCAGTGCGGCAGCGCGTCGAAATGGCTGCCCACCAGGTTGTTCATCACCTCGAACTTGACCAGCACAGCCAGCGCCGGCGCGCTCAGGTAGAGCAGCGCGATGAAGAAGATGGTCCACGCCACCGAGGCCCGCGCCGACGACACGCCCGGCGTGGTGTAGTAGCGCGTGAGCAGGTGCGGCAGGCCAGCCGTGCCCACCATGAGGCAGAACATCAGCGCCAGGAAGTTGCGGCGCATGTTCTCGTATTCGGCGCGCTCCTGCGGAGTGCCGTCCGGGTCGCCGCCGTAGGCCTGGCTGTGGCGTGGCAGGCCGCCCAGCGGGCGGGCACGCTCCAGGTTCTCGCGCATCTCGCGCGTCCAGCGCTCGCGGGCCACGGCCTCGTCGTGCGGCAGCGCGGCCAGTTCGCGGCTGGCGGCCACGATCAGCCCCACGTCGGCGTTCTGCGCGCGCAGCGCACGCATGCGCTCGCCGAGGGCCTGGCGCTCATGTTCCATGGCGGCGGGCACGTCGGCCAGCCGCGCCTGCAACTCCTCGGCGCGGCGCTGGTAGGCGAGCACCACCTCGTGCTCGGCGGGCGAAGCCAGCAGGCGCGATTCCAGCTCGGCGATCTTGCTGATCTGAGCGCCGTAAACGAGGGGCGCCACCGGGTTGCCCAGCTGCTTGTAGGCCAGCCACGACACGGGGATGAGAAAGGCCAGCAGCATGACCACGTACTGCGCCACCTGCGTCCAGGTGATGGCGCGCATGCCGCCCAGGAAGGAGCACAGCAGCACGCCGCCCAGGCCCAGCATGATGCCGATCTCGAACTGCACGCCCGTCAGGCGCGAGGCGATCAGCCCTACGCCGTAGATCTGCGCCACCACGTAGGTGAACGAGCAGGCCGCCGCCGCCAGCGCGGCGATCACGCGCGGCCAGCGTCCGCCGAAGCGCACCTGAAAGAAGTCGGGCACGGTGTAGAGCCGCATGGCGCGCAGGTGCGGTGCGATCAGCATGGCGACGAGGCAGAAGCCCCCCGTCCAGCCCAACAGGTAGGCCAGACCGCCCGCCTGGCGCGGCAGGCCGGCGAAGCCTTGCAGGTACAGCGCGCCGGCCAGGCTGATGAACGAGGCTGCGCTCATCCAGTCGGCAGCGGCGGCCATGCCGTTGTAGACGGCGGGCACACGCCGGCCGGCGACGTAGTAATCGTCCGGGTCGGTCGTGCGGCCACAGACCCCGATGACGGCATAGGCCATCACCGTGAGGAAGAGGAAGATGGGCCCGATCCATTGACGCGACAGGCCTTGCTGCTCGGCCCAGGCCATGACACCCACGAAGAGCAGCACGCCCACCACGTACATCCACACGATGCGGTGAAGGGCCGTGGTGGTGGCGGCGGAGCCGCCCGCGCCGGGACCTTCGACACCACCCTGCCGCTCAGCCATGGGGCGGGCGCGGCGCTGGGGCCGGATGATCAGGGGGGACGGAAGCGTCGGACTTTGCCTCTGAGGCACCCGCATCGTGGCGCTCGAAGCGGTCCATGGCCCGGCAGTAGAAGATGGTGATGGCGAGGAAGGCGAGGATCGCCCCCTGCGCCGCGATCCAGTAGCCCAGGGGCCAGCCGGCCACCATCACCTGCAGATCGCGTGCGAAATAGCAGGCGACGAAAGAGACTAGCACCCAGGCCAGCAGCAGCCCGGCCTTGAGCCACAGGTGCCGCGCGTCATGCAGATCCGGCGCGAACGGAGCGCCCTCGCGGAACGCTTCGTCCGGTGCCGGGTGCGGCATGGCGACGGTCGGTGGGTGGCCCGGGCCGGCGCGGGCGTCAGCGCGCCAGCTGCTGCCAGGTGGCGATCACGCTGTCGGGGTTGAGCGAGATCGAGGAGATGCCCTCATTGGCCAGCCACTGGGCGAAGTCGGGGTGGTCGCTGGGGCCCTGGCCGCAGATACCCACGTACTTGCCCTGTGCCAGGCACGCGCCGATGGCACGCTTGAGCAGCGCCTGCACGGCGGGGTCACGCTCGTCGAAATCGGCCGCGAGCAGTTCGAGGCCGGAATCGCGGTCCAGGCCCAGGGTCAGCTGGGTCAGGTCGTTCGAGCCGATCGAGAAACCGTCGAAGTACTGCAGGAACTCGTCGGCCAGCACGGCGTTGCTGGGCACCTCGCACATCATGATGACCTTCAGGCCGTTCTCGCCGCGCTTCAAGCCATGGTCGGCCAGCAGCTTGGTCACGCGGTCCGCTTGCTTCAGGGTCCGCACGAAGGGCACCATGACCTGCACGTTGGTCAGACCCATCTCGCCGCGCACGCGCTTGAGCGCGTCGCATTCCATGGCGAAGGCTTCGCCGAAGTCTTCGCTGATGTAGCGCGCTGCGCCGCGGAAGCCCAGCATCGGGTTCTCTTCCTCGGGCTCGTAGCGGCTGCCGCCGATGAGCTTGCGGTACTCGTTCGACTTGAAGTCCGACAGGCGCACGATGACCGGCTTGGGCCAGAAGGCGGCGGCGATGGTCGCCACGCCTTCGGCGACCTTGTCCACGTAGAACGCACGGGGCGAGGCGTGGCCGCGGGCCACGGATTCGACGGCCTTCTTCAGGTCGGCATCGACAGCCGGGTAGTCCAGGATGGCCTTGGGGTGGACGCCGATGTTGTTGTTGATGATGAACTCCAGCCGGGCCAGGCCCACGCCTTCGTTGGGCAGCTGGCAGAAGTCGAAGGCCAGCTGGGGATTGCCCACGTTCATCATGATCTTGGTCTTGATGGCGGGCATCTCGCCGCGCTGCACCTCGGTGACTTCGGTTTCCAGCAGGCCGTCGTAGATCTTGCCGGTGTCGCCCTCGGCGCAGCTCACGGTGACCAGGGTGCCGTCCTTGAGCAGGCTGGTGGCGTCGCCGCAGCCCACCACGGCCGGGATGCCGAGTTCACGCGCGATGATGGCCGCGTGGCAGGTACGCCCGCCCCGGTTGGTGACGATGGCGCTGGCGCGCTTCATCACCGGCTCCCAGTTGGGGTCGGTCATGTCGGTGACCAGCACGTCGCCGGGCTGCACCTTGTCCATCTCGGCGATGTCGCTCACCAGGCGCACGGGGCCGGTGCCGATCTTCTGGCCGATGGCGCGGCCTTCGGCCAGCACGGTGCCCGTGCCCTTGAGCTTGAAGCGCTGCTCGGCCTGGCCCTTGGACTGGCTCTTCACCGTCTCGGGGCGCGCCTGCAGGATGTAAAGCTTGCCGTCGGTGCCGTCCTTGCCCCATTCGATGTCCATCGGGCGGCCGTAGTGCTTTTCGATCACGATGGCGTATTCGGCCAGCTGCTGCACTTCGGCGTCGGTCAGCGAATAGCGGTTGCGCAGCTCGGCGGGCACGTCGGTGGTCTGCACCAGCTTGCCGGATGCCTTCTTTTCCTCGGGCGAGGCGAACACCATCTGGATCAGCTTGGAGCCCAGGTTGCGGCGGATCACGGCCTTGTTGCCGGCCGCCAGCATGGGCTTGTGGACGTAGAACTCGTCGGGATTCACGGCGCCTTGCACCACCGTCTCGCCCAGGCCGTAGCTGGAGGTGATGAAGACGACGTCTTCGAAACCGGATTCGGTGTCGAGCGTGAACATCACGCCGGCCGCGCCCTTGTCGGAGCGGACCATGCGCTGCACGCCGGCCGACAGGGCCACGACGTCATGCGCGAAGCCCTTGTGGACGCGGTAGCTGATGGCGCGGTCGTTGTAGAGCGAGGCGAAGACCTCCTTCATCTTGTGCAGCACGTCCTCGATGCCGACGACGTTCAGGAAAGTTTCCTGCTGGCCGGCGAACGAGGCGTCGGGCAGGTCTTCCGCCGTGGCGGACGAGCGCACGGCGAAGCTGGCTTCGGCATTGCCTTCGGACAGGGTGGCGAATGCGTCCCGCACGGCCTTTTCGAGATCGGCCGGGAAGGGTTGGGCTTCGAGCCAGCCGCGGATCTCGGCGCCGGCGGCGGCGAGCGCGCGCACGTCTTCGGTGTCGAGCGAAGCCAGTCGCTGGCTGATGCGGTCGGCCAGCCCTTCGTGCTTGAGGAACTCACGGAAGGCATGCGCCGTGGTGGCGAAGCCGGTGGGCACTCGCACGCCCTGGGGCAGCTGAGAGATCATCTCGCCGAGGGAGGCGTTCTTGCCCCCCACCGACTCGACGTCGCTCATTCTCAGGTTTTCAAACGGAACGACCAGGGCGGTCGATTCGAACAGTGCAGACATGGGAAAGCTCCAGAAGTTGAAACCGGGTCTGCGCCTGCGCCCACTTGCAGCGAACGAGGTGGGCGCGCGCCCATGCAAGGCAGCTGGCTTTGCTGTTCTGGTAGTGGGCAGCCGCGTTGCATGGTGATGAATTGGGAATAATGGGCGCGATTGTAGGCTGGCCGAGGGGCATGCGCTCCAGCTCCGCGGCCGCACACCCCTCCCTCCTGTCCCTTGCCCTTCCCGAAACCATCCGCTCCATGCACACCCGCACCGTTTTCTTCATCTCCGACGGCACCGGCATCACCGCCGAAACTTTCGGCAACGCCATCCTCGCCCAGTTCGACATGAAGCCCCGCCACGTGCGCCTGCCCTTCATTGACACGGAAGACAAGGCCCACCAGGTGGTGCGGCAGATCAACCACACGGCGGAGCTGGAGGGCAGGAAGCCCATTGTCTTCACCACGCTGGTGAACATGAGCGTGCTGCACATCATCGAGCAGGGCTGCCGGGGCATGCTGCTGGACATGTTCGGCACCTTCATCCGCCCGCTGGAGACCGAGCTGGGCATCAAGTCGCACCACCGCGTGGGGCGCTTCTCGGACGTAAGCCTGAGCAAGGAATACACGCAGCGCATCGACGCCATCAACTTCAGCCTGGACCACGACGACGGCCAGAGCCACCGCGACCTGGCCGGCGCCGACGTGATCCTGATCGGCGTCTCGCGCTCGGGCAAGACGCCCACCAGCCTGTACCTGGCCATGCAGTGCGGCCTGAAGGTGGCCAACTACCCGCTGATTCCGGAGGACTTCGAGCGCCGCCAGCTGCCGCCCGCGCTGGAGCCGCACCGCAAGAAGATCTTCGGGCTGACCATCCAGCCCGAGCGGCTCTCGCAGATCCGCAACGAACGGCGGCCCGGCTCCAAATACGCCGATCTGCGCAACTGCCGCTACGAGGTCTCGGAGGCAGAAAGCATGATGCGGCGATCGGGAATCCGGTGGCTGTCCACCACCACCAAGAGCATCGAAGAGATCGCCACCACCATCCTGCAGGAAGTGCGGCCTGAACGCCTCATGTACTGAAGTACCGGGCGCACTGAGCGCCGCTTGCTATTCAATAGATAGCGCGATGCGCAGACTTAGCCTGCGCTAGGACCGTATCGACCGCAGATTCAGGCCGCCACGGCGGGCGCATCCGCCTGCAGCGAATCCAGCGGCCAGCGCGGCTTGACGTCGAAGGCGTAGTCGCGGCTGGGTGCCTGCTGGCCGGCCTGCAGGCGCATGGCGGCGGCCATGGCGATCATGGCGCCGTTGTCGGTGCACAGGTGCAGCTCCGGGTAATGCACACGCACCTTCAGGCGCGCGCAGGCGGCGTTGAGCTGTTCGCGCAGCAGGCGGTTGGCGCCCACGCCCCCCGCCACCACCACGCGGCGCAGGCCGGTGCCCTTCAGGGCGCTCAGGGTCTTTCGGACCAGCACGTCCACGATGGCGGCCTCGGTGCTCGCGGCCAGGTCGGCACGGCGCGCGTCCAGATCGTCGCCCAGCTTCTTGGCCTGGGTGAGCACGGCGGTCTTCAGCCCGGCGAAGGAGAAATCGAGGTTGCCGCTGTGCAGGAGCGGGCGCGGCAGCTTGAAGGCATCGCCATCGCCCTGCTGCGCCAGCCGCGAGAGGGCGGGGCCGCCCGGGTATCCCAGGCCCAGCAGCTTGGCGGACTTGTCGAAGGCCTCGCCCGCCGCGTCGTCGATGGTTTCGCCCAGCAGTTCGTAGCGGCCCACGCCGTCCACCCGCATCAGCTGCGTGTGCCCGCCCGAGACCAGCAGCGCGACAAACGGAAATTCCGGCGGATCGGCGCTCAGGAAAGGCGAGAGCAGATGCCCTTCGAGGTGATGCACGCCCAGCACTGGCTTGCCCAGCGCCGCGCCCAGCGCACAGGCCACGCCCGCACCCACCAGCAGCGCGCCGGCCAGGCCCGGGCCGCGCGTGTAGGCCACCACGTCCACCTCGGCCAGCTGCCGGCCCGCCTGCTCCAGCACGCTCTGCGTGAGCGGCAGCACGCGCCGGATGTGGTCGCGGCTGGCCAGTTCCGGCACCACGCCGCCGTAGGCCTGGTGCATGTCGATCTGGCTGTGCAGCGCATGGGCCTCCAGCGTGGGCACGCCCGCGCCGTCGGGCAGCCGCACCAGCGCCACGCCGGTTTCGTCGCAGGAGGATTCGATTCCAAGGATCAGCTGACTCATGGGCTGGAGTTTAGACGGCCGCCCTCGCCCATCAGGTCAGCCGGGAAAACCAACGCTTCAATCAATGCAAGGCATCACCCAACCGATCGAAGTGAATTGTTGGGCAGGCACAGGCAGCAGCGAAGTGCATTGCGATTTCTCGCGCTCCGGGCAGAAGCCCGCCACAGGACACACGCTGCCTCGGCCCCAACCGCTTTAGGCCGGCCCTCTGGGCTGGACGATGGTCGCACGCGCGCCGGGGCTTGCAATGCTGTCGGAGCGGCGCACCGCATCCGGGCCCCGGATACGCACCATCACGATGCACCAATTTGGCGTGTTTCTTGCTCACAATGCCGGTCATGAACGAGTCCCTGCGCATCGTGGTGGTGGCCCCCGACCTGTCGGAGACGGGGGAAGATGACGAGCATGCCCAGATGCAGGCAGAGCGCTCTCGCGCCCTGCGTATCGGCCTGCTGGAGAACCGTTTCAACCTGGTGGCGACGCTGCCGGCGGACGTGTTCCTGCGCGAGCGCATCGCGCAGCTGCAACCTGACCTCATCATCGTGGACGCCGAAAGCGAGGCTCGCGACGCGCTAGAACACGTCGTGATGGCCACGCGCGACGAGCGCCGCCCCATCGTGATGTTCACCAACGACGAGGACACCAGCCACGTGAAGGACGCGGTCGCGCTGGGTGTTTCGGCCTATATCGTCGCAGGCCTGGCGCCCCAGCGCATCCGCCCCATCCTGGACGTGGCGATGGCGCGCTTCCAGCACGAACAATCGCTGCGCTCGCAGCTGGCCGATGCGCGCTCCGAGCTCAAGGATCGCAAGACCATCGACCGCGCCAAGGGTCTGCTGATGCAGCGCCAGGGCCTGACCGAACAGGCCGCCTACGACAAGCTGCGCAAGACCGCCATGGACAAGGGGCTCAAGCTCGCCGAAGTCGCGCAGCGCATGCTGGACGTGGCCGATCTGCTGGGCTGAAGGCTTCCCGCACGTCCCCCGCTTCTTTTTTGGTGCAGCGCACAACCGCAGTGCGGGTCGGCATCGTTCCGGCCCTGCCGGATCCGGCTTGCGGCGCTGGCGTGATCACCGCCTTATTGCCATTCAGCCTTTGATAGAACTCCACATTCAGCTATCAACTGCATAGCACGGGCGCACAACGATACGCGCTGGCACACCGCTTGCGTAGCACTGTGCAGACCAACGCAGGTCGATGATTTCCGCGAAGCAGGCAGCCCAATGACGGGCGGCCTGCCCCGCCTCCCAGGACAAAGGCGTCCCCACTCGCAGTTGCGCTCACGCCAGAGAGCAGTTGCGACGTGTGGACGCCTTTTTCTTTGCCTGCGCTGTTTCGTTTCGTGTTGCCTTGCCTTGTCTTGTTCCGTCTCTTTCCAACCGTTTCGAGGACGCTGCCATGACCGATGTTTCTAAAACCAGCCTGCAACGCCGCACCGTGCTGCAGGCGGCCACCGTGGGCGCCGTGGGCATCAGCCCGGCGCTGCGCTCCCTGGTGTATGCCGCAGGCTCCGATGCCCCCGAGAAAAAGGAAGTGAAGATCGGCTTCATCCCGCTCACCGATTGCGCCAGCGTGGTGATGGCCTCGGTGCTGGGCATCGACCAGAAATACGGCGTGAAGATCATCCCCAGCAAGGAAGCGAGCTGGGCCGGCGTGCGCGACAAGCTGGTCAACGGCGAGCTGGACTTTGCCCACGTACTCTACGGCCTGGTCTATGGCGTTCACCTGGGCGTGGGCGGCCCCAAGAAGGACATGGCCGTGCTGATGACGCTGAACCAGAACGGCCAGGCCATCTCCCTGAGCAAGAAGCTGGCGGACAAGGGCGCCGTGAACGGCCCCACGCTCGCCAAGCTGATGGCTGCAGAGAAGCGCGAATACACCTTCGCGCAGACCTTCCCCACCGGCACGCACGCCATGTGGCTCTATTACTGGCTGGCGGCCAACGGCATCGACCCGATGAAGGACGCCAAGGTCATCACCGTGCCGCCGCCGCAGATGGTGGCCAACATGCGCGTGGGCAACATGGACGGCTTCTGCGTGGGCGAGCCCTGGAACCACCGCGCGATCATGGACGGCATCGGCATCACCGCCACCACCACGCAGGCGATCTGGAAGGACCACCCCGAGAAGGTGCTGGGCACCACGTCCGAGTTCGTGCAGAACAACCCCAACACCGCGCGCGCCGTGACGGCAGCCATCCTGGAAGCCAGCCGCTGGATCGACGAGAGCCTGGCCAACAAGAGCAAGATGGCCGAAACCATCGCCGGCAAGGCTTACGTGAACACCGGCGTGGATGCGATCAACCAGCGCATTCTGGGCCGCTACCAGGACGGCCTGGGCAAGACCTGGGACGACCCGGACCACATGAAGTTCTACGCCGGCGGCGCGGTGAACTTCCCCTATCTCTCGGACGGCATGTGGTTCCTCACGCAGCACAAGCGCTGGGGCCTGCTGAAGGACCACCCCGACTACCTGGCCGTGGCCAAGTCCGTGAACCGCATCGACCTCTACAAGCAGGCCGCCGCCGCCGCCAAGACGCCACTGCCCGCGAGCGAGATGCGCACCGCCAAGCTGGTGGACGGCGTCGTCTGGGACGGCAAGGACCCGAAGAAGTACGCCGACGGCTTCAAGATCCACGCCTGACGGCCCCCCCTCACGCGCTCCCTGCATTCCACCCGCCCACGCACACCGGAGAACACACCATGGTCAGTGCCGTCTTTCATTCACCGCTGGATTCCGCGTCGCCGGAAGCTTTCAAAAACATAGCTGGTAACGCGCCATCTACGGGCGCTGCACAGTCGCAGGCCGCGCAAGCACCAGCGGCTGCCGCCGCCGACGCAGCGCGGCAGCGTCGCGACTGGGCCGCGCTCTCGCGCAGCTTCTGGATGGCGGTGCTGCCGCCCGCCTGCGGTTTGGGCCTGCTGCTGGGCATCTGGGCCCTCGTGTCGGCCACCACCGGCCAGAGCATTCCCGGTCCGGCCGACACCTGGCAGCAAGCCGTGACCATCTTCAGCGACCCGTTCTACCGCAACGGCCCCAACGATCAGGGTGTGGGCTGGAACGTGCTGGCGTCGCTGGAGCGCGTGGCCATCGGTTTCGGGCTGGCGGCTGTGGTGGGCATCCCGGCGGGCTTCGTGATCGGGCGCTTCACATTCCTCTCGCGCATGTTCAACCCGCTCATCAGCCTGCTGCGGCCGGTCTCGCCGCTGGCCTGGCTGCCCATCGGCCTGCTGGTGTTCAAGGGCGCCAACCCGGCCGCCATCTGGACCATCTTCATCTGCTCCATCTGGCCCATGATCATCAACACCGCGGTGGGAGTGCAGCGCGTGCCGCAGGACTACATGAACGTGGCCCGCGTGCTCAACCTCTCGGAATGGAAGATCGCCACCACCATCCTTTTCCCCTCCGTGCTGCCCTACATGCTGACCGGCGTGCGCCTGGCCGTGGGCACGGCCTGGCTGGTGATCGTCGCGGCCGAGATGCTGACCGGCGGCGTGGGCATCGGCTTCTGGGTGTGGGACGAGTGGAACAACCTCAACGTCAAGAACATCCTGATCGCGATCTTCGTCATCGGCATCGTCGGGCTGCTGCTCGAATACGCCCTGGTCAAGCTGGCCACGGCCTTCACATTCGAAGAGGTGAAAGCATGAATGCGTCGCTTACGTCCAAGTTCATCGAAGTCCAGCGCGTCGATCAGACCTTCAAGACCGCCAAGGGCTTGTTCCCCGCGCTGCGCGGCATCGACCTGACGATCGCCAAGGGCGAGTTCGTCGCGCTCATCGGCCATTCGGGCTGTGGCAAGAGCACGCTGCTGAACCTGATCGCCGGCCTGACCACGCCCACCTCCGGCGCCCTGCTCTGCGCCAACAAGGAGATCAAGGGCCCAGGCCCGGAACGCGCCGTGGTGTTCCAGAACCATTCGCTGCTGCCGTGGCTGACCTGTTTCGACAACGTCTATCTGGCCGTGGAGCGCGTCTTCAGCCGCACGGAAAGCAAGGCCCAGCTGCGCGAGCGCACCAATGCCGCATTGGCGCTGGTGGGCCTGACGCACGCCGCGCAGAAGCGCCCGGGGGAGATCTCCGGCGGCATGAAGCAGCGCGTGGGCATCGCCCGGGCACTGTCGATGGAACCCCAGGTGCTGCTGATGGACGAGCCCTTCGGCGCGCTGGACGCCCTCACCCGCGCCAAGCTGCAGGACGAGTTGCTGGAAATCGTGGCGCGCACACAGAGCACGGTGGTGATGGTGACGCACGACGTGGACGAGGCCGTGCTGCTGTCCGACAAGATCGTGATGATGACCAACGGGCCGGCGGCGACCATCGGCGAGGTGCTGCAGGTTGACATTCCGCGGCCACGCAGCCGGGTGCAACTGGCAGAAGATCCGGTGTACCTGCAGTGCCGCAAGGCAGTCATTGATTTTCTCTACACGCGGCAGGGGCATGTGGAGAAGGTGGCTTGAGGGGCGTTGGTTATTTGACCGGTATGCCTTGAGGCCCGGGGGCTTTTTCCGGCCTTGATGAGAGGCTTGGCACTTGAGGCGGGGGGTGCTGCCGGTGGCTGGGCGGTTGCTTTCCGGGGATCGGGATGTGCGCCCGGCCCCGGGAAGCAACCGCCCAAGAAAAGCCCGTCAAGCCAATGAAGCCAACAACCCCTCAAGCAGCCAATTTCTGAAACGACCCCAACACCGCCGCCCCATTGAACGGCTTCACGATCCACCCCTTCACCCCCGCCGCCTTGCCCCGCTCCTTCATCGCCGGCGAACTCTCCGTCGTCAACATCACGATGTTGACCTTGTGATTGCCCAGTTCGCTGCGCACCCGCTCCACCATGGTCAGGCCATCCATGTTGGGCATGTTCACATCGCACACGACCAGCTTGATGCCGCTGTCCTGACGCAGCTTTGCCAGCCCGTCATGGCCGTCCACGGCCAGCGCGACCTGGAAGCCATTGCTTCCCAGAAAGTTGCCCACCTCGTTGCGCACGGTGCTTGAATCATCAACAACCAGAACGTTGGCCATGGAAATGCTCCTCGAAAACAGAAAGAAAGAATGACAAAAAGAAAGAAGGAAAAGGAGGCAACGAGGACGAAGCTCAGAAAAGCTCCAGCTCGCCGGATGCGACGAAACCGCTGAGCAGCGCCTCGCTCTCGCGGTAGAGCTCGGGTGCCCAGCTCAGGCTGAAGGCGAAGCGTTGGTAGATCGTGATGGCCGTTGCCTCAGGGTCTTCCGGGGCCCAGAGCTGGCACTTGAAGCACAGCTGCGGGCTCTCCGTGCCGAAGCTGATATAGCGGTGCAGGTGGTTGACGATGATGGGTACCTGCACCCCGAAGGAACTGCTCGCGCCCTCGGTGCCGAAGCGGTTGCGGAACGCGCCCCACACGAGGTTGGTCAGCTCACCCAGGACGGCGTTGAGGTTGCGGAAGTCCTCGCTCTCCTCAGCGGAAAAGGCCGTTCGCCCCGCCGCTACCGCGCGGCGCAGGGACCCGGCGTCGGTCTGCAGCGTCATGAAGCCGCGGCACCACGGCGTCTCCATGGGAATGAGCGTGAACAGTTCGCCGTGGATCAGCCGGTCGCGCACCATGTAAGCCGGATCCAGGCGCACCTGCATGCCCTTGAACTGGCTGGCCAGGGCGCCCTGCGTCATCTCGCCGAGAGTGCGCACCAGTGAGGTGGGGTAGACGCGGTCGAAGAGCTTGCGGTCCACTTCGGCCTTGAGGGCATCGATCTCGGCGAGCGTGTAGCGCACCACCGACGGCTCGCGCTGCAAGGCGAGGATGGCGGCTTCGGCGTGCGCCACGGGCATGCCGTCCATGCGCAGAAAAAGCGGCAGCTCGGGCCTCAGCCAGGCGATGTCGCGCGCCACTGCCAGGCCGTCGGTCACCGCGCCCTGCAGTTCGGCGCCCACGAACACCGCGCCCAGGTCGATGCGCGAGCGCAGCACGGCGGGCACGTTCAGGGGATGGACCTTGTGGCCCTGCAGGCCGTTGGCATCGCAGAAGGCACGGATCGCGGCCAGCGCCCCGGCATCGGTCTCGATGACCAGGACCTTGCTGACCAGCGCAGCGGGTTCGGGCGCAGCGCCATGCTCGGCAGCCGTGCCCAAACCGGCAGGCGCGTTCTCGATCTCAGGCAGTGCAGGTTGCATATGCAGGTCTACTTCAGCAACGATTGAAGAAAGGATCGAAAAGAGGAAGACGAATCAAAACGGCATCGGGAAAGGGTGAGGCCATGGCGCACCTGCGGCTGCGATGGCAGCGACTCACCGACCTGGCGGGCAGGCGCGCGTCAGAACATCTCCAGCGCGCCCGACTCCACGGCGGCTTCGGCGGGCGGGCCGCTCCAGTGGAAGTCCTGCGGCAGATAGGCGCGCGCGCAGAGCGAGGCATAGAGCGTCAGATCGGGCTGCACCTGCACACGGAAGTGACGCAGATGCTCGGCGCCGTCGCGCACGAAGTGCGGCAGGCAGCGCACATCCAGGATCTGCGGAGTCGAAAGCCCCAGGAACGACTGGAACTCGCCCAGGTCGCGGTTGATGGATCCGCAGCACAGGTTGCCGACTTCGCAAATGACGTCGATGAACTGCTGCTCGCCGATGGGCCCGGCGCCCTCCTCCATCCCGGCACGCCGGGCAGCCCAGGCCAGCAAGGCCTCGGTGCGGGCGAAGTGCAGCGCGGTGTTCAGCCGGAAGGGAAAGGAGGCAATGGACAGCACCGCCATGTGCGTGGCCGCGCCCGTCGGTACGACATCGACCATGTCGATGGCGGCGCTGGCATCGCCCGGCACCAGGCTCTGGCGCAAGCCCGAGAGCATCATGCGGTCCAGGCTGTCGCAGGCGCGCTGGCTCAGCAGGCGCAGCACGTCGCCAGCCACCGGCTTCACGGCGGTGGCGCCGGAAGAAGAGAAAAAGCCGCCAGCGGTCATGCGGCCTCCTCCAGCGCGGCCTGGATACGGCCGTTGGTCATCTGCAGGCCCATGGCGGCGTTGATGACCATCTTGCCGCCCGCCTGCATGTCCTGGAAGGTGGTGGTGGCGATGAGGTCGTTGGCGTACAGGCTGGCGCGGTAGTCGCGCGAGAGCGCCTCCGCGCGGGACGACAGCTCGCGCATCTCGCCAGCCACCACGTTGAAGCCGCGCCCCTGCGCGCCCGCTCGCGCCGCCTCGATGGAGGCATTGAGCGCGACGATCACCATCTGCCGAACAATGCGGGCGAACTCGTCGTTCTTGTCGTGCATGGTGCGGTTGTGCTGCACCAGCGCGCTCATGTCGGCGTGCCAGCGTTCGAAGGTCTTGCCTATGCCTTGCAGCTCCTGCAGAGAGCGGCCCTGTGTGTGGATGTACTCCAGTGCGGGCACCACTTGCGAGCGACGCGCCTGGTCGGCCTTGAGCACGCTGTCCTGCCGCTGCCCTTCCCACGCGGCTGCCGTGCTCTGCCACTGCTCGCGCTCCTTGTGCCAATCGGCCTGCGCACGGTCCAGGTCGGCCTGCAGCAAGGCGTTCTCGCGTAGCGCCGTTTCCAGTGCATCGGCCTGCGCGCCCGCCTGCCGAGCTGCGGCCTCGGCACCACGGCGCGCCCGTATGGCGCAGAGCCGCCACATCAGCACCGCACCCAGCACGGCGCCCAGCACCGCACCCACCATCATGGCAGTCCACCAGTCGCCGAACATCACGCGGCCTCACCCAGCGCGCCTCGGCTACCCTGACCCTGGGCGCTGACCGTCCAGCGCAGCGGCAGTCGAATGACGGTGGTGAACGGTGTGGCGTAGACCGCCGCATCGGGCTCCAGCACCACGGCCACGCTGCCGTTCAGCGCCTCGATGAAGGCCTTGACCGCATCCATGCCCACGCCCCGCCCGGAAACGGCCGTCACCTGGCTGGCGGTGGAAAAGCCCGGCGCGAAAATCATCTGCGCCAGCGCGTCGGCACTGGGGGCGTCATCCGGGTCCAGCAGGCCCTGAGCCAGGGCCTTGTCGTGGATGCGCGCCAGGTCCAGTCCCCGGCCGTCGTCCTGCAGACGCACGGCGACGTAGTCCCCCTCGATCTGCGTCTGCACACGGATGTGGCCGCGGGCTGGCTTGCCCTTGGCTGCGCGCTCCTGCGGAGGCTCGATGCCGTGGTCCATTGCGTTGCGCAGCAGATGCACGAAGGCATCGCGCATGGCTTGCCCCGCCTGGGCGCGCAACAGCACGGGCGCGCCGGTGCATTCCGCCACGGGGGCCTCCTTGCCCAGCTCACGGGCCAGATCGGGCAGCGAGGCTGCGACGCTGCCAAAGACCTCGGCAAGGCCGGCCGCATCGGGGTGCTCCAGCGCGTGGGAGACCTGCGCCAGCCGCTCGCGGTGGTCTTGCGGCCAGTCGCCGTCACTCAGCACGCTGTCGATGCTGGCGCGCAGCGCGTCCAGCCGTTCGCGGGCGATGCGCACCGCGCCTTCGGCACCCTCGTTGCCAGCGGCACCGCGGCCCAGGGTCTCGTCGTTCACGTGTACATAGGTCTGCAGTGCAGCATCGACTGCGTCCAGATCGGCCACCAGCGCGGCTTCGTCCCAGCCCGTGAGGTCGTCGCGCAGCGCGGAGTAGCGTTGCTCCGCGACATGGGCTGCATCGGCAATGCGCGGCAGGCCGTAGGTGCGGGCATTCCCCTTGATGGTGTGCATGCCGCGAAAGAGTGCGGCGATGGCGGCGGCGCGCTCCTGCTGAGGGGCCTGCAGCTGCACGCGCGCTTCGTCCACCAGCTGGGCGGCGGCGCCGGCGAAGGCGCGGAATTTCTCGGCCGGCACGGCGAGCAGCTCGCCCACCATGGAGAGCTCTTCCTTGCGGGCCTGAGCATCGCGGGCCAGTTCGCGCAGCTCGGTCACGTCGCGCAGGCTGACCAGCAAGCGTGCCACCGTTCCGTCGGACGCGGTGACGGGCGACCAGCCCAGCTCGATGATCTTGCGCCGGCCGCCGGCGCAGACGAGACACAGCTCCTGGGGCAGCAGGTGGGCGTTGAAAGAGAAGTTGAGCTCGTCTTCGCCGATGCAGGCGTCGATGGCGGCATCGGCCTGGGCCCGGGCGTCGGCGCTACCCTCGCAGCGATCGAGCAGCGCCTCGTCCAGCGTGTGGCCGGCCAGCTCATGACGTTCCAGCAAGGTGCTGAGATAGGCCGAGTATTCGGGATGGATACGGCGTCCGGCTTCGAGCGTCAGAATGCCCTGCGGCAGCGTCTGCAGCATGGCCTGGATGTCGGCCGACTTCTGACGCACGAGTTCCGAGCTTTCCTGGATCTTGGCCACCATGGCGTTGAAGGCTGTGAGCGACCGGCCGATCTCGTCCATGCGGGCCACAGGCACGCGGTGCGAGAAGTCCTGGCTGGTAGCGATCTCGGTCATCTTCAGCTGCATCTCGCCAATGGGGTGAACGATCTGGCGGTAGAGCATCAGCCCCGCTCCGCCCAGGCCGATCACGCTGACCGCGGCCGCCAGCAGCAGCATGGTGGTGGTGCGCTCGAGCTGCTGGTTGAGCGACGCGATGGCCTCGTCCTTGCTGCGGCGGCGCTCGACCTGCACGGCCTCGATCATCTGCCCCTGCTCGCGCAGGTACTGGTCCACCGTAGCCGCCATGTACGCCTCTGCCGCCTCCTGCTGGCCCGCCAGCTTGAACTTGGCGGTGTCGTCAATGGCGGCGAAATAGTTGTCCAGACTCATCTCGGCTTCCTTGATGAGCCCGCGCTGGGCGTCGCTGTCGGCGCTACGGGACTGCGCCTGCAACGCCTGGCGCAGCGTGTCCTTGCGCTCCGTCACCAGCTGGTGCATCGCCTCGGCCGTGGCGCGATCCGGGGCGCTCACCATATTCAAGGCCGCGATCTGCACATCCTTGAGCTGGCCCATCAGCTCCACCGAATGGATGGTGCTGGGCACCACCCCCTCTGTCACGCGCTTGACCTGCAGAGCGCCCTGAGACGATTGGTAGAGCGCGAAGCCACCGATGGCGCACAGCGCCATCAGGGCCAGCACGATCAGCAAGGCGATGCGCGAACGGACAGTCATATTGATGAATTCACAGTTTTTAACAATTAAGAGTGAGTATCAACACCATCCATGGCAGGCTCGTGACGCACGGATTAACAATTAGTGACAGCTGATCGGGGTGTGGAAGCACCGACGCACGCCCCAATCTGGGGCATGTTCAGGCGGGAGGACGCCTTTTCGCCGCGGTTCGCGCCCCGCCGTAGGGACCACCTCTGGCATCGAGCTTGCTTACCGCCACGCAAAGCCTGACGCGACGCTGCGTCCGGACCCACTAGGACGAAGGCGTCCGCCCGCACGAAACCGGCTCCAGGCCGGCCCCCGCAGGCGGACGCCTTTTTGTTTTGGCATTTCCGTTTTGGAAAGACTCCCGGCTCAGCCGACCCGCACCATGACATCCCTGCGCGCCTTCCACCGATCCGGCCACGCGCCCACCCTGTGGGCCTCGTTCCTGTACTTCGCCTTCTCCTGCGGCATCTGGGTCATCAACGGCGCGATGGCGCCCTTCATCAGCGAGACCTACCAGCTCACGCCCGCGCAAAAGGGCCTGATGCTGTCCATCCCCATCTTCGCGGGCGCGCTCATGCGCTTTCCGCTGGGCGTGCTGGCGCAGTACATCGGCCGCAAGAACGCCACGCTGGTCGAGATGGGCGGTATCGCGCTGGCCATGGGCTTCGGCTACTTCTTCGTGGACAGCTACCACGATCTGCTGGCCATGGGCGTGCTGCTGGGCATCGCCGGGGCCAGCTTCGGCGTCGCGCTGTCGCTGGGTTCGGGCTCGTTCCCACCGCGCTACAAGGGCCTGGCGATGGGTCTGGTGGGTGCCGGTAACGTGGGAACCGCGGTGTGCGCACTGCTGGCGCCCCTGCTGGCCCAGCGCTTCGGCTGGCAGACGGTGTATGGCCTGGCCGCGCTCGCCATCGCCATTCCGGTCGTGGTGATGATCGCCTTTGCCCAGGAACCGCCCGACGTGGATGCCCACGCCAGCCTGCGCGAGCACGTGGCCTGCCTGTTCGAGAAGGACGGCTGGGCTTTCAGCCTGATCTACGCCGTCACCTTCGGAGGCTTCATCGGCCTCACGACCTTCCTGCCAAGCTACTTCTACGACCAGTTCGGCGTGAGCAAGACCGAGGCGGGCCAGCTCACCATGCTGGTGGCCTTCATGGGAGCGGCGCTGCGGATCTTCGGCGGGTGGCTGTCGGACCACTGGGGCGGCGTGAACACGCTCACCGCCGTGCTGGTCACGGCCGCGGCCAGCCTGCTGCTGTGCGGCTTTGCGCAAAGCTCGCTGTCCACGACGGTGCTGCTCTTTCTGGTGTGCTTCGCGGCCCTGGGTGCGGGCAACGGCGCGCTCTTCCAGTTGGTGCCGCTGCGCTGGCCGCTCACCACGGCGGTTGCGGGATCGATGATCGGGGAGATCGGCGCGCTGGGCGGCGGCTTCATTCCCAATGCCATGGGTCTTTCCAAGCAGTACACGGGCAGTTATCTCTGGGGCTTCGTGCTGTTCGCTACCGCGGCTGCCGCCATGCTGGTTCTGCTGCGGGTGATGCAGCGCCGCTGGACGCGCACCTGGGCCGAAAAAGGGGGCCGGGCACGCGTGGCGGTCTAACCCGAGAGTGAACCGCACACCGCCAGAGCCGCCGCGATGGCGAAGGGTTGCGGCAACGCCAAAGACCGCCCTCCCGCAGCGCTGCGCTGCACAGCAAGGACTTATTCAGCGTGCCGCTGAAGCGCCGTCACCGCAGCAGCAGCAACAGGCACACCAGCACCAGGTTGAGCAGCAGGCTGAGGGCCAGCGCCACCTGCCAGGGCGCGAGTCGTGAGCGCGCCGCCAGCGCCGTGGCGGCGGGCGCCGGCAAGGGGCGCGATGCGCCACGCTGCAACGCCAGCAGCAGTTCCTCTGCCGTCTCAAAGCGTTGTGGCGCGGCACGCGCCACCGCCTTGAGGACGATGTGGTCCAGCCAGATCGGCACGGCAGGGTTCAGCCGGCTGGGCGGCGCGGGGTCGCGGTGGTAACGGCCCAGTTGGTAAGGTGCGACCTCGCCATACGGCAGGCGCCCCTGGGTCAGCAGCTGGTAGATCGTGACACCCAGCGCGAAGAGGTCGCCTCCGGCATCGGGCGCGGCCGGCTCACCCCGCCGGGCCGCGTCGTAGCCGGGCCACTGCTCGGGGTTGATGTAGCTGGGCGTTCCGGCATGCAGCAGCCGCGTGGCCTCGGGCTCGCGGCCTGAGAGGGCCACGCCCAGATCCAGCACTCGCACCACGCCATCCGCACCCACATGCAGGTTGTCGGGCTTGATATCGCGGTGGATCACGCTCTGGCGGTGCAACAGCCCCAACGCCTGGGCAGCCTGGATGGCCCAGTCAACGGCGCGGGCCACGTCCACGGGCTGGCTGCGCGCCAGCAAGGGCGCCAGGGTTTCGCCTTCAATCCAGTCGTAGAGCAGATAGAAGGCCGTGGCCTCACCTATCGGAGGGCAGGCATGCAGGCGCGCGAGGTGCCGGCCCGCGCGCCCCTCTTGCAGGCGCTGCGCCAACCAGGCTTCGTGGGCCAGCATGTCGCGCTCGACGGCATCGTGTGCCCGACTCTGAGCCAGAGCCTTGAGCGCGAAGTGCCGCGGCTCGGCGAGCACGGCGTCGGCGCCCCCCCCCTCCGTGCGTTGCCCCGTCTCGGCCACACGGTAGAGCAGATGGGTGCCCGTGTCCGAGACAGTGCCCAGCACGCGCAGTCCGTCGATCACGTCGCCCGTGCGCAGGCGCGGCGGCACGGGTAGCGCCTGGGCCTGCCGCGTGCGGTCATGCAGCGTGGCCTGGCTGGCGCCCTGCACCTGCACCACCAGCGCAGTGCAGTTGTCGCGGCTGCCGGCGGCCAGCGCGGCCTGCACCAGGGCATCGGCCACGGCCTGGGGCGAGCCGCCGGGCGTGGCGACCAGGCCGCGCATCGCCGGCTCGGGCAGTGCCCCATGCACGCCATCGCTGAGGAGCACGAAGCGGTCGCCTTCCAACAGGTCGCCCTGCACGTAGTCCACCAGCAGGCGCTCATCGGAGCCCACGCTACGCGTGAGCTGGTGCGCGAAGTCGCGGTGCGCCAGGACGTGGTCGGTGGTGAGCTGCTGCCACAGGCCGCCGCGCAGCAGGTAGGCGCGCGTGTCGCCCACATGCGCCAGGGTCCATGTCTGCCCACGCAGCACCAAGGCGGTCAGAGTCGAAAGGCCCATGGCCGGGCTGCGCCGGCGGTTCATGCCCGCCAGCCACTGGTTGTGGGCCAGCAGCACGCGGTCCAGCGCGACCGACGTGTCCCAGGTGCCAGGCGTGGCGAAATAGTCGCGCAGCAGTGCGCCCACGACGGACGATGCAGCCTCTGCGCCCAGGCCGCCCCGGCTTACGCCGTCGGCAATGGCGGCGATGGCGCCGTGCCCGGCCTCGGCGCCCTGCCCCTGCGCATGGCCGGCGCGGTCTTCGTTGGGCAGCTTGCGGCCGGCGTCGCTGGCCTGGCCCCAGGCCAGGTCGAAGCTCATGGCCGCGCCCCCCGTGGTTGGCACGAGGCACGGCAGCGGGCACGTGCGACGCGTGGCTCGCGCAGGGCGTCAGCCGGGCGCATCAGGCGCGGTGGCCCGTGATGTATTGCTCCATCTGTTCGATGATGAACTGCTGCTCGGAGATGATGTGCTTGACCAGATCTCCGATGGAGACGATGCCGACGAGGCGGCCTGCGTCATCGACCACCGGCAGGTGGCGCAGGCGGTTCTCGGTCATCAGGGCCATGCACTGGTCGGTGTTCTGGGAGGGACGCACGAAGCGCACGGCGCTCGTCATCACATCGCTCACGCGCGTGTCGCCCGAGGTGCGGCCCGCCAGGGCCACCTTGCGGGCGTAATCGCGCTCGGTGAAGATGCCGGCGATCTCGTCGCCCTGCATCACCAGCAGCGCACCAATGCCGTGCTCCGCCATCACCTTGAGCGCCTGCAGCACGGTGTCCTGCGGCTTGACGGTATGAACGCTCGACTGCGGTTTGGACTTGAGGATTTCTGAGACAGTGGTGGTCATGGGAACCTCCTTGTGGAATGGCGGTGGCGAAATGGCAAGGCAAGACGCGCCACCAGTGTCGGCCCAACCGTGGGGGGCTGGCAACCCGCCCGCCAGCGCGGCCTGCCGCAGCCCCCAGAACGTGTTCACGTTCTCAGCGGTCTTTCAGCGGCGCCCGCCGAGCAGGCTGCCACCCACCTTCAGCAGATCGCCCAGGTCGAGTTTGCCGTCGCCGTTCTGGTCCAGCAGGCTGCCCATCAGGCCCCCGGCCAGCCCGCCCTGCTGCTGCACGCGGGCATGTTCCTGGCCCAGCGTATCGCCCAGGTCACCGGCGTCCATGCCGCCGGCCTTCACGCGCTGGGCAAGAAAGGCCATGACGATAGGGGCCAGCACCTGCAGCAGTTGACCGGCGTTAGCGCCGAGCCCTGTGGCCTCGCCCAGGCCGGAGGCGGCCTGGCGCTGCTGTCCGCCGAAGATGTGGCCCAGGATGTCGGCCCCGCCCGTCGGCGCGGCGCCTCCGCTGCCCGAGCCGCCCAGCACTGCTCCCAGCAAGCCGCCCCAGTCCATGCCGCCGCCTTCGGCAGCCGCCGCTGGTGCGGCGTCGACATGGTCGCGCTGCAGCGCATTCAGCAGCGCGTCGGCGCCGCCGGGCAGCTGGGCATTGCGGCCCAGCGCGCCCAGCAGCAGCGGCAGGGCTGCGCCTACGGCGCCCTGGGTCTGCTCCGGGCTGGTGCCCAATTGCTGCGCGATCTGCTGCAGGGGCGCGCCCTGCAGCTGGGCGAAGAGCTGGTCGGCGAGAGAGGCGGAGGAAGAGGTCATGAAGCGTCCTTCTGGCAACGGTCGAAAGTGTGAGCTACAGCCGGCTGACTGCGCCCCGCATGGTAGGCCAGACCGGAGGGCTTATCGCCAGAAATCGGAAACGCGCCGCGCTCGCCGCCACGCTTGCCCACACGGGCGCAGCTCGAGCCCCTCCGGAACGCTACTTTATTGATAGCACACTGCGCTCTATCCACCTGCACCAGAGCGTGATTCAGCCTTGAATCTGCGCGTTTACTTCCCGGAGAGGTCCTGCCTCAGGCGTGTTCGAGCACCGCCTGGCCGGACGATGCGGTCTGCTGCGCTTTCATGGCTTTGCGCAGCGACACAGCGTCCTGGCGCGTGGCCGCGGGGGCACCGGCCGCGACGCGGAAGATCTGCACCGTCTCGGTCACCGTCTGCGCCTGACTCTGCAACTGCTGCGCGAGGCCGGCGCTGTGCTCGACCAGCGCCGCGTTCTGCTGGGTGATGGTATCCAGGTGGGCCACGGCCGTATTGATCTGCGAGATGCCCGAGAGCTGTTCGTTGGCCGCACTGTGAATCTCGCCGATCAGCGTGCTCATGTCGCGCACCAGCTCCAGCGATTCGCCCATGGTGGTCTGTGCGCCGTCGGTCTTGCGATGGCCTTCCTGCACCTTGGCGGCAGAGTCGTCGATGAGCGCGCGGATTTCCTTGGCGGCCGTCTGCGTGCGGTGTGACAGGCTGCGCACCTCCTGCGCCACCACGGCGAAGCCACGGCCCTGCTCTCCGGCACGGGCGGCTTCCACGGCGGCGTTCAGCGCGAGGATGTTGGTCTGGAAGGCGATGCTGTCGATGAGCTGGGTGATCTCGCCGATGCGGCCCGACGCGGCCTGGATCTGCTTCATGGTGTCGGCCACGCTGTTGACGGCCTCGCTGGTGCGCTCAGCCACTTCGGTTGCGCGCCTGGCCATCTGGCTGGCTTGGCTGGCCGATTCGGCTGTGAGCTTGACCGTGCCGGTGATCTCCTCCATCGACGCAGCCGTCTGCTCCAGGCTGCTGGCCTGGGTCTCGGTGCGGCTGGAGAGATCGCGGTTGCCCCGCGCGATGTCCTGCGTGGCGTTGCGCATCTTCTCGCTCTCCTCCCGCGCATCGCGCACGATGGATAGCAAGTTGACGTTGAGCTGGCTCAGCGCCTTCTGCAGATCGCCCATCAGATCGGAGTGCGTGACCTGCAGTGACTGCGTGAGGTCGCCTGCCGCCATGCGATTGGCGGCTCGCACCATCTGGCCCAGCGGCGCGACGGCGGCGCTGCTGATGTAGGAGGCCGCGCCCGCGGCCACGGCGAGCGCTGCCAACCAGGCCGCCGCAGCCCCCATACCCGACACCGGCGTGCCGGCCAGCGATGCCATCAGGCAAGCCAGGAACATGGCCGCGCAGGCCATCCACACCTTGGTGCCCATGCCCAGCCGCAGGGCCTGCGCCACGCGCCCCAGCGGGGTGTTGCTCACCAGCCGGGCAGCCTTCAGAGCCAGCATCTGGCGGCCGGCCTGCTTTTCAGCGCGCATCCGGGCGTAAAGCGCTTCAGCCGCCTGGATTTGTTCGCGCGTGGCTTCGGTGCGCACCGACATGTAGCCCACAGGCCGATCACCCTCGATCAGCGGCGTGACGTTGGCCATCACCCAATAGAAGTCACCGTCGTTGCGCCGGTTCTTCACTGGGGCCGACCACGGCAGCCCCGAAGAGATCGTGGCCCACATGTCGCGAAAGGCTTCCTCGGGCATGTCGGGGTGGCGAATCATGTTGTGGGGCTGGCCCAGCAATTCCTCCCGCGTGTAGCCGCTGACCTCGATGAACATCGGGTTGCAATACAGCATGCGGCCCTGTAGATCGGTAGTGGAAACCAGAGTTTCTCCGCGAGGAAAGGGATATTCGCGGGCGGTAACGGGAAGGTTGATACGCATGAAGGCCTCGATATCAGGGGGTCCACCGGCCAGGGGTATGGGGCTCTCCCACCCGTCAGCCGCGTTTACTATTTCGATATTCAGTCCGCATATTAATATCTGAATATCACTCGGCGACCCCGATCTAAACGTGACGAATGCGGGGTGCATCATCGTTCGTCAGCACATGTGAGCGCCCACCGGCAATCGGCCCGCGCTTCGCCCCGAGATTGGCTGGGCCGCCGACCAGCCTGTCATGCAGCGCTGCTCCCATTGCGGGATCACTCACCATGAACCACCGCTGCATCAAGTGAATATGTGAATATGTGAATATTCAGCAGCGATGTCACAGACTCGCTATCCAAGGTTGGGCTGCTTCATGGGGCCGGGCCAGGCCTTCTACGCCCGACTACAGGTCAAGCCGAAAGCCCACCCCATAGACTGCCCGGATGGGATCGCATTGCGCATCCACCTGCGCCAGTTTGCGGCGCAGGTTTTTGATATGGCTGTCCACCGCCCGATCCGTCACGGCGCGGTGGTCATGGTGCAGCTTGGTGAGCAGTACGTCGCGCGAGAAGACATGCCCGGGCGCCGCAGCCAGGGTGCGCAACAGGCGGAATTCAACCGGCGTCAGGTCCAGCAGGGCGCCGTGGAAATAGGCGCGGTAGCTCTCCACGTCAATACGCAGCGCTGGCTCACTCACGGGGGTGGGCGCGGCGGCCTGCGCCGGCGCCAGCCGGCTGCGCCGCAGGATGGCCTTGACGCGCGCCACGATCTCGCGCGGGCTGAACGGTGTCTTGCAGATGTAGTCGTCGGCACCGCATTCCAGGCCGGCCAGGCGGTCGGCCTCTTCCACCCTAGCGGTCAGCATGATGATGGGCACGTCGCTGAAGCCGCGCAGTTCGCGGCACACCTCGAGCCCGTCGCGGCCGGGCAGCATCACGTCCAGCAGCACCAGGTCGGGCGCGTGCTCACGCACATGCGGCACGACGGCGCGGCCATCGTCTAGCCAGTGCGGTTCGTGGCCGGCGGCGCGCAGGTAATCCAGCAGCAGCGCGGCCATCTTGGGCTCGTCCTCGACCACCACGATGCGGGCCGGCGGCATGGCCTCGGCTTCGCGCTGCGCCAAGGAACTCATGGAGCTTGCTCCTCAGGCTGGGGCACGCTCGCAACCTGTGCCGCCGAATCGCCGGCTGGCACCGGCAGCCACAGCATCACGCACAAGCCTCCCAGGGGCGACTGCCGGGCTTCGATGCGGCCGCCGTGGGCTTCGGCGATGCGGCGGCAGATGGCCAGGCCCAGGCCGGCTCCGCCGCTGGCGCGATTGCGCGAGGCATCCACGCGGTAGAAGCGGTCGAAGAGGCGCGGCAGATGCTCCGGCGCCACGCCGGGGGCCGAGTCGCTGAACGCCACGCGCACCCAGCCCGCGGCGTCACGCTCGGCGTCGATCCGCAGCGTACCGCCGGCGTCGGTGTAGCGCACCGCGTTCTCCAGCAGGTTGCCGAAGAGCTGGTGCAGCCGCCGCCCGTCGCCCGCCACCGCCAGCGACTGCGCTGACAGCCGCACCTCCAGCGCGATGCCGGCGCTGGCCAGCCGCGAGCGGTAGGCCGTGGCACTGGCCTGCAGCAGCTCCGCCAGATCGAGCGGCACGAGCCGGAACGTCATGGCGCCTGCCTCTGCCAGCGACAGGTCGTAGAGATCGCTCACCAGCTTGTTGAGCGTGGCGACCTCGGCCTGCAGCGACTGCACGGCCACGCGGTTGAGCGGGCGCACGCCGTCCTCCATCGCTTCCAGCTCGCCGTGCAGCACGCCCAGTGGCGTGCGCAGCTCGTGTGATATGTCGGCCATGAAGTCGCGCCGCATCTGCTCGTTGCGCTCCAGGGTGACGGCCAGGCGGTTGAAGTCCGAGGCGAGCTGGCCCACCTCGCCGGCCGCCACCACCGGCACGCGGGTGGCGTAGTCGCCCGCCGCCAGCCGGTGGGTGGCCGCCGCCACTGCCCGCAACGGGCGCAGCAGCCGGCGCGCCGCCCACAGCGCGATGAGCGCTGCCAGCAGCACGGAGACAGCGCCCATGGTCCAGCTGGCGCGGTACTGGCTGGCGACGAAGCGCACATCGCCCGCCGCGCTCACGCTTTCGAACGGCGCGGTGGTGATCCAGCCCACCGTGCGTCCGCCCGACTGCAGGGGCCAGCGGGGCGCATCGAGCCGAAAGCCCTCGTGGCCGACGACGAAATGCAGCCCGGCGTCGAGCAGCGTGCTGCGCAGGGCCGCGCCGGCCAGATCCGACAACGGGCGCTGCGCGAGCACCGCCGCAGGGGAGGCATCGCCCTCGGCCACCGGCCGCAGCAGCTTGAACCAGCGCTTGCGGTCGTCGCGCAGGAAGTCCCAGGTCCCTCCGTTCTCGGCGTAGGCCTGCTCCAGCCGGGGGCGCACGGCCTGCAGGCGGTCGGCTGCGGCTTCGTTCAGATAGCCCAGAAAGCCCCGGCTGAAGCTCCACTGCGCGGCCGCGCCCATGGCCACGACCATGAAGATGGCCGTGCTCAGCACAGCCAGGAAGAGCTGGGCCGTGATGCCGGGCTGAAAGCGACGCCAGGGAAATTGCACGGTGACCTGTGGAGCGAGAGTGATTGAAGCGGGCCGGCGGAGGGCTCGCCGGGATTAGATCACCCGCGGGGACCGCCCGGGCGCGCGACCCGGCGCGGCGCTGGGCACTTCAACCTTTCTCCCACATTCGCCGGCAAAATGTTCCCACTCTCCCCCAGTCCTCCGCCCTCCGGTTTGCGCCCGCACGATGAATCCGTTCCCACGCCCCTGCAGCCGCCCATCCCCCGCATCCCCATCTTCGTCCGCCCTCCTCGCCGCCACTGACAGCGTGCCGAGCACCCGCTCGGGGCACGGCCTGCGCTGGCGGGCCGGCGCTGCGGCGCTGATGGCGCTCGTCGCCTTGTCGGCCTGCTCCGACAAGGCCGCGCAGCAGCCTGCGGCGCGCGGGCCGGTGCAGGTCGGCGTGGTCACGCTGCAGCCGCAGCGGCAGACGGTCACCACGGAGCTGCCGGGCCGCACCACGGCCTACCTGAGCGCCGAGATCAGGCCCCAGGTGGGCGGCATCGTGCAAAAGCGGCTCTTCACCGAAGGCGCACAGGTCAAAGCCGGGCAGGTGCTCTATCAGCTGGACGATGCCGGCTTCGCCGTGGCCCTGGCGAGTGCCGAGGCCACCCAGGCCAAGGCCCGCTCGGCCGTCACCACGGCCGAAACCAATGCGCGGCGCAATGCCGAGCTGGTGAAGATCGACGCCATCAGCCGCCAGGTCTATGACGACAGCCAGGCCGTGCTCTCACAGGCACGTGCTGACCTGGGCGTGGCGACGGCAGCGGTGGAGAACGCGCGCATCAACCTGGGCTACACCCGCATCAAGGCACCCATCGGCGGGCGCACCACCACGTCCACGGTCACGCCGGGCGCGCTGGTCACGGCCAACCAGACGGGGGCTCTCACGACCATCTCGCAGATCGACCCGCTCTATGTGGATGTCACGCAGTCCACCACCGACGTGCTGCGCTTGAAGCGCGACATGGCGCAGGGCCGCTTCCAGCAGGCGGACAGCGGCAGCGCGCGCATCCAGCTGCTGCTGGAGGACGGCAGCACCTACCCGCACCCGGGCCGGCTGCAGTTCAGCGGCGTGAACGTGAACCCGACCACCGGCACCATCACGCTGCGCGCCGTGGTGCCCAACCCCGACGGCCTGCTGCTGCCCGGCATGTACGTGCGTGCCGTGCTGCAGGCCGGCGTGGACGAGAAGGCGCTGCTCGTGCCCCAGCAGGGCGTGGCGCGCGACGCGGCGGGGAGCGCCAGCGTGCTGCTGGTGAACGCGCAGAGCAAGATCGAGCGCCGCCGCATCGAGGTGGGTTCCGCCGTAGGCAATCGCTGGCTGGTCACCCAGGGCCTCGCCGCCGGGGACCGCGTGGTGGTCGATGGCCTGCAGCGCGTGAAGCCGGGCGACGCCGCAGAGCCGGTGGAGGTGCAGATCAAGCCGCAGGCCACGCAAGCCGCACCGGCCGCGCAAGCGGGCGGCAGCACGGCAGCAGCGGCGCCAGCCGCTGCCTCAGCATCCACGCCAGCCATGGCCGCCTCGCGCTGACGGGGGAAGGCGGCCCATGGCTCAGTTCTTCATCAACCGGCCCATCTTCGCGTGGGTCATCGCCATCATCATCATGCTGGCGGGCGCGCTCTCCATCCGCAACCTGCCGCTGGAGCAGTACCCGGACATCGCCCCGCCGCGCGTGTCCATCAGTGCGACCTACACGGGCGCCTCGGCCCAGACAGTGGAGCAGTCGGTCACGCAGGTGATCGAGCAGCAGCTCAAGGGGCTGGACAACCTTATCTACATGGGCTCGACCAGCGATGCCTCGGGCAATTCGCGCACCACGCTCACCTTCAACGCCGGCACCAACATCGACGTGGCCCAGGTGCAGGTGCAGAACAAGCTGCAGCAGGCCATGTCGCGCCTGCCGCCCGCCGTGCAGAGCCGAGGCGTGACGGTGACCAAGGGCGGCAACGACTACCTGATGGTCATCACCTTCACCTCGCCCGACCCGTCGGCATCGCAGGTGGATATTGGCGACTACATCTCCAGCAATCTGGTGGACGTCGTCAGCCGCATCGACGGCGTGGGCGACGTGGCCACTCTGGGGACGGGCTACGCCATGCGCGTGTGGATGAACCCCGCCAAGCTGGAGAAATACGGGCTCATGCCCTCCGACGTGGGCAGCGCGCTCAACTCGCAGAACGCCCAGGTCTCGGCCGGCCAGCTGGGCGCCCTGCCCGCCGTGGGCCAGCAGCAGCTCAACGCCACCATCACGGCGCGCAGCAAGCTGCAGAGCAAGGAGCAATTCGAGAACATCGCGCTCAAGGTCGCCACCGACGGCGCCGTGGTGCGACTGAAGGACGTGGCGCGCATCGAGCTGGGCGCGGACAACCTCACCATCACCACGCGCCTCAACGGCCAGCCCGGTGCGGGCATGGGCGTGGTGCTGGCCGACGGCGCCAACGCCATGGCGGTGGCCCAGGCGGTGAACGCCAAGCTCGCCGAGCTGCAGCCCTTCTTCCCCTACGAGCTCAAGCCCTTCACCAGCTACGACACCACGCCCTTCGTCAAGGCCTCGATCGAGGAGGTCATAAAGGCGCTGATGGAGGCCATGCTGCTGGTGGTGCTGGTGATGTATCTGTTCCTGCAGAACTTCCGCGCCACGCTGATCCCCGCCATCGCCGTGCCGGTGGTGCTGCTGGGCACCTTCGGCGTGCTGTCGGCCGCGGGCTATTCGATCAACACGCTGACCATGTTCGGCATGGTGCTGGCCATCGGCCTGCTGGTGGACGACGCCATCGTGGTGGTGGAGAACGTCGAGCGCGTGATGAGCGAGGAAGGCCTCTCCCCCAAGGAGGCCACGCGCAAGTCCATGGCCGAGATCACGCCGGCGCTGGTGGGCATTGCGCTCACGCTATCGGCAGTGTTCATCCCCATGGCCTTCTTCGGCGGCTCCACGGGCGTGATCTACCGGCAGTTCTCCATCACCATCGTCTCGGCCATGGTGCTGTCGGTGCTGGTGGCGCTCACGCTCACGCCGGCTCTCTGCGCCACGCTGCTCAAACCGATCCCGAAGGGCGCGCACAGCCCGCACGGGGCCACGCCCCGGCGCGGGCTGATGGGCCTGACGGACCGCTTCTTCGACGGATTCAACCGCCACTTCGACCGGACGGCCGACGGCTACCAGCGCGGCGTGGGCCGCGTGGTGCGCCGGGGCGGCCGCATGATGATCGTGTATGCGCTCATCGTCGGCGGTATGGCGGTGCTGTTCATGCGCCTGCCCACTTCGTTCCTGCCCAACGAAGACCAGGGCGCGGTACAGATACAGATCACACTGCCGGCGGGTTCCTCCAACACGCGGCTGCAGGCCGTGATGGCCGAGGTGCAGAAGTACTTCGCCGCCCAGCCCGATGTGGTGAGCTTCAACTCCATCACCGGCGCCAACGGCGACCAAAGCTCGGCGCGCGGCTTCGTGCGCCTGACCGACTGGAGCCAGCGCACCCGGCCCGAGCAGAGCGCCGACGCCATCGCCCGCAAGGCCACGCGCGACCTGCGCCAGATCCGCGATGCGCGCATTTTCGTGGTGCTTCCGCCCGCCGTGCGGGGCCTGGGCGCCAACGCGGGCTTCAACTTCCAGCTCAAGGACCTGAGCGGCCTGGGCCACGAGGCGCTGGTGGCTGCGCGCGACAAAGTACTGGAGCTGGCTCGCGGCCGGCACGAGATCTCCAACCTGCGCGCCAACAACCCGGACGACACCTCGCAGCTGGGGGTGACGATCGACGACGCCAAGGCCGGCGCACTGGGCCTGACGACCGCTGACATCAACAGCACGCTCTCCAGCGCCATCGGCGGCACCTACGTGAACGACTTCCTCAATAAAGGCCGGGTCAAGCGCGTCTATATGCAGGGCGATGCACCCTTCCGCATGCTGCCGCAGGACATCGGCCCCTGGACAGTCCGCAACAACCAGGGCCAGATGGTGCCGTTCTCGGCCTTCTCCAGCACCTACTGGACTTACGGATCACCCCAGCTGCAGCGCTACAACGGCAGCCCCAGCTATGAATTCGTGGGCGACGCAGCCCCGGGCGTGAGCTCCGGCGCGGCCATGGCGGCAGTGGAAGACATCATGAAGCAGATGCCCCCGGGCATCGGCTACGAGTGGACCGGCGCCTCCTTCCAGGAACGACTCTCGGGATCGCAGGCGCCGGCGCTCTACGCCATTTCCATCCTGTTCGTGTTCCTGTGCCTGGCGGCGCTCTACGAAAGCTGGTCGGTGCCGTTCTCGGTGATCCTGGTGGTGCCGCTGGGCATCGTGGGGGCGCTGATGGGCATCGGCATCCGCGGGCTGTCGAACGACGTGTACTTCCAGGTCGGGCTGCTCACCACCGTGGGGCTCGCCTGCAAGAACGCCATCCTGATCGTGGAATTCGCCACCCAGTTGCAGGCTGCCGGCAAGAGCGTGATCGACGCCACGCTCGAAGCCGTGCGGCTGCGGCTGCGGCCCATCCTGATGACCTCGCTGGCCTTCGGCTTCGGCGTGCTGCCCCTGGCCATCGGCACGGGCGCGGGCGCCGGCGGGCGCCAGGCCATCGGCTCGGCCGTGCTGGGCGGCATGGTGGCCGCCACGGTGCTGGGCATCTTCTTCGTGCCGGTGTTCTTCGTGCTGATCCGCAGCTTCTTTGCCCGTGGCGCCGTACGCGATGCCGGCATCGCTCCGCCCCGCCCGGGCCCCGGCGACTCATCCTCCGGAGCCTCCGCATGATGTGCCTCCCGCTCCTCCCATCGCGCCATGCGCTGCTGGCGTGCGCCGCTGCCACGCTGCTGGCCGGCTGCGCCAATCTGGCGCCGCCCTACGTGCCGCCGGCCCTGCCCGTGCCCGCCACGCTGGACGACCCGGCCGCTGCCGGCGCACCCGCGACCGCATCGGCCGATGCACAGGACGGCGCCCGCCTGCCCGCCTGGGAGTCTTTCATCACCGAACCGCGCCTGCGCGAGGTGGTGGGCCGCGCCCTGGCCGAGAACCGCGACCTGCGCGTGGCCGCGCTCGCCATCGAACGTGCCCGCGCCCAATACGGCGTGAGCCGTGCCGACCTGCGGCCCACCGTGGCCGCCACTGGCGCAGGCAGCCGGGCGCGCACGGCCGATGACCTGACCGCCGCCGGCCGCAGCAACACCACAGCCCAATACAGCGCCCAGGTCGGCTTCGCGAGCTACGAGCTCGACTTCTTCGGCCGCGTGCGCAACCTGAACGACGCCGCGCTGCAGGAATTCCTGCGCGTGGGCGAAAACGCGCGCAGCGTGCGCCTGTCGCTGATCGCCGATGTGGCGGGCGCCTGGCTCACGCTGGACGCCGATGCCCGCCGCCTGCTGCTGGCCCGCGAGACGCTGCGCACGCGCGAGCAGTCGCTCGCTCTGGCGCGCCAGAGCCGCGAGCGGGGCGCCACCTCGGGCCTGACCCTGGCCCAGACGCAGGCCACGGTGGACGCCGCCCGCGCGGATGCGGCCGCCGCCGCCGCGCAGATCGCCAAGGACCGCAACGCCCTGCAACTGCTGGCGGGCGCGCCACTGCCCGACACGCTGCTGCCGCCCAGCGCAGTGGAAGCCTTCGCTCTGGCCGCCACGCCCACCACCATGGAAGCGGCGGCCGACACGGCCCCGTCGGCGCAGGCCGGCAACCCCGATGCGGCCCGCTGGCAGCGCCCCACGCTGGAAGCCGCTCCACTGCTGGCGGTGCCCTCCGCCCTGCCCTCCAACGTGCTGCTGCGCCGCCCGGACATCCAGGCCGCCGAGCGGTCGCTGCAGGGCAGCTACGCCAGCATCGGCGCCGCGCGCGCCGCGTTCTTCCCGTCGATCACGCTCACGAGCGGTGTAGGCACAGCCAGCAACGCGCTCTCGGGCCTCTTCGATGCCGGCAATGGCACCTGGAGCTTCGCGCCGCAGATCCGCCTGCCGATCTTCGACGCGGGCCGCAACCAGGCCAACCTGCGCGTATCGGAAGTCGCCCGCGACACGGCGGTGGCGCAATACGACAGGGCCGTGCAGACCGCCTTCCGCGAGGCGGCCGACGCCCTGGCCGACCGCGCGAACCTGCAAGAACGCCTGCAGGCACAGGCATCACTGGTCACCAACACGCAGAAGGCGCTGGATCTGACCCTGGCGCGCTGGCGCCTGGGCGCCGACAGCTATCTCGCGGTCCTGGACGCGCAGCGCTCGCTGTACGCGGCGCAGCAGGCGCTGATCGGCCTGCAGCTGACCGAGCAGACCAACCGCATCACGCTCTACAAGGTGCTGGGCGGCGCGGACTGAGTGCAAGCCGGCACCGCTGGATCGCTCCAACCGCTAGACAGCGACCAGCCGCCCCGCCTCGCGCCACAGCAGCGCCAGCCCGGCGTGCGTGGAGGCGGGTCGGTGGGTGACCAGCATGTCCACGTCCCGCGCCGTGCAAAAGGCCCGCCGGCTGGCGACGCCGATCTGGGTTCTGGGTGTTTAGCGCGACATGTCCAGCTCCTGGGCCATCCATTCGGTGCTCACGCGCACGAAGGCGGCCAGCAGGGAGTCGATGCGCAGCAGGCGCTCCTCTTGCAGCATGGCGGGTTCAGGGCTCCTGGCGGGGGTGAAACGAAGGCGTGGGAACGCGGGAATGCAACGGCCGCGCGGGTGTGCTGCCATGCAGGCCCCCCCGGCAACGCGAACGCGCCACGGCTGCGCGCTCTCTACGAGCGTCCGCGGCACGGGCGGCGGCGGGGCCGCTCCGCCCGCGGCGGCCATGGCCGGGTCGCCCAGCCCGTCACGGCCGGTCTCGACGCGGCCGGCGAAACGCCGCTCGAAGTCCGGCAGCGCGTCGGCATCCACCTTGCTGCGCCGGCCCGCCAGGGTTGCCAGGGGCGCATCGTTGGGTGGGGCGAAGTTGACGGCGCGGCAGCACGAGCTGATGAGCGGCGCCTTCACGCTGAATCGTGCCTCCAGGAAACGCAGGATCGAGGTGTGGTCGAAGTTCTGCGAAGTCACCCAGACGCCACGGCTCCAGGGGGCGATCACCCCCAACGGCACGCGCGGCCCCGGGCCGGAGCACTCGCCATCGGGCGGCGGCGTGTTGGTGCCGGCGCAGGGCGTGTGGGTGTAGTACTCGCAGGCCATGTCGCCCGCCGCCAGCGTGGACTTGCCGAGCGTGCCGCCCTGCCCTTCCAGCGAAGGCCGCAGTAGGCGGCAGGTGGTCGAAGTAGCCGTCGTTCTCGTCGAAGTTGGTGAGCAGCACGTCTTGCTCCACACGTCGGGGTTGGCGGTGAGCGCGTCTGGCAGCTCCTGCACGTACCAGGCGCCCTGCACGGGGCTGGAGGGGCCGGAGTGCTCGAAAGAGGCGGCCGGCGGAATGATCCACGGCACTTGCGGCAGCGTGCCGTTCAGCACGGCCTGGCGGAACGTGCCGAGAAAGCCGCCGTAGAGCGGGTTGCCGGCGTCCTCCTTGACCCGGTCGCTGTCCGCCGGCTTACCCGAGGCAAGGCTCGCCTGGCGGTACTGCTTGACGCCGACAAGGGGGGTGTCGGCGAAGTTGTCGGGCATGTTCTGATAGACCATCCACGACACGCCGGCCTGCTGCCGTTGCTCCGGGTAGGTCGTCCAGTCGTAGCCACCGGTGCGGATATGCGGATGTCGGTGCCCGAATCCAGCTCGTCCCGGACGTTGTTCACCACCACCTGGCCGGAGGGCCCCGTGGCGCCGTGGGTGCCGGTCCAATGGAAAAGGCGGTTGAAGTGAGTGCCGCCGTGCAGCGAGCAGAAATACGCGTCGCACACGGTGAACGCATTGGCCAGCGCAAACTGGAACGGGGCCTCGGTCTGCATGGAGCAACCCATGGACTGCGGCTTCTTGTAGCGCGGCCATTCGCTCATGCGGCCATGGTCCCATGCGTTGCGCGCATCCACCCCGCTATGCGGCGTGCCGCGCACGCGGTGGGCGTTGCCGGCGCCCCCCCGGCACACAAGAAAAAAGGAGCGGCCGAAGCCGCTCCCTTGATCTTCTTTCCAGTGGACGGGCGCAGGGCCCGCAGCGCGCTCAGGCCGGAGCCGAGGTGCGGATCAGGTGGTCGAACGCACCCAGGGCCGCCTTCGCGCCCTCGCCGGCCGCGATGATGATCTGCTTGTAGGGCACCGTGGTGCAGTCGCCGGCCGCGAACACGCCGGGCACGCTGGTGCGGCCATGCGAATCGACCACGATCTCGCCGAAGCGCGACAGCTCCACCGTACCCTTGAGCCAGTCGGTGTTGGGCAGCAGGCCGATCTGCACGAAGATGCCTTCCAGGGCCAGCACGTGATGCTCGTCGGTGGTGCGGTCCTTGTAGCTCAGGCCGGTCACGCGGTTGCCATCGCCCTTCACCTCGGTGGTCTGGGCGTTGAGGATCACATCCACGTTCGGCAGGCTGCGCAGCTTGCGCTGCAGCACGGCATCGGCCTTCAGCTCGCCGGCGAATTCCAGCACGGTGACGTGGGCCACCACGCCGGCCAGGTCGATGGCCGCTTCCACGCCGGAGTTGCCGCCGCCGATCACCGCCACGCGCTTGCCCTTGAAGAGCGGGCCGTCGCAGTGGGGGCAGTAGGTCACGCCCTTGGTGCGGTACTGCTCTTCACCGGGCACGTTCATGTTGCGCCAGCGCGCGCCGGTCGAAATGATGACGGAGCGGGACTTGAGCGTGCCGCCGTTTTCCAGCTCGACCTCGATCAGCCCGCCTTCGGTGGCGGCCGGCTTGAGCGACTTGGCGCGCTGCAGGTTCATCAGGTCCACCTCGTAGTCGCGCACGTGCTGCTCCAGCGCGGCGGCGAACTTGGGGCCGTCGGTCTTGCTCACCGAGATGTAGTTCTCGATGTCCAGCGTGTCGTTGACCTGGCCACCGAAGCGCTCGGCCGCCACGCCGGTGCGGATGCCCTTGCGGGCGGCATACACGGCTGCTGCCGCGCCGGCCGGGCCGCCGCCGACGATCAGCACGTCGAACGCGTCCTTGGCCGAGAGCTTGGCGGCTTCGCGCTTGGCGGCGCCGGTGTCGAGCCTGGCCACGACTTCCTCGATGCTCATGCGGCCGGAGCCGAACACCTGGCCGTTGAGGAACACCATGGGCACGGCCATGATCTCGCGGTCAGTCACTTCCTGCTGGAACGCGCCGCCTTCGATCACGGTGGTGCGAATGCGGGGGTTGAGGATGGCCATGAGCGACATCGCCTGCACCACGTCCGGGCAGTTGTGGCAGGTCAGGCTCATATAGACCTCGAAATCGTAGTCGCCCTCGAGCGCCTGCACCTGCTCGATCACGTCCTGCTCGACCTTCGGGGGATGGCCGCCAGTCCAGAGCAGCGCCAGCACGAGCGAGGTGAATTCATGGCCGAGCGGCAGCCCTGCGAAGCGCAGGCTCGTCTGCGTGCCCACGCGCTGCAGCGTGAACGAGGGCTTGCGGGCATCGTCGCCGTCGGTGCGCAGGCTGATCTTGTCGCGGCGCAGGGACTGGATGGTTTCCAGCAGCTCGCGCATCTGGGCGGAGGTCTCGCTGCCATCCAGGGACGCCACGATCTCGAACGACTGCGTCACGCGCTCCAGATAGGCGGAAAGTTGGGATTTGAGTTGGTCGTCGAGCATGGCTTGCATCCTTTAGAAGCTGTGTTTGTCCGGGGCCCGGCCGGCGACAGGCGCGGGCATTCAGGCAAAAAAATAGCCGGACGGCATGACGGCGAGCGCCATGCTGGGGTCCGGCCGGGGAGGCGCCGGGTGGGCGCCTCCTGGATCGCGGGAGTTTTCTCGCGGGGCTTAGATCTTGCCGACCAGGTCCAGCGAAGGCGTCAGGGTCTTGGCGCCTTCCTTCCACTTGGCGGGGCAGACCTGGCCGGGGTTGGCGGCGGTGAACTGGGCAGCCTTGAGCTTGCGCAGGGTTTCCGACACGTCACGCGCGATTTCGTTGGAGTGGATTTCCATCGTCTTGATCACGCCGTCGGGGTTGATCACGAAGGTGCCGCGCAGTGCCAGGCCTTCTTCGGGGATGTGCACGCCGAAGGCATTGGTCAGCTGGTGGGTCGGGTCGCCGACCAGGGGGAACTTGGCCTTGCCGACGGCGTCGGAGGTTTCGTGCCAGACCTTGTGCGAGAAGTGCGTGTCGGTCGTGACGATGTAGACCTCGGCGCCAGCCTTCTGGAATTCGGCGTAGTTGTCGGCAGCGTCTTCGATTTCGGTGGGGCAGTTGAACGTGAAGGCGGCCGGCATGAAGATCAGCACGGACCACTTGCCCTTCAGGTTCTCTTCGGTCACGGTAATGAACTCACCCTTGCCATTGCGGTTCACGAACGCTTCGGTCTTGAAAGGCTGGACTTGGGTATTGATCAGGGACATTGCTGTTTCCTTAAAGAGTTGGAACGAACGGGAATGAAGACAGGACTGAAGTCTAGGGGCAAACCCTTGATGGCTCCAATCAATTGAACAAATGATTTCAATTGCCAAAAGCTATCCAAATGTCAATGCGATGTCATCGGACTGGATGAGAAAGCGACTCAGCCTCACACGCACGCAGAACAGGCGATGGGGGGTTTTGCCTTGTGCGCCATGACCCGCGTCACGACAATGCCTGCACTCGAGTACACACAATCAAAGAGGAGAGCCCCATGAAAGGCGACGATCAAGTCATTGCGCATCTGCAAGCGCAGCTGAAGAACGAACTCACGGCCATCAACCAGTACTTCCTGCACTACCGCATGCTCAAGCACTGGGGTTTCGACCGCCTGGCCAAGAAGGAATACGAGGAATCGATCGGCGAGATGAAGCACGCCGACAAGCTGATGGACCGCATCTTCATGCTGGACGGCCTGCCCAACCTGCAGGACCTGGCCAAACTGCAGGTCGGCGAGGACGTGCCCGAGATCCTGGAATGCGACCTGCGCTCCGAAGTGGGTGCTCAAGCCACCATCAAGGCCGGCATTGCCCACTGCGAAACCGTGCGCGACTATGTCTCGCGCGATCTGCTGCAAGAGATCCTGGACGACACCGAAGAGCACATCGACTTCCTCGAAACCCAGATCGAGCTGGTGTCCAAGGTCGGCCTGCAGAACTATCTGCAGTCGCAGATGGGCGAGGACGACTGAGTCCGCCGGCACGCAGCCCGCGCATTCGCGCACCGGCATCCGCATGACAAACGGGCTTCGGCCCGTTTTTTTGTTTGACGATGACCCCAGCCCGACATTTCGCTGGACTGCGCTGAAGCCCGATACAGCAGGTTTATCAATAACTTACGCGCGTCCATCATATGCCGGTGCTTTCCGAAACCTGACCCGGCTTCCGCTCTCGCGGCCCCTATGTGGCTCTTGGAAACCGGGTCTTTCCGAGGAGTCATCGTGGCCAAGATCAAGCTCACCAAGACCGCCGTGGAGACGGCGCAACCCCAGGCGCAGGACATCGAACTGCGGGACACCGTGGTGCCCGGCTTCCTGTGCAAGATTACCCCGGCGGGCCGCCGGGTATTCATGCTCCAGTACCGCACGAACGCGGGCGAGCGTCGCAAACCTGCCTTGGGCCTGTTCGGGGAACTGACCGTCGAGCAGGCCCGCGTCATGGCGCAGGACTGGCTGGCTGAAGTTCGCCGGGGCGGCGATCCCGGCGGCGCCAAGGCCGAGGCGCGCAAGGCGCCCACGGTGGAGGCGCTGTGCCAGAAGTTCATGGAGGACTACTCCAAGAAGCGCAACAAGCCCAGCACGCGGCGCGGCTACCAGGCCGTTATTGATCGCTGCATTGTTCCGCTGCTCGGGCGCAAGAAGGTGCAGGACGTGAAGCGGCCTGACGTTGCCGGGCTGATGGAGAAGTTGGCCTACAAACCCGCCGAGGCGAACAACACATTCGGCGTGCTGCGCAAGATGTTCAACCTGGCCGAGGTGTGGGGCTACCGCCCCGACGGCACGAACCCGTGCCGCCACGTTCCGATGTTCCCGCCCGGCAAGGAAACCCGGCTCATCGTGGACGACGAACTGGCGCTGATCTTCCGCCATCTGGAGAAATTGGAGGCGGAAGGACTGGAGAACTACGTCATTCCGCTGGCGATTCGCCTGCAATTCGAGTTCGCGGGCCGCCGCTCCGAAATCTGCACCCTCGAATGGAAGTGGGTTGATTTGGAGAACCGGCGCGTGGTGTGGCCGGACAGCAAGACCGGTGGCCTCTCCAAGCCCATGAGCGCGGAAGCCTATCGGCTGCTTGCGACGGCACCACGCCGGGAAGGCTGCCCTTACGTCCTGCCGTCGCCCAACGACCCGGACAAGCATTTGACCTTTGGCGAGCACTACGGTGGCTGGTGCCGGGTGCTCAAGGCCACGGGCGTGGCTCATGTCGGCACACACGGTATCCGCCACCGATCGACGACCGACATTGCCAATTCGGGCGTGCCGACCAAGGTGGGCATGAAGCTGACAGGCCACAAGACCGTGGCGATGTTCATGCACTATGTCCACACCGAGGACAAGCCAGTGCGCGATGCGGCCGAGCTGGTGGCCAGCCGGCGGCAGGCCATCACGGGTGCGCGCCAGCCTGCGGAGGCGACAGCATGAACAGCACAAAATCGCCCGCAGTGGCGGCCAAGGCTGCCGCCTTGCCTGCCGGCTACGCCGGCATCCACGGCGGCATCGTAGAACTGCTTGACGCTGCACGCCGTGCAACAGCGCGCAGCGTCAATGCGCTGATGACGGCCAGCTATTGGGAAATCGGCCGCCGCATCGTGGAGGCCGAGCAGCAGGGCAAGCGCCGCGCAGGGTACGGCGAGCAGTTGATCGAACGGCTGTCTGCCGACTTGACTGCGCAGTTCGGGCGTGGGTTCAGCCGCCCGAACTTGCAGCAGATGCGGTCGTTCTTCCTGACCCGGCCAATTCGCCAGACAGTGTCTAGCGAATCTTCTCTAGCGCCGTCGCAAGGGCATTTCCTGCTGGCGCAGGGCCGCCCTGGGCGGCTGGACGAACTGGCCCATGTCTTCCCCTTGCCGTGGTCGGCCTATGTGCGGCTGCTGATGGTCAAGGACGACCACGCGCGCCAGTTCTACGAAGCCGAAGCCCTGCGCGGCGGCTGGAGCGTGCGCCAGCTCGACCGGCAGATCGGCAGCCAGTTCTACGAGCGCACGGCGCTGTCGAAGAACAAGGCGGCGATGCTGGTCAAGAGCGCCGTGCCGAAGCCGGATGATGCCGTGACGGTCGATGATGCGATCAAAGACCCGCTCGTGCTGGAGTTCCTTGATCTCAAGGACGAGTATTCGGAATCCGATCTCGAACAAGCCTTGATTCGACGGCTGGAAGATTTCCTGCTGGAGTTGGGCGACGGCTTCACCTTCGTCGGGCGGCAGCGCCGCTTGCGCATCGACCAGACGTGGTATCGCGTCGATCTGCTGTTTTTCCATCGGCGCTTGCGCTGCCTGGTCATCATCGACTTGAAGCTCGGTGCTTTGACCCATGCTGATGTGGGCCAGATGCACTTGTATTGCAACTATGCGAAGGAACACTGGACGTTCCCCGAGGAAAATCCGCCCGTGGGCCTGATTCTCTGCGCCGACAAGGGGCACGCCTTGGCGCGGTACGCGCTGGAAGGCTTGCCCAACAAGGTGATGGCGGCGAACTACAAGATGGTGCTGCCGGATGCCGAGGTGCTGCAAAAGGAACTGGAGAACACGCGGCGGCTGATCGAATCTCGCGTGACGGTGCCTCCCAAGAAGCGCAAGCAATAACCGGGCGTCCCGGCGTGCCGCCGTCGGGCTCGCGGGCTGCGCCCCGCGCTTCGTGCCGAATCGCGGCCATCCGGCTTTGATCCCTGACGCCTCCGGCCCTCTCGGGCCTGCGCGCTCCGCTTGCCGAAAGCCGGGTGCGTGGGTGGTTTGAGGGAGCGGTCTTGCTGTGTCCCTTCACCGTATCACGGCGTTCTCGCCGTCAATGACTGCGCGTGCAGGCACGCTTGCGGCCTGGCGGCCGTCTTCGATCTTTGACTGCTTGCGCTGCGCCGTGAGGGCGACGGTTCCGGGCAATTCCGCCCGTGCAACCGGAGACCGTCATGAACGACAAATCACACGTTTCACTCGAACAGCATGTTTGCCTCGTTTGCGGCACGGCGTTCGATACCGGCGCCATCCTGCTGGACAAGCGCCTGCGCGCGAGCATGGAGCGCCATACGGCGACCGGCTGGGGCCTGTGCCCCAAGCATCAGAAGCTGGCCGACGATGGCTTTGTGGCGCTGGTCGAATGCGATCCGCAGCGCAGCGGTTCGCAGGCCGGCGGGCGCATGAAGCCCGAGCAGGCGTATCGGACGGGCCGACTGGCCCATCTGCGGCGCACGGTGTTCGCGCGGATGTTCAACGTACCGATCGCGGACGAGCAGGCTTGCGTGTTCGTTGAGCCTGGCGTGATCGAGCAGTTGCAGTCGATGACGGCGCCGGCGGCGAGCTGATCGCGCCGCGCTGCCTTCGGTGCGTCGTTCCTTCGGGAGCGGCGCACCTTTCTTCTTGCTGCGCCCGGTGCCGATACCTTCGCGCCTGCGGCGCTGCGCGCTGCGCTTGCACTCCAGGGGAAAGCCCTGCGGGCTATCCCCGCCGCGCAGGCTTGGCGCCCCTCGAAGACCGCCGACCCGGCTGCGCCGGATCGGCCAGACCGCATTCGCAGCAGATCCACGATGCCTTGCGTGTGCTCGTCCTGATTCTGTTGTTTCTTCGGCTTTGAAGGCTGGGCGTCCCCGGCCACCTGGGAGATGGCCGGGCGCGCTGTCGTGCTTCGCATCGAACCCCCTGCGGGGTTTCGCCCCTGTCGGGCTTCCATCGTTCCCTCGCTCCGCTCGGCTGACGCCTCCGGCCCGGCTTCCAGCTTCGGGCCTGCGCGCTTCGCTTGCGTGCGGTCGGCACACAGGGATGGCCGTTGCCATGTCCAGCCGTCTTCCCTGACTTCATCACCTTGTCCGCGACTGTAGCCCGCGGCCTGGTGCCGTCAAGGCGCGCAGGGCCGTGTCCTCGGCTGCGCCTGCGGGCCGCACCAACCCTGCGCTGGTTTCCTTGACGGCCCCCGTCCACGGGCTCCCTTCCGTCGCGGGCGATGAACTCAGGAAAGACGGTGGCAACAGGGCCAACCGGGTTCCTCGTGCCGACCGCACCGAACAGCCGAAAGGCTGGGCTCCGAATCTAGGAATCCGGTGTGCGGTTTTCTTCAACGGCCTTTTTGTTCAGGAGAAAGACATGCAACTCGCATCCCGTTTCGCTTCCCGTTCCCCTTCGCTGCGCAGCGACTGCCCGCTGTCCGATGACCAGATTCGCAGGGTAGCCCCGTCCATCTTCGCGGATGCCCCGCACCAAAGCCGCTCCGAGCGGTACGCCTATATCCCCACGGCGGCAGTTCTGACCGAGCTTCGCAAGGAGGGGTTTCAACCCTTCATGGTGACGCAGACCCGCGTGCGCGATGAAGGCAAGCGCGAGCACACCAAGCACATGCTGCGCCTGCGCCATGCCAGCCAGATCAACGGCGCGGAGGCTAACGAAATCGTGCTGCTGAACTCCCATGATGGCACCAGCAGCTATCAGATGCTGGCCGGAATGTTCCGGTTCGTGTGCAGCAATGGCCTTGTGTGCGGCGACACCGTGGCGGACGTGCGCGTACCCCATAAGGGCGACGTGGCCGGTTCCGTCATCGAAGGCGCTTTCGAGGTGTTGAGCGGCTTCGAGCGGGTGAAGGAATCCCGCGATGCCATGCGCGCTATCACGCTGGATGAAGGCGAAGCCGAAGTGTTCGCCCGTTCCGCGCTGGCCCTCAAGTACGACCCCACGGACAACAAGCCCGCGCCCATCACGGAGTCGCAAATCCTGATGCCGCGCCGGTTTGATGACCGACGCCCCGACCTGTGGAGCGTGTTCAACCGCACGCAGGAGAACTTGACCAAGGGCGGATTGCATGGCCGCAGCGCCAACGGACGCCGCCAGCAGACCCGACCCGTGCAGGGCATTGATTCCGATGTGCGCCTGAATCGCGCCCTCTGGATGTTGGCCGATGGCCTGCGCCAGTTGAAAGCCTGAACCGTTCCCCCGCCGGAGGGGCGGCTTCCCCTCCATTCCCTTGTTTCACTCGATTGGAGAGTCACCATGAACGCCATCACCCAAACCGAAGCCCGCGCCGTCAATACCGCCGCAGCTATTCCGCTGGAAGCTGCCGACCCGACCAAGAACCTGATTCTGGTTCCGCTGTCGCGGCTGGTGCTGCGCCCCGCTGGCCGCAACGTGCGCAAGACCCCGCGCATGTCCATTCCCGAACTGGCCGCATCCATCCAGCGTGTGGGTCTGCTGCAAAACCTGATCGTGATCGCATCCGCCGATGGCGAGCATTACGAAGTTGTGGCCGGTGGCCGTCGCCTCGCCGCGTTGAAGCTGCTGGCGAAGAAACACCGCATCGCCAAGGATTGGGAGGTGCCTTGCCTGCTGGTGGCCGATGGCACGGCCCGCACGGCCAGCCTCACCGAGAACGTGCAGCGCGAAGCCATGCACCCGGCAGACCAGTTTGAAGCCTTCGCGGCGCTGGTGGCCGAAGGCCGACCCATCGAGGACATTGCGGCGGATTTCTCCGTTACGCCGCTGGTGGTGCAGCGCCGTTTGAAGCTGGCGAATGTCTCGCCGCGCCTGATGGCCGACTACCGGGCCGATGCCGTCACGCTCGATCAGTTGATGGCCCTTGCCATCACCGATGACCACGCCGCGCAGGAAGCCGCGTTCTACGATGCACCGCAGTGGCAGCGCCACCCATCCCACTTGCGCGAACGCCTGACCGAAAGGGAAATCGACGCCTGCCGGCATCCGCTGGTGCGCTTTGTCGGGCTGGACAGCTACGAGGCCGCAGGCGGTGGCGTGCGCCGTGACCTGTTCGCGGAAGATGATGCGGGTGTGTATCTGACCGATGCCGCGCTGCTGGAACGGCTGGCGCAAGACAAGCTGGCGGGCATCGCCGCCACTGTCCGCGCCGAGGGTTGGGCCTGGGTGGATGCCACGCCGGGCGTGACCCATGCCGACCTGCACGCTTTCCAGCGTGCGCCGAGAGAGCGGCGCGAGCCGAACAAGCGCGAAGCCGCACGCATCGAGAAGCTGCAAGCCCGGATGCACCAACTGGCCGAAGCCGTGGATGCCGCGCTGGACGCCGACGACGAGGACAAGGCCGACGCCGACGCCTTGCAGGAGGAAGGCGAAGCCGTGGGCGAACAGTTGCAGGCGCTGGAAGATGGCTTGCAGGACTACGGCGCGAACGTGAAGGCCGCAGCCGGTGCCATCGTCACCATCGACCGCAACGGCGAGGCCGTGATTCATCGCGGCCTGATGCGCGAGGCCGAAGCCAAGGCGCTGCGCACGCTGGAAAAGCTGCGCCAGGGTTTCAGCGACCCGGACGCCGCGAACGATGACGAGGGCGAGGACGGAGACGACGACAGGCAGCCCAAGACCGCCGCCATGTCCGACCGGCTGGCGCAACGCTTGAGCGCCCACCGCACCGCCGCGCTGCAAATCGAAGTCGCACGGCATCCGCAAGCTGCGCTGGCAGCTGTGGTGCATGGCATGGTGCAGACCGCCTTGCAGGAAAGCCGCTACGGCCGCAGCCGTGATTCTCTGCCGCTGGGCGTCGGCCTGAAAGTGCAAGACCGGCTGGAAGGCATGGCCCCGGACTGGCCGGGATCGCCTGCCGCCGTGGCGCTGCGCGAACTGCAACAGGTAGCGGGCGAAGCCTTGCCGGACGACAGCGCCGAATTGTTCGCCGTGCTGCTGACGAAGCCGCAAGACGAGCTGGTCAAGCTGCTGGCCGTGTGCGTGGCTTCCACGGTGGACGTGGTGACGCCTCGCGCCACGCCGCACCAGCCCGGCGAAGAACTGGCGCAGGCCGTGGGCCTCGACATGGCCGCATGGTGGCAGCCGACCGCCGAAGGCTACTTCAAGCATGTTTCCAAGGCCGTGATTCTGGAGGCCGTGGGCGAGTTCGCGCCGGAATCCGTCACCCGGCTGGGTAAGCTCAAGAAGGCCGACATTGCCAGCGAAGCCGAGCGGCTGGCCGATGGCACGGGCTGGATGCCTGCCATCTTCAAGGCCGCAGGCCCGCAGCAGGCAGTGCAGGAAAGCGCGCAGGAGGAAGGCCCGGAGCAGGACGCCCCGGAGGATGCCGAGGCAATGGCGGATGAAACCGCCGAGGCGCTGGCCGCTTGACCCGCGCCGAAGGCAAGCGCCCCGGCTTCGACCGGGGCGCTTCGGCGAAAGGAGAAGCCCCCATGACCCGCATCACCAGCAGCCGCCAGCGCATGGCGGCGATCTACGCCCCCGGCACAACACGCGCCCGCCGCTGGCACGGCGATGGCGACGTGCGCGGCTACCGCCCGCCCTCGGGCTGGTCGGCCCGCGCTGACCTCACCGACATTCATCCCATCACGGGTCGCGCCTTGGCTCGCGCCGTGTGGTGGATCATCGAGACGAAGGAATAACCATCGTCAGCACCGCGCCCAGGCCGTTCCGTCCTGGGCGCGGTGTTGAAGCCGAACAGCCGGAACATCACGCCGCCGCCCTCGCTCTGGCTCGGGCGGCGGCGTTGCAGGCATCGCGGTGGTGCGCGATGCCAGTATGTGCCGATCGGGTCAATCGGCTATTTCTGCTATGCCACACTTTCCGGCATGAGTATCAGCACCACCATGAAGACTTGGGCCAAGCGCATCAAACGCGATGGCGTGACGCTGTGGTTTGCCGGCAAGCATCCCCGCACGCCTTGGTATGCCAAGGCGCTGGGGTTGTTCGTGGTGGCCTATGCCCTGAGTCCCATCGACCTAATTCCAGACTTCATCCCGGTGCTGGGCTATCTGGACGATGTGATTCTGTTGCCCGTGCTGATCTGGCTGACCGTGAAGCTGTTGCCGTCCGAGGTGCTGGCGGAGTGCCGTGTGCAGGCCGATGAATGGATGCGAACAGAAGGGGCCAAGCCAAGGAGCCGATTCGGGGCCGTGATGATCTTGATGCTGTGGCTGGCGATGGGGGTGGCGTTGTGGCTCTGGCTCAAGCCGCATCTGTAGGCTGTTCATGATGGCGTACTGAATGGGCTGGGCGTGTCGGCGCAATGCGCCGCCGGGCTTTCGGGCTGCGCCCCGTGCCGACTTCGCCGTCACGGCCATTCGGCGTCAATCCCTCACGCCTTCGCGCCTGCGGCGCTGCGCGCTGCGCTTGCCTCCAGGAGAAAGCCCAGCGGGCTATCCCCGCCGCGCGATGCTTGGCGCCCCTCAATGCTGCCGAACCGGCGAAGCCGGATCGGCTTGGCCAGCGCCCCGCCGCAGTGGACGGTACGTTGGCGAACACGCTGAGACTTGCTGCGGCAGGTTGTGCGAATGCGTGCCGTCCTCAACGCTGGCGGTTCGTGCCCATCACGTCATGAAGGACGGCTCACGGACATCCCGCCCGGCATCGCCATGGAACTTCCACGCCACGCCTCAAGACCAGCGCCGCAAAGTGCGGCAGGGGCGTTCTCGCCCGTCGTTGGGGTATTGACCTGGCCCGCGTCTGGGAGCGAGCCGGTGCAGCCTTCGTGCGGGAATGCCGAGCCGGCCCTGTCTCCTTTCGGTGCGGTTCGGCCCAAAGCGTCCTTGTGTTGTTGTGAATCCTGGCGGGGGCGCGGCTGCGCCTCGGGCTTCCTGGCTGCAACCGTCCAGCGAAAACAATTTCCCCTCTGCTGCGCAGATTCCTCGCGGGACAAATTCTTTTCGCCTCCCGGCTCTCCACTGCGTTGCGACCGCAAGCGGTGCAGCCCGCCCGTCCCCCGCCGGCCGGATCACAACAAGGACGCGATGGGCGCGAACCTTGTTCCACCAAAAGGAGATCCATCATGGCCAACATCGGCACCTTCACCGCAGACAAAGACGGCTTCACCGGCACGCTTCGCACCCTGACGCTCAACGTCAAGGTCAAGCTGGTGCCCAACGACAAGGGCGACAACGAGAAGGCCCCTGACTTCCGCCTGCAGGCCGCCAGCCACGACATCGGCGCGGCGTGGAAGAAGACCAGCGAGGCCGGGCGGGAGTACATCTCCGTGACCCTCGACGATCCTTCGTTCCCGGCCACGGTCTACGCCCGCCTGATCGAAGACGAGGACGGCACGCACGACCTGATCTGGTCGCGCAGCAAGCCCCAGGCGGCCTGACGGCCGCCAGCGCCCCGCCCACGCGGCGGGGCGCTGTGTTGCGAATGCTGCGCTGTATCGGCAAGCAGAATGGCTTGGCAGTGTGCGGGATGTGTCTTGCCTGGCTACCAAGCAATGGCTTGAATTGGTAGAGGTACATGCGGGGCGGGTCGGTGCTGCGCACCACCGGGCTTTGCGGGCTCCGCCCCGTGCCGACTACGCCGTCACGGCCATTCGGCTCCAATCCCTGCCGCCTTCGCGCCTGCGGCGCTGCGCGCTTCGCTTGCCTCCAAGGGATCGGCGCCAGGCCCATCCCCGCCGCGCGGTGCTTGGCGCCCCTCGATACCGCCGAACCGGCTGGCACCGGATCGGCCTGGCACGCCCCGCCATGATGGCGGGGCTTCGGCGGCTATGCCTGGGCTACCGCCAGCAGTTCTTCGGCCTTGCTCATCAGCACTGCCGTGCTGCATTCGAGTGCGCTGGCGATCTTGAAGATGATCGCCAGCGTGGGCATGTGCTCGCCACGCTCGACCTTGCCCATGTGCGAACGCTCGATGCCCGCGAGGTGCGCCAGCGACTCCTGCGCGATGCCGCGCTCCGTCCGCAACGCGCGCACCGCCGCGCCGAAGGCTTGCGCCAGTTCGGCATCGAAGGTGGTGGCGCCCGCTGGCCGGCCGCGCTGGATGGATCGCTTCTGCATGGACAGAAGCGTCAAGTCGCAGCACAATTAAAACCACGTTATCTTTAACTCTTTCACGGCTCTGGCCTTATTCGTGCTTTTACGGAAATCCGCTTTTGCGGATTCCGACAGAACCGGAGAACCGCCTACGTGCCTTTCCAGATTTCTACAATTCTGTTTTTGCGCTTTCGTGTTTCCAAGGCTTTGGTGGAACACGCATCCGTGCTTCGGCGCGGAAGCGCAAAACCGGCAATCCATGTTGGAACAGGAGCACCACGATGAACGCTCCCCTCGTCACCGATGCGCAGCGCGCCGCGCTGCTGGAGAACGGGCGGCGGGCCGCCGCCGGTGAACCGCACGACCCGTTGCCGGTCGTGCGGTTGTTCACCCCCGACGCGCACGCCATCTGGCTGCTGGCCTCGCTCGATCCTGCCGATGACGATACGGCGACCGGCATCATGGACGTGGGCATTGGTATGCCAGAGCTGGGCCGCATCAAGCTGTCCGACCTGGCCTCCATCGTCGGCCCGAACAAACAGCCCGTGATGCGGGATTTGTATTTCCAGGCAGTGCGCCCGTTGTCGGAATACCTGCGGCTGGCCCAGGAGAACGGTTCCATCGTTGATTGAACCGTTCGCGCTCCGGCCAAGCCGGGCGCATTCAGACTATTTCGGTCTTGCTCCAGACCTTTTCGATCTGAATTCGCACTCTGCTTCAAACCCGAATATCTGTGACTGAAACAGTCACGATCTTTCGCGCGGCTTGCGGCACGGTGTTTTATGCCGCGTGACATTTTTGGGTCAGGCGGCCGTCGCATTCAGACGGATTTCGCAACTCGCCGGAGCCTATCGGTCTTGACACCAGAAGTTACAGCTTAACCGGATTTCCACCTTGATTTGAGGCTCCCGCATGTTCGCCGCCGTGGCGACGTTCCTGCTGTTCGACAGGAGCTTTCGTCATGGTCAGCCCTCACCATTTCGCGCACTGGTATCCCACGGCCGCTTACCTCTACGTCCTGGGGCTGGACACGCTCGCACTGGCCTGGGAGTACCTGCGCCGCCATCCTGATTACCGGCTCGACTGGCTGCGCCGTGCGCGTCGCTCTGATGCTGGGCATCGCTGGGGCTTGCGCCTGCTGGAAGACCCGGCGCTGGATGCGCGTGACGCGCACCCGGCCTGGCTGCCCGGCCACACTGGTGTGGTGCAGCTCTACCCTGATGCTGATCCGCCGCCCGACGCCGCCGCATTCGACTTCTGGAACATCCCCGGCCACAAACACCTGCTCCACGACGGCAAGCGACTGGCGCTGATCGCGCGCAGCCCCGGCCAGTGCCTGCGCTTCGCGCTGGCGCCCGGCCTGGAGGACGGCATGGCTGTCGCCTATGCCCATCACGGCGGTGCTGCCGCACCTGCACGCGGCCATGCGCCCGGTGCGGCGCTGGCCGATGCGCGGCCCCGGCCATCGCATTCGGCCTTGCTGGAACTGCACACCTTGCAGGCGCTCGACGCGGCCCTGACGGGCGCGTCCTTGCGCGACGTGGCCGAAGGTTTGTTCGGCGTGGATGCCGCGGCTGGTTGGTACAGCGACGGCGGCCTGCGCTCCAAGGTGCGCCGCCTGACGCGGCGCGGCGATGCGCTGATGCGCGGCGGCTATCGCCGCCTAGCACAGCTTGCTCCGCTTGAGAAGGGTCGTTTTGAAGGCCACGCAAAACGACCCTGAGCAGGAGAGCTTCGTTTTCTGAGACTGCCTCCATCCGGTTGCGCTGTGTGGCCGGAGCTTTGAAAGCTATGGAGGTTCTCACCATGCGTCCCGCTCCCTTGCGGCCTGCCGCCGCTCCCGCAACCACCTCGACCGCTACCGCGCAACCGCAGCGTTATCTCACCAACGACGAAGCTGCCGACTACCTGCGGCTGTCGCCGCGCACACTGGAAAAGCAGCGCGTGCTGGGTGGCGGCCCCAAGTTCCGCAAGTTCGGCCGCCGCGTCATGTACGCCGTGGCCGACCTCGATGCCTGGGCCGCCGAGCGCAGCTACGAAACTACGTCCGATCCCGAATACGCCGAGCAGCACTCGGCGGACAGCCGTGCGCGCTGATCGTTGGCGAGCGGGTGGCCTTCGCCATGTCCAGCCCTGCGCTGCCGTCCCGGCAGCGGCCCGTGCCAGAGCGCGAACAGCTCGACCTGTTCCGCGCCCTGCCGGGCGACATGGCACCGCGCGACAGCCAGGACTTGATGGCCTTTCCGTTCTTCTCGCTGGCGAAGTCGCGGCGCGTAGCGCCTATCGACTTCCAAGCCAGTGGGGTGACGATCCGCGTGGAGGGTACACAGGAGCACGGCATCGCCACGATCTGGGATGCGGACATCCTGATCTGGGCTGCGAGCCAGATTGTGGAAGCGCGCGACGCGGGCCTGCGCCCGTCGCGGCTGATGCAGGCCACACCCTACGAGATCCTGCGCTTCATCGGGCGCGGTACGTCGCTGCGCGATTACCAGCGTCTCAAGGCCGCGCTGGATCGGCTGCAGTCGACCACGGTGGCCACATCCATTCGGGAGACCACAGGAAGGCGGCTGCACCGCTTCTCGTGGATCAACGAATGGAAGGAACTGGCCGATGCCAAGGGCACGCCCTTGGGGCTGGAGCTGATCCTGCCAGACTGGTTCTATGCCGGCGTGATGGATGCCGCCCTGGTGCTGACCATCGACCCAGCGTATTTCCGGCTCACGGGCGGCATCGAGCGGTGGCTGTACCGGCTGGTGCGAAAGCACGGTGGGCGACAGCCGGGGGGCTGGCAATTCGACTTCCAGCACCTGTACCGCAAATCGGGCAGCGTGGCGCGGTACTACGACTTCGCCGCCGACCTGCGGGCGCTGGTGGCTCGGCAAGCCTTGCCCGGCTATCGCCTGGGCATCGAATACCTCAGCACTGCTGCCGCGCCGCTGCTGACGTTTCGGCCCGTGCCGCCCACGGCACGGGGATAACTGCGGCAAAGCCTGTGGACGGGCTCGTGCTATCAGGCAACAGAAGTATCGTGCTATCAGGCAACGAATCCTCGTGCTATCAGGCAACAAAATCGGCCGCAAACCCAATGCTGGCGCGGGTTTCGGCCTCTCTTAACTTATCTAACTTAATTCCTAACATTAGTAGTAGCAGTGCGGCGTTTCGGTGGACAACCACCAAACGGCACGCGCGGGCCAGTGATTTTTGCCACCGGCAAGCCGGTTTTGCAGGCCGATCAAAGGCAGGTTTTCCAGCAAGGAGGGCTGCGCCATGATCGTCGCGCTGCTCAATCAGAAAGGCGGCGTGGGCAAGACCACGCTCGCCACCCACATCGCCGGCGAGCTGGCGATGCGCGGCCAGCATGTCGTGCTGCTGGACGCCGACCCCCAAAGCTCCGCGCTGGACTGGACGCAGCGCCGCAGCCAGCAAGGTTTGCCAAGGCTGTTCAGCGCCGTGGGCCTCGCACGCGAAACCCTGCACCAGGAGGCACCAGAACTCGCCAGGCGGGCCGATCACGTCGTCATCGACGGCCCGCCGCGCATCGCCGCCTTGGCACGCTCCGCGCTGCTGGCGGCCGAGCGCGTGCTGATCCCGGTGCAGCCCAGCCCCTACGACCTGTGGGCCAGCGCTGAGATGGTGGCGCTGATCCGCGAGGCGCAAGTCTTTCGGCCTACGCTGCGCGCGGCCTTCGTCATCAACCGGCGCGTCAGTACCACCGTCATCGGACGCGAAGCACGCGGCGCGCTGGCTGAGCAGCCGCTTCCTGCGCTGCGCGCGGAAGTACATCAACGCATCGTGTTCGCCGACAGCGTGGCCGCTGGCCGGCTGGCACGCGAGACGGCACCGGACAGCGCCGCCGCGCGCGAAATCACTGCGCTGGTGGACGAACTGCTGCGGTGGCCGACATGACTGCGAAGCCGCCACCGAACAGCAAACGCACGGTAAAGCGCGTCGGCATCGGCGCGCGTCCGCCCGCGAATCCGCACGCCGAGGCGTGGATTCGCCAGGGCGACGCCGATGCGCTGGGCAAGGGCGACCTCTATACGGCCCGCCTCACGCTCGACATCACGCCCGCCATGCGGGCGCGCATCAAGGTGTCGGCCTTCACGCAGGGCGTGACCGTGGCCGACCTGCTGCGCGGCCTGCTGGAGCGGGAGTTTCCAGAACACCGCAGGGAGAACACGCCATGACTGCATCCGCTTCGTCTGCCCCCGCGCCTGTTGCCTTCGCGGCCACGGCTGCGCTCGCAGCACCTTCCGGCCAGCCTGCCAGCGCGCCGCTGACGCGCGTGGCGCTGGCCTACATCGAACCGCGCTTCAAGCTCTACCTGCGCTTCGGCGAACCTGCGCGCACGCACCAGCTCGACCGCTGGCGGCGCTGCGCCGTGTTCCTGCCGGGCGCCATGTTCTGCCGCATTCGCTGGCAGGCCAACGACTACGGCACGATCCGCTGGCAGCTCATGGTGATGCAGGCTTGCACGCCGCTCGATGCGGCGCAGCGCATCCCCGGCGTTCAGCCGAGTGCACGCCTGCTGCTGCACGTCGAGGGCGACAACCAGGTGCGCGCCGTGCTGGAACGCATCGCCGCTATCGAGGCGCTGGGCATCGCGCCCGCTACCGCCTCGCCCGCGTACTGGCGCACGCTGGGCAACCGGCTCGCTGCGCGCTTGCCGTTGCCCGAATACAGCGCCGAGCGGCACGCCGCCTGGCTGGTCGGGAGGGCGCTGCCATGACCGCTGTTTCCACCGCCGGCACAACGCCGCGTTCTCGCTCGCGCCTGCGCGCTCGCCTCGTGCTGGCGGGCCTGTCCGCCTGCGGCCTCGCTGCGCTGGCCTGGGCGTCTTTCGTGCATCCACTGCCGCGCCTGACCTACAACCCGTCCGACAGCGTGGCGGTCGGTTGGTATCGCGTCGATCCACTTGACCATCGCACCAGCTCGCTGCCACGTCCGTTGTCCGTGGGCAGCATCGTGCTGGTGCCGCTGCCCGCAGAGGCCGCCGCGCTCGCTGCGCAGCGCGGCTACCTACCGACGCGCATCCCGTTGCTCAAGCGCGTGGGCGCGGTCGCGCCGCAGGAGGTGTGCATCGCTGACGGCAAAGTCCGCATCGACGGCGTGCCTTCGGCCGCCGTGCTGTCTGCCGATCGCTGGGGCCGGCCGCTGCCATCCTGGCCGCAGTGCCGCCGCCTTCGGCCTGGCGAGCTGTTTTTGCTCAGTGCGACTAACCCGGCGTCATTCGACAGCCGGTATTTCGGGCCGGTCAGCGCCGCCGCCGTGATCGGCGTTGCACGTCCGGTCTGGCTGGAGTCACGCCCATGATCGCCGCCGATTCGCTGCGCATCATCGTGCCATCGGGCGTGTCGTTCTGCTGTTCGTCCCCGTGTCGTCGCGCGTGCAGTGCGGGTGCATTCGCACCGCACTTCGCGCTGCCTCCGGTGCGGCAGTCCAACGTGCAGGCGTCTTGCCTCGAACGCGCCCGGCCTGCGGCCGTGTCTGCGTTCGCCGGCGCGCAGGCTGCTCGCGCAGCAGCGCCGCCGGGCCGCCGCTGCCCTGAGCGCCAGCGAGGGGCAAAGGCGGAAGGCAAGACAAAAGGACGCGGCACGGGGCCGCGTCGAAAGCCTGTCTGCACGTGGGGGTGGCGCGGCACGGAGCGGCTTCGCCGCCGTGCCGCGTGGGGCGCGAGGCCCGCGCCGATGCAGGCGTGCCCGCGTGCTTCGCACGCCCGGACACGCCAGAGCTTGCAGGGAGCGCAGCCATGACCGACCGCCGCGATGACGATTTCCGCATCCGACCCAGTGCCCCGAAGAACCGGGGCCAGGGCTTCGTCTCCAGGGTGCTCAAGCAGGCAGGCAAGGCCAGCAGTGGCAAGTCGTCGATGCGCCGTCCCGCAGCCGGCGGCAGCAGCGCACGCGCTGGCCAGCGGCCCGGCTCTCGACTAGGGCGCGGGCATACGGCGGCACGCTTCGCAGGCGCGAAGCTCACGCCTATGTCGCGGCGCGTGACCATCAAGACGTTGCTGGTCAACCAGCAACGGGCCAGCCCGCAATCACTCGCCAAGCACCTGCGCTACATCGAGCGCGACGGCGTGGGCCGCGATGGCGAGCCGGGCCAAGCCTACGGGCCGCTGACCGATGCCGCCGACCTCGACGCCTTCAAGGAACGCTGCGCCGACGATCGGCACCATTTCCGCTTCATCCTCTCGCCGGAGGACGGCGCGGAGCTGGAAGACCTGCGCACCTACACGCGGCACCTGATGGGCCGCATGGAAGCCGACCTGGGCACGGGCCTCGATTGGGTAGCCGTCAACCACTGGAACACCGACAACCCGCATACGCACATCGTCGTGCGCGGGCGCGACGACACCGGCAAAGACCTCATCATCGCGGGCGACTACATCGCCGACGGGTTCCGCCATCGTGCCGCCGAACTGGCGACCGAACGGCTGGGGCCGCGCACCGAACTGGAGATCCAGCAGACCTTGCGACGCGAGGTGGATCAGGAGCGGTGGACGAGCCTGGATCGCACCTTGAAGCGCGAGGCCGGCGATGATGGCCTGGTGCATGTCGAACGGCTCAATGAACCCCGACTGCAACGCCAGCGCTTGCTGCTGATCGGCCGCCTGCAACGCTTGCAGCTCCTGGGCCTGGCTGACGAGATGCAGCCGGGCACCTGGGCTGTCCATGCCGATGCCGAAAAGACCCTGCGCGCCCTGGGCGAGCGTGGCGACATCATCCGCACCATGCAGCGGGCCATGCGCGGCGAGCCGCGCGAGCTGGCGGTGTTCGAGCCGGGCCAAGATGCTGATGGAGGTGGCCGAACCATTCTCGGCCGCGTGGCAGCGAAGGGGCTGGCCGACGAGCTGCGCGACCGGGGCTATCTGGTCATCGACGGCGTGGACGGCAAGGCCCACTACGTCGCGCTCAACGCACACGATGAACTGGCGAACTATCCGGCCGGCGCCGTAGTGGAGGTGAAGGGATCGGCCGACGTGCGCGCAGCCGACAAGAACATCACCGCACTGGCGAGCGGCGGCCTATACCGCACCGACCATCACCTGGCCGTCGCGCAGGGTCAGGCCGTGCCGGGCCGTGATCCGCAGGAAGTCGTCGCGGCCCACATCCGCCGACTCGAAGCCCTGCGCCGCGCCGGCATCGTGGAGCGCGTGGCCGAAGGGCTATGGAAGGTGCCGGACGATCTGCCCGAGCGTGGCCATCAGTACGACGCGCAGCGCCTGGGCGGCGTGGCCGTGGAACTGAAATCGCACCTGCCCATCGAGCGGCAGGCCCGCGTCATCGGGGCTACCTGGCTCGACCAGCAACTGATCGGCGGCGGCTCGGGCCTGGGCGACCTCGGCTTTGGCGGCGAGGCCAAGCAGGCGATGCAGCAGCGCGCCGACTTCCTGGCCGAACAGGGACTGGCCGAGCGGCGCGGGCAGCGCGTGATCCTCGCCCGAAACCTGCTGGGCACGCTGCGCAGCCGCGAGCTGGCGCAGGCCGCCAAGGACATCGCCGCCGAAACCGGCCTGGAGCACCGCCCGGTGGCCGACGGCCAGCGCGTGGCCGGCATCTACCGCCGCAGCCTCATGCTCGCCAGCGGTCGGTATGCGATGCTGGACGACGGCATGGGCTTCAGCCTGGTACCGTGGAGGCCAGTGATCGAGCAGCGGTTGGGGCAGCCGCTTGCGGCGACAGTGCGTGGCGGAACGACCTCATGGGAAATCGGGCGTCGGCTTGGGGTTTCTTTGGGCTAGTCACTTGAGGCTATGTGCCCCATGAACATGGCCCCTGCGCGTCGCCGGTTCGTGCAGATGGCGCGATGCTGAGGACAGCTCGGTCAAGATGCCGCACTGGCTGGCCTGCTGGGATTCACGGCAGCGTTCCCGCAAGGTCTTGAGCTGTCGTTCCAACGCTTTCAATTCCTTGATGCGGGTAGCCACATGGTCGATGTGCTCGTCGAGCAGGTCGTTCACCTGGGCGCAGTTCTCGTGCGGTGCATCCTTGAAGCGCAACAGAACCCGGATTTCATCCAGCGTCATGTCCAACCCCCGGCAGTGCCGGATGAAGGACAGCCGGTCAACGTGTTCTTCTGCGTACATGCGGTAGTTGCCATCCGTACGGGCCGTTTCGGGTAGCAAGCCTTCACGCTCGTAGTACCGGATCGTCTCTACCTGGGTATGTGCGGCCTTAGCCAGTTCGCCGATTTTCATGAGTTCATCTTCAGCGGTCGCGGGTTTTTCTCCAAGGCTCATTGTAGGCGCTTGACTCTGTAGTGGGTACAGGGTTTCCAATCTGACTGAAAAGGAGAATTTCATGAACTCTGCCCACCAACGCCAACACGCCGACGCTGCCTGCTGCGGGAGTGGCTGTGCAACAGTGCCTGTGGCGCCCGAGCCAACAGCGTCTGATGCAACGACTATTGGGCCGCAACGCTTTCGCATAGAAAACATGGACTGTGCCTCAGAGGAGTCGGAAATCCGCCGGGCGCTGGAAGGCATGGCGGGGATTCGCAGCCTGCGATTCAACCTGGGGGATCGAGAGCTTGCCATTGCCGCCGATGACCACGCGCTGCCCGAGGCCCTAGAAGCGATCCGCAAAGCGGGTTTCAAGCCGGAACCCCTCGGCGCGAAGAATGTCCAGCGCTTCCGCATTGCGAATATGGACTGTGCCTCGGAGGAGTCGGAAATCCGCCGGGCGTTGGACGGCATGGCGGGAATTCGTAGCCTGCAATTCAATCTGGGCGAACGCGAGTTGGCCATTGCCGCCGATGATCCTGTCTTGCAGCAGGCGCTAGACGCAATCCGCAAGGCAGGCTTCAAGCCGGAACCTCTTGGCGACACAGGCTCGTCGGCTGCTGCGGTTGCCTCGCCAACGGGCTTCTGGACGACATGGGGCAAGTCGCTGGGCGCCCTGGGGTTGGCTGTGGCGGCCGAGGGCTTGGCATTCGCCTTTCCAGACAGCGTACCTGTCAAGGCGCTGGGAATGGCGCTGGCCGCGGCGGCCATCGCGCTGTCGGGTTTCTCGGTTTACGGCAAGGGGCTGGCTGCACTGCGGCAGGGCCGCTTGAACATCAATGCCCTGATGACCGTGGCCGTGACCGGCGCTTTCCTGATCGGCCAGTGGCCCGAAGCGGCGATGGTGATGGCCCTATATGCGATTGCGGAAGCCATCGAGGCCCGCGCCGTGGATCGGGCGCGCGGCGCCATCAAGAGCCTGCTGGCGCTCGCGCCGGAGCAAGCTGAAGTGCGTCAAGACGATGGCAATTGGGTGCGCATGGGAGTCAAGGAAGTCACTGTGGGCATGACCGTGCGTATTCGCCCTGGCGAGCGCGTTCCGCTGGATGGCATCGTGAGCCTAGGTCAGAGCGCTATTGACCAGTCCCCCGTGACCGGCGAAAGCTTGCCGGTGGACAAGAGCCCCGGCGATGAAGTCTTCGCCGGCACCATCAATCAGGCTGCGGCGTTGGAAATCCGTGTCACGGCCCCCGCGTCCGACAGCACGCTGGCGCGCATCATCCACGCCGTTGAGCAGGCCCAGTCTTCCCGTGCGCCCACGCAGCGTTTCGTGGATCGCTTTGCCGCCGTCTACACGCCTGCGGTGTTCGTCCTGGCCGTTGCCGTTGCGTTGTTGGCGCCCTGGCTCATGGGGCTGACCTGGATGCAGGCCGCCTACAAGGCCCTGGTGCTGCTGGTCATCGCCTGCCCTTGCGCCTTGGTGATTTCCACGCCCGTCACCGTCGTCAGCGGTTTGGCCGCTGGGGCGCGGCGAGGCATCCTGATCAAAGGTGGTGTGTACCTGGAAGAGGCGCGCAAGATCAAGGCCGTGGCGCTGGACAAGACCGGCACCATCACCGAAGGCAAGCCCAAGCTGGTGGCCTTCGAGCCCGTGGACACAGGACTCGGCCAACAAGCCCTGGAGGGGCTGGCCAAGAGCCTCGCAGCGCGGTCGGATCATCCAGTGTCCAAGGCCATCGCAGATGGCGTGTCGTCCGCCACGCAAGAAGTGGATGAGTTTCAGGCTGTTGCCGGGCGCGGCGTGCAGGGGGTGATCGACGGCCATACCTATGTGCTGGCTAACCACCGCTGGATTGAAGAGCGCGGGCAGTGTTCGGCTGACCTCGAAGCCCGCCTTGCAGTGCATGAGCAAGCTGGCCGCACCGTCACGTTGTTGGCCAGCAGCGAACGGGTCATGGCCATCTGTGCAGTAGCCGACACCATCAAATCCTCATCCGCGCAGGCCGTGGCCGACCTGAAGGCATTGGGCGTGACGCCGGTGATGTTGACGGGCGATAACCTGGCGACGGCGCAAACCGTCGGCACCCAGGCGGGCATCGCCGAGGTGCGTGGCAACCTGCTGCCCGAGGACAAGTTGCAGGCCATCGGCGAGCTTCAGCAGCGCATGGGCGTCACGGCGATGACCGGCGACGGCATCAACGACGCCCCCGCGCTGGCGAAGGCTGACATCGGCTTCGCTATGGGCGGCGCGGGCACCCACACCGCGATGGAGGCCGCCGACGTGGTGGTCATGAACGACGACCTACGCCGCCTGCCCGAAACGATCCGGCTGTCCAGGCGCACCCACGCCGTGCTATGGCAGAACATCGCGCTCGCGCTGGGCATCAAGCTAGTGTTCCTGCTGCTGGCGATCTTCGACGATGCCTCCATGTGGATGGCCGTGTTCGCCGACATGGGGGCGAGCTTGCTGGTGGTCTTCAACGGGCTGAGGCTGCTCAGGCAGCAGGCGGGTCAGTAAAACCGAATATGGAGTGTTGAAAATGGGAATCCTGGATCGAATTTTTGGTGGGCATGGCGGCGGCCACGGCGGGGGGCATGGCGGCTCCCACGGGCATGGCAGTAGCCATGGCCACGGTGGCCCCAGCAGTCACGACTGGGGGCGCAATCCGGCGCCTTCGGCCAGCGGCATCACTTGCCCGCAATGCAAAGCGATCAATCCGAACGGCGCTCGCTTTTGCGGCCAGTGCGGGACATCGCTGGTGCCAGCGTCGTGCACGAAGTGCAGTAGCGTCATTCCGATCGGCGCGAAATTCTGTGCTCAGTGCGGCAACGCGGTAACTTAAGTCATGGTGATCTCGGCCTGGATCTACACCTTGATCCCGGCAGCGGCCGCCATCATCGGAGCTGCGGTCGCGGTGAACGTGCGGCCGGGGCCAACACTGGTCAGCGCGATTCAGCATTTCGCCGCTGGCGTCGTGTTCGCGGCGGCGGCCGGCGAAATCTTGCCCGACATCATGCACCGGGCCTCGCCTTGGGCGACGATGATCGGCGGCGGAATCGGCGTCGCCACCATGCTGCTGGTGAAGCATCTGGAAGCGTTGGCGAAGGGGCCGGCCGGTCTCCTGACCGTGATCGGCATCGACATCCTGATTGATGGCTTGGTGCTTGGTATCGGGTTTGCGGCTGGCCCAAAGGTCGGCTTGCTTCTGACCATCGCCCTGACCATCGAGGTTCTGTTCCTGGGATTGACAGTGGCCACGGAACTCGGCGAGAGCGTTCGCTCCCGTGCCAGGGTCGTCTGGATCACGGCCGCGCTCGTGCTCTTGCTGCCGATCGGGGCCTTGCTTGGAGCGCCGGTGGCGCTGTTGCCCAACCCTCTTCTGACTGGCTTCTTCGCGTTTGGTCTGATTGCGTTGCTCTACCTCGTGACCGAAGAACTGCTGATCGAAGCACACGAAACGCCAGATCGCCCCTGGGTGACGGCGATGTTCTTTGTCGGCTTTCTGGCGCTTCTCCTGCTGGAAGAAGTAATTGGCTAGTGGAGCCAGTCTGTTGGTGGTGCCCGATCCGTTGACTATTGCGCGCGCGGGGTGGGCACCATGAGCCCGATAGACGTGATGCCGTTGCTCGAATCGACCATCGTCCGCCCTCCGTGCATGCGGGCGATGGCAGCCACGATGGCCAAGCCCAGTCCATGATTGCGGGCGGCATCCGACCGCGCCGCATCTGCCCGGTAGAAGCGGTTGAACAGATTGGGCAAATGCTCGGCTGAAATCGTCTGCCCCTCGTTCACCACCCGCAGGGCGATCTCGCCGTCCAGCCGGTCGATTTGCACGACAACGGTGCTGTGCGGATGCGCGTGTCGGGTTGCGTTGCCGATCAGGTTGGATAGCGCGCGCTGCAACAGGCGCACATCGGCCAAGCCGGTGGCATCGCCGTCGATACGAACCTTCAGCCCGGCCTCTTCAATGGCCGCCTCGTGCAATTCCACCACCGCGCGCGCAACGCCGGCCAGACTGGCGACATGCTCGCGGCGGGCCTCAGCCCCACGGTCGGCTTGCGACAGAAAGAGCATGTCCTGCACGATCATCGACATGCGCTGGAGATCTTCGAGGTGCGAGCCCAACACATCTCGCAACGTGTCGGCATCGCGTGCTTTGCGCAAAGCAACTTCAGTGCCCCCCATCAACGTCGCCAACGGCGTGAACAGTTCATGCGCAACATCAGCATTGAAGGCTTCCAGTTGCCCGTACCCTGCGCTGTGGCGCCCCCTCGTGTCGCCTCAGTCGTCAAAGCGGCCACAACTCGCCGAATATCGAAGCGGCTCTGATTTGATGCAGGATGAACCTGAGAGGAGGCACGCTACGCGCACGGGGCTCTGAGAAAACCCAAGCAGCGAGGAGTGGCAAAGTAAAGCATGTAGCTGCTACACTGTTACCCCTATGCGCAAATGGCTGGCCATCGTCTTGCTGGTGTTCTTGCCGCTTCAATTCAGTTGGGCGGCAGTGGCCAGTTATTGCCAGCATGAAACCGGAGCTGCGGCCAAGCACTTCGGCCACCATGCGCATCAGCACAAGGCGGCCGACGGCCAGGATGCCAGCCCTGATCCGGCCAAGACCCTGGGTGGCGATCCTGATTGCGCGTCCTGTCATGCCGGGTGCTTCTCGGTCTTGTCAGGGGATGTCAAGCTGGCGTCGCCGGTCAGCCCGTCCCTGGATACGGGGTATCCCCCGGAGCACCTTGCTGCGCCTCCACCTGAACGTTTAGAGCGCCCTCAGTGGCGTGTCCTCGCCTGATCGGCGGGGAGCGCGTTCCTTTCCCTTCGTCCTCACCCCTGCCGTCGCGCATGGCGCGCTACGGTATCCAGCCGGCTTCGCGCGGCTGATGTGATGACGTTGCTGGCGATCATCTGGATCGCCCCCCCGCCGATTCCCTTGTGTATTTCAAATCACTGGAGAATCGGATGCTGAAGGATATTCACAATTACAACGCGAGGGCGGTTGCGGCAGGCTTGCTCCTTGCGCTCATGACGGGGACGGCTTTCGCTCAGTTATTGCCGACGGCACCAGCTCTTGGGCAGAGCGCCAACGGCGTAGAGCAGATTGAAGCAGCAACGCCCCTGACTCTGCAAAAGGCCGTCGCGCTGGCTTTGGAGGCGAATCTTGACCTAACTGTCGCCCAACGGGAAATCGAGGCGGTGGAGGGCCAGGTAATTCAGGGACGAGTACGTCCTAATCCCGAGCTGGCGTACTCGCTCGAAGACCAACGCACGCCAACCCGCACGCAAAGCGTCCAGATCAATCTGCCCATCGAGCTGGGGGGCAAGCGCGCTGCCCGCATTGCCGCGGCAGAGCGAGGGCGTGACGTCGCAGTTGAAGAACTGAACACGCGGCGCGTTGAAATTCGCGCCGCTGTGGTTGCCGCCTTCTTTGAGGCGCTGGCCGCCCAGGATCGCACGGCCTTGGCCCAGGACAGCGTTGACCTGGCCAGGCAAGCGACGGATGCCGTTGCCAAGCGCGTGACGGCGGGCAAGGTGTCCCCGGTCGAAGAAACCAAGGCTCGGGTGGCCGAGGCCGGCGTGCGGGTTGAACTGGCACAGGCGCAGAGCGAACAACGCAGTGCCCGCGCGCGGCTGGCCAGTTTGCTCGGGGCCAACCCGCCGCGTTTCACCCAGGTAGCGGGCAGCGTGGACGATCTTCCCAACGTCCCTTCGCTGGATGACATCCAGCAGCGCTTGTCGGCCTCATCGGCATTGCGCCGGGCGCAGTTGGAGATCGAACGCCGTCGGTCGCTGGCCGACGTGGAGCGCAGCAAGCAGACGCCCGATGTCACGGTCAGCCTGGGCGTGAAGCGTCCGAACGAGTTAGCGCGCAATCAGTTAATGCTCGGCATTTCCGTGCCGCTGCCTTTGTTCGACCGCAATCAGGGCAATCTGTTGGAAGCGTTGAAGCGTGAAGACAAGGCGAGGGATGAACTCCAGGCGTTGAATCTGCGCCTCAACACAGAGCTGTTGCAAGCCCGCGAGCGGCTGGCGTCGGTTCGCGGCGAGATCGACATATTGCAGCGAGAGGTGCTGCCAGGGGCCAAGAGCGCCTATGACGCGGCCACCGTGGGCTTTGGTTACGGCAAGTTCAACTACCTGGAAGTGCTGGACGCGCAACGCACCTACTTTGCCGCCAAGTCCCAGTACCTCAAGGCGCTCGCCGATGCGCACCGCGCGGCGGCGGACATGGATCGCGTGATCGGCGCATCCGAATCCACGACCACCCTGCCTGCAAACAAGGAATGAACATGAAACCCGAAACGAACAAACTGAACGTCGGCAAGAAGCAGTGGTTTGCCATCGCCGTGATCGCCGCAGTGGGCATAGGACTGGGCAGCGCCATTCTCGGCGGCAAGACGGATAAGAGCGCCGAGGGCGAGGGTCACGGCAGCCACGTTGAAGCCAAGGCCCACAGTGATGGTGAGCATCATGGCAAGACGGGCGCAGACTCCCACGAGGACGACAAAGGCCATGCGGACGGCGAGCACCACGAGGGGTCAAGCAAGGGGCCGCATGGCGGCAAGCTGTTCAAAGAAGGGGATTTCGGATTGGAAGCCTTACTCGCTGAGGACGGCGGCGAACCACGCCTGCGAATCTGGCTCTACGAAAAGGAAAAGGCGCTAGCCAGCAGCGCCGCCAAGGTCAGCGCTACCGTTACACGCCTGACTGGGGAGAAGCAGGCGCTCAACTTCACGCCCGACAAGGACAGCCTGTTGAGTCGAGAGATTGTCCCGGAACCTCATGCGTTCGAGATCAGCATCGTGGCTCAGACGGCCAACGCGCCTTTCACGTTCAGCTTCAGCCAGGAGGAAGGAAAAGTCGAACTCAGCGATGCGCAAATCAAGGCTGCATCCATCGGCATTGACACCGCAGGGGCTGCAAGCATCAAGTCTGCCCTGCAATTGCCGGGTGAGATTAGGCTGAATGAAGACCGCACCTCGCACGTTGTTCCGCGCATTGCGGGTGTTGTCGAAAGTGTGCAGGCCAGTTTGGGGCAAACGGTCAAGAAGGGACAGGTGCTCGCCGTTATCGCCAGCCCTGCCGCATCCGAGCAGCGCAGCGAGTTGCAGACGGCGCAAAAGCGGCGGGCATTGGCCCAGACAACTTTTGAACGCGAGAAGCGGCTGTGGGAACAGAAGATTTCCGCCGAGCAGGACTACCTGCAAGCCGGCCAGGCGCTGAACGAGGCGCAGGTCGCCGTGGCCAACGCGCAGCAGAAGCTGTCGGCCGTGGGCTTGGCCCCAGGTTCCTCGGGCGGGCTGAACCGCTTCGAGCTGCGTGCGCCCTTCGATGGCGTGGTGATTGAAAAGCACCTCAGCCTGGGCGAGGCCGTCAAGGAAGACGCCGCCGTGTTCACGGTGTCCGACCTGGGCCAGGTCTGGGCAGAGATCAACGTGCCCGCCAAGGATTTGCCGCTGGTCAGAGTGGGTGAAAAGGTCACCATCAAGGCAACGGCATTCGATGCCAGCGCGCAAGGCACCATCACCTTTGTTGGCGCGCTGATTGGCGAACAAACCCGCATGGCCAAGGCCCGCGTGGTCTTGTCCAACCCCCAAGGCGCTTGGCGTCCCGGACTGTTTGTCAACGTGGAAGTGACCTCATCTGAGGCCGACGTGCCCGTGACGGTGGCCGGTGATGCCATTCAGACCGTGGGCGACAAGCCCGTCGTGTTTTTGAAAGTGAATGGTGGCTTCATTGCCCAGCCCGTGCAGTTGGGCCGTAGTGATGGCAAGCGCGTCGAGGTGGTTCAAGGGCTGAAGGCGGGGGCTCCGTATGCGTCGGCTGGCAGTTTTGTCGTGAAGTCAGAGCTTGGCAAAGCCTCTGCCGAACACACCCATTGATGCCGGAGCAACGCACATGTTTGAAAAACTTATTCGCGCGGCCATCGAGCACCGATGGCTAGTGTTGTTAGCCGCCATTGGCATGGCCGCCGTCGGCGTGTTCAGCTACCAGAAGTTGCCCATCGACGCCGTACCCGACATCACCAACGTCCAAGTGCAGATCAATACCCAGGCGCCGGGCTATTCACCGTTGGAGACCGAGCAACGGGTGACTTATCCCATTGAAACCGTGATGGCGGGCCTGCCCAACCTGGAGCAAACCCGCTCTCTTTCGCGCTACGGCCTCTCGCAAGTGACCGTGATCTTCAAGGACGGCACCGACATCTACTTCGCGCGCCAGTTGGTCAATGAACGCATCCAGGAGGCGCGGGAAAAACTGCCTTCCGGCATCACGCCTGCGCTGGGGCCGATCTCCACCGGCCTGGGGGAGATTTACCTGTGGACGGTCGAGGCGAAGGACGGTGCGAAGAAACCCGACGGGATGCCCTACACGGCAACAGACCTGCGCGAGATTCAGGATTGGATCATCAAGCCGCAGTTGCGCAACGTGCCCGGTGTGACTGAAATCAACTCGATTGGCGGTTATGCCAAGGAGTATCAGATCGCACCTATACCCGCTCGCCTGGCTTCGCTCGGCGTTACCCTGCAAGACATCGTGACGGCACTAGATCGCAATAACGGCAACGTGGGTGCGGGCTATATCGAGAAGCGCGGCGAACAGTACCTGATCCGTGCGCCCGGACAAGTCAAGACCCTGGAAGACATTGGCAACGTTATCCTCAGCAGTGCGGGCGGCGTGCCGATACGGGTGCGTGACGTGGCGGACGTGGGGCTGGGGCGTGAACTGCGCACCGGCGCGGCCACGGATAACGGTCGCGAGGTGGTGCTGGGCACTGTGTTCATGCTCATCGGTCAGAACAGCCGTACGGTTTCGCAGGCCGTGGACAAGAAGATGGTGGAGATCAACCGCAGCTTGCCCGAGGGCGTGCATGCGGTGACGGTCTACGACCGCACCGTGCTGGTGGACAAGGCTATCGCCACGGTGAAGAAGAATCTGCTGGAAGGCGCGATCCTGGTGATCGTGATCCTGTTTCTGTTCCTGGGCAACATCCGCGCGGCCATCATCACGGCGACGGTGATTCCTTTGTCGATGCTGTTCACCTTCACTGGCATGGTGCATTACAAGGTGAGCGCCAACCTGATGAGCCTCGGGGCGCTGGACTTCGGCATCATCATCGACGGAGCGGTGGTGATCGTCGAGAACTGCGTGCGACGCCTGGCCCATGCACAGGCGCACTACGGCAGGCCGTTGACGCGGGCGGAACGCTTTCACGAGGTGTTCCTGGCATCGAAGGAATCACGCCGCGCGCTGCTGTTCGGGCAGCTCATCATCATGGTGGTCTACCTGCCCATCTTCGCCCTGACGGGGGTGGAAGGGAAGATGTTCCACCCGATGGCGTTCACGGTGGTGGCTGCACTCGTGGGGGCCATGATCCTGTCGGTGACTTTCATCCCGGCAGCGGTCGCCCTGTTCATCGGCCATCGGGTCAGCGAGACGGAAAACTTCCTGGTCGTGCAGGCCAAGCGCTGGTATGGCCCGCTGCTGGATCGCGTGATGGCGGCCAAAGCAGTGATGCTGGCGGCAGCCGCCGTGGCAGTGGTGCTGTGCGGCCTGATCGCCACCCGAATGGGCAGCGAGTTCGTGCCCAGCCTGAACGAAGGCGATTTCGCCATCCAGGCGCTGCGCATTCCGGGCACCAGCCTTTCGCAATCGGTTGCGATGCAGCAGCAACTGGAAGCCACGCTGAAGGCCAAGTTCCCCGAGATCGACCGCGTTTTCGCGCGCACCGGCACGGCGGAAATCGCGTCCGACCCCATGCCGCCGAACATTTCCGACGGCTACATCATGCTCAAGCCGGTGTCCGAGTGGCCGGAGCCGCGCAAGTCGCGCGACGAATTGCTGGCGGCCATTCAGGAGGTCGTGGGCAAGGTGCCGGGCAACAACTACGAGTTCTCGCAGCCTATCCAATTGCGCTTCAACGAACTCATTTCAGGGGTCCGCAGCGATGTGGCGGTGAAGATCTTCGGCGACGACATGGACGTATTGAACAAGACAGCCGAAGAAGTCTCGTCCATGTTGCAGAAGATCCCCGGTGCGTCTGAGGTCAAAGTTGAACAGACCACAGGATTGCCGATGCTCACGGTCAACATTGATCGTCAGAAGTCCGCGCGCTACGGGCTGAACGTGGCCGACATCCAAGATGCAGTGGCCACGGCCATCGGCGGGCGCGAGGCCGGTACGCTGTTTGAAGGGGACCGTCGATTTGACATCCTGGTTCGGCTGCCGGAGTCCCTGCGCAACGACCTTGAAAGCATGAAGCGCCTGCCGATTCCGTTGCCACGCGGCACAGGTGGCGGCGAAGGACGAACCAACTTCATCCAACTGGCCGAGGTGGCGAGCTTCGAGCTGGCACCCGGCCCCAACCAGGTCAGCCGGGAAAACGGCAAGCGCCGCATCGTGGTGAGCGCCAACGTGCGTGGCCGCGACGTCGGCTCCTTCGTGGCCGACGCCGAGGCTGCGCTGGCGCAGGTCAAGATTCCCACAGGCTACTGGACGAGCTGGGGCGGCACTTTCGAGAACCTGCAATCCGCCACCCAGCGCTTGCAGATCGTCGTTCCGGTGTCGCTGCTGCTGGTCTTCGTGCTGCTGTTTGCCATGTTCGGCAATGTCAAGGATGGCTTGCTGGTTTTTACCGGCATTCCGTTCGCACTGACCGGCGGCATCCTGGCGCTGTGGCTGCGCGACATTCCCATGTCCATCTCGGCCGCCGTGGGCTTCATCGCGCTATCGGGCGTTGCCGTGCTCAATGGCCTGGTGATGATTTCCTACATCCGCAGCCTGCGAGAGGGCGGAACGCCGCTGGACGCAGCCATCCGCGAGGGCGCGCTGACCCGCTTGCGCCCCGTGTTGATGACGGCCTTGGTGGCGTCGCTGGGCTTCATCCCGATGGCCATCGCCACGGGAACGGGCGCGGAAGTCCAACGGCCTCTGGCCACCGTGGTTATCGGCGGCATCTTGTCGTCCACCGTACTGACGCTGCTCGTGTTGCCAATTCTGTATCGGCTGGCTCATCGCCCGGACGAGCAAGAAGAGGATGTCACGGCAGAGCCCGCACATGAGGGCGTAACCGCTTGAAAGGAACAACGATGAACGCCGTTACGGCACCACGACAGACTCCTTCGAGCTTTACAGGGACATCGACTCATGGAATTTCGTCACCTTCGGTACTTTCTGGCCGTTGCCGAGGAGCTGCACTTCGCCCGCGCTGCGGAGCGGCTGCATATCGAACAGTCACCACTGTCGCGCGCCATCAGGGAATTGGAAGAAGAGTTGGGCGCACAACTGTTCGTGCGTACCAGCCGCAGCACGCGCCTGACGCTTGCGGGCAAGCTGCTGATGGAGAACGCGCCTCGCGTGCTGTTGGCGCTGGACCAGGCGCGTGAGAGCGTGAAGGCAGCGGCCAATGGCTTTCACGGCCGGTTGCGCGTGGCGCTGTCCGACGGCATCACCCCCTCGCGCTTGCCGGCGCTGCTGGCGCGCTGCCGCGAGGAAGACCCGGAGATCGAGATCCGCCTGTTCGAGGTGCCGCTGGCCCAGCAGCTCAGCGGCCTGCGTGACGATCTATACGACGTGGGCTTCTCGATGGCCGACGAGGTGGGCGACGGCATCATCATCGAACCCGCCTGGGAGGATGAGCTGATGGTCGCCATGCCCGCGCGCCATGAACTACAGGCCCACAAGCGGGTACCGCTGGATGAAGTGCTGCAACATCCCCTGGTGCTGGGCGACCCGGCAGTTTGCGAAGGCCATGCCAAGCAGATCGACCGCATCCTGCGCAAGCAGGACCGGGAGCCCTTGATCGAACAGTACGTCGCCACGTTCGACGTGATGATGACTTTCGTGTCGGCCGGCTTGGCGCTAGGGCTCGCAGGCGCCGCGCACATCGCTTCCAGCCGCGAGCCGGGCGTGGTGGGCCGACCGCTCGCGGGAAAGTCGCCCATGCTCACTACCTATCTGCTGCGCCGCGACGCCGAGCCGTCGCAGGCGCTAGCCCGCTTTATCGAGCGGGTCGAAGCCCTGGGACCGGGAGACGCTTAGCCATTGGCCCCGTTTCACTTCGGAGGATTCAAGCCATGAACCTATCCAAGATCATCGCTATGTCGTCGCTAGCAGTTCTGCTGGTCGCCTGCGGCAAGTCTGAGCCGTCCAAGCCCGCTGCCGTGCCCAGCGTGGAGGAACTGGCTGCTGACCCCGTGCGTTTGCGAGAACTGCGCCAGCAGTGCAAGACGGATCGTCCGACGATGGGCGACGTGCTGTGCAACCGAGTGGCCGAGGCGACGAACCGACGTTTCCTGGGCGACGGCAAGGTGCCTTATACGCCACCGAAGGAACCGCCGAAGTTCTGATGGTCGGCTTGCCGCAACGCACCTGCGCGTGCCTGCGCCTTTTTGCGCGCTGCGCAGCAGCGCGCTCATTGTGGCGGTCTTTCGCCCCAGTTCTTCCCTGCCGGAAACCATGTTTTTTGCGGCATCAACCTGCCGATAACGGTCTTTGACCGGCACGCCCAGCGGCACTGATCCTCACGAGGGCGGCACATGCCTGTGCTGCGATCGGAGGCTGGATGATGCAGGGAACGAACGTGCTGTTCGGTCAGATTGCCGTGGTGTTCGGCATCGTGATCGCTGGGGTGTGGAGCGCCACGCAATGGACAGCGGCGGCCCTGGGCTACCAACTACGCCTGGGCTCGCCGTGGTTCGATTTCCTGGACACACCGGTCTATCACCCGTGGCGGTTGTTCGAGTGGTGGTTCTTCTTCGATGCCTACGCGCCGCGCGTGTTCGATACCGGCGGCGCCATCGCGGGCGGCAGTGGCCTACTGGCGGTTGTGGTCGCCATCGGCATGTCGATCTGGCGCTCGCGCCAGTCGCGCCTGGTCACGACCTATGGCTCGGCCCGCTGGGCCAATGTGGAGGACATTCACAAGGCGGGCCTTGACCACCCTGCGGGCGTGTTCCTCGGCCTGCATCGCCAACAGTACCTGCGGCATGAAGGCCCGGAACACGTCCTGACCTTCGCGCCTACGCGCTCGGGCAAGGGCGTGGGCCTCGTGGTGCCGACGCTGCTTTCCTGGCCTGCATCCGCCGTCATCCACGACATCAAAGGCGAGAACTGGCAGATCACCGCCGGTTGGCGCTCGCGCTTCTCGCATTGCCTGCTGTTCAACCCCACCGATGCGAAGTCAGCGGCCTACAACCCGCTGCTGGAGGTACGACACGGCGCGCATGAGGTGCGCGACGTGCAGAACATCGCGGACATTCTGGTTGATCCCGAAGGTGCGCTGGAGAAGCGCAATCACTGGGAAAAGACTTCGCACGCGCTGCTGGTCGGGGCCATCCTGCATGTGCTCTACGCGGGCGAAGACAAGACGCTGCGCGGCGTCGCCAACTTCCTCTCCGACCCGGCCAGCCCCTTCGAGTTGACGCTGCACCGGATGATGACCACGCCGCACCTCGGCGATGGGCCTCATCCGGTGGTGGCCTCGGCTGCGCGCGAAGTGCTCAACAAATCGGACAACGAGCGTTCCGGCGTGTTGAGCACCGCCATGTCGTTCCTCGGCCTGTACCGCGATCCCACGGTGGCCCAAGTCACGTCGCGGTGCGATTGGCGCATCGCCGACCTGATCGCGGCCGAGCATCCGGTATCGCTGTATCTGGTGGTGCCGCCTTCGGACATATCGCGGACGAAGCCGCTCATTCGCCTGATCCTCAACCAGATCGGGCGGCGCCTCACCGAGTCGCTCGATGGCTCCGATGGCATCGAGCGCCGCCACAAGCTGCTGCTGATGCTCGATGAGTTCCCTGCGCTGGGGCGCCTGGACTTCTTCGAGACGGCGCTGGCCTTCATGGCGGGCTATGGCATCCGCAGCTTCCTCATCGCGCAGTCGCTCAACCAGATCGACAAGGCGTATGGGCAAAACCACTCCATCCTCGACAACTGCCATGTGCGCGTGACGTTCGCCACGAACGACGAGCGCACCGCCAAACGGATCTCCGAGACGCTGGGCACCGCCACCGAGCTGCGCGCGCAGCGCAACTACGCGGGCCACCGGCTCGCGCCGTGGCTGGGCCACCTCATGGTGTCGCGCCAGGAAACCGCGCGTCCGCTGCTGACGCCGGGCGAAGTCATGCAGCTTCCGCCTGATGAGGCCGTGGTAATGGTGTCCAGCGTGGCGCCCATCAAGGCGAAGAAGCTGCGCTACTACGCGGACGCCAATTTCAAGCGCCGCGTGCTGCCGCCGCCCACGCTGGCGGACGGGCAGTACGCCGACGCGCCGCCGGCCCGCGCCGATGACTGGAGCGGGCTGGCAATTCCTGCGGTGCCGGCACCTCTCGTCGCGGAGACCGTTGGCGACCTTGGCAGCGCCGATGACGGCGGCCCGCGTCGCCAGCCCGAACTCTCCGAAATCGCCGCCTACGACCCCGAGCTGGCCGCGCCTGCGGCCGACCTTGGGTTGCTCGATGACGACGACCTGCCGCTTCCCCTTCCTCGCCAGCTCGACCCTGCCCTGCAACGCACGGCCCGGCTGGCATCCCTCGACCCTGATGACGGAATCGACCTATGACCCAACACCGCCTCAACGTGTTCATCCAGCCGGAGCACGCCAAGCGGCTCGATGAGCTGGCCGCCAAGAAGGGCGTGTCCAAGTCGTCCATCGTCGCGGCGGCGCTCGCATCGTGGCTGTCGCCCGATGCCGCCGACCAGCGCGAGGCGGCCATTGCCAAGCGGCTTGATCGCCTGTCGCGGCAGGCCGAACGCATGGAGCGCGACCAGAACATCCAGATCGAGACGCTGGCACTGTTCATCCGCTACTTCCTCACGGTGAGCACGCCCGTGCCCGAAGCGCATCAGGACGCAGCGCGCGCCCAGGGCAAGGCGCGCTTCGAGCAGTTCGTCGAACAACTCGGGCGGCATTTGCTGCGCGGTCGCAGTCTGGTGCGAGACGTGGTGGAAGAACTGCATCCAGACCCGGCACGCATGGACGACGCGCAGGAGCGCGCGTCATGAGCGCCGTTCCTTCCTTCACCGCCGTTTCACTGGATCGCCGCATCCAGATGCTGCGCACGGCGATGGGGCCACTGATCGCCGCCGCGCTGGAAGACCCCGACGTAGTGGAAGTCATGCTGAACCCGGATCGCACCTTGTGGATCGACCGGCTTTCGTCGGGCCGCGCGCCGATGGGTGTGGAGCTGTCCGAGGCCGACGGCGAACGAATCATCCGGCTGGTCGCGGCCCACGTCGGCGCCGAGGTGCATCGCGGCCAGCCGCTCCTGACGGCGGAGCTGCCCGAGACGGGCGAGCGCTTCGAGGGCATCCTGCCGCCCGCTGCGCCGGGGCCGGCCTTCGCTTTGCGCAAGCGCGCCTTTGGCGTGATCCCGCTGTCGCGCTACATCGAGGACGAAATGATGACCGCCGCGCAGGCGGGCTTGCTGGTGCGCGCCGTGCGCGAGCGCCAGAACATCCTGATTGCCGGTGGCACCAGCACGGGCAAGACCACGCTCGCCAATGCCTTGCTCGCCGAGATCGCCGCCACTGGCGACCGCGTGCTGGTGCTTGAAGACACGGTGGAGCTGCAATGCGCGGCCTGCGACCACGTACCGCTGCGCACGCGCGCAGGCGTGGTGTCGATGACCGAGCTGGTGCGCTCGTCCATGCGCCTGCGCCCGGATCGCGTCGTCGTCGGCGAGGTACGCGGCGCCGAAGCGCTGGATCTCATCAAGGTGTGGGGTACAGGCCATCCGGGCGGCATTGCCACGATCCATGCCGGCTCCGCGCTGGGCGCGCTGCTGCGTTTGGAGCAACTGATCCTCGAAGTGGCGGTGAACCCGCCCCGTGCGCTGATCGCGGAAGCGGTCAATGTGGTCATCCACATCGCTGGGCGCGGGCGCAAGCGCCGCATCGAGAGCATCGTCCGCGTCATCGGCTTCGATGGCGTGGGCTACCACCTGGCGGATGCGCTGGAGGCTCCATTCCCGGAGCTGCTGTCGCAGTCCGACCTTTCCTCCCCGTCCCCTGACCACTCTGGAGAACTTCCATGACGCACGCTGATGCTTTCCGTATTTCCGCAAATCCGCTTCCTCGGCCCGCACGGCTGGATGGCCTGGCTCGCCCGGCCATGCAGGGCTTGATGCTCGCTGCCTTCATGCTGCTGCTCGCAGGTACTGCGCAGGCCGCCGGTTCCTCGATGCCCTGGGAAGGGCCGCTGCAATCCATCCTCGAATCCATCCAGGGGCCGGTGGCGCGCATCGTCGCGGTCATCATCATCATCGCTACGGGCTTGGCGCTGGCCTTCGGTGATACCTCGGGCGGGTTCCGCAAGCTGATCCAGATCGTGTTTGGCCTGTCCATCGCGTTCGCCGCTTCGAGCTTCTTCCTGTCGTTCTTCAGCTTCTCCGGTGGGGCCGTCGTATGAACGGCCCACACGATGGAATACCCGGCTTCGAGGTGCCGCTGCATCGGTCGTTGACCGAGCCGATCCTGATGGGCGGTGCGCCGCGCACCGTGGCCATCACTAACGGCACCTTGGCCGCTGCTGTCGGGCTGGGCTTACAGATGTGGATTCCAGGCGTGGTGCTCTGGATCGTCGGCCATTCGCTGGCGGTCTGGGGTGCGCGTGTCGATCCGCAGTTCATGGCCGTGTTCGCGCGCCATATCAAACACCGGCCGCTGCTGGACGTGTGAGGGGAATGCCATGCTGAACCTTGCCGAATATCGCCAGCGCCCGGCCTTGCTGGCTGACTGGTTGCCCTGGGCCGGGCTGATCGCACCGGGCGTCGTCTTGAACAAGGACGGCAGTTTCCAGCGCACGGCCCGGTTTCGCGGGCCTGACCTCGACAGCGCGACGCAAGGCGAGTTGATCGCCACGTCGGCGCGCTTGAACAACGCGCTGCGCCGCCTGGGTTCGGGCTGGGCACTGTTCATCGAGGCCGAGCGCCGCGCCGCCGCCGACTATCCGCACTCGGCGTTCCCCGAGCCGCTGTCGTGGCTGGTGGACGAGGAACGCCGGGCCACATTCGAGGACTCGGGCAATCACTTCGAGAGCGGCTATCACCTGACGCTGGTGTACCTGCCGCCCGAGGAATCGCACGCCCGCGCGGCGGGGATGCTGTACGAGAACCGGCCTACCGACGGCGTGGACTGGCGCGAGCGGCTGCAAGCTTTCGCCGCAGAAACGGATCGCATCTTTGACCTGCTCGACGGCGTGATGCCGGAAATCGCCTGGCTGGATGACAGCCAGACGCTGACCTACCTGCACGCCACCATTTCGACGCGGCGCTACCGCGTCGGCGTGCCCGAAGTGCCGTTCCACATCGACGCGCTGCTGACCGACTCCGCACTTGTCGGTGGCTTGGCGCCCATGCTGGGCGACCGGCACCTGCGCGTGGTGTCGGTGCGGGGATTTCCGCCCTCGACCTGGCCGGGGATTCTGGACGACCTCAACCGGCTTGGATTTGCCTATCGCTGGTCAACCCGGTTCCTGTGCCTCGACAAAGCCGAAGCGGAAAAGGAACTCGTCCGCCTGCGTCGCCAGTGGTTTGCGAAAAGGAAGAACGTCATCGCGCTGCTGCGCGAAACGATCTTACAGCAAGAAAGCCCGCTGGTCGATACCGACGCGAGCAACAAGGCCACCGACGCCGATGCCGCCTTGCAGGAGCTGGGCAGCGATCAAGTCGCCTTCGGCTATCTCACCGCCACGGTTATAGTGCTCGATGCCGACCCGGCCGTGGCCGACGAGAAGTTGCGGATGGTGGAGCGGGCCATCCAAGGGCGCGGGTTCGTGACGATCCCTGAAACCTTGAACGCCGTGGATGCGTGGCTGTCCTCGCTCCCCGGCAATGCCTACGCCAATGTGCGCCAGCCCATCGTCTCGACGCTGAACCTGGCGCACATGATGCCGGTGTCGGCGGTATGGGCCGGCCCCGAACGCAATGCCCATCTTGACGGCCCGCCGCTGATCGTCACGCGCACCGATGGCGCCACGCCGTTCCGGCTGGTGACGCACATCGGCGACGTGGGCCACACGTTGGTCGCAGGCCCGACCGGCATGGGCAAGTCGGTCTTGCTCGCCACCCTGGCGATGCAATTCCGTCGCTATCGCGGCTCGCGCATCTTCGCCTTCGACATGGGCCGCTCGATGCGCGCCACCATCCTGGGCCTGGGCGACGAGCACTACGACCTCGGGATGGATGGCGAAATCGCTTTCCAGCCCTTGGCTCGTATCGACCGCGAGGGCTACCGCACCTGGGTGGCAGAGTGGATCGAAGGCCGCTTGCGGCATGAGGGCGTGGTCGTCGGCCCCGAAGAGAAGGCCGCCATCTGGTCGGCGCTCGGCAGCCTCGCCGGTGCGCCGGTGGAGCAGCGCACGATGACGGGGCTGTCCGTGCTGCTGCAATCGAACACGCTGCGGCAGGCGTTGTCGCCTTATGTGCTGGGCGGTGCCCACGGCAAGCTGCTGGACGCCGACCATGACCGGCTCGGCATGGCCGACGTGCAGTGCTTCGAGATGGAGGAGCTGATGCACAGCAAGGCCGCCGTCATGGCGGTGCTGCATTACCTCTTTGCGCGCTTCGATGAACGCTTCGACGGGGCGCCCACGCTGCTGATCCTCGATGAAGCGTGGCTGTTCCTCGATGACCCGGTGTTTGCCGCGCGTATCCGCCAGTGGCTCAAGACGCTCAGGAAAAAGAACGTCAGCGTCATCTTCGCCACGCAGAGCCTTGCCGACATCAAGGATTCGAGCATCGCGCCCGCGATCATCGAGAGCTGCGCGAGTCGCATCTTCCTGCCGAACCCGCAGGCCACCGAGCCGCAGATTCGCACGATCTACGAGGGCTTCGGCCTCAACAGGCGGCAGATCGAGATCGTCGCCACCGCGCAGCCCAAGCGCGACTACTACTACCAATCGCGCCTCGGCAATCGCCTGTTCGACCTCGACCTGGGGCCGGCGGCGCTGGCCTTCGCGGGCGCGTCCACGCCGCAAGACCAGCGCGACATGGACGCGGTGCTGGCCGACGCCGGCGTGCCCGGCTTCGCGGGCGCCTGGCTGCGCCATCGCGGCCTCGATTGGGCGGCCGACCTGCTGCCCTCGTTCCCCGGCCTCGCGCCGGGTTCCCTCGCTGACCAACCCCTGGAGAACCAGCCATGAAGAAACGTCTCATCGCCGCCGCCATCGCGGCCATGCTTTGCACCGCCACCGCCCATGCGCAATGGGTCGTGATCGACCCCACGAACCTCGTGCAGAACACGCTGACCGCGATCCGCACGCTGGAGCAGATCAACAACCAGATCCAGCAGCTCCAGAACGAAGCGCAGATGCTGATGAACCAGGCGCGCAACCTCGCCAGCCTGCCGTCCAGCGTGGTCGGCCAGTTGCGCGCCAATCTGGCGACCACACAGCGGCTGATCGCCCAGGCCAGAGGACTGGCCTACGACGTGACGAATCTGGATCGGGAGTTCCAGCGCCTGTATCCCGAGCAATATGCCGCCACCGTCAGCGGCAACCAGATGTACCGCGACGCGCAGGAGCGCTGGAAGAACACGCTCAACGGCTTGCAGACCACCATGCAGATGCAGGCCCAGGCGTCGCAGAACCTGAGCGACGACGAAGGCGTGCTGGCCGACCTCGTGGGCAAGAGCCAATCGGCCGTGGGCGCCTTGCAGGCCATGCAAGCCACCAATCAGCTTCTGGCTTTGCAGGCCAAGCAGTCCATCCAAACGCAACGCCTGAGCATCACCCAGGATCGCGCCGCGTCGCTGGAGTTGGCGCGGCAGGCTGCCGCCGTGGAGCGAGGCCGCGAGGTGAACCGGCGTTTCCTGGGTGAAGGTACGCCGTACACGCCGCAGACCGTCGATTTCTACGGCCGGTGACAGGTGTTGCCATGACCCGCGCGCCTGCTTTCTGCGGTCTCGTGCTCTTGCTGGCCGGTTGCGGCCAGCAGGAGGTGCCTTCGGTCGATGCACTCTCGGCCCATCCGGCGCGGCTGCGCTTGCTCAAGGAGCAATGCCGCGCGGGTCAGCTCGACGGCGCGTTATGCGCGCAGGTGGTCAAGGCCGACCTGCGCCGCTTTTTCTCCGGCAAGGCCGGGCCTGATGAGTACCGGACGCTGGCCGAATTGCCGCCGATTCCGGCCAGCTTCGATGAACCCACCGAAGACGGCGAGGCGGTGGCAGCGGCCTTGCCGGGGCAGGAGGACTCGCCATGAATGACATTTCGATCATTGATCGCTTCCTCGATGTGTTCTCGCGCTACATCGACTCGGGCTTCGGCCTGCTGCACGGGGAGGTGGCGTTCCTCACAGCCACGCTGATCGTCATCGACATGACGCTCGCCGGGCTGTTCTGGGCCATGAGCCATGCCAGCGGCCAGGGCGAGGACGTGATCGCCAAGCTGATCCGCAAGGTGCTGTACGTCGGTGCCTTCGCCTACATCATCGGCAACTTCAACACCTTGGCGAGCATCGTGTTCCGCTCGTTCGCCGGGCTGGGCCTGACGGCCAGCGGCTCGACCCTGAGCATGGGTAACTTCTTGCAGCCGGGACGGCTCGCCAAAGTGGGCATCGACGCCGGGGCGCCCATTCTTGAGCAGATCAAGGAGATGGCGGGCTTCCCCGAGGTGTTCATTCACATCATGCCCATCGTCGTGCTGTTCTTCGCATGGATGGTGGTCATCGTCAGCTTCTTCGTGCTGGCGGTGCAGCTTTTCGTGACGCTGATCGAGTTCAAGCTGACCACGCTGGCGGGCTTCGTGCTGGTGCCGTTCGCCCTCTGGAACAAGACGGCATTCCTGGCCGAGAAGGTCTTGGGCAACGTGGTGTCGTCGGGCATCAAGGTGCTGGTACTGGCCGTCATCGTCGGTATCGGCTCGGGGCTGTTCTCCGAGTTCAACATCCCGGCAGGTTCGGAGCCTTCGATCGACCGGGCGCTGGTCATCATGCTGGTCTCGCTGTCCATGCTGGCCCTGGGCATCTTCGGGCCGGGCATTGCGACCGGGCTGGTGTCCGGCGGCCCGCAGCTTGGCGCGGGCGCGATGGCCGGTGCTGCCATCGGCGCAGCCGGAACCGCCGTTGCGGTCGGCGCTGCTGCTACGGGTGTCGGCGGCGCAGTGGCCGCCGGAGCGCGTATGGCGCCCGCAGCCGCCAAAGCAGGGGTCAGTGGCGCCCGTTCGATGGCATCGACCGCCAGCAGCGCCAAGTCGGCCTATCAGGCGGGCTCCGCTTCGGCCGGTGGCGGCCTCCAGGGCGCCGCCGCCGGTGTGGGCAATGTCGCCAAGACTGGCGCGCAGGCAGCCGGGCAGAAGGTGGCCCAAGGCGCACGCTCGATGAAGGAGCGCGTCGCCGCCGCCTTCCGGCCTGATGACGCCGGATCGGCGTCGGGGGACAGTGCCGCACGGGCTGCGAGCGAATCTCCCGTCACAGCCCCATCCACCGCACAACCCGCTTGGGCCAAGCGCCTGCACCGCAGGCAGCAGCTCACCCATGCCGCCACGACCGCCGCCCACACGCTGCGCGGCGGCGACGGCGGCAGCTCCAGCCAGGGGCCAAGCCTGCGTGATTCCGATTCCTGATCTTCAAGGAGAACCCTCATGCGATTCAAAAGACCGCAGGTGCGCTACGCCGATACGCCGCAGCCTGCCACCCCCTACCAATCCGCCGCGCAGGTCTGGGACGACCGTATCGGCTCGGCCCGCGTGCAGGCCAAGAACTGGCGCTTCATGGCCTTTGGCTGCCTCACGTTGGCCGTGCTGATGGCGGGCGGGCTGGTCTGGCGCTCGGCGCAGTCCATCGTCACGCCCTACGTTATCGAGGTGGACAACGCGGGCCAGGTGCGCGCGGTCGGTGAAGCCGCTACGCCGTATCGGCCCAGCGATGCCCAGGTGGCCTATCACCTGGGCCGCTTCATCGGCCTGGTGCGCTCGCTGTCCATCGACCCCATCGTGGTGCGGCAGAACTGGCTGGATGCCTACGACTACACCACTGACAAGGGCGCCGTGGTGCTCAACGAGTACGCCCGCGTGAACGATCCGTTCGCGCGCATCGGCAAGGAGTCGGTGACGGTGCAGATCACCAGCGTGACCCGCGCCAGCGACACGTCTTTCAACGTGCGCTGGACGGAGACGCGCTTTGTCAATGGCGCGCTGGATCGCACCGAACGCTGGAACGCCGTGGTTTCCATCGTGCAGCAGACGCCGCGCACCGAGCAGCGCGTGCGCAAGAACCCTCTGGGTATCTACGTCAACGGGCTGTCGTGGAGCCGCGAACTGGAAGGAAACGAAGGAGCAAAGCCATGAATGATCTTTTCCGTAAATCCGCCTTGCCGATCATGTTGCTTGCCCTCGCGGGCTGCGCCACGCAGGGCAAGCCGCCGCCGTCCATTTCGCTCGATGAGCCGGCGCAGGCGCAGCCGCTGCCGGAGCCGCCTGCGCCTGTGGAAGTGGTGGCCGTGCCGCAGGTGCTGCCGATGCCGGCGCAGATGAAACCTGTGCCGGATGCCAAGCCCACGCCGGAACCCGCCGATGAAACCGTGCGTGTGTCCCGCGTCAACGCCGAGGCGCGCATTGCGCCCACGCGCGAGGGCTACGTCAACGCGATCCAGGTCTGGCCCTTCACCGATGGCGCGCTGTATCAGGTCTATGCGGCCGTGGGCCGCGTGACGGTGATCGCGCTCCAGCCCGGCGAGGAACTGGTGACGGTGGCCGCTGGCGATACCGTGCGCTGGATCGTCGGGGACACATCGAGCGGCAGCGCTGACGCGCTGCGCGTCAATGTGATGGTCAAACCGATCCGCTCGGGCCTGAAGACCAATCTCGTCATCACGACCAGCCGGCGCACCTATCTGCTGGAGCTGACCTCTACCGAAAAGACGTGGATGGCGTCGGTGTCCTGGGAGTACCCGAAGGACAAGATGCTGGCCTTGCAGCGCCAGGCGCAGGCGGCCAGCGCCGCCGCGCCGGTCGATGCCGGGCTGTCGTTGGAGAAGATCCGGTTCCGCTATGCGGTCAGCGGCAGCAATCCGCCTTGGAAGCCGCTGCGCGCCTTCGATGACGGCGAGAAGGTCTATATCCAGTTTCCGCCGGGCATCGCCCAAGGCGAACTGCCGCCGCTGTTCGTCATCGGCGCCCAGGGCGATGGGCAACTCGTCAATTACCGCTTCCGGCCGCCGTACTACATCGTGGATCGCCTGTTCGGCGCCGCCGAACTACGCCTGGGCGGGGACAAGGGCGATGTGGTGCGGATCGAACGTACCGATGGCACGCGGAGGAACTGAGCATGAGCCAGGACGATTCCCCTGACTTTGCGCCGCAGGCGGGCAAGGTCGCGCCCGAGGCGGTGGCGCTGCGCGCCCAGCCGCGCCCGGTCACACGCCTGAACCGGCGCACGCTGGCCATGCTCACCGGTGGCCTGTCGGTCGCCGTGCTCGGGGCCACGATCTGGTCATTGCAGCCGCACCGGCGCGGCGCAGGCGAGCAGACCGAGCTTTACAACGTCGATCGCGTCTCGAAGTCCGAGGGGCTGGATGGCCTGCCTTCGGATTACTCCAAGCTGCCGCGAAAGGTGCCCGAGCTGGGGCCGCCGCTGCCGGGCGACCTTGGCCCGGCCATCGTGAAGGCGCAGCAGCCGGTGACGCCCACCTACGCGCCGCCGGGCCACGACCCGGAGGATGCACGGCGCAAGGAAGCTGAAGCGGCAGCAGCTTCCTCGGTGTTCTTCCGCTCGGGCACGCCTGGCAAGACCGCCGCGCCAGCGGCTGCGCAAGTCGCTGCGGCTGGCCAAGCATCGGCCTTGGCGGGCTTCGACCCGCTCGCCGCCGGGCCGGCCTCGACGGCGGCCCAGCCCGCCGACCCGACCGCTGTGCAGAATCGACAAGACCAGAAAGAGGCGTTCCTGAAAGGCGGCTCTACGGAAACCCGCAATTCCGGGAATCTGAAAATGCCGTCCTCGCCGTATCAGGTGATGGCCGGGACGGTGATCGCTGGCGCGCTGGTGACAGGCATCAAGTCCGATCTTCCGGGCGACGTGATCGCCACGGTGACGGAGCCGGTCTACGACACGGCCACGGGCAAGTTCCTGCTGATTCCGCAGGGCTCGCGCATCCTGGGCCGCTACAACAGCCAGGTCAGCTATGGACAGAGCCGGGTGCAGGTGGTTTGGAACCGCATCATCCTGCCGGACACGTCCTCGCTGACGCTGGACAACCTCGTCGGCACCGATCCGGCCGGCTATTCGGGCCTGGAAGACGGTGTGGACTACCACTGGAGCCGCATCGTCGCCGGTGCGGCGCTGACGACGCTGCTGGGCATCGGCGCCGAGTTGGCCGCGCCGGAGAACCGGCAGGACGGCAACCGCATCGTGATCGCCGGGCGCGACAGCGCACAGGACAGCATCAACCAGGTCGGGCAGGAGATGACCCGGCGCAACATGAACATCCAGCCGACGCTGACCGAGCGGCCCGGCCTGCCGGTGCGGATCATCGCCAACCGCGATCTGGTGCTGCGTCCGTACCAGCCAATGTTCTTCCAGCGGGGAGCGATGCAATGAGCACGACCAAGAAACTGCGGCTCGGGCCACTGCCCAAGACCGAGAGCGTCAAGCTGACCTTCGCTTGCCCGGCCAGCCTGAGGGCCACCCTCGACCGCTATGCCGCGCTGCACGCGCAGGCATATGGCGAGACCGTCGATGCAACGACGCTTATCCCGCACATGCTGGAGGCGTTCATGGCGGGGGATCGGGGATTCAGGAAGGGCACGGCGACACGGAGCGCGCCAACGAAGCCGACATGATGGCGTCGCGTACCAATGGCATCCGTCGAACGCGCAGCCCCAGGCTGCGCGTTCTTCATTCTCTGGATGCCGCACGCAAAGCCTCTTGGGCTATGATGGTGCGACAGGCCCGCCGTTCCTCGGCAATCCCGCACGCTCCAGCGCGATCCGGCTTTCCCTCCCGACGCTCCTATGTGGCTCCTAGCCCACAAGGCCGCACTTCCGCAAAGTGGCCTGAAAACGAGCTAACCTACTGTCCCATATACGGTTTCAAGCTCTGCGTGATTTGCACGAAGGACTTGACACCAGAACTTTTTTGTTTCCGGACGGGGCCAATGTCCCTGCAGGCGGTGCTCGCCCCCGCCTGCAGCGCGAAGTGCGCTAGCATTTTAAGAGCACCCGGCATCCCGCAATAAGAAGGCGATCCACCGCATTCGTAGGCGCTTCGGTGGCGCGGCCATATGTAACAGTCGGACGGCCTTCCATCAGCCCACCCGACGAGTGGCGGCACTGGCGCAGCACGGGGCCTGAGGCACGCTGACCGGAGCCACCAGGGGGAAGGGGCATCCGCCCGCCCCGCAGGCGCATTCAAGCGAGACACGCCTGTAAGGCAAATTCCTACAAGGGCGTCTCGCCGACCAGACGCCACGCGCAGCCACCCCCCGACTTAATTTCTGATTGGGCCGAATTCACAATCCATTTCAACGGATCACGCAAGACATGCAGACCGCATGCAACGCGATCCGGGTACTGGAAAAAGGACTGACCCATGACCTCCGAACAACTGCTCGCCGAAATCCGTGAAGCCAACCTCACCTACCTGATGTTGGCCCAGACGCTGATTCGCCACGACAAGGCGGAGGCGGTGTTCCGTCTGGGTCTGAACGAAGACGCGGCCGACCTGCTGGCCTCGCTGTCGTCGGCGCAAGTGCTCAAGCTGGCATCGCGCAACACGCTGCTGTGCAGCTTCCGGGTGGATGACAACATGGTGTGGAGCCTGCTCACCAACCACAACACGCCCAAGAAGGTCGGCAACGAGGCGACCAACGCGCTGCACGCCAACATCCTGATGGCCAGCCGCGTCTCCGAAGTGCTCTGAAGCGCTTTCGCACCGCCCTCGCCTGCCTCCCGTCCAGCCGTCACCCCAAAGAAAGCCCGCCATGTCCGCAGCAGCACCCGTCAAGAGCGTTCTGAACGAATCCAAGCAGATCGAGCGCGCTGCGCTGCTGATCCAGATGGGCGCCCGCATGCAGGTGCTGGAATCGGAAACCACGCTCTCCTATGAGCGGCTGATCCGCCTCTATAAAGAGATCGCTGGCAAATCGCCCTCCAAGGGCCAGCTGCCCTTCTCGACGGACTGGTTCCTGACCTGGCAGGAAAACATCCACTCGTCGCTGTTCCTGAACATCTACCAGTACCTCTCCAAGGGCGTGGATCTGGATTCGGTGGAACTGCTGACCAAGGCCTATCGCCTGTACAACGAACAGGTCTCCATGTCGGGCATCGAGCCGCTGCTGTCCTTCACCCGCGCCTGGCGACTCATCAAGTTCGTGGATGCCGGCATGCTCACGCGCACGGAATGCACGCAGTGCGGCGGCCAGTTCGTCACCGAGCTGTACGAGAACCGGGGCTACACCTGTGGCCTGTGCAACCCGCCCGCCCGCGCAGGCAAGAGCAAGAGCGCCGGAGCGCTGATGCTGCACTGAGCATCGACGGATGCACCATGCAGGGCCCCAGAGGCCCTGCAACGCTTGTCGCTCCATCGCCTCCAGCTATCAATAAAGTAGCAAGCGCACTTCATTCGGATGCACCCGCGAAATGGCGTGCCCCGCGCGCATGCACGCCAGCCAGCGCACTCTATTGCGCCATCAGCAGACCACGCACGGTGGCATCCATCGGCAGCGCATAGTCGTAGGCGGCCAGCACCACGTTGCCTGACGGGTGAACCAGCTTGAGGCTGATGAAGACCGCACGCGGCGACGCCGCATAGGTGCCCACCAGCACGGCCTGCGCGGCCTGGGCCTGCGCCACTTCGCGCGCTTCGCCCGACAGCAGCAGCGCGCCCTGGCCCGAGCGCATGGCCAGGGTCTCGCGCAGCTTGAGCTCCGTCACCCGCAGGCCGCGCTGCGCCAGACGGCCCGCGAGCTGCTCCGACACCAGCCGACCCAGCCGGGATGACTCGGACAGCCGGTCGATCTGCACGATGGTGGCGACCATCAACGGCAGCGCGGGGTCCAGCGGCGGGCTCTGCATGAGCAGCGCATCGACGGCGGCGTAGTTGGCGCCGACCAGATCGACAGGCGTGGCCCCTGCGGCGGCGCCGTAGTAATAACTCGCGCAACCGGAGCTGCCCAGCACCGCCACCATGGCAGCGCCCAGCGCGGCCGCGCTGCGCAGGCCGCGGCGCCGGCCCATGTCAGGCAGCGCGGCCGAAGGCCCGGCGCCAGACGGCAGGATGGGCTTCATGGCACCACCCTCCAGGTGCGCAGTGTCGCGGCCGGCACGGCGGCAGCCGGCTCAGGCAAGGGGGTCTGGTAGAGCTTCACATCGTCCTGCGCAATGGAATAGACGTCGGAGGTCCGCGCCAGCAGGCGCTGCTCGCGCTCCAGCGACGTGGTCACCAGGATCTCGGAGCGCAGCGGGCCGGCAGGTGCTGCGGGGACATGGGCGATGGGGCCGTAGCCCGCAGACCCGCGCTCCACCTGGATGCCGTCCGCCAGCCAGGCGCCGCGGCTGGTGAGCGGCGCGCCGGCGTGGTGCTGCACCAGCTGCGTGATCACGCGAAGTTCCAGCGGTGTGGGATCGGTGCTGACCGCCAGGCCCCGCTCCACCAGATGGGTCGCCAGCAATTGGCGCAGACCGCGTCCGAAGCCGGACGGATCGGGCGAAGGAACGATGTAGATCGGATGCTCGCCAGGCGGCCAGTCGCGCAGGCGTTCGGCCAGATGGGTGGCGATGTCGGCGGCCATCACGTCCCAGTGATGGGCGGCGCGAGAAGTCAGCTGCGAGGACGGCGCGTAGGCCGCAGGGGCCGGCACGTCCAGCCGCGCAGCGCAACCGGCCAGTGCCGAGGAGAGCAGCAAGGCGGCCGCCAGCGACGCCAGCATTAGCGACGACGACGAGCGCGCGCGACGCGGCGGCTGGATCCCGGCGTCGGTACGGCATGAAGCGCTGGAGGCGCAGGATTCGAATGGCATGCGGGAATGCTAAGCGTGCCGGCCACGCCTGAAACGGCCGAACAGCGCGGACTTTCGGTGGCTGCTCGCCGGCTGGGAATGCACTGGGGCCTTTTATTGCTATTTTATTTATAGCTAAATGCCCTTATAAAGCGAGGGCCTCGACACCTTTTCACCTTAAAAAACCCTCGCAATCAGCCGGCAGGATGGCTTTGCGTCCCTCAGGCTCCGGCCTACGCACGGCGCGGTCCGCGCCGAAGCACAATCCAGGGCATGCCAGAAACGCAGCCAGACTCCTCCCACCCGGCCCGGGCCGGCGCCGGACCCGCCACGCCGCCCGATCAACCCGCCCCCCAGCCGCCTGATCCGCCCCCTGCAGCCGAAGCCGCGCAGGGCGCACCGCCGAAAGCCGATGCCCCCCATGTGCTGCTGCAAATGCCGGTGGACGTGCGCAGTGTGTCTCTGGCGCTGATCGCACTCTTTCTGGGCATCGGCATGCTGCACTGGGCCAGCGCGGTATTCATTCCGCTGATGCTGAGCGTCCTGCTCACCATCTCGCTGCAGCCGGCCGTGCAGTGGCTGCACCGCTGGCGCGTGCCGCGCGCGGTGGGTGCCGGCCTGCTGCTGATGGGCATCATCGGCGGACTGGGCGGCACGGCCTGGTCGCTGAGCGAAGGAGCGTCGCAGCTCGTCGATTCGCTGCCGGTAGCTGCGCGGAAGGTGCGCGATGCCGTGCGCCAGAGCGTGCCTGGCGTGAGCCCGCTGGACACCATGCAGAAGGCCGCCACCCAACTGGAGCAGGCCGCCTCGGAAAGCGTGCCGCCGCAGACCCGGCGCGGCGTGCAGCGCGTGGTGGTCGAGCGCCCGCCCTTCAACATCCGCGACTACGTCTGGAGCGGCACCATGGGCCTGGCCTCAGCGGTCGGGCAGATGACGGTGGTGGTCTTCCTCACCTTCTTCTCGCTGGCATCGGGCAGCCTCTTTCGTCGCAAGCTGATGCGCATCGCCGGCACCAGCCTGGAACGCCGCAAGATCACCATGGAAGTGCTGGACGACATCACGGGCCAGATCCAGCGCTATCTGCTGGTCCAGGTTTTCACCAGCTTGCTCGTGGGCGCGGCGACCTGGGCGGCCTATGCCGCCCTGGGTCTGCAGAACGCCGTTGTCTGGGGCGTGGTGGCCGCAGCACTGAATCTGGCGCCCTACGTGGGCTCGCTGCTGGTCACCGGCGCGTCGGCGCTGGTGGCCTTCCTGCAGTTCGGCACGCTGGACATGGCACTGGCCATCGGCGGAGCCTCACTCGTCATCCACACCATCATCGGCAATCTGGTCACTCCCTGGCTCACCAGCCGCACCAGCCGCATGAGCCCGGTGGCGGTGTTCGTGAGCGTGCTGGCCTGGGGCTGGCTATGGGGGCTCTGGGGTCTGCTGCTGGGCATTCCGGTGATGATGGTCGTCAAGGCCATCTGCGACAGGGTGGACGATCTGCGGCCCGTGGGCGAGCTCCTGGGCGACTGACGCGGGGCACGGGCGGCCTTACCGCCCCGCCCCACGATGGCGAGGCCATCCGGTCGTGGAGTCTGCACGCCCTCAAGCAGGTATGCGAAGCGGGCGCGCAGCAGGCTCGGTGCTTGCCGGCCCGGCCACCAGTTGCGCAGCCATCGCACCCAGTGGCGCAATCTGCCGGCAGACCAGCGCCAGTTGGGTGAGCACCAGGCGCAGCGGCTCGCCGGCCCTATCAGCCTGTCGCTCCAGCGCATCGGCCAGTGCCGCAGCCGCGCCGCCGTCCGGCTCGGGAGCCCGGCGCTCCAGCAGCGCCTGCGCGATGCGGTCGATCTGAGCGGCGGCATGCTCGGCCGCCTGCGTGACCAGGGGCTCGTCCTCCTGCGCATCCAGCTGGCCGCGGTGCGCACCCAGAGCCGAGAGGAAATTCAGCAGCGTATGCGAGAGCACCAGCATCTGCATGCCCTGGCGCACATGCCGACGCACGGAGCGCGGCTCCTGCAGCATCTGCGAGAGCGCGGTGGAGAGCGCCGCATCGGCGTTGTGCGCCGTGCGGCGCGCCAGTCGGTAGTCCAGGTCATCCACCTTTCCGGTGGCGTACTGCGACATGATCTCGCGCAGGTAGAACCCGTTGGAACGCACGGCCTGCGCCACCACGGCGGCCAGGCGCCGGCCTTGCCAGTCCGGAAGCACCAGCAGCATGGCCACCGCGGCGATGGCGCTGCCCAGCAGCGTATCCACGAGACGCGGCCAGATCAGGGCGTAGCCATTGCCTGTGCTCTGGTTGAAGCACATCAGCACCAGCAGCGTGATGGCCGCCGTCGCCAGCAGATAACGCTTGGTGCGCGTGACGAAGAACAGCACGCCCGAGGCCACCGCGATGAGCGCCTGCACGTGCAGGCTGGGAAAGAGCCGCAAGAGCGCCCAGCCCGCCACCAGCCCCAACGCCGTGCCCAGCACGCGCTGCGTGACCTTGGAGAGCGTGGCGCCATAGGTAGGCTGGCAGACGAAGAGCGTGGCCAGCGGAATCCAGTACCCATGGGACGGATCGGTGAACTGCATCACCGCGCAGCCGGCGGCCAGGGCCAGCGACAGGCGCACCGCATGGCGCGCCAGTGGCGAGCCCGCATTCAACTGTGCACGTACGCGGGCCCAGGCATCGGCCAGAGAGCGCGGGGTGCGGTCGAACAGGCTGCTGTCGCCCGGGCGCTCGCCGCCCTCGGGGCGGGAAGCGGCCACCAGCTGCGCATCCAGGGTGGTCAGGTTGCGCGTCAGCGCGCGCAGGGAGCGCAGTGGGCGCTGCCACGCCGGCTGCTGCTGGCGTTCCAGATAGGCGATGGAGTCGTTCAGGTCGGCCAGTGCGCGCTCCGCTTCACCGTCGCGCAAGTAAGGCTGGTGCAGTTGCAGCGCCTCGGCCACCTGCGAGCAATCGACGCCCTGCAGCTTGAGCACCCGCTGGCAGCGGTAGAGCACATCGCTGTGGAACAGCACGTCGGCCCATTCGTTGTAGTGATAGTGGGAGGAGCTCGCGCGTTCGTGGATGTCCTGCGCCACGAAGTAGAGATTCAGGTGGCGCAGCAGGCGCCCCGTGGGCGGCTGGCGACCCAGGCGGGAAAAGAGGCTTTCCTTGGCGGTGTTGAGCGCGGCGACCACGCGGCCGTTGGTCTGCGCCAGGGCCAGGCGGCGGCGCTCCATGTCCACGGCGCGCACGGGCTCGAACACGCTGGCTTTCAGGCGGAGGTAGGCGCCCAGCTCGCGGTAGAGCTGCGCCAGGTTCTGGCGCACCGGCTGGTGGGGGAACAAGGCGCACCAGGCCAGCGACAAGGCGCCGTACCACGCCGCCCCGGCCAGGAGCAGCACCGGCACCAGCCAATGCGGCAGACCGGACCCATGGCCGGGCGCGACGCTGATGGCGGTGTACATCGCCAGAATGACGGTGGCCGATGCGATGGCCCGGTAGCGCTCACCCATGGCGCCCAGCATCGTGAAGCCGAAGGTGGAACAGGCCAGCCCCAGCACGAACAGCGGCGGCCAGGCCAGCAGCGCCTGCACCGAGAAGGCTGCGAGTGCGAAGCAGCCCAAGGTGACGACGATGGCCCGCACCCGGCCTTGCCAGCTGTCGTCGGTCTCGGCGAGCGCCATGGCGATGATGCCGAGGAAAAGCGGCGTCACCAGGGGCACATGGCCCAGTGCCCAGCACAGCGCCATCACGCTGCTGAGCGCGACGAACACCCGCAGGCTGTAGACGAAATCGTCTTTCGCCCAGAGGCGCCGCAACAAACCCATCCATCCGTTATCCACAATCACTCCCGCACTCTCACCAACGAAAACAGGCCCGCAAGGGGCCTTGGAGCCTATGGACGATCCCGTGGGGGATCATCGCAGGGCATCGCAGCGCCATCGGAACGATCATGCGCACGATGGGTCGCCGAACCGAAAGGCAGCGGCATACGGCACCGGGGATGAACCGCCGCGCCATTCGCTCGGCACCACGCTGTGCTGCCACTTGAGCGCACTCCTCGCCCCCCGAAAGACGCGCCGCCAGGAACACGGTCGGCAGGCATCCTACGATGCCCTGCCGGCTTGCAAGTTCCGCGCCGGGTGCGGCCGGACAGCGCTCCTTCAACCCGTGTTGCGCAGCCCGGCCGCGATGCCGTTGATGGAGATGTGGATCCCGGTCTGCACGCGCTCGTCGCCCTTGCCGGCGCGCCAGCGGCGCACCAGCTCGACCTGCAGATGGTGCAGCGGGTCGATGTAGGGAAAGCGGTGGCGGATGGAGCGCGCCAGCGCGGTGTTGCCCGCCAGGCGCTGCTTCTCGCCGGTGATGCGGGCCAACGCCTCGCCGGTGCGCTGCCATTCGGCCTCGATGGCGCCGAACACCTTGCGGCGCAGGCGTGCGTCGGTCACCAGTTCGCTGTAGCGCGAGGCCAGCGCCAGATCGCTCTTGGCCATCACCATGTCCATGTTGGACAGCAGCGTGCGAAAGAACGGCCACTGCCGGTACATGCGCTGCAAGAGGGCCAGCCGCGCCTTCGGGTCTTCGCCCGGCGCCTTGATGAAAGCCTCCACCGCCGAGCCGAAGCCATACCAGCCCGGCAGCGTGAGCCGGCATTGACCCCAGCTGAAGCCCCAGGGAATGGCGCGCAGGTCTTCGATCTTCTGGCTGGGCTTGCGCGATGCGGGGCGCGAGCCGATGTTCAGTTCGGCGATCTCGCGGATCGGGGTGGAGTTGAAGAAGTAGTCGGTGAATCCCGGCGTTTCATAGACCAGCGCGCGATAAGCGCCCATGCTGGCCTGCGACAGCTGCGCGGCTGCTTCCAGGAAGGCCTTGGTGGCCGGTTTCGTGGGCTGCAAGAGCGTCGCCTCCAGCGTGGCGGCGACGAGCGTTTCGAGGTTGCGCCGGCCGATCTCGGGGTTGGCGTACTTGGAGGCGATGACCTCGCCCTGCTCGGTCAGGCGGATCTGCCCGCGCACCGTGCCGGGCGGCTGCGCCAGGATGGCCTGGTAGCTCGGGCCGCCGCCACGCCCCACCGTGCCGCCCCGGCCATGGAACATGCGCAGCTGGATCGGCGCGGCCGGCTGGGCCGCCGCGTTCATTTCATCGAACAGGGCCACGAGCGCGATCTCGGCGCGGTAGAGCTCCCAGTTGCTCGTGAAGATGCCGCCGTCCTTGTTGCTGTCGCTGTAGCCCAGCATGATGTCTTGCTCGGCGCCGCTGGCGCGCACCAGCGCGGCGACGCCCGGCACCGCATACAGCTCGCGCATGATGGGCGCGGCATTGCGCAGGTCTTCGATGGTCTCGAAGAGCGGCACCACGATCAGATCGGCACGCGCGGCTTGCGGGCCGGCGTCCAGCGTGCCGTGCATCAGGCCCACTTCCTTTTGCAGCAGCAGCACTTCGAGCAGGTCGCTCACGGTTTCGGTGTGGCTGATGATGTAGTGGCGGATGGCCTGTGCGCCGAAGCGCTCGCGCATCACCCGGGCGGCCTCGAAGATCGCGATCTCGCCGGTGGTGTGCTCGGAATAGGCGGCGCCCACCACGCGCAGCGGCCGCGCGTCGCACAGCAGGCTCAGCAGCAGATCGCGCCGCCGGGCTTCATCGAGCGCGGCGTAGTCCGCCTCGATGCGGGCGGTGGCCAGCAGCTCGGCCACCACGCGCTCGTGCTGGTCGGAGCTCTGGCGCAGGTCCACCGTCGCCAGGTGGAAGCCGAACACCTCCACGGCGCGTACCAGCGGGTGCAGGCGCTCGGCCACCATGCCCGCGCCGCCATGGGCGCGCAGGGACGACTCGATCACGCGCAGGTCGGCCAAAAACTCCTCGGCCTGGGCGTAAGGGTTCTGCGGCGCGACGGCATGGCGCGCCGCGTCGCCGCCGGTCAGCTGCTTGAGCGTGGCCGCCAGCCGGGCGTAGATGCCCGTGAGCGCGCGGCGATAGGGCTCGTCCTGCCGGTGCTCGCTCGCATCGGGCGAGCGCTCGGCCAGAGCCTGCATCTCGGGTGACACGCGCACCAGCCGGGCCGACATGGACAACTCGCCACCCAGGTAATGCACTTCGGTCAGGTAGTGGCGCAGTGCCACCTCGGCCTGGCTGCGCAGCGCCAGCTCCAGCGTGGCCGCGGTGACGTTGGGGTTGCCGTCGCGGTCGCCGCCGATCCACTGGCCCATGCGCAGGAAGCTCGCCACCGGCTGGTCGCCCAGCTCGCGCTCCAGATCGGCGTAGATCTTGGGGATCTCGCTGAGGAAGGTGGATTCGTAGTAGGAGAGCGCGTTCTCGATCTCGTCGGCCACCGTGAGCTTGGAATAGCGCAGGAGGCGCGTCTGCCAGAGCTGGGCCACGCGGGCGCGGATGCAGGCCTCGTTGGCGGCCAGATCACGCGGCGTGATGGCGTCCTTGGCACTGTTGTAGAGCTGCGCACGCGCAGCGATGTCGTCGCGCTCGGTGAGCAGGCGGGCGATGTCGCGCTCGGCATCGAGGATGCTCTTGCGCTGCACCTCGGTGGGATGGGCGGTGAGCACCGGCGCCACGTAGCTGGTCGCCAGCGTCTGCGCGACGGTACGCGGCGCGATGCCGGCCCAGCGCAGCCGCGCCAGCGCGACCTCGATGCTGCCCTCCTGCGCACTGCCGGCACGCTCGTGCACGGCGCGGCGGCGGATGTGGTGGCGGTCCTCGGCCAGGTTGGCCAGGTGGCTGAAATAGGTGAAGGCGCGGATGACGCTGACGGTCTGGTCGCCCGTCAGGCCCTTGAGCAGCTTCTTGAGCGCCTTGTCGGCCTCCTGGTCGGCATCGCGGCGGAAGGCCACCGAGAGCGTGCGCACCTGCTCGACCAGATCGTATGCGGCCACCCCTTCCTGCTCGCGGATCACGTCGCCCAGGATGCGGCCGAGCAGGCGGATGTCCTGTATCAGCGGCAGATCCTTGTCGGTCCTGCGGACGGCAGCAGGGGCTGCGGGCGCGCGGACTGCGGCATCGGGCTTGCGGGGGGACGCATTCATGCAGAGATCTCCATCCGCCGGGCCTGCGCGCGGCGTGTTGTTGTGAGTAGATATGACTTGTGTCAACAAGGGTGCTGCAGTGCAGCATGCTAGCATTCCCCACGCCACGCCAAGCCCCCGTTTCGGGGCGATCGCGCCCCCCTTTTCCGCCCCGGCAGCCCTGCCGAAACCCGCGATGATGACCCCTGCCTCTACGCCCGCCCTCACCCTCACCATCGCGACGCGCGAAAGCCGACTGGCCCTGTGGCAGGCCGAGCACGTGCAAGCCCTGCTGCGCGGGCGCGGCCATGCCGTGGACCTGCTGGGCATGACCACCAAGGGCGACCAGATCCTGGACCGCTCCCTCAGCAAGGTGGGCGGCAAGGGCCTGTTCGTCAAGGAGCTGGAAGTGGCGCTGGAAGAAGGCCGCGCCCACATCGCCGTGCATTCGCTCAAGGACGTGCCCATGGAGCTGCCCGAGGGCTTCGCGCTGGCCTGCGTGATGGAGCGCGAAGACCCGCGCGATGCCTTCGTCTCGCCCCGCTACGCCCGGCTGGCCGATCTGCCCCAGGGCGCGGTGGTGGGCACCTCCAGCCTGCGCCGCCAGGTGCTGATCAAGGCACTGCGCCCCGATCTGCGCATCGAGCCGCTGCGCGGCAACCTCGACACGCGCCTGCGCAAGCTGGACGAAGGCCAGTACGACGCCATCGTGCTCGCCGCCGCCGGGCTCAAGCGCCTGGGCCTGACGGACCGCATCCGCGCCATCTTCGAGCCCACCGAGATGCTGCCCGCCGCCGGCCAGGGTGCCCTCGGCATCGAGGTGCGCACCCAGCGTGCCGATCTGATCGAAGCCCTCGCGCCGCTGATGCACCGCCCCACGGCGCTGGCCGTGACGGCCGAGCGCGCCGTGAGCCGCGCGATGGGCGGCAGCTGTTCCATGCCGCTGGCCGCGCATGCGCAATGGCAGGCCGACGGCAGCCTGCGGCTCGACGCCGCCTGGGGCGACCCCGAAGGCCTGAGCCCGCTGGTGCACGCCAGCGCCACCACCGCCGTGGCGTCGGCGGCCGATGCCGAGGCGCTGGGCGCCGATGTCTCCCAGCAACTGCGCGCAGGCGGCGCCACGGGCCCCGCAACGGCCTGACGCCCCATGCCCGCAGCCCTGGCCCGCCGCGCCATCGTCACCCGCCCCGCGCGCGACGCGGCCCAGTGGGTGGCCGACCTGCAACAGCGCGGCGTGCCGGCAGTGGCCTTGCCGCTCATTGCCATCGGCCCGGCCACGCAGCCGGCGCTGCAGGCCGCACTGCAGCAGGCCCGCGCCGACCTGGGCCGCTGGCGCGCGCTCATGTTCGTGAGCGGCAATGCCGTGCACTACTTCTTCGGATCAGAATCGGCTGGAGCGCCCGTTTCTCCTGCACCCAACGCTATTCAATTCAGAGCATGGTCCCCCGGCCCCGGCACCCGGCAAGCCTTGCTGGATGCGGGCGTTGCCGCCGCCGCCATCGACAGCCCCGCCCCGGATGCCGCGCAGTTCGACTCCGAAGCCCTCTGGCACCAGGTGCAGGCCCAGGTACAGCCGGGCGACCGGGTATTGATCGTGCGAGGCACCACGCCGGAAGCCGCGGCCAGCCCTGGCGCCGCCGGCGGACGGGGCCGCGACTGGCTGGCACGGCAGATCGAAGCGGCCGGCGGGCAGGTGGACTTCATCGCCGTCTATGAGCGGGGAGCACCGCGCCTGGACGCCCCCCAGCTCGCGCTCGCACGGCAGGCGGCGCACGACGGCTCGATCTGGCTGCTGAGCAGCTCCGAAGCCATCGCCCACCTCTCGGCCGCCGTGCCCGGGCAGGACTGGCAGCGCGCCCATGCGCTCTGCACCCATCCACGCATCGCGGAGGCCGCCCGCAAGGTCGGTTTCGGCGTGGTGAACGAATGCCGGCCCGCTCTTTCGGATGTGGTCGGGTCGATAGAATCCTTGTATGAGTTCTGAGCCCACCCCAGGCCTGCCGCCGACCGCATCCGCTGGCTCCAGCGCCCGCGCTGCCGCACGGCTGTCGGCCAGTGCCCGCCTGGGCCTCTCCGCGCTGGGCTGCATCGCGCTGGCCGCCCTGGTGGCCAGCCTGCTGCTGTGGCAGCGCCTCTCCGGCATCCAGGAACAGCTGGCGCGCCAGTCTGCCGATTCCGGCGCGCAGGCCATCGAGGCCCGCTCCATGGCCCGACAGGCACAGGATCTGGCGCGCGACATCGCCGCCAAGCAGGCCGTGGCCGATGCGCGGCTGAACGAGGTCACCCTGCAGCGCCGCCAGCTCGAAGAGCTCATTCAGAGCCTCTCGCGCACCCGCGACGAGAACCTGGTGGTGGACATCGAATCGGGCCTGCGCCTGGCCCAGCAGCAAGCGCAGCTGACCGGCAACCTCGAACCGCTGGTAGCCTCGCTGCGCAGCGCGCAGCAGCGCATCGAACGCTCGGCCCAGCCGCGCCTCGCGCCCGTGCAGCAGGCCATCGAACGCGACCTGGATCGCCTCGGCCGCGCCTCGGTCACCGACACCGCCGGCCTGCTCGGCCGCATCGACGACCTGATCCGGCAGGTGGACGACCTGCCGCTGCTCAACGCCGTGGCACACGCATCGGCCATGCGCCGCATGGCTGCGGCACAAGGCGCCGACGACGCCCCGGCAACGCCAGCATCCACCGCCGGCCTGCCGCGCTGGCAGGCGGTGCTGGCCAGCGCCTGGGAAGTGGTGCGCGATGAGATGCGCGGCCTGTTGCGGGTCACCCGCATCGACCGGCCCGATGCCATGCTGCTGGCGCCCGAGCAGGCGTTCTTCTTGCGCGAGAACCTCAAGCTCAAGCTGCTCAACGCCCGGCTGGGCGTGCTGGCGCGCCAGCTCGACTCCGCCCGTTCCGATCTGGCAGCAGCCAACACGGCGCTCAACCAGTATTTCGACCCGGCATCGCGCCGCACCCAGGCCGCGGCCACCACGCTGCAGCAGGCGCAGACCCATCTCAAGACCGCGCAGCTGCCGGGCATCGACGATTCCCTGGCCGCGCTGGCTACCGCCGCCGCGGGTCGCTGAAGCCGGGAGCAACGACGCATGCGCGCAGCACTCTGGCTTCTCGGGCTCTTCGGCGTCGCCGTGGCGGTGGCGCTCTTCGCAGGCAACAACCAGGGCTCGGTGACGCTGTTCTGGCCCCCCTATCGCATCGACCTTTCGCTCAACCTGGTGCTGGTGCTGGCCGTCGGTGGCTTCGGACTGATCTACGCAGCGCTGCGCGGCCTGGCCGCACTGCTGGCCCTGCCGCGCCAGGCACGCCGCTGGCGCGTGCAGCAGAAGGAACGGGCCATGCACGGAGCGCTGATGGATGCGCTGTCGCAGCTGCTGGCCGGCCGCTTCCTTCGCTCGCGCAAGGCTGCCGTCGCCGCACTGGCGCAGGAACGGGCCCTCGACGGCGCGGGAGCCCCCGTGCCGCACGGCCGACAGCTGCGCACGCTGGCCCATCTGGTGGCCGCCGAAGCCTCCCACGCACTGCAGGACCGCGCCACGCGCGCCTCGCACCTCGATCACGCACTGAACAACATCCCCGACCGCGCCCCGTTGAGCGAACTGGAGCTGCGCGAAGGCGTGCAACTGCGTGCAGCGCGTTGGTCGCTGGACGAGCGCGACGCGCCCGCTGCGCTCGAATGGCTGGCCGCCCTGCCCCAGGGCGCCGCCCGGCGCACGCTGGCGCTGCGCGCCCGCCTCAAGGCCGCACGCATGTCGCGCCACCCGCAGGACGCGCTGGACACCGCCCGGCTGCTGGGCAAGCACCGCGCCTTCTCGCCGGCCGCCGCGCAGAGCATGGTGCGCGGGCTGGCCATGGAACTGATCGACGGCGCGCACGACACGGCCCAGCTGCAGCGGCTCTGGCAAGACCTGGAACCCGGCGAACGCGCCATGCCCGAGCTGGCCGTGCATGCCGCGCAGCGCCTGGCGCAGCTGGGCGGCGATGCGGCCCTGGGCCGCAGCTGGCTGCAGCCCGCCTGGGAGCGGCTGGCCGATCCGGCAGCCGACCTGCCCGAGACGCTGGCACTGAAGCTGGTGCGCACCCTCGAAAACCATCTGGACGGGCTGGATGCCCCGTGGCTGGCACGCATCGAGACCGCGCAGCAGAACAACCCGCGCAACCCCGCGCTGCTCTACCTCTCGGCCGCAGCCTGCCTGCGCCGCCAGCTCTGGGGCAAGGCGCAGCAGCGCTTCACCCAGGCCACGCAGCAGCTGGGTGACCCCACGCTGCGCTGCCGCGCCTGGCGCCACCTGGCCGAACTGGCCGAGGAACGCGGCGACGCCGAGGCTGCCGCCACCGCCTGGAAGAACGCGGCGCTGGCGCACTGAGGCAGAGCGGCGCTCGCCGGTCGTCTCTACAGGCAGCGGACAAGCCCCTCTGCGCCGCCGCACGCTGCATCCCTCCCCATCCCCTCCCTGCAAGGCACGGCAGGCCAGAGGCCGGCCACACCCCAGCTATCCACGCTCGCGGCACAGCCTGGCTATCGGCGGGCCAGCAGCGCGCGCGTCCCGGGACGCAGCGGCATATCCCCTGGCGACTTCACTGCGCCGAAATTCCTCTAACGTGAATTAATTACGAATAGTAGAATTTCGTAAAACATCCAGGAGACTCGCATGAACGCCGTCATGACCCCCGCCGCCTTCGCCGCGCTGCCGGCTCCGGCTGCCGTCCAGCAGCTGCATCACTATGCGTACAAGGCGCGCGATGCGGAAGAGACGCGCCACTTCTACGAAGACATCCTGGGCCTGCCGCTCTATCACATCATCCAGAGCGACCATGTGCCCAGTACGGGCGAATACTGCCCCTATACGCACTTCTTCTTCCGGTTGCGCGACGGCTCCTTCATCGCCTTCTTCGACCTGGGCGACGACGTGAAGGCCGAGCCTTCGCCGAACACGCCCGCCTGGGTCAATCACATCGCCTTCCGCGTCGATACGGTGGAGGAGCTGGCCCGCACCAAGGCACGGCTGGAGGCGCACGGGATCGAGGTGCTGGGCGTCACCGACCACCACATCTTCAAGAGCATCTATTTCTTCGACCCCAACGGCATCCGCCTGGAACTGGCTGCACAGCTGGCGAGCGACGAAGAAATGGCCAGGGACAGCACCATCGCCCACCAGCGCCTGCGCGAATGGACGGCGCGCAAGGAGGAATGGCGCCGCCAGCGCGCCGCCGGGCAGGCGGCCGCACCGCTCAAGCCGCAGACCAATGACCGGCCCGAATACGGCGGCTCCAGCCACTGAACGCTATTGAAACAATAGCTGCATGCGCTTTATTTGTGAGCGCTGCAGGCAGCTTTCGCGCTGAATCCGCGCGGGCAGATGCCGCCGCCTCCAGAACGGCCTGCCTCCGCGGGTCGCGCCGGTAAAATCGGCGCCATCGTCCATCGCCAACCCCACGGCATCTTGTGCGCAAGATGCCGTTTTTCCTTCCATTTGCCCGCCATGAGTGACACCCCTTCGCAGCCCGGCCTTGAGAGCCTGTCCAAATCGTTCGAGCCCGCCGCCCTGGAAGCCCACTGGGGCCCCGAGTGGGAGCGCCGCGGCTACGGCATGGCAGGCCACCGCGGCACGCAGCAGCCCGACGCGAACGCGCCCGCCTTCGCCATCCAGCTGCCACCGCCCAACGTGACCGGGACGCTGCACATGGGCCATGCGTTCAACCAGACCATCATGGACAGCCTCACGCGCTACCACCGCATGCTGGGCCACAACACGCTGTGGGTGCCAGGTACGGACCACGCCGGCATCGCCACGCAGATCGTGGTGGAGCGCCAGCTGCAGGAACAAGGCGTGAGCCGCCACGACCTGGGCCGCGAGAACTTCGTGGAGAAGGTCTGGGAATGGAAGGAAAAGAGCGGCAACACCATCACCACCCAGATGCGCCGCCTGGGCGACAGCGTGGACTGGAGCCGCGAGTACTTCACCATGGACGACAAGCTCTCCAAGGTGGTGACCGACACCTTCGTGAAGCTCTACCAGCAGGGCCTGATCTACCGCGGCAAGCGCCTGGTCAACTGGGACCCGAAGCTGCAGTCCGCCGTGTCGGATCTGGAAGTGGAGAGCGAAGAGAAGGACGGCTCGCTCTGGCACATCGCCTACCCGCTCACCGACGGCAGCGGCAGCCTCACGGTGGCCACGACGCGCCCTGAGACCATGCTGGGCGACGTGGCGCTGATGGTCCACCCCGAGGACGAGCGTTACGCCGCACTCGTCGGCAAGACCGTGACCCTGCCCCTGGTGGGCCGCGAGATTCCCATCATCGCCGACGCCTACGTCGATAAGGAATTCGGCACCGGCGTGGTCAAGGTCACGCCCGCGCACGACCCCAACGACTACCAGGTGGGCCAGCGCCACGGCCTGCCCATGATCGTGGTGCTGACCCTGCAGGCCACCATCAACGAGAACTCCCCCGAAAAGTACCGCGGCATGGACCGCTTCGTGGCCCGCAAGGCCATCGTGGCCGACCTGGAAGCCGCCGGCGCGCTGGTCGAGACCAAGAAGCACAAGCTGATGGTGCCCATCTGCGTACGCACCGGCCAGGTGGTGGAACCCATGCTGACCGACCAGTGGTTCGTCTCCATGAGCGAAGTCGGCAAGGGCGACCCTACCGGCAAGTCCATCGCGCAGAAGGCCATCGACGCCGTGGCATCCGGCCAGGTGCAGTTCGTGCCCGAGAACTGGGTCAACACCTACAACCAGTGGATGAACAACATCCAGGACTGGTGCATCAGCCGCCAGCTCTGGTGGGGCCACCAGATCCCGGCCTGGTACGACGAGGCCGGCAACGTGTACGTGGCCCGCAACGAAGCCGAAGCCCAGGCCCAGGCCGGCGCGGGCGCCAAGCTCACGCGCGATGCCGACGTGCTGGACACCTGGTATTCGTCGGCCCTGGTGCCGTTCTCTTCGCTCGGCTGGCCCGAGGCGCTGGATGACGCATCGCCCACCAAGGACTACGACCTCTACCTGCCCTCGTCCGTGCTGGTCACGGGCTACGACATCATCTTCTTCTGGGTCGCCCGGATGATCATGATGAGCACGCACTTCACCGGCCGCGTGCCGTTCAAGCACGTGTACATGCACGGCCTGGTGCGCGACGCGCAGGGCAAGAAGATGAGCAAGTCCGAGGGCAACGTGCTCGACCCGGTCGATCTGATCGACGGCATCGCGCTGGACCCCCTGCTGGACAAGCGCACCACCGGCCTGCGCCGCCCCGAGACCGCGCCCCAGGTGCGCAAGAACACGCAGAAGGAATTCCCCGAGGGCATTCCCGCCTACGGCGCCGATGCGCTGCGCTTCACCTTCGCGGCGCTCGCCAGCCTGGGCCGCAACATCAACTTCGACAGCAAGCGCTGCGAGGGCTACCGCAACTTCTGCAACAAGCTCTGGAACGCCAGCCGCTTCGTGCTGATGAACTGCGAGGGCCGCGATTGCGGCCTGGACGACCACGCGCCCACCGCATGCGATGGCGAATACCTGCAGTTCAGCCAGGCCGACCGCTGGATCGTGTCGCTGCTACAGCAGGTCGAGGCCGAAGTCGCCAAGGGCTTCGCTGAGTTCCGCCTGGACAACGTGGCCAATGCGGTCTACGACTTCGTCTGGAACGAGTTCTGCGACTGGTACCTGGAAATCGCCAAGGTGCAAATCCAGACCGGCAACGAGGCCGAGCAGCGCGCCACGCGCCGCACGCTGATCCGCACGCTGGAGACCATCCTGCGCCTGGCCCACCCGATCATCCCGTTCATCACCGAGGGCCTCTGGCAGCAGGTGGCGCCGGTGGCCGGCCGCGCGGGCCCGTCGGTCAGCATTGCGGCCTACCCGCTCGCACAGCCCGAGAAAATCGACCCGGCCGCCGTCGCCCATGTGGCGAAGCTCAAGTCGCTGGTGGATGCCTGCCGCACGCTGCGCGGCGAGATGAACGTCTCGCCCGCCACGCGTCTGCCGCTCTACGTGGTGGGCGACACGGCCTTCATGCGTGGCGCCGCGCCTGTGCTGCAGGCCCTGGCCAAGCTGAGCGAAGTCAAGGTCTTCGACGACGAAGCGGCCTGGGCCGCCGCGGCACAGGCTGCGCCCGTCGCGGTGGTGGGCGAGGCGCGCATGTGCCTGCACATGGAGATCGACGTCGCCGCCGAAAAGGCCCGCCTGTCCAAGGAAGTCCTGCGCATCGAAGGCGAGATCGCCAAGGCCGGTGCCAAGCTCTCCAACGAAGCCTTCGTCGCCAAGGCGCCGCCCGCGGTGATCGACCAGGAAAAGAAGCGTGTGGCCGACTTCGGCGCAACGCTCTCGCGCCTGAAGGACCAACTGGCACGGCTCGGCTGAATCCCACCCGTCGTTCATCACCCGAAGGGTGCGGGCCACTGCGACTCGCAGCCTGCTTGTGATGAACGCGGCGAAGGATGCGCAGGGCCATGCTATTTGGCGCAATCGACTACAGGGCGTTACCTTCCTCGCCTTTATGATCCTCACCGACTTTCATCACCACGCACGCATTGCATGACCAAATCCATTCCAACGATTCGCAAGGCCGTTTTTCCCGTGGCAGGTCTGGGCACCCGCTTCCTGCCGGCCACCAAGGCCCAGCCCAAGGAAATGCTGCCCGTCGTGGACAAACCACTGATCCAGTACGCCGTCGAAGAAGCCTATGCTGCAGGCATCCGGCAGATGATCTTCATTAACGGCCGCAACAAGCGCGCCATCCCCGACCACTTCGACACCGCCTACGAGCTCGAATCCGAACTCGAATCGAAGGGCAAGGACGACCTGCTGGCGCTGGCACGCTCCATCGTGCCCGACGACATGGAGTGCATCTACATCCGCCAGCCCAAGGCTCTGGGCCTGGGCCATGCCGTCTATTGCGCGCACAGCGTGGTGGGCAACGACCCGTTCGCCGTGCTGCTGGCTGATGACCTGATGGTCGGCAAGCCCCCCGTGCTCAAGCAGATGGTGGAGCAGTTCGCCGAATGGCAGGCCACGATCCTGGCCGTGCAGGAAGTGCCCGAAGAACACACGCGCCGCTACGGCATCGTGGCTGGCAAGCCGGTCAACGACCGCCTGCTGGAACTTTCGCACATGGTCGAGAAGCCTGCGCCGGAGGACGCACCTTCGCGCCTGGGCGTGGCCGGCCGCTACATCCTCACGCCCGGCGTGTTCCGCGAGATCGCAGCCCTGCCGCGCGGCGTGGGCGGCGAGATCCAGCTCACCGACGGCATCGCCGCGCTGATGCGCCGCGAAAAGGTGTTCGCCTACCGCTACGACGGCAAGCGCTACGACTGCGGCAGCAAGGAAGGGTTCCTCGAAGCCAACGTCGAACTCGCGCTGGACCACCCCCAGTTGGGCGCGGACTTCCGCAAATACCTCAAGAACCTGTCTCTCTGAGCGTTTCGGTCACCCTACAGGTGGCTCACCAACGACAAGGCCCGCAATTGCGGGCCTTTTTTCTGGGCATCGGGGGCGGTACACGTGGTGCCGTGGCCCACCGAGGCGCTCTCGGTGCTGGCGCCGCGTCAGCGCCGGCGCAGCACGTGGATGAACTCTTCGCCCACGGTCTGCTGCTCCACCAGCTCGTTGCCGGTCTGCTTGGCGAACGCCTGGAAATCACGCAGCGAGCCGCCATCGGTCGCCAGCACCTTCAGCAACTGGCCGCTGACCATCCCCGCGAGCGCCTTCTTGGCCTTCAAGATGGGCAGCGGGCAGTTCAAGCCGCGGGTGTCGATTTCCTGGTGGATGTGCATCGGTGATTCCTGAAGGTGGTCGGATATTTTAGGCCGCCTCGCGGGTGCAGGCGCGCCGTACGCGCCGCGGCCGTGTCAGCTCGGATCTTCCGCGCTCCGCGGCGCCTGGAAGTCTGCGAAGCGGGGCGCGATCCCGCGCGTGCGCAGCCAGTCCGCCAGCGCATACCCCGTGCCGGACGGCCAACAGATGACCGAAGACGGTGCGACGAGCCGGTATTCGACCAGCTCGGGCGAAAGACGCACCTCCCCGCGCGCCACGGCGTGGTAGGCGATGATGACCTGGTTCATGCGCTGAAAATCGTACGCACCGATCAATTGCAGATCGCCCGCCTGCACATCGACATCGAGGTTCGTCTCCTCCTTGATTTCGCGCGCAATGCCTTCCTGAGGCGTTTCGCCCGCCTCCATGAAGCCGGTGATGAGCCCGAACGCCCGCCCGGGCCAGGCCGCGTTGCGCGCCAGCAGCACCTGGCCCTCGTATTCGACGATGGCGGCGAGGACCGGCGTGGGGTTGTTCCAGTGCGTCCAGCCGCAGGCCGGGCAGCGCAGGCGCTCCTTCGGCCCACCATCTTCCATCAGCGTGAAGGGTTGCAGCGCGGTCGCGCAGTGGGTGCAAAAACGGGTTTCGTACACCAGAGCCTCACCTTCCGATCGAGCGCGCAATTGCTACACAATTAATAGCATGAAACGCAGATAGATATTGCGCTAGCGGCAGATTTCACACCCATTCCGGCATGCCGTTCGGCCGCCCCAACCCGCCAAGGCTTCAGGCGGGGAACACGCCCGTGGACAGGTAGCGGTCGCCCCGGTCGCACACGATGAAGACGATGGTCGCGTCGCGCTCGCGCTGCGCGATCTGCTGGGCCGCCCAGCAAGCACCAGCGGCGGAGATACCACCGAAGATGCCCTCTTCCCGCGCGAGGCGGCGGCACATGTCCTCGGCATCGTCCTGGCCCACGCTGAGCGTTTCATCAACGGCGCGCGGGTCGTAGATCTTGGGCAGATACTCCTCAGGCCACTTGCGGATGCCCGGAATGCGCGAGCCTTCCTTGGGCTGCGCGCCGATGATCTGGATCGCGGGGTTCTTTTCCTTCAGGAAACGCGAAACCCCCGTGATGGTGCCCGTCGTGCCCATCGCGCTCACGAAGTGCGTGATCCGGCCTTCGGTCTGCTCCCACAGTTCGGGGCCCGTCGTTTCGTAGTGGATGCGCGGGTTGTCCGGGTTGGCGAACTGGTCCAGCACTCGGCCCTTGCCCTGCGCCACCATGGTGTCGGCCAGGTCCCGCGCGTATTCCATGCCGCCGCTCTTGGGCGTCAGGATCAGTTCGGCGCCGAAGGCCTTCATGGTCTGCGCGCGCTCCACGGAAAGATCCTCCGGCATCACCAGCACCATGCGGTAGCCCTTGATCGCCGCCGCCATCGCCAGCGCGATGCCGGTGTTGCCAGAGGTCGCCTCGATCAGCGTGTCGCCGGGCTTGATCTCGCCGCGCTCCTCCGCGCGACGGATCATCGACAGCGCCGGCCGGTCCTTCACCGAGCCCGCAGGATTGTTGCCCTCCAGCTTGCCCAGCACGACGTTGCCGCGCGCCTGATTGTCCTGTGCGCCGATGCGCTGCAGCGCCACCAGCGGCGTGCGGCCGACGGCGTCCTCGATGGTCGGATAGGTCTTCATATGGTGCTACTGTGCCATAATTCGCCCTTCGCTTCTTCGCGTCGCCCGGGTGGTGAAATTGGTAGACGCAGGGGACTCAAAATCCCCCGCCGCAAGGCGTGCCGGTTCGATTCCGGCCCCGGGCACCATGGCTGTCTTGCTATGGATTTTGCAGTAGTTTCCGCATCGTTTCCTCGCCCGTTTCCGCTATTCGCTATTTTTCGGGCCTCAACGCCGCAGCGGATCGCTCGCAGGTAACCCCGGCGGCATGGGCAGCGTCAGCGAACTGCGCCAGCTCGACAAGAGCCGCTCCACCCCCGCCGAGCATGTCGGCAAGCACATCGCCGGTGGCACTGGTTGCTGGGCCTGTGTCGGCAGGCTCGGCACCCGTGGCGGCTGGACTGTCGGTGGAGGCAACGGCGGCGAGCTGGCGGCGCAGGCCGTCAAGAGCAGCGCGAGCGCGGGCAGCGTCACCGAGCGCCAGATTGATGCGTGTTTGACCATCGCGGGCCTCCTTTTCCATGGCAGTTCGCCATTCGGTTTCCTTGGTGCGTGCGGACCGCTCGGCTGTTCGTGCGGCTTCAGCCTGGTCGGTTCGGTAGCGGTCCAGATCGCCGCGCGCCGTGGCGGCATCGGTCCGGGCGTTGGAGACCTGCACGCGCTGCGCGCCCAGCAGCACCACGACAGCGCCCAGCAGCACCAGCAGGAGCCAGCGCGGCACCAAGTCGATGAACGCGGCTAAGGCTTTCATAGCGCCGCCTGCGCCTGCTTGTACAGCCCTGGCCACGTATCCGGGTGCGGCTTACCAGGCCGCCAGTTGCGCACGTAGTAGGCCCAGGCGTCGTGCACGTCCCCGATCCGTGGCAACGGCTTCGCGTCGGTCAGCAGCAGCAGTCGGGCGAACCCTGCGGCCAGCACGTCGTCGCGCTCTAGCGCGGCCCACACGGCGCGCTGCTCCCACGGCACGCCGCGGGTCTGCGCGATGCGTCGTGCGTCGTCCCGGCTGGCCAAGTGCGTCATCACGCCCTTCACGCCGCCGCCGGCCTCAAACTGCCAGAAGCCGCGGGCCGGGCCGTTGCCCAGCTGCCGGCGGTGCTCGAAGCGGGATTCCTGCAGGCCGATGGCCAGCATCAGCACGCGGGCCTGAGGGCTGTCCATGCGCGCGGGCATGAGAGCTAGGGCGGGGTCGATGACCTGGGTGATGACGTCGTGCAGATCCATTTCAGCCTCCACAGCGTTGCGCCTCGCCGCTGGACCAGCGTCGGGCAGTGAGAGCGAGATAGAGCAGCGTGCCCAGCAGGCCCAGCAGGTCTTGCCAGCGCACGCCCGTGGCCCAGGCCTCATACAGCAGGCCCATGGCCGAGGCGGCGAAGAGCACATAGACGGCAAGCCAAAGGAAGCCGCCGCGACGACGGCGCATCAAGTCGATGCGCGTGATGCACTGAGCCAGCACGTAGCACGAAGCCACGCCGGCCAGCAGGTTGATGGATGCGGACAGCATGTCAGGCCCCTCCCGCCGGCGGTGGGGGCAGCTTGGCGCGGCCCAGCCACTCCAGCGCAATGCGCAGGCCCGTGGTGATGATGGCCTGGGCGCCAAAGCCGCCGGTGAGGCTGGCGAGGATGAGCAGCGGGCGCGACGTGCCGCCCCACCACTCCTGCGCCGCCGTGCCCAGCGCGGCGCCGATGAGCGTTGAGAGCGCCACGAACGTTACGGACTTGATCCGGCCCATCGTTTCGGCCTGGTAGAGCGCCAGCAGCGCGCCCACCAGGCCCCAGACGAGGCTGTAGTGATCAACGCCGATGAGCGCCAGGGTGATCGTGCTCGCGCTTGCGGCAAGCACGGGTGCAAGGGTCATTGTTGGCTCTGCCATAGATCACACACTCAACTGCGAGCCCAAGTGACTAAAAGCGGCCGCCAAGCCTGCAACTTTGCCAGCGATTGCGCAAAAGTAACTAAGTTCCGTCATATTCACTCATCCTTCAGAGCATCTCGATTTCTGCAGAGTAGTTAAGAGCAGTACCTGCAGGACGATAAATTTGGAACCGCGCACCAACGTTGGGAGAAGATGCTCCGCCGGTATAACCGTTAACACCGCGCACAATGATTGCGGGAGCCGTTGAGTCGCCAACGATTTTCCCGACATGGGCAATTTCATTCGTCGATAGCGTCTTTACCTCCCAAACTGATCCAGATTGGTAATTATCAGAACCGATTGATAAGGTTATTCGCCATGAGGAGCCCGGCGGAAGCGATCCACTGTCGTATATATACTCCACACCCTCCGCGATATTGGCCGTCATTCTCAAAAACGCTCCCTTGAATCTAACGGCGGGGCGATTTCCAACAGTTGCATAGGACGGTTCAACTTTTATTAGCTGCCGCGGCTTGACGCCCACCATATTTGCGGCATCAACGATTTCTACCGCATCGTAGCATCCACGTAGATCTATTTGCCCCCCGTTATTGGCAAAGAATGGAACGAGATCGCTGCCGTTATATATGCCACCGTAGAAATCTTGAGAACCGTGAAGTTCGCCTGATATCTTGGCGTTTCCACTGGCAAGCATGAGCGCCTTGCCGCCCCCCGTGCCATCAAAAAAAGCAAGCAGCTTTTCTGCACGTATGTTGTAAACACTCATCCGCTTACCAGCAGATCCAACAACCGCCATGAAAACAGAGTTCGCGGTTTCCATAGACACAGTGACGTCTCTCAAATTCATGTGGCCAAAGGAATCTGTCGCGGAACCAGCGCCGTCCGCAACTCGATCAAAGGTCAAGTAACGGTAAGAACTTCGAAGCATCACTCCAGACAGCTCAAACCCTTCAGTCCACCCGGTTTCGTTGTACAGCTGTATGAAGTTGCGGTGATTGTTCACAAAAGATCGACGCACGTAATGCCCGTATGCATCGCTGAAACGCATTGCAGTGCGTTCAACTACGCTACCAACTCCTTCGTGGTTGATGCCTTCAAAACCGCAGCCGCTGAACAAATCGCCCACTGTTGCGTCACGCCGGAACCAAACACCGATAGTGTTCTCAGGGTTGTCCCAAACAATTGTGGGAGCGTTGTTTGAAAATATTCTCGTTTTTTTCTTGAATAAAAATATCTGCGAAGTACGCCAGCGATATTTCCCAGACCCGCCCAGCTCTACGGATCTTCCGATTGCCGTGGCGACGGCAAAAGCCTTCGCCATAGGCAATCCGACATCAACGTCATTGTTATCGACAGCTCCAAACCATTCAGCCATAACCGATCCGTCGAATATACGAATCCAGCGACGACCGAGGCCATCAACGATGATCGTTCCACCATCGTCGGCACTGCTAATAGATGCATCACGCAAAAAGAACCCAGCCAGCCGATTTTGCGTAATGCGCACACCCAGCGCCCGCCCGGTATAGCTTCGCAGCGCAGAATAGCTTTGCAGAGGCAGCGCGTTATCCATGATGCTCTGCACCTCGGCAGCCAGGAAGCCGAATGCAGGAAGACCTGCGGGCGCTGCGAGATCTGCACCGCTGATGCCTTGCACTACCTCGAATTTATCCACCTCGAATGTGCCGCCCGTCGTGAACGGCAGCATGTCGGCCCGGGGCGCGTACGTGACCCCGCTATATGCCACGGTCTGGCGCACGCTGGTCATGGACAAACCCGCGGCATAGACCACCGGCGGCAGGCGGCCGACACTGCGCAGGGCGGCGTCCATCTCCAGCTGGGTGCCCGCGATGGTGCGCTTGGTGTGGCCCCGGCGGTCCACGATGGACGCTGCTGTCGAATTGATGAATTCGTCCAGCTTTTCTGCATTGAAGAGCAGATCTTGCGGCGCTTGGCTCGGAACTGGATTGTTGGTAGGAGTGACCATGGCAGCCTGTGATTGATGACTGCCATCAGATGCTAGGGACAGGCGGGGGCTCAGTCCGCCGCGTAGATCCTCGCGTCGTATTCGGCCAGCGAGAGATCCATGTTGCCCTTGCCGTCCGGTCGGATGGCCGTGCAGACGTAGAGCCCAGCGGCCTCCATCTCGCCGGCCGTCAGCCCGACGGCGAAGGCGTACCGGCTGCCCAGCTGCCGCGTATCGCCGCGCACGTAGATGCCATCGGGCATGCTGGCCAGTTGCACGCCGCCAGCAACCGGCGAGCACGCAACCGGCGCGCCCAGGCGGAGGCCGTTGGCGCCGGTGAACTGGATGCGGCCGGTGGTGGCCCCCTTCCAGTCCAGCGGCTCGCTGGTGGTGATGACCGCGCCAGCGATGCTCATCACCTCGCCCGCCTGCAGCCCGTCGTCGCCGGCGAAGTCTGCGGGGTCCACCCAGCGCACGAGGCTACCCAGCCCCAGCACGCCGGCGTCATTCATGGCCTTATCGCTGACCGTGACACGCTGATACAGCAGCTTGCGCGCCTCCAGTTGGGCGCGGTTCAGGGCCTGCGCATAAGTGGCGCAGGCCGGCATCTTGATCTTGGCGGGGTTCTGGCTCTGGCCGAATGCCACGGCGCCGCTGGCGATGGTGAGCCGCACATAGGACTTCTTGGCCTGCGTGGTTTCTTCCACGTACTCCAGCTCTACGCCGTCATTCGACGCCGGCAGATGCGCCGAGTAGCTGATGGCCCCGTCACCGTCCGAGGCAAGGTTGCGGTAGTCCAACTGCAGCTCTGGATAGCTGCGCGCTTGCTCGCGCGTCACGGTCCAGCGCGTGCCGTCGCGCCAGATCTGGCAGCGGACTCCATCGGCGGCCATCTGCATGCGCTCGCCCAGGCTCATCTCTGCGTCATCCAGAGATCCATCGAAGCGCAGCAGCGGCGATGTCTCCCCGAACTCGGCATTGATGGCGCTCAGGCGGTCCACGTCAAGCTCGGCCAGATCGTTGTCGGCCAGCGTCCACATATGAGCCATGGCCCTGGCGAAATTGCGCGTCGGTCCGATGTTCACGTTGTCGTAGAAAACCCGGCAGTGGCGCTGCCACCGGCAGTTGAATTTGCGGTCAGAGAAGCCGGTAGCGTCCGTCGTTGCCTTGGTCGTGACGCGCACCACCGTCACGCCGGGCAATTGCTTCTCTGCGTAGTAGCGCACGGCATAGAGCTCTTCCAGCTTAGCCTGGTCGCTGCCCTGGTCATCGTTCGCGGGGGTCAGGCGCACGAAGCGAACGCGGTAGCGCCGGAATCCCGCCATTGGTGCCACGGTGACTGTGAAGTAGCGCTGATCGAACCCGGAAGCGGTATAGGTGTCGTCGCGCGTCTCGCGCGTGCCCGCGATTTCGATGCCAGCTTCATCAATGGCCCACCACTCTGCGCGGATCGTCACGCTGCCATCGAGGCCGCGAAGGAAGATGGTATTCCAGCGAATGCGGTCAGCATCAAGTGGCAGGGTGAAAGGCCCGACGTTGGTGTAGGTGGCGGCATTGGGCGTGATCCTCACGGTCGTGCTCACGTCGTCAGCCACGAAATCAGGGCTTCCGAACACCAGCGTGCAATTGCCGGAGGTCACGCTGAAGCTGAGCAGAGCGCGGTCCGCGTAGAACCCCACACCCGGCGTAGCGCCGCCCAATGCAGTCACGATGAACTTGAGCCTGGAAGTGGTGGCGGTGCCCGAAAGGCTCTTTAGCTGGGCCAGGTCGGCGCGGTCCTCCAGCGTGATCGTGAAGGTGGATGCACCCTCTTCCGCCCGCACGACAGCAGCGCGCTGGATCGTCGCATAGGGCACCGCCGCCGTCATCTCTTGGCCGTTGACCTCCTGGCTTTCAAACGCCTCAACCACGTCGCGGATGGTCGTCACGCCGCGCTCCGGGTGGTTCCCACCGCCCACCGGCCCGAAGACCTCATAGCTGGCGCCGGAGATGTCGCCGATCGGCGATTCGGCGTAGCGCACATCGCTGACGTCTCCGCGGCCGCGCGAGATGCACATCCACTCGGTGACGTACTTCAGGTTGTCGATGTACTCGACCGTGCTGGGCTGGATCAGGTCAGGCCAGCAGCGTCGATAGCCGTAGACGTCAGGGATCGCCTGATAGGCCCGCGCCACGTTGGTCTGCGCCGTCAGCGAGTTGTTGGGGCTTTCGTTGACGGTCTGCCCGGCGGTGCCGTTGCGCGCCTTGCGGGCGGCATAGAGGCTGTAGATGGCCAGGGCCGCGTAGGCGGCATAGAGGTAGTAGATCGCATCAATGCCGAAGCCGGGCCGGCGGATGATGGTGACCTGATCGCGCGGCGCCGGCGGCGCGTGCAGTCGCGGATCATTGAGCGGGTCAACGTCCTGGCCATTGATCAACAGGCGGCAGTCAGCGCCGCTCTGCAGGTGCCGTTGGATGTTGGCCTGCAGGCTGATGCCCGGGTCCAGCTCGTGGCGGTCGCGTCCGAGCGCGCCGGTGGGGTCATGGCAGATGGTCAGCATGGCGACTCAAAGCGGTAGAAACGCAGGGGCCCATAGGTACGCTCGGCCACCACCAGGCGCGTGACGCGCACACTGCCGGGCGGATGGATCTCATTGGCCTCGGAGTGCAGCAGCATGTCGCCCGGCAGCAGAACGCCGCAGTGCTGGGGGGCGCCGTCGCGCCAGGCCATGAAGCAAGTCGCTCCAGCGCCACGGTCGCACTCTCGCCAGCCCGCAGCAGCCGCGAATCCGGCCGCGATGTCGGTTTGCGGCACCTCGCCCAGTTCGATGCCAAGCACCTCACGGTGGTAGAGCACGATCAGGCCGAAGCAATCCATGGCCTGCCAGTCGGAGCGCCAGCGCACCCAGGGCACACCGACGGCGCGGTCGGCGAATTGTTCGGGCGTCATATCAGCTGCAGCCCCGTGAAAACGGCGGGGTCGTACACCGGACCGGCCAGCCGCCGCATGGGGTTGTCGGCCGTGGCGTTGACCTGCACCGTTTCAGGCCCGAAGGTGACGCCCTGCCCTTCGGCCGCGTAGAGATTCCAGGTCACCTTCGGAGCGCTCGTGTCTCCCAGATACACGCGGTAGCGCACCACGATGGGCTCGCGCGAGCCGGACGCGCGCACCAGCGCGAGCTTGCGCTTGAATTCGCGACCGACCACGGCACGCGGGAAAGCGATCGACAGTTTGGCCGTCGCGTCGCCAGTCTGATCTGGCGGCTTCACGGTCATGGGCGTGGGAATGTGCTCCACACCGGACAGCACCACCGGCTGGAACTGGTTGGCGACCAGGTGGAAGGCCTGGCCGAACGCCGGGTGCTCGAACACCACCGCGTGAAACTCGGGCAGAGGGCTCTTCGTGGTCCAGAACTCTCGGGCGTCCATCAAGCCTCCGGCGCAGCGGCGATCGCGCGGTCCAGGTACTCGGACCAGATGGACCAGTCCGGCAGGCCGGCGATGAGACCGGCCGCCTCGAGATACCCAGCAGGAATCACCTGCGCGCGCGCCATCACCTGAGCCTTGAAGGTCCAAACCCCGGCTTCGGCGGTGGCATCCAGCAGGCCTTCCGGGAGGAACTGGCAGACGTGCCACACCATCCCGAACTCGGTTCGGATTGGCATGGAGAACTCCAGCAGCCCGCGCTGCAACTGCACGACGAACCACAGTTGGAACCGGACAGCATCCTGCTCGCTGAAGCGGAAGAGGCAGTCCCAGATCACCGGCGTGTCGGTGCCCACGGCCTGGCGGTAGCCGTAGCCTCGGCGCGGCTCGGCCACGGTGAAGGCCGCAGGCTGGCTGCGGCTCTTCGATGCGCTCTGCATCGCGGGGAGGTCTGGGGGGTAGGCTACTGGCACCGCCCTGATGCTAGGGAGGCAAGGCATTGAGGCAGAATGCGCCGCAAGGAGAAGACCATGAAACTGATGATCGCGGCCCTGGCCGCAATTGCGCTCGCCGGATGCGCGGCACCAAAGTACAACTACGCCCCCCAAACAAAGGAATTCAGTGACCCGCCAGTAGGTTCAGTATCGACTGCCGGCGTTGGGGAGAAAATGCTGTCCCAAGGGGTGTTAGTTAGACAGGAGGCCATTGAGGTACTAGCTCCGTTCGCGCCCAATATCGGGCACATCATAGGTCCGGGACTCTATTTAAAGACAGGCTCTGATGATCAAGCCGAGTATTTCTCTCCAAAGCTTGGAGATGGCGGCGGTCGCCTTGACAGGACGGCAACGATTTTTGATGCACCATCGTCTGTGATGCTAAAACAGGACGGGTCGCTGTGCGTAGTAACTATATCTACACAATATGTTTGCAAATCCGGAGCTAATTATGAGCGAAAGTTCATCGACCTTATTACAGAAAAAACTCTCCAGCAAACATTAATTTACAGCGGCAGAATAGGGAACAAGATCAATATTGGTTATCGCGAATTCTCTGCCAACCTCGCTAGAATGGCATTCAATAACGATGTCGAATACGACCTATCTGAGTCAAAAATAATTGGCTACAAAGGCGCAGAGATTGAAATTCTTGACGCAACTAACAGGCAAATTCGTTACAAGCTAATTAAAACATTCTCTCAGCAGAACAGATAATCAACTCAGTCCACCCGCGCGCACGTTGCTGGAGCCCCGCAGAGCGGACCATGCAGGTCCGCTGTTGCTGGCGAAGCTCTCCGCGATCCGGGCCTCGGCAGCCTTGACCGCCAGGTCAATGACCACCTGATTCCCGTTGACGTTGACCGATGGATCCGTTCCGGCCGGCGCGTTGTTGACGATCACGGTGATGCCTCCACCAGTCTGATCTGCGGGCACGACACGGCCACCGGCCGACGGCATCATGTACTGGTTGCCGTTGCTCCCCACGAACATTTCCGGGCCCTTTTCGTTGACCCGGTAGAGGCTTCCAGCACTCACGGCCCCACCGTACTGACGGGCGCCAGCAATCGGGGCGGCGGCAATGGCCCCTGCCCCGATTGCGGTGGCAGCCGCCCCCGCCGCAGCGGCTGCTGCTGGCGCAAGTCCAGGCCCCACAATAGGCACTGCAGCGGTGGAGGCAAAAGCATTTGCCGCAGCCAGCGAAGCCGTCACAGCCACCTGCGCACTCACGGCGGCGGTGTAGGTGGCCGCGTTTGCCGCCTTCACGGCAGCCATCGCGGTTTCGGCCGATTTCGCCATCACTGCGTTCTTGATGTACTGCAGCCCGACCTGAACCAGGGCTCCCACCGTTTCGTTGAGCACGACATTTCCCAGTGCACGCATGGCGTCGGAGGCGGACATCGTTCCGCTCAGCAGCCCAGTGATGGTGCTTGATGCGGTGTTGGCCAGGCTGTTGAGAGAGCCGACAAGGAATGCGTTCGCTTGGCTCTGGGCCACAAATTCAGCCTCGACAAGCGCGTTGCGCTGCAGTTGGTACTGCCGCGACAGCTCCAGCTTCTTGCCCTCAACGAAAGCGGTGCCGTCAACGCCGGCCTTGGCGATCTGCTGCTCGTAGAACTGCACCAGCCGCAGCTTTTGCTGGTAGTCCATCTCCAACTGAGCCAGCGGGTTGATGCTCAGCACCTGCTGCCGGATAGCGTTCTGCGCATCGACTGCCGCCTTGGCTTTCTGGGCCTCGCCCTCAGCGTAGGTCATCGTGCCTTGTCGCACAGCCTCATTGGCTCGGCGCAGGGATTCCTGACGCTGCAGGTCGATCTTGGTGAGCTCGTCAATGGTGGCCGCGATTGACACCTCAGCATTGGCCTGTGCAATGCGCTCGCGGATGGCTGCCCGTTCCTTTTCTGCCGTGAAGGTCGCCAGCGTCTTGGCACGCTCGCCCTCTGCGTGCGTGATGGTGCCCAGCTTCACGGCGGCATCGGCACGGCGGATGGCCTCCTGCTGCACCATGTCGATTTTCTTGGCCTCGTCCGTGGTGATGGCGATGTTCAGGTCGGCCACCTGCTGCGTGGTCTGCTCCTCGAGCTTGCCGCGCTCGCGGGCGAACTTCTTGATGATCTCCAGCCGTGCAGCCGCATAGATCTGCTGGTTGCCCTTGTCCTCGGAGGCGCGCCGCTTGTTCTCGTCCAGCGCCTTGCGCTCCTCCGCGTCGATCTTGGCCAGGGCGATCGCGTTCTCAGCCACAAGCCCCTCGTAGTAAGCCTTTGCGGCTGCCGTCTTCGCTGCCAGCTTGCGGGCCTCGTCGTCGTCCTTCGGCGGCTTGAGCTTGGAAGGAGCATCCGGCGCCGGAGTGAAGCCCCGGGTTTCCTTCGCCCCCTGCTGCCAGGCCTCGCGCATGCGCTGACCCATCAACTTGCGGTTGGCGAGCGTCTTGGCATCTGATGCGTCCAACTCGGCGCGTCGCTTGTCGGCATCCTCGCGCATGGCGCGGCCGATCTCCACGGCGCCGGAGAAGTCGCCGCGCAGCACGGCCGACACTTGGGCGCCGATGCCCCCGATCTCGGTCCCGATGCCCTGGAACACGAACGCCACGTTGCGGCCCAGCACGGACAGCGCCTGCCAGGTGACATCGGCTGCATCAGCCACGTAGGACAGGAAAATCTTCGTTTCCTGCGCCCACCCTTGAATGGCCTTGTTCCGGCCCAGCTTTTCGGCTTCGGTGTTGGCCCCGGCGAACTCTCCGGTGAGCGTGTCCAGCACCTCGGCCAATCCTTGAGCAGCCCCGGCCAGCGCCGCGCTATTGCCGCTGGCCTGGTCCATCTTCTCGTTGAGGCGCGCCGCGGCATCCTGCACAAGCTGGAAGCCACCGCTCACGGTCTGCGGGAACTTGGCGAAGTCGGCGTTGATCTTTTCGGCCGACTTGGTGAGCGCGGCCACGACGACATCGGCCGTCAGCTTGCCTTGCTCGCCCAGCTTCTTTAGCTCGCCCACTGGCTTGCCGATGCCGGCCGCAAGCTGCTGCATCAGGTAGGGGGCATTCTCCAACAGGGACCGCAGCTCATCGCCAGCCAGCTTGCCAGAGCCCAATGCCTGGCCGAATTGCAGCATGGCGCTCTTTGCCTCTACGGCGGACGCCCCGGAGACGCGGATGGCCTTGGCCAGCAGGTCTGTCAGGTTGAGCGTGTCGTTCTGAGTGCCGCCCATCTGAAGGAGCGACTGGTTCAGGCGGTTGAACACCTCGACGTTTCCGACCACGGCCGTCTGGGTGTTCCGGCTGATCTGCACGAGGCGGTTCATGGCCTCGACGCCCTTGTCCACGCTGCCCGCGGCTACCTCCACGCGCGCACCCAGCAGACGCATTTCGTCGGCCTTCTCGGCGGCCTTCACAGTGGCGATAGCCACGGCCAAGATCTTGACGGCAACGGCCAGCGCATTGAAGTTGGCCTGCAGCCGGCTCCCGGCGTTTTCCGTCGCCCGAAGGGCGCCCTCCACTTGCCTTTGATCGCGCAGGAGCTGGCCCGTTTCGAGCCGCACGTCGTAGTAGATCCCGCCTACCTGTTCAGCCACGTCGCATCTCCGTCAAGCGGGCCATGGCCGCGTCGTAGGTCGCACGGTCGGGCACATCGCGCCGGCGGCTCTTCTCATCGGGGAACTTCATCGCCAGCATGGCCTGGAACTCCGTCATGCTCAGCGCCTCGGCATCGGCACTGGACAAGCCCAGATGCACCCGGGCCGCCGCGATGTATTCGGCTGCGTCGAAGCGTTCGCTGAACTGGCCGCCTCCGCCTTCTTCCGGCTTGGCTAGGCCGCAGATGCCGTGCTGCATAAGGTGCCGGGCGATGATGACCTGCTCCGATTCGGGCATGCCACCAGGCAGGTACTGCAGGCCGGCGCCGTCGGTGGGCGCCACGTCACCCAGCAGTGGCGTGGGGTCTTCCTGCTCGCACAGGCAGGCCAGCACGTAGCGCGCAGCGCGGCCGGCCACTGGCCCGTGCAGCTCCACATACAGGCTGACGATCTCCTCGGGCGAGCCGAGCGCGGCGATACGGGCGAAGCTGGGCAGGAAGGACCACTCACGGCCCTCCCCGTCCACCGCGCGCACGTAGCCGCACTCGACCAGCATCAGAGGTTGTAGAGCGTGGCCTCGACGCCAGCGCCACCCAGCAGATGCACGACGCCCTGCAGGTACAGGGAGATGCTCGACAACTGCACGGCACGCACGGCGCCGGCCGGGACCGCGATGGCGAAGCCGTTGCCCAGGTTGACCGAGCCGTAGCCGGGCAACACCGCAGAGGCTGCGTCGGCACCGTCAACGGTGACCGTGATGGCGCCTGCGGTCGGGTTGCGCAGCACCAGCAGTTGTTTGCGGGCCGAATCGTAGGTGATGGTGTCGTCGGAGGTGAGCACGGACGGCGCCGCGGCGAATGCGCCGACCTGGCGTGCGTCGATGGAGGCAATGGCTGCCATGAGGTTCTCCTTCCGGATCAGGCCGGGTTGTAGACGACGTTGCCGTTGGAGCTGGCGGACATGCTCCAGGTGGCTTCGTTGGAGTGCGGGCGGTCATCGGTCCATTCCTTCACGATGAAGGGGCCGGTCGTCGTGTCGCCATCGGGGTCGGTCATGCGCAGCCAGACCTTGGGCTGGTTGCCCGATGCGGAACTCGGCGAGATGACGTTCGCCTTGAATTCCTTCTGGTTGTAGACCTCGTTGTCGTAGCTCACGCCGTCGCCGGTGAACTCGACGTTCTTATAGGTAACGAGGCCGGTCTTCGTCTGACCAGGGCTCATGTCTCCCGTGGTGTCCACGGTGTCCCAGCTGGTCTTCATGGACTTGCCTCGCATCATGCCGAGGCGTTTGAAAACGAGGCCGGCAGGATTCGCGTCCTCCGCGGCGATGGCGTATTCGACGATGGTGTCGCGGCCGGTAAAAGCACCCATGATGGTCATCCTTCTGCGTTAGCGATGGTGTTGATGGAGAGATCCGATGCGGGGCGGCCGTCATCGGTGGACCAGAAGACCGGCTCGCCCGGCTGCAAGGAAACAAGGGCGCCGCTGCTTGTGGCCATGGCCGAAATCACGGCCTGGGCGGTCGTGTCGGGCAGCGTGGCGGGATCGGTGGAGCTGCCGATCAGCAGCAGCGTGAACTTCGGCTCGCGGACCAACGACGCCGGCAGCCCGCCGGCCGGCTTGATGACGGCGTAGCGGTCTGTCTTGGAGCCATCGACCCAGCGGCCGAACTGCAGGCGCCAGCCGGGCAGCAACGGCACGAGGAAAGCGCGGAGTGCGTCTGCGGGGCTCATGTGCGAATGGCTCCGGTGATGACGCCGCGAATGTTGGGCTCGGCCTTCTCGAAGCCGTGCTTCAAGAATTCTTTCTTGGCCGTCGCGCGCCGGAACTGCTGCTCGTGTTCCGGATCGTGGACCGGCAGCGCGTATTCGGCGGTGTAGCCCACCGTGCCGACAATGGCCGTGCCATCCTTGCGCACATCGCGGAACTGCGAATTCAGCAGGGTTGAGGTGTCGATTGGCGTCATCACCGAAGCCTCGGCCGCACCCAGCACGAGCGCCTGCGCCACACCGCGCGCGGCGCGCTGCTCGGTGCGCGTGACGAACTGCGGTAGCTTGTTGATGATCTTGGTAGCCATGCAAAGGCATGCTACGGAGGCCCGGCACGGGCTCAGGTCGAAACGCGGTAGTCGTCAGCGACACGGTCCAGCGTGTCGGCCCACCGCGTGACGGCACGCACCTCGAATGCGCCGGCCGTGACCGGGCTCTGCGACGTGGACTCGCCGATCAGGATCATGTCGCCCTGCTTGATGTCGGCGCGCTCGGTGAAGATGTGCTGGCGGGAGACGAACTCGATACCCTTGGCATCGGTCATGCGCACGGCCTCGGCGGTGTAGTCGCACGCCAGAACCTCGGGCGGGCCGTAGGTGATGGCACCCGTCCAGTCGTCGCGGCCCAGCAGTGGCCACAGCGTGGCGGTAGCCGTGTAGCTCCAGCTGGCGGCAGCGCTCATCAGCAGACCACCATCATCAGCGTGCCACCGGCAGGATCTGGGCCCACCAGCGCGGCGACGGTGCCGGCCTTGTCCAGGGCGGCGAGAGAGCGGCGCAACTGCGTGAGCGCGCCTTCCTCGTTCTTGAAGCTGCGGCTCGCGCCGCTGGGCGCCCCTTGTGACTGAATCCGACGTGGAGCGCCGGCCGCGGCGATGAGAGCGACCGCGTAGGTCTGCACCAGCAGGCGCGTCTGCTCGCTGTAGCCGGCATCCACCATGGCCTGCTCTGCCGTGGCCACCTGGGCGACAGCGGCATCCACCAAAAATCCGGGCACCGAGATGCCCAGGGCTTCCGACAGGTACTGCTGCGCCTGGGTGTCCGTGATCACTTCGAGGCCTTGCCCTTCGCTGCAGCGGCCTTGGCGTCGGCCAGCTTCTTGCGCAGCTCTTCGACGTCGGACGCGCCCGGCACGACTCCGGCAGACACCGCGACAGCGGGCGCTTCGTAGATGTGGTCCACCTGCGCGTCGTCAGCCACCTCGGAGCACTTACCCAGCGCCCAGGCCGGCACGGCGCCGTCGAAGGCGACCACATCGCCCACCTTGGCCCCTTCGGGCCAGGGCGCCTTGAGATGCGTGATCTTCACGTTCATGGCGCCGATCCTCAGGCCTGAGTGCCGTGCAGGAAGGCCGACTGGCCGGCGTAGTCGCTGCGGAACTGCGGAGCAGCTGCAGCCATCACGCCGAACAGGTAGTCGTCCTCGGGCTCGATGCGGGTCTTCGGACGGGTGGTCATCGGCATGGCCGACAGGATGCCGCCCCACTCGCCGCCGGACAGGTCCACGATGCCCAGCACCTCGTTCGGCGGCACCGATGCCACCGGGACGATCTCGGCGATTTGGTTCACCGCGCGCAGGCGCTCCAGGATCGTGCCGCTGTAGTTGGCGGCGTAGTCCGTGGTGTCGGCGGCGGTGTAGTCGGCCTGGTTGACGAACAGCGTGAGTTGCCCGTACTGGTTGTCGGCCAAGGCGGCGGAGATGGCCTGCTTCACCATGGCCAGCCACTGTGCCCCCGTCGCGGTGGCCAGGGTCAGGCCGTGCACGAAGGTGTTGCGCTGGGGCAGGTTGCGCAGACCGTAGATGATGTTGCCATCGACATTGATGCCCGACAGGCCGTTCAGGACCATGTCCTCCAGCTTCTCGGCCACCTTGCGCTGGTGGTTGGCGATGGTGGCGGTGTCGATCATGGCGCCACCCTTGCGGATGACTTCCATCTGGCGCCAGCCGAAACGAGCGGTGGACGTCAGGATCGGCACAGGCGTGCCGACGAACTTCATGACAGCCTGATCGGCCTTGCCGGCGTTGCGACCGTCCATCGTCACCAGCACTTCGCCGCTGTCGCTGACCTGCGGGTAGTAGTTGACGATGTCGGCGATGCCGACCGGGATGGTGCTGGCGGCGGCCAGACGGCTGAACATCACCAGCCGCGACCGCGCGATCTGCTGCGCGCGCGTGTCGATGCGACGCCATGCATCGAGGGGGATGGCCAGGGAGTTGCCTTCCAGGCCGGCGACAGCTTCAGCCGCACGGGCAGTTGCGCGCTGGTTGAACTGGCGACGCGCAGCCATGACGGCCTGCTGCTGCTCGTTGGTAAAAATCAGCATGGGTCCCTCCGTTATGCCTTGGTGTATGCGTTGGCCCAAACCACGTCGCAGAGATCCCCTGCGGCTGCGGTCTTGGCGGCTTGGTCGAAATGCGCGACCACGATGCCGCCGGATGCGGCGGCGGTGAGCCGGCCAGCGGCGCCCACGGTAAGTTCCTGACCCGGCGTGTAGGAACCTGCGGCCATGGCGCACAGGAACTCGTCATCGGGCTTGGGCAGGTAGGCCACGCCGGATTCGCCCGAGGTGTAGGGGGTCAGCAGCGGGTCGGTGGACAGGTTGATGCCGCCGGGGCTGTAGTAGTCCCGATCGCCCAGCACTGCGAGCCGGCCGCCGCTCACGGCAGTGGCTTGCGTCAGCTGCGTGGCGCCGATGAATACCGCCGTGCCGGGCAGCAGCGCGCCGGAGACGGTCTTGTCGGTGATGGTGCGCGGGCGCGGGACGCCGCTGCCGGTGCGAAAGATTCGATTTGCCATGGCGCGCCTCCTTAGGGCAACTTGTTGAGGTCGTAGCCGGCGAACTCGTCGGCGTTGCCGCCGCCGCTGTTGCCCACCACCACCGGGGCGGCCTTGGCCTTCAGCTCGCGCAGGCGAACCACGGGCATGGCCTTGAAGTCGTCAGCCGTCAGCGAGCTGTTGACGGCCAGTTCGGTGGCCAGCTTGTCGCGCTCGGCGTTCTCGGCGGCGGTCTTCTCGCCTTCCAGTTCGGCGATGCGCGAATTCGCAGCGGTCAGCTTGTCCTCGGCGGGCTTGCGCGCCAGCGAGTTGTAGGCGGCCAGCAGCTGGGTATCGTCCAGCCCTGCCGTGGTGATGCCGGCGGCGTTCAGCGCGGCGAGGATGTGGTCTTTCACGGGATCACCTTTCTCCTGGTTGATGGTGACGGGCTCATAGGAAACCTGCCGAACGACTTCAACAGGATCTCCGAGCCATGCTACGGAGCCGTTTTCGCTGGTGTGGTATTCCTGGCGCCACAGCTTGCCGGCCTCGTCGGTCCAGATGGCATAGGAGGCAAACACCTCGCGGATCCATGCGCCCTGGGGCAGGCCAACGCGCAGGCCGTCATAGATCTGGTCGAAGCTGATGTCCTTGTTCCCGAACAGGCTGCGCAGCCAGCCGATGGCACCCTCGTAGCGGCGGTCGGCTGGCTCGGCGTTGACCTCGACCACCTCGACCTCTTCCTGGGCGCCCTCGGCGTTCAGGAACATGCCCACGCCCTCGGCCGGCGTGCCGGCGCCCTTCTCGTTGAGCAGGATCGCAAGATGGTCGTACTGCAGCTGGGTGGCGATGCGCGTGTACTTCTTGCCCCGGCTTTCGCCATTGGCCGTGATGGGCACCAGCAGCAAGCCCGTGCTGACGTTGATCGGGTCGGCGTTCGTTCCCGCGATGGCCGCATCCAGGCGCTCGATCAGGCGCTGGCCGTCGGGGTGGCCCTTGGCCTGGGCCTCGTTGACGTGAATGTCCACCAGCGTCCGGCCGCCCTCGTGCCTGGCGTTCTTGCACACGGCGCCGATGAAGCTGGCGAGCAGCGCATCCGCGTTCGTGGCGCTGATGAAGGTGCCGTCGGCGTTCTTCGGGTGGCCGGCTGGCGCAATGCGGCCCTCCATCGTCGGCGCTCCTGCGGCGAGCTGGTCGGCCGGGTACAGGGTGGAGTTCATCACGATGTCGTCCACCGCGCCGCAGACGTCGCGGATCACGTACTTAGCGCCGGACTTGCTGACGTTCGCCGCATTGACGACGCTCAGCATGTGGACGCGCTTTTTCTTGGTTGCCATGGCATCTCCGCTTTGGGTATGCCAGACGATGCTAGGGAGGCGCTGGGCGTCCGATCAACGTCGTGATTTCATGGCTTCAAGACGACAGAAAACCCTTGCAAAACTCCCATTTCGGGAGTAATATTGCATCCATGGTGATCGAAATAGATCGCCACCGAGTCCAGGCGGTTACCTGGCGTTCCACGCGGAGCACACATCATGCAAGTTTTCATCGCCAACATCGCCGGCCGCGAATCCCTCAACGCCAAGGCCGCAGCCCTGGGCCTCAAGGCCGGCGAAATCAACAACGGCGGCCGTGGCGGCGTCCCTGCCATCGGCGGCAACACCTACGCGCACAAAGACGCAATCAAGGCTGCCGGCGCCCGCTGGCATGGCGTCTGCAAGGTTTGGGCTTTTGAGAGCCAAGCCGCCCTTGAATCTGCCATTGATTCCATCGGCAACTGAACAACCCTGCGCCCGGCGGGGTGCGTATTGGAGAAAATCATGGGATTGCAAATCGACACTTCCGGCTGGGTCTTGCTGGACGGAAAGGACACCGGCTTGGCAGTCGGGCAGCGGCAGCACGGCACGGTGCTGTACACGCGCGAAAAACCGCATCGGCAAGTCGTCGTGGACGGCGCGCTTGTGTGGGCCGAACCCGTCAGATACGCAGAGCACAAGCTGCCGCATGCACGTTACATGCTGGGCAGCGACAGCCCGATCACCAAGCCGGGCGTGGCAACCCGGGCGCAATTTGAGGCAGATGTACGCGCTCTTCTGGCGGCACGTCTCTAAAAAGAAACGTCCGGAATGCCAGGGGCCCCATTTGTTGCCGGCAGCTTTCGCCTCGCCTTGTTGGCCGCCCAGCATTAGCAGGGCAGGAACCACACGTATAGATTTGGTCCTAAATTATGCACGCTGATCCAACTCTACTCATTTTGAGCCCACCATCCCCGGCCGATGTGAAGCAGGCCCGCGATTCTGCTGGGCTGACGATCAAGCGGGCCGCCTCGCTTGCCGGATCGCCTAACGCACGCGCGTGGTTGCGCTATGAATCTGCCGAGCGGCAGATGGGTGCTGATCGTTGGGCGCTGTTTTTGCTAGCACTGGATCAGCATCCACACTACAAGCTGGAGGCCCGCAGGTGAAGCCCGATAATTTGCGCTCTTGGCAGACCCGAATGGGCTACAGCTACGCCCAGGCCTGCAAGGCCTTAGGGGTAGGTAGCTCGACCTATGCTCGTATGCTTGCGGGCGGGGCAAAGATCGACCTGCGCACTGCGCTTGCCTGCTCTGCGCTGGCCTCCGGCTTGAGACCGTGGCCATGCGGGCAGCTAGACTCCCGCGATGCCCAAGCGCCAGCGCACCAAGCCGACAGCCAAGCCACCGCTGGCCCCGCCCCTCACCATCCTTGAGGAGGCAACGCCGCCAGCCGTGCGCCTGATGCTGCAGCGCAGGGCCGAAGAAGCTGAGCGGCAACGCAAGCTCGACCCGCGCGACCTGGTGAACCCGCCGCACAAGGCCAAGCCCTGGGAAATCACTTCTTGAGGTAGCGCGACTGCCAGGCGGCCTTCTCGTTCGCCATGGCCGATTGCAGCGACTTCGTCAGGATGGGCTTGCCGTCCTCATCAAGCAAGCACTCGGTCTGGCTACAGTGACACCTATATCGATTCCCGCCCTGTGAGTAGAACTGGCGCACCTGCTCAGTGGTCCGCACCTGTCCATTCAGCGCCGCATGCCATGGCCTGGTCGTCGGCAGTAGAGCCGACGTCCACAGCAATCCGAGCCGCAGGCCCAGCTCCTCCTCCGCCCGGTCCGCCTCCGCCCACCTGGCCTCCCGCAGCGTGCCCGTGACATCCGTCTGCGCGAAATTCTCGGCCCGAGACTTGCTCACCGCCAGCTTCTCCGCGATCTCCTTGCGAACCGCGCGCGGGTTTTTCCCATCGACCACGGCGCGGCCAATGATCTGGGCGAGGTCGGCTTTCTGCTGGGCGGCAAGCCCGGTCCAATGCTCTTTGCTGGCCAGCTGCGCCATGGCCAGCCGGTTGCGGTAGGGCTCGCTGTAGATCACCTGGGCCAGCGTGCGCGAGGCGGCGTAGGTGGTGGACAGCGCGGTGAGGTTCGCCACGGTCTGCGCGGTGCCCAGTTGCGAGGCCTCGGCCACGTAGCGGTCCCACCAGAATGCGTACTGTGGATCGCGGCCATCTGCCATCCAGCGCTCCACGGCCTGGCGTAGGTCGTCGGAGAGGCGCTGCAGCTGCTCCGGCGTCATGGCGTAGATGTCGCGCGGCGGGGGCGCGGGCAGCGGCGGCAGGGCGGGAAGATCGTTGCCGGTCAGCCTCGGAATCGCGTCGAAGAGCGCCACCACGTCCCGCTGCAGGCCGGCGTACCGGCGGCGGATGTCGGCCAGGGCCCGGCGCATGATGCCGCCGGTGCCGGTGCGGTCCCGGAGGTTGCCGGGAATCATGGGATTCTTCGGACGGTCAGCCATGCCCATCCAGATCCACCGGCTCGCCCTTGATGTCGTCCAGCACCGGCTTGCCGGCGGCGCGCGCCGCCAGTAGATCGGCGTGCGTCATGAAACGCGCGGGCACCTTCGGGTCATCGCCTTCCGGCTGCACCAGCACCCCATAGTCCATGCCCGGGCCGTCGCCCCTCATGTCCTCTTCCGTCCAGCAGCGGCAGCCTGGCCGCCAGCCCCAGTTCTGCGCGCCGCACTTACGGCAGCGGCAGCCGCGGCAAAGCACCATGACGATCTCGCCGGTCCGCGCCCGGCGCATGAGCGTGGCGCGGCGATGGGAGAACTCGTCTCCGTCAGGCGGGCACGGCAGGCCGGCCATACCAGCATCGTGCCCGCGCCGGCACCGCCCTATGCCCTCTCGCATGGCTGGCGTTTCCCACTCGGCGCCGAGGGCGAGCGGCGCACCCAATGCCGGCTCAGCCATGGCTCGGCCCCTCGGCGGGGTTGGTCACGAAAACCGGCGTTGTGACCTCGGCCACAGCAGCGGCCCGGATGGTCGCCGCTACCTCTTCCAGCTCCGGCAGGTACGGGTGGCGCTCGATGTCCGCCGACACGACTTCGCGCCTGATGAAGTCGGCGTACTGCTCCAGGAAGTCGGCAGCGCGGGAAAGATCGACCTTCCCCATCGCCTCGCGGCGCTTCTGGCGGCATGACAGGATTGCCTCGACCTCGCGGCGTGTTTGGCGCGGGTCAGCCATGGGGCGCCTCCTTGCCGGAACTCATGGCAGTTTCGACCGCTGCGGCAGCCAAGGACGTCACACTCATGCCGAGCGCGAGAGACAGCCGGGCGCATGTCACGATCCCGGGATTCGGGTTGCGGCCGGACTCCAGCCCGTGCAGGTGGCTCTTTGACAGGCCCGCGGCATCGCCGACCTCTTCGAGCGTGAGGCCGAGCGCGGTGCGTCGGCTCTTGAGCAGGTCGCCGAGCGTCATGCTCCCTCCTTGCTGGAACTGGCGCGGGCAGCGTCAATGGCTGCGTCCACCTCGGCCGGCGTGTAGCGCACGCCATCGAACTCAATGGGCACGCTCAGGTAGAAGTTGTGCGGAGGCACGCTGACGTCGCGCAGCCAGCGATACCGGGCCGCGTCCAGTGCGTCCGTCGCAGGCACAGTGCTCGCACCGGAGCCCTGGATCAGCTGGCCCAGCAGCGCGCCCGCGGCCTTGACGGCGGCCACGCGCTCATCTTCGGCCTTGTGAAGCGCCGGGTAGTGGCCGGCCATGGACTGGTGGTAGCTCTCTGCCTCTGCGGCCAGAGTGTCATGGCTGATGTCCAGCGCCTCGGCCAGCGTGCGGGCCTGCTCCAGGGTCAGGGTGATGCCCGGGACGGTGGGCACAGGGATACGCTTCCAGCCCGGGTCGTCGTCTTCGTCCCCCTCCTCGCGTGCCCATTCAATGCGCGGCGCGGTCCACTTCTCGATCACACCAGCCGGGCCGACCTTGAGGATGATGTAGTCCCCATAGCCGTCGTCGCCGTGACACAGGAAGTCGCTCGGCACGTAGAAGCCAGTCCACTTGGCAATCCGGCGGCGCTCGGCGTCCAGCAGCCAGTATTCGCCAGCGTCACAGACCTTGTAGTGAACGTCGGCCTCGGTGCCGGCCGGCCAGTCCATTACCTGACCATCTGACAAACGGATGACGGGGCACCAGAGCGCTTCACGCTTGAAGGGGATCAGGCTGCCGTCGGCATCCTCGGCGCCGTTGACGGCGGCGTCTTCCCAGTAGCGCACTTCGGCGCTGACTTCGATGTATGCCGGCACACCGGCGGATTGGGTTTGGTTCAAGGCAAGCTCCTTGCACAGCACAACGAAGGCGGCAGGCTTGCTTAAGGCTCTTCGGGGGCGACCCTATCCGCCCCAGCAATGCTAGGAAGACGCTGGCGGTGCAGAGGGATCGTTTTGCGCGTCCATCGCGGGATCGCCCTCGGCGGGCAGGTCCATCTCAGCAATGGGCTCGAAGCCCGCGACCTTGCGCAGTTCGTTGATGCTGAAGAGCGGCTGGCCTTGCCCGGACTGGAAGCTCTGCTGCATGGCAGTAGTCATCTTTTGGAGAAGCTCCACCTTGTCCTTGTCGCTTGGGGCATCAACGGGTGGCCACTCGATCTCGAAATCGCCCTTTTCGATCACGCCGCAGGTCTGCATGCGCCGGATGAACTGCTCTAGCATCGGGGTGAGTTCATTCGCCTGCCGGGAGGAACAGCGCGCGGCGAAGTCCTGGCGGTCCTGATCGGAGGCCAAGCGCCCCGTCTGCTGGCCGAAGAGCACCACGAACGGAATGCGCACCGAAGCGGCAAACAGGTTGGCCGCAATCTCAAACTGCGGCGACAGGTCCGACACCTGCGTTTGCAGCGTCTCGGCCTTGCCGCCCTGCAGGACAATGCTGGCATCTTGGTTGCGGTTCAGACTGCGCGTCTGCTCTTCGTGGGCTTCGCGCACCGATTTCTGGGAGACGCTGCCGTCGGGGTTGGTGGTGGTGATGGCTTGCACCGAAGCCGTTGGGTCGTACTGGAATACCACGGTGCGCGCCGAGTTCTTCAGCGCCGACTCTGCCCCGCCGCCGCTCAGCTTCTCGATGTCCACGAGGCTGTTGAATCCGGCCTGCAGCAGCGGCACGCCGTCGAACATATCACCCACACTGCCCTCGGCCAGGATCTGGACGCGGGAGGGATGCACGTCCAGCCAGTCTTCAGGCTTGGCCTGCGTGTCCGCCGTCGCGTTGGGCGAACGGGTGCGGATCTGGAACATGGCCGGCTGGCCATAGTTCTCGTCGGCCTTGTCCTCGATCCAGCGCTCCACCCTGATCTGATCTTCGAACACCGGTGCGAGGTCCACCAGCTCCGTCGCGGTGCCCAGCGGCTCACGCAGCTCTTTGCCGTCGCGCACGCGGTAGATGAGCGCCGCATACCGGCCCACCATGTTCCGGCGGTCGAAGTCCCGCAGCTTCTGCCAGGCCGCCACCTTGCGCAGCGTGGCGCCGACCTTCTTCTCCCACTCGGTTTCCTTGTCCTGGGCCGGCTGTTTGATGCGGGGCAGCGCCTGCCAGCACTTTTCGAGCAACTTGTGGACGGCGCCATGGCCGGCCCCGCCACGGTCATAGGCCAGCTTGAAGTCGGCGAAGTTCAGCTGCTGCTTGTAGCCGTACTGGCTCCATGCTGTCGGGCGCTTGGCGTCCAGGCCAACGCCCAGCAGCAATTCGGCGCGGGCGGCCTGCATCTCGTAGGAGTTGACGATGATCTGATCGGGCATGCGACCATGCTAGGAAGGGGTCAAGCGAAGATGCCGGCTGTCGGGTTCAGTAGTTGGTTGAACGCCCGGGCCGCTGCATCGACCTGATCGTCGTACTTCCCATAAGGGAACAGCCGGCCTTCGTCCGTGAATGGCTTGTTCCAGGGGCCGCGCACCATCACCACGTTGCCGGCGTTGATCTGGCTGGCGAGCGGCGTTGCCCGCGTCACCTTGTCGCCTGTCTCAGGGCTGAAGTGGACGGCATGGCCGGCCAGCAAACGAGCGAAGGAAAGGACTTGCGACTTTCCGGCCTGGCCCGGGTCCTGCGGCAAGCTCTGCTTGAGGCTGCGGCCGTCAGCGGTGGCGGTGTTCTTAATCAGCGCGTCCCGGCGGTCAGTTTGCAACTGGTCGCGCACCACGTCGGCGATGACGAAGCGGCCGTCCGCCATGCGCCCAACCTTCACTCCTGCCGTGTAGTCGCCCTTGTCGGATGCTCCAAGGTCCCAGCCTCGGCACCACTCGACCACACTTGCCGGCACCGCATCCACGATCTCCATCATGTCTGGCTTGATGACCCCTCCCGCCGGTGGTGCCGGGCGTTGGCGGTACTGGCCGGCGAAGACGTAGGGCGCAGCCTGCTCCATCCGCCGCAGGGTCTCGGCGTCATGCTTCTCGGGCCACAGCGGCGTGCCGTCGTCGTTCCATACCGACAGGCGCAGCATCTCCCACACCTCGCCATTGCCCCCCGCCACGGCCGGCCCGTTGCCGTCGGTGCCACGGTCGCCCAGCAGCCAGCCCGCCAGGTCATCCTCGTGCAGCCGCTGCATGATCACGATGATGGGCGTGTCCGGGCTGTTCTTGCGGCTCTCCAGCGTGTTCTGGAACCAGTCGATCACGCCCTTGCGGATCGTGTCCGATGTGGCCTCGTCCGCCTTGTGCGGGTCATCGATGATGATCGCGCCGCCGAAGCCATCCCGGTGCTTGCCAGCGCCGAAGCCGGTGATCGTGCCGCCGGTGCCGGTGGCATACATCACGCCGCCCACGCTGGTCTTCCAGTGGTGCTGGGCGTCGCTCGCCAGTTGCAGCTCGGGGAAGATCTCGCGGTACGCTTCGTGCAGCACCAGCCCGCGCACATTCGTGCTGTTGTTCGTGGCCAGGGCGCTGGAGTAGCTGGCGTGGATGAACTCGCAGTCCGGCACCTTGCCCATGCACCAGGCGATGAAGTTCACCACGGCCAGTTCGGTCTTGGAGTACCGCGGCGGGATGTTGATCACCAGGCGCTTGCACTCGCCCTGGAAAACGCGCATCAGCGCATCGCAGATCAGCTGGTGGTGCCTGGCGCGCTGCCACATGAACCCCTTGCGCTGCAGGAACATCCAGCGCGAGAAGCTGTACAGGTCCTCACGCGCCCAGCCCACGGCCGCCAGCCGCTCGGCAGGGCTAAAACTTGGCCTGGACACTCTCCACCACTTCCTTCAGCTGCTCGGGCGTCACGTTGGTGTTCACCGTAGCCAGCGGCTGGCCACCCTTGCCGGTGAGCTCTCGCCGGTTGGTGAAGGCCCCGCCCAGTTCCTTGGCTGCCTGCTCGAGGATGGAGGTGACCATGGCGGCATTGCCCCGCTGGTCGGCCCGCTCCAGGTTCCGCTGCAGCACCCGCAGGCGGTAGGCCTGCTGGGCGATCGGAATGCCGCTCACGTCCGCCAGGAACTGCTCGCGCGTGGACTCGAAGATCGCCCGCAGCTTCTTGCTCAGGTTCACTCCCGTTGCCTTCGTCGGGTCGTAGTTCGCCACCTGCTGCCGGGTGATCGTCAGCCCGAATTCCTCCTTTACCTGGGAGGCGACCTGCGTGGGGGTGTCGAAACACGCCAGGGCTTGCACGATGGCGATCTTGACGGGGTCGGTCAGCGTCGCCATGTCGAAGCCTCCGTATTACGCGGGTACAGCATCAGGCAGCCCTCCGCAGGCAGGTGCCGCAGGCCGACGCGATGGACGCTGCGCTGACCTCGGGCATTCCCCGGGCAGCTGCAGCCAGGCGAGAGATAGCGCCCCCAGGATCGCCCACGCCGTACCGGCGGACCACCCCGATGAATTCCTCCACGTCGTGGCCGCGCAGTGCCAGCTTGGGCTTGCCCTCTTTCGTGAACTTGGGCGCGCCGAATTCGTCGCGAGCCTGGGCTAAGTGGTACAGCTCATGCTCCACGAGCGCGCACCACTCCGCGTCGCTGCAGGTGGCCGCGTACTGTGCGTCGAAGGTGATCATGAACGTGGGCACGCGACCGAACCAGTCGATGAACTGCTGCTCCTGCCGGCCCTTCTGCCATCCCCCAGCGCGGAACATCACCTCCTCGGCCTGGCCCAGCACCGTGCGCATCTGCTTCACGAACCCGGCAGGAGCCCAAAGGAAGACCAGGTCCGCATCGATCAGGTGGGCGTGCTCGGGGTTGTGCACGGCTCCATCGGCCGACAGCACCCGCTCCTGCACCCACTCGGCCACACCGTGGGCGGGCTGGTAGCGCCCCTCCCCCTCGGGGGGCATGGGCCGCTTCGCGGCACCCCGCAGTTGGAACACTTTGCCCATTCAGTCCACCGCCTCGCCATCAGCGGCACGGACCACCTTGCCCCGGGTCCTGGCCTTGGCCACCGGGCGAGGGGGGCGCTGGCGGGCCCGGCGCTGCTCCTCGCGGCGGTAATCCTCTGCGGTCCACCGGGAGGGATAGGCCGCGCCCTCAACGCGGGTGACGCCCCGGGCGGGCTGGGCGCGGGAGGCGTACTTGCTGCCGCCCTCGCCCGCGGCGCGCTCCATGCTGCCCTGGCGCAGACACAGCGCTTTGCCGGCCAGGTCAAAGACCGAGGAGAGAGCGGCCCGGGCCTCCTTGGGCATGCCGCGCCATGCCTTGCGGGTGCGCTGCCGCACGGTCAGCAACGCGTCATCCTCCCCACTGGCGCCGTTGATCTTCGCCTTGTCACGAGCGGCCTTCCCCCGCGCCGGCGTGGCCGGTTTCCGGGGCGCGCGCAGTTCGGGGAAAAGGCTCATGGTGTAGATGTCGATGCTACGGAGACTCATGGGTGCACCTCGCTCGCACTGGTGGCCGCCGGCCCGGCGCCGATCAGGTGCTCGAAATCGGACAGACGGACGTCCTGACGTCGCAGCATTGCCTCCAGCTCGCAAGCCACCTGGACCAGGGCTGCGTGGGGAAGCTCAGGCAACAGCCTGACGGCAGCCTCCAGCCCGGCATGGATCGATGCCCGGCGCAGTGGGTTGATGGGCTCCTCCTCGGCCTGGTCGTGCGTGGCATTCACGGCGCCGCGGATGATGCGGATCTCGCGCTGGTCTTCGGCCATGCCTTTGTGCATCGCGGCACCCAGCACCACGAAGAAGACCCTGCCGGCCTGGTTGACCAGCGCCTGTGCGTTTTCTCCCATCAGGGCATGGATCCGGGCAGTGGCGACGTGCTCGCGCCACCGCTGAGCTATGACGGCGCGCTCGACCAAGTTGACGGCGGGCGCCGTGCGGCGTTTGGTGTGGGGGTTCACATCACGCTCCTTCGTCCATTGATTGAGGCCACAGGCCCAACTCGCGCACGCGGCGCTGCGTGTCGGCCGCCCAGACAGGCTCGAGCTCGCGGCGAACCAACTTGCTGAAGAGCGCGCTCTGGTCGAGCTTGGAATGACAGCCCCGCACGCCCGGGCGGTCGGCGCAGGCCGGGAACAGGGTCAGGTCGCAGGCTTTCATGCCTATGCCCTTGCCGGTGTTGGCGTGGGCCGCCTGGCTGTAGCCGTAGATGCCGCAGATCGCGCAAGGCAGTTGTGCGACCGCGCGCCGGTAGGCCTCGCTGCGGATGGGATCGGACTTTGCGACCGGTGCGCAGCTGGTGGTGGCCGAAGCCATCACGGCAGCGCGCGGCACTATGTTTTTCATAGCTGCAGAGGCACGATCTGCAAGGCGCTTCTCGCGATTTCGCGGGATTTTTTGGGTGGTGGGCGCTCGGCGTGGCCAGGCGGTGCGCTTCATGGGCGTTCGCTTCATCGCTCTTCCCCGATGCAGACGATCTGCAAGAACACCATGACCGCCAAGGAAAGCAGGCCCAGCGCAAGGAACTTCAGCATGTGCAGCAGCGCCTTCATTCCCCGAACTCCCCAAGGATCGTCTCGATCATTTCGATGCGCTGGCGCTCGCCTAAGTGCTTCCACAGCGTGCGGCCGGCGTGCTCGCTGCGCAAGAACTTCACCGCGGCGTCGTGGAACTCGCGCATCTCGCCCTCTTCCATCTCGGCATAGCTGGTGGACTTCGGCACCGGGAACACGCCGCCGCGCGGGCCCGGGTGCCAGTCGCAGTGCCCCGCCCCGACTTTCAGCCAGTCGCGGAAGCCGCGTTCGAAGTCCGTGAAGCGATCCTGGCTGTCAAACACCCGCTGCTCCAGCGCCATGTGCCGGCGATGGAATGGGCCTGAGCGGGCCTTGTGCGTCTTGATCGTGGCCATCTCGCCGGGCTCCATCCGGAACAGGGCCGACATGAAGCGGCGCCACTTGCGGCGGTTTTGCTCGCCAAGGCCGTCCACCGTGCCGAAGAGCACGCGGCGCGCGGCTTCCTTGTCCGCCTCGGTGACCGCCACATCCTCCTGGCGCACCAGCACGATCTCAGGCATGGGCGACCTCCACACGCACCATGCCGCCGATCTCGTCCGCCTTGGCGATGCTCAGGGACCAGTGCTTGTCATCCACGCCCAACACGTCGGCCAGGCCGTCGAGGCCGGACTTCATCCGCGCCAGCAGGTTGTCCAGGTCGTGCGCCCGGCGGTTGGGCGGCACGAACACCAGGGACACGTGCAGCTTGGCGGGCTCGATGCGGCGCAGGCCTTGGAGCTGGGCCTGGGCGGCGCACTCGCGGCGGTAGGCCTTCTTCGCCCGCGCCAGGGCGCTCCAGTGCTGGCGCGCGTTCGGGCTGAGCGTGGCCGGCGGCCAGGGGAGGATGAACTTCATTCCTCGGACTCCAGCAAATCCAGATGCCCGAACACCTGCAGGCCCATGCCGTCTGCGAGCTGGCGCTCGATGCGCGCGCCTCGGGACTTCTCCCACCCGGGCAGCAGCACCACGGCATCACAGGTGACGAGTTGAGCCACGGCCAGCCGCATGTAGCCCAGCCAGCTCTTGCAATGCGGCGGCTTGTTCTCTGCGGGGTTTTCGACGTGATGGCCCAGGGCGCGAAGCTCGGCCGCCTTCGCATGGAATGCCGGGTAGTTGAGATCCGGCAGGCCCGACATTGGCCCGGCAATGTAGATGCGGGTCATGCATCTACTCCGATCTGCCAGCACTGCCGGCTCTGCTCGATGATTTGGTGAGCCACACCACGCGGGCAGCCTGCACAGCCTCCGGTGCGGGTTTGTGCTTGCTGCAGGTGTGCTGCGGCGGGTACGTGGTCCAGGGCTTGCGCAGGTCGCAGGGTGCAAAGCCGTGCTTTGCCATGGCGGGGTTCTTGCGCGGGCTCCAGTGGGCGCAGGTTTGGCATGTCGTAGTCAACGGGCTCTCCCAAAGCGCGCAGTGCGAAACGAACAGCGCCGGGGTCGTGGCGGATGCCGGCGCGCACGTCATCAAGGACGGCATGGGACCAGGCCTGCTTGGGCGCCAGGTTTTCGCGCAGAGTCAATGCCACTTCATCCTCCCTTCCAGCCCCAGGGCCTGCCGGGCAGACAGAAGGCTGAACGGCTTCATCTTTTCGCCCGCCTCGGCGCGGGCCAGGATCGCGCGCGCCCAATCTTTGCTGTCGCCCTTGGCCTCGTAGTTGACGGACGCCGGGGGAGCCGCAACGGGAGCGGGCAGCGCAGGCAAGTTGTTCTCTTCGGCGTATGTCTTGCGCGGTGTCATGGCCTCGCAGGTCTTCACGAACTGCGGCAGGTTCGGTGCAAAGTCGGGGTGCTCCGCAGTCAGGCGCTTGGCGGCCGACTCGATCACATCCGGCGCGAACTTCGCCAGGGCTGCGTCCCACACCAACATCGCAGCGGCAACACCCTTGTCGCCGCCGTCATCGGACTGCTGCCCCGTGGCGAACTTCGACAGGAACAGGTTGCCGTAGGAGCCGTGCAGCAGCACGAATAGCTTGCGGGTAGTGGACGATGCCTCGCGGCGCGCGCGCGACGGCTGTGAGGCCTGGTGAATGGCGTCGTGCGCCAGGGTGGAGACGTCGCTCACAGGCTCACCCCTTCGTAGATCGTTGCAGCAGCTGCGGCATAGCGGGGCTGGTTCTGCCGGGTGCGTTGACCGCCTGCAGCGTGCCCACGTTGGCCGAACTTCACAGCGTTGCGCAGCCAAGTGCGGAAACCAGCCTGCCAATCCTTGAAGACGGTGCCACGCGCCGCGTGGTGGTCCAGGAAGTTCGCCAACTCGGCCTGCAGGTTGACACCGGTTTCGGCGGCGATGCGTGTGGCCGTCTGGTCCGGCTCAAAATCGGATGGCACCACGGTTCCGCGGCTTGGCTTGGCCGGCGTGGCAGCGGCGGCCCGATTCACTGATGGTTCATTGATGGTTCTATGACGGTTATTTGCGGGTGCAACCCGTTGCACCCTTTCTTGCGCTGATTTGCACCCTTTCGTGTCGCCAGTTGCACCCTTTTCGTCGTCACTTGCACCCTTTTGAATGGGTGCAATTTCTGCACCCTTTATCCAATCGAGCGAAATGCGGTACTCACTGGTCATCGAGCGGCCACCGTTGCCGGCGCTGACGAGGATCAGCCAGCCGGATTCCTCCATGCGGCGCAGCTGGTACTGGATCGTGCGTTCGGACTGCCGCGTCTTCTCGGCCAGGGCCTTGATGCCTGGGAAAACGCGGGTTCCGTCGTCGCTGGCATGGTCTGCCAGGGCCAGCGCGGTCAGCATCTCGCCGCCGCCGTTCGGATAGCGGTCAAACACCGCTGTCATGACGCGGACGCTCACACCGCCTCCCACACTCGCGCGCCGCCGCGCATCAGGTCGGTTCCGCCCTGCTGTACGACCTGTGCCTTGCCTGCTTTCAGGAGGTCAGGCAGGCGGCGGTCGATCTGCACCACGGTCAATCCGGTGGTGCCCTGCAGTTCGTGCGCAGTGGCGGGCCGGCGGCGCAATGCCGCCAAGATGCGGTCGCAGTGATTGCCGGCGAACTCGGGCGCGCGCTCTGCGGCCTGGACGCTCGACAGTGGATCACTAGCGCGGACAAGGTGATGGACTTGCATGACTGCTTCCACGTTTTTTCAGTGCTTTAAAAATCAGTGCCTGCTGACTGGCGAGCGCAGCAGTTCGGCGAACTGCGCAGACGTGCCGCGGCCGATGGCCAGGGAAAGCACCTGCGCTACGGTCTTGCCGGTGCGTTGCGCAATGCGCTGGGCCTGAGCCAGTTGCGCATCAGTGGGCTCTGCAAGGTACGGATGGCGTGCGGGGGGGCGTGCGGACATCAGTGCTTCCTTCGTGCTGCGCTAAGCGTGCGAGAAGCCCGCATGTACGTCTCGCTTGTTTGCGGACAGCTGGGCAGACTCGCAGGCATGAATTTCCTGCTCGAGCAAGTCCAGTCCCTTCTCCAGGGCGTCCCGGCTGACCACCGACGTCTCCCCTCCGGTCATCTCCACGAGGCGGGCAAGCCGCTCGTAGACGTAGCCGTCGAGGTAGACGGGGACGCGGTTGCGGCGGATGCGTTTGGGATCGGCGTACATATCGGGGAACCCTTCGGGGTCGTTGTGGTTGAGTGGTTGGTGGGGTGCAGGCTGCGATCAGGCGGCAGCCGCGCGGCTATGCGGCGTAGGTCAGCCATGGGCGGCCTCCCCAACTGCCCCCTGCTCTGCTGCGGACGGCTCTTTTGGGGAGCGCGGCACATCAATCAAAAACAGGCGAGGGAACTTGACTTTGATGGCCGCAGGGATGCCACGACTGCGCCAGTTGTGAATCCGCTGCACGGCATGACGTCGTTCAGCCCACCCGAGGCGCTTGGCAAGTTGTGCGGGTCCACCGTAGTGGTCAATTAGTTCGGCGTCAGTCATGGGCCGAACTCTACACTTTTGGTTTAGTCAAGTCAAACAAAAGATGTAGCAACGCTTTGTTTACTAGCTGGAAAATCTCACGGATGGAAGACCCTCGGAAAACTTCGCTGCAGCGACTGCTGGATGCTGCGGATCAGAAGGGCGTAAAGGGTGCTGCCGCTGTGGCTCGTGCGCTCAACGTCTCGGATCAGGTGGTGAACAACTGGAAGACGCGTGGCGTCGCTCACTCAAAGGCAACTGCTGCTCAGCAGCTTTGGGGTGTATCTGCAAGCTGGATCGCAACAGGTATGGGCGATATGTGGATCACCTCAAAGCCATCCGCAAAGGCACCCCCATCCCCGCCAGGTCAGAGATTCGACTCAGTGACAGAAGACGAGCACCGCATGCTGCTGGCCTTCCGTGGAATGTCGGATGACGACCGAGCTGAGCTCACAGCGGAGATGGAGCAGCGCGCCAAGCGCTGGGCCGAACTTGTCGCCAAGGTCCTGGCGCAGACCAGGCAAGCTAAGAACGGGGCAAGTTGATCCCCCCAATCAATGATCGGCTCCGCTCTGCTCTGCTTTGTCGTAGGCATCAGCGACGGCGACACGCTGACCGCACGCTGCGGAGAGACTGGCGCCTATGAGCAGGTGAAAGTTCGGCTGGCCGCCATCGACGCTCCCGAGAAGGCCCAGCCCTGGGGTCAGCGCAGCAGGCAGGCCTTGGCCGGCCTATGCTTCCAGCAAGAGGCACGAATCACCCCGCGCGGCCGGGACCGGTACGGCCGCACAGTGGCCGATGTGGAGTGCCGCGGGCAGGACGCGGGCGCGGCCCAGGTGCGCGCTGGGATGGCTTGGTACTACGTCCGCTACGGACGAGGGTATGAGCACCTGCAGACGGCTGAGACTGCTGCGCGCGCAGCCGGGCGCGGCCTATGGGCAGACAGGGAGCAGATGCCGCCTTGGGATTGGCGGCGAGCCAAGTGAGAAGCCAAAGGGCCAGCCCGGATTTTTGGCTGACCACAATGAGAGGGGAGCATGCTTACAGACGAAGAAATCGACGCTCTGCTCAAGATGAAGAAGACGGTCCAGAACCCGCGGGCCCGCAGGCTGGAAAAGCGCGGCTCAGAGCAGGTCAACTATGAATTGATCAGCGAAACAGGCGAGACGTTCAGGCTTTTCGTTCGACAGAACATGCGGATCCCGGACGGCTTTTCAGCGGGCCTCCTCTATGAGCCTTCATCCGGACCGCCAGTGATGTTGACCCGGTACAACGGCAGCGACCACGAGCACACCAACCCTCTGGAGAACGGAAAACCGCTGCCTCTGGCCTGCCACATCCACCGCGCAACAGCGCGCTACATCGCAGCCGGCAGAAAATCCGAGCACTTTGCGGAGACGACCGATCGCTACTCGGACGTTGACGGAGCCCTTCGTGCCCTCATCTGTGATTGCAACATTGAGGGCTTGGGTGACAATGCGAACGACGACCAATTGACACTGCTGTGAACCTGACTGCCGAACAACTTCGCGAGACTCTCTGCGCTACGCTTTGTCGAGACGTGGCGGTGTCTGAGCGCCCGGCAGGTTTGGCGGTGTCTTTGCCCATCGTCGGGCGAGATGGCGACCATCTCACAGCTTATGTCAGCCCTGTAACGGCCGGCTGGAGAGTTTCTGACAAGGGCTCAACCCTCATGCGGCTGAGCTACGAGCACGACCTGGGCAAGCTTCTTGCGGGCGCTCGGGAACGGCTGTATCAGACCGTGCTGCAGGAGTCCGGTCTTCAGGAAGACGACGGAGAGCTGTATCTCGACGTACCTGCGGACGCGCTCACCTTCGGATTGTTCGCGTTGGGTCAAGGCGCTACGCGGGTCGAGGACTTGGGATTGTGGACGCGCACCCGGGTGGAGAACTCATTCAACGATGATCTCCGGAGCATCCTCGCGGATGTGGTAGGTAATGAGAACTTGGTGGAAGGCTACCAGGTGCCTGGCCTACAAGGCGCAGAGAACTACCCGGTGGATTTTTTCGTGAGGACCGCCAGAGATCCTTTGTTCATCTTCGGCGTACCCACAAAGGACCGTGCGCGCCTGGCCACGATCATCCTGCAGCACATCGCCGCCCATACCTCTCGCTTTAATTCGATGGTGGTGTACAGCGACATTGACGAAATTCCCAAGGCTGACCAGAGGCGTTTGATGATTGCTGCCAACGACGCGATCCCCAGCCTTGCAGAACGAGCAGCCATTGAGGCCAAGATCCGGCACCGCTTGGCCGCCTGACCGAGAAGCAGGCTCCCAGCCCCATGTTCAGCCGCCCACCGAGGCGGCTTTCCAATTTCTGCGAGGCATTCGCCGGCGGTGGCGCCCCGCCTCGCTCCTGCAACCGTAGCACGCGACTCAGCAATCTCGCGCAGGTTGACCCGCTCCTCTTTTTGGTATTCCTCGCGTCCACCAATGGCTGTATATTCATACAGTACACCATGACGCCAGACCACATCTCCAGCCCCGTCAATGCCACGGTCCTGACCCTGTACTCACAGGGCGGGAAACGCCCGTTCGCAGGTAAATTGCATGAGTACGCGGGAAAGCTGAGCGTCCTTCGCATTGAGGGCCGCTTCGGCACCGTCCCTGCCTTGCACCTGGCCGGCTTCCAATCCATCAGCCTGTTTGAGCCCCGCATCGTTGACATGGTGAACGGTTGCTTCGAGGTGCATGGGCTTGAGCGCACCACCGAGGGCGACTGGGTGGCCCAGGCTTGGCGCGTGCGGCTCGGCGACGAGAGTGCGCTGTGAACAACCCCGCAGACCACCCTACTCTGCTGACCATGCCACCCTGGGGCTGGGTGGGCCCATCGGTCGCCATCCTTCCGCTGCCGGCCGATGCCTACGAGATGCGCGAGCTACAGCCCGACTGGTTTGAAGTCCGCGAGCGTGCGAGTGGCTCGCTGATCTGGTCTGGCATCGGGCCGGCCAGCATCTCAGTCTCCGCAGCACCGTTCTGACCAAGCTGCCTACTGAGGCGGCTTTTTTACGTCCCTCGTCAGGCGCAAGGCCACTCCACTACACTTTTCGTTTGACTTTGGAGTCAACATTTTGTATAGTCCACCCATCGCAGCACACAAACCGCGACACACCCCCGGCAAGCGATACGAAGCCGGCAGCCGACAGGACGCAGAGGCGGGGTTAGCTCTCAGGAGCGCAGCGGATGTGCAGGCGATGGGGCCAATCCATCGAGAGCAACCCGGCATGCGTCTTTAAAACAGCGAGAGGATGAATAGGTGGCTTCGGCCGCCCTGCCCCTGATCCCGTGCGGCAGAAGAAAAAGCACACGCGGCGCACCCTTTCATGAACGTGCGGCGACCCTCTGGCCCCGAAGCTGGAGGTGGGGAGAACACGGCACCCGATAGTGATCGGGAACACGGCGCCAGGCCGACGCAGGAGCCCGCGCAGCGGGAAGAAGCCTGCAGCCCTTCTCACGAGGGGCGAAACACAAGCGCCCTCCATCGAGGGCGTTTCTGTTTTTCAGGAGAAGCTATGACATGCAAGTTGTGCGACGGCCCTACCACTGTGTTTTCGCCCGGCCGCCCTCATGAGCGCGAGCACTGCCACACATGCGGCGCCCAGCGGTATCTGGGGCTGCTCATCAACCAAAAAGACTGGGACCGATGGGTGAATGGGGAAGATGAAGAACTCAACGGGCAGCCCGAAGATTCGTAGATCGCAGGGTTGAATCCAGCCTTCCTGCGTGACACCCCGGAAAGACGGGGGCCATCATTGCTGCACCTCGATAGTGAGGGTGTCGGCCTGGAAATGGAGCCCCGACAGGCTCCCCGTGCGGCGCGCACAACAGTGCAGTGGCTACGGCAGGGTGCAGCAATGATGGTGAGAGCGAATACCGGTGGACGGGTGGCCCGCACCTGAAAGCCGCGAGTCCGCCGACGTGGTGAGCGGACATGCTGGGAAAGCGCCAGCCACCATCAACACTCGCTCCCTCCGCCCCACCCTGGGGCGTTCGCCCTGCCAGCCAGGGCGCTTTTTATTCCCTCTGCCCGCCAAGCGCGGGCTTTTTTTCGCCTGGAGCGATCCATGAACGACCACGTGAACCCACAGATCGCGGCGCAACTGCACCGCTTCTGGCCCCTGCCCATCGCTCCGGGCACGCCGCCCGATGAAGCCCGACTCGTGCAGGCCGACCTCGAACACCAGCGCGACCGCGAGGCCATCCGCGACGGCCAGGCCCTGCGCCTGCAGCAGCGCGATGCGGCGCAGCCGGGTATGACTATCAAGGGAATGCTCTGATGACCGCCGACGCCACCCGCCGCAATTGGACCGATCTGGACAGCGCCCGCGCAGCCAGCGAGCAATCGCAGGCGCTGCACAAGCGACTGGAGGCCGCGCGCCAGTTGCTGGAAGAGCACGTGCAGGCCTTCGACAACCAACCCGCCGCATGGAACCCGCAGCAGCACATTGAGCGCTGCAGGCTGTTCCTGGCCATGAACTGAGGACCCTCCCATGAACCCCATGCACTGGATCGCCGCATGCGCCCTGGCTGTTGCCCTTGGCGCTGTTGCCGCGGCGGACACCGAAGCCCAGGCCGACCGCGAAGACGCCGAGGCGCTTGCCTCGCGCGAGTGGGCCGGCCAGCAGGTCTGCGGGCCGCGCGCCACGCCGGAATGGCTGGATGACAAGACGCTCCGCTGCCTCAAGAACCTGCCATGACCCAGCCCATCTCGCCCGAGCAGTTCCTGCGCCCCTACAACCCAGCACCCTCCGAAAGCACCACATGACCGCCGATACCTCCCTCGCCCCCCGCCAGCAGTTCGACTTGAGCCCCCAGACCTTCGAGCAGGCCCTGACCTTCGCCGGCTACATGGCCGACAGCGACATGGTGCCCAAGGACTTCAAGGGCAAGCCCGGCAACTGCCTGATCGCCATGCAGTGGGGCGCCGAAGTCGGCCTGAAGCCGATGCAGGCGCTGCAGAACATCGCGGTCATCAACGGCCGCCCGGCGCTCTGGGGCGACAGCGTGATCGCCCTGGTGCGTTCGTCGCCGCTGTGCGAATACGTGAGCGAGTCGGACGACGGCAAGACGGCCACCTGCAAGGTGAAGCGCCGCGGCGAGCCCGAGCAGGAACGGACCTTCAGCATGGAGGACGCGAAGCTCGCCGGCCTGCTGGGCAAGCAGGGCCCCTGGACCCAGTACCCGAAGCGCATGCGCCAGATGCGCGCCCGTGCCTTCGCACTGCGCGACGTCTTCCCCGATGTGCTGAAGGGCCTGCCCGTCGCCGAAGAGGTGATGGACACGCCCATCGGCGGTGCCCGCGACATGGGGCCGGTCGATGAGGTGAAGCCCACGCCCCAACCCTACCCCGCCGAGCAGTTCGACAAGAACTTCCCGCAGTGGGAGCAGGTCATCAAGTCCCGCCGCAAGACGGTGGACGAGCTGATCGCATTTGCCCAGTCGCGCAACCCGAACACGCCCTTCACCGATGCGCAGCTGGAGCGCCTGCGTGCCGTGCAGCCGGTGAAGAACGCCGAGGCCACCGACGTGACGCCGAAGAACGAACCAGCGCCAACGAACGCTGCGGCGGGGCTGGCCATGACCTTCGCGCAGGTGGCCGACAAGCTGAACGCGGCCAAGGACCCGGACACGCTCAACATCGCCGCAGACCTGATCGCCCAGGTGCCGGACAGCGAGCAGCAGGCCGAGCTCAACGACATCTACGAGCAGCGCATCAACCAGCTGCAGTAACTGCTATCGCTTTCATAGCTACCAGCGCCGACGCGACGAGCGCTGGCGAAGAAATCACAGGAGATTCCATGCAAGTTCACAACCTCGTTCAGGGCTCGCCCGAGTGGCACGCCTACCGCCGCAACCACTTCAACGCCAGCGATGCGCCGGCCATGATGGGTTGCAGTCCGTACAAGACGCGAACCGAGCTGATCTCTGAGCTGGCCACCGGCATCACGCCGGAGGTCGATGCCGCTACGCAGGCCGTCTTCGATGCGGGTCACCGCTTCGAAGAACTGGCCCGGCCTCTGGCCGAGCAGATCATCGGTGAAGAGCTCGCCCCCACGGTCGGCAGCGAAGGCAAGCTCAGTGCCTCGTTCGACGGTCTGACGCTGATGGAGGACACCGGCTTCGAGCACAAGAGCCTGAACAAGGCGCTGCGCGAAGCGATGTTCGACGGCTGCACCGGCGCCGACCTACCGATGGTGTACCGCGTGCAGATGGAGCAGCAGTGCATGGTGGCCGGCGCCGCGCGCATTCTCTTCATGGCGTCGAAGTGGGAAGGCGACACGCTTATCGAAGAGCGCCACTGCTGGTACGAGCCTGACTTAGCCCTGCGCGCCAAAATCGTTGCCGGCTGGGCGCAGTTGGAAGCAGACGTCGCCGCCTACGTGCCCGAGGCACCGAAGCCCGCGCCGGTGGTGGCCGCACCGATGGAGACACTGCCAGCAGTCAGCGTGCAGGTGCAAGGCGGGCTGAGCATTGTGTCTAACCTTCCAGCCTTCGGTGATGCCCTGAAGGCCTTCATCGACCGCATCCCGACCGATCCCAGCACCGACCAGGAATTCGCCGACACCGAAGCGGCATGCAAGGCGCTCAAGCGTGCGGAAGATGCGCTCGAGGCGTCTGAGTCCAACGCGCTGGCGCAGTTGGCCGATGTGGACACCATGCGCCGCTTTGTTGCCGACTACCGTGCCCTGGCACGCACGACGCGGCTGCAGCGGGAAAAACTGGTGGCACAGCGCAAGGAGGAAATCCGGGGCGAGATCGTGGCCGGTGGCGTCGCCGCGCTACGCGAGCACATCGCGGGCCTGAACACCCGCCTCGGCAAGCCATACATGCCCGCGGTGCCCGCCGACTTCGCCGGGGTCATCAAGGGCAAGCGCTCGGTGGACAGCCTGCGCAGCGCCGTCAACGACGAGCTGGCCCGAGCCAAGATCGCCTCTAATGAGATCGCGGACCGCATTCAGGTCAACCTGACCACGCTGCGCGAGCAGGCCAGCGAGCACGCCTTCCTCTTCGCTGACACCGCGCAGATCGTGCTCAAGCAGCCCGAGGACCTGGGCATGCTGGTGAAGTCGCGCATCGCCGAGCATCAGGCCAAGGAAGCCGCGCGGGTCGAAGCCGAGCGCGAGCGCATCCGCCGGGAAGAAGCGGAGCGGGCCGACCGGGAAGCCCGAGAACGGCTGCAGGCAGAAGGGCAAGCCACCCAGGCATCCATCACGCAAGCCGCTCAGCAAGGATTGCTGGCCGATCCACTTGCGGCGGACCTGGGCGCCCTTGCAGCCGACAAGACTAGCGAAGCCGTGGCAGCGATTGATGCCCGCCAGGTGATCGGCGCGGCGCAGGCGCGGGCCGCAGCGCCGCAGCAAGCAGACGACGGGGCCACCATCACGCTGGGCCAACTCAACACCCTGCTGGCACCGGTCAAGCTGGACGCAGCCGGCCTGGAAGCGCTGGGCTTCACGACCACCCGCGTGAAGGCGGCGGTGCATTTCCCGGCCGTGCTGTTTCCGGCGCTCTGTCGCGCGATCGCAAAGCGCGCGATGGATGCAGCTGCGGCCGGCGTGACGGCGGCAGAGGTGGCCTGATGGCATACGAGCCGATCAACCGCCGCCAGGTGGTCGAAGCGCTGCGCGAGTTCGGGCCCATGAACCGCTACGAACTTGCGGAGCATTTGGGATGGGACGTGGCCAAGGTGGGAACGACCATCGCATCAACCCGGTGGCTTCTTCCCGAGAAGGTGTTCCGGATCGTCAGTTACAAGGACGCCGTGCACGACGGCCGCCTGCGCCAAGTTGCAGTCTTTGATGCTCAGGCCGGCGCTGATGTGGCGCGGCCCAGTCTCGATTCGCCGGCGCGCCGCAAGAAGACCCAGGCGCGCTACCGCGACAAGAACCGGGCCGGGATCAATGCAAAGCACCGCACCAAGCGGGCCAAGGACATGGGCCTGCCGCCCGTGGTCAACCCATGGCTGCACCTGGCGCCTCCGAGCATGCGCGCGGCGATGTCGCAGCGATCCCTTCCCCAACCACCGGCCCGCCACTGAGCGGGCCTTCTTCTTTCAGGAGTTCTCCATGGCCCGCCAATTTGCCGCACCCGCCAATTTCTCCGACAAGCCCTATGTCGCCATCCCGATGACGCCGGTGGAGTCGAACCAAGTGGCCGCCATCGGCTAAGACGCCGAAACCAAGACGCTGGCCTGCAGCTTCACCCGCGGCCCGGGCGACATCTACCACTACCCCAACGTGGAACCGGACCTGCACGCCAGCTTCATGGCGGCGGACTCCAAGGGCAGCTTCTTCGGGCTGCACGTCAAGACGCTGCCCTTCGAGAAGTACCCGGCGCCGAGCCAGCCCTGATCGCCGCCTGCCCCCACCCCAAGAGCCCGCCGCGTGCGGGCTTTCTCATTTCTGGAGCCATGACCGCTTACTACAACGAGATCGACAAGTACGCGGCCCAGTGGCTGCGCAACCTCATCGCCGCCGGGCACATAGCCCCTGGCGTCGTTGACGAAAGGAGCATCGAAGATGTTCACCCCGACGACCTGCGCGGATTCGACCAGTGCCACTTCTTCGCCGGCATCGGAGTCTGGAGCCTGGCCCTGCGCCGCGCCGGCTGGCCCGACGACCGACCTGTTTGGACCGGTTCCTGTCCGTGCCAACCTTTCAGCTCGGCAGGCGCGGGAGCTGGGTTTGCTGACGAGCGGCACCTCTGGCCCGCCTTCCACCATCTCATCGCGCAGCGCCGCCCTGCAGCGGTCCTTGGAGAGCAGGTTGCGAGCAAGGACGCAGATCCTTGGATCGACCTTGTACAAGATGACTTGGAAGGCGTGGGATACAGGGTCGGGGCGGTCCCGTTTCCGTCTGCGGGCGTCGGTGCTCCGCACATCCGTGACCGGCTCTACTGGGTGGCCAACGCCTACGGCAGCGCTGGCCAAGAAAGGCGTGCGCACCTTCGAGGGCGGCTTGATGGAGGCGATGCGCAACCACGGGCCGGACTTGGCAGCAGCGGCATGCCTCACCGGCTGGCCAACAACCACCAGCACGGATGCCCTGCGGTGTCCATCGATCGAGGCCACAACGCCGAACATCACTCTGAATCATGCAGCAAATTTAGCGGGTTGGCCCACGCCCCTTGTGGGCAGTACATCTCCAGCCTCGCACGGACAGATCAGCGGGGACTTTCGCCGAGCGATGGAGGTTATCAAGGACGTTCCGTGCCCGGCCCGACTAACGGCATCTGGTCAGCTGCTGACTGGCTCCTGTGCCGGGATGGAAAGTGGCGGCCAGTTGAACCCGGCACATTCCCGCTGGTTGATGGGCCTGCCGGTCACATGGGACGAGTGCGCGCCGATCAAGAACGCATCGCCGAGATCGTCCCGCGCAAAGACCAAGGCAGCCGCACGGGCCGGCTCAAAGGCTACGGCAACGCCATCAACGCGGAAGCGGCGCGCGTCTTCATCCAATGCGTGATGGAGGCCATCCCCTGATCCCCGCCCCCTTGGGGCACCAACCACATGGAGGCCGCATGGCTGAGAAACCGATCCTTTTTTCCGCGCCCATGGTGCGCGCCCTGCTCGCCGGCACGAAGATGCAGACGCGGCGCGTGGCCAAGCCCGTGCGCCACCCAGACCTTGGAAATATGTACGCACCCGGCGCCCTGGTGCTGGAGCGCGAGCCGCAGCATGTCATTGACCGCTGCAGCCCTTACGGCCAGCCAGGCGACCGTCTTTGGGTGCGCGAGACGTGGGGCGTCGTAAGCCACGCCTGGGATGCAGACGGCGACCCGATCGACTGGATACCGGACAGACCCGCTACACCCATCAGGGAGATGCGATTCGGCCAAGGCTACTACTCGGGCCACGTCATCTATGCGGCAGACGGCAGCCACGAATGGGCAGGCGATGACGATGGCGGCGGCGAGCCCCGGTCAGCCTGGCATCCGTCCATACACATGCCCCGCGCGGCCAGCCGCATCACGCTGGAGATTACCGACGTGCGCGTCGAACGCCTGCAGGACATCAGCGAGACCGACGCAGCGGCCGAGGGCGTTACGACCGACCCGGCCTGCCCAGCCTACGACGCATACGCCGCGCTGTGGGACCAGATCAACGGCGCCGGCGCTTGGTCCGCCAACCCTTGGGTATGGGCCCTGAGCTTCAAACGCAGTCACGAAGCCACCCACGGTATCACCGGAGCACCCGATGGCAAGACCTGACTACTGCCCCGTGGGCAACGAGCCATGCCAATCCATGTGCGATGAGCCGTGCAGTTGGTCAGGCTCGAAGCGCGGGGCCTTGCTTGAGGAGCACCAAAAGGCCTTGGCTTTTCTTGCTGGACTGCATCCCTGTCTGACCATCGACGGCCCGCCAATGGCGGCGGCGGAGCGAATCTTCGATGCGGTGATGGGCGAGCGCCGAGAGCTGCTGGCCAAGATCGAAAACATGGAGCGCAACCTCGACTGGATGCGCTCCCACCTCGCGAAAGGAGCAGGCCATGGCCTCCCGACGTAGCCGCGAGCGCGGCGACAAGCGCGACCGGTGGCAATAGCCACCGCCACCACCCACACCAGAGCCCGCCAACACGGGCTTTCTTTTTGGAGATCCCCCATGTTCAAGAGACGGTCCCTGCCGGGTGCAGCAAAGAGAACTTCACGGATGGTGCGTGCAACCCACCCACTGGCGCCCGCTGCCCGCCCCTCCCACCATCAATGCAAGCAAGAGGGATTGATGGCTGACCGAGTGCGCAACCTGCAACCGGGGCAGCGCTTCCGACTTAAGCGCACGGGCGACCTGTACGAGTTTCTGGGCCACAAGCGCGACACACCAGGCGGCACGCAGTACGTGGTGCGCCGCTCTGGCTTTTCAAAACCATCCACCCTGCACCACTCCTGCCATGTGGTGCTTATTCAGGACGATCCATCGTGACAAACCAACAAGCACTCGAAGCGCTGGGAATGGCCGAGCGACTGCTGCGAGAAGCAGCGGAAGAACTCAAGGCAGCCCACACCATCGGCTACTTGTCTGAATGGGACAACGGGGAGCCGGAGGTGAAGGCGGTCTACGAAGAGCACATAGCTGCCGCTGATGGTCTTGCCGCACTCAGCGCAGCGGCTCCAGCCGTGGCGGCCGCGCGTCCAGCGATGCCTGAGACTTGGCACGTTGTTGCACACATCAAGGGCGAACCCGTCCTGAGCATCGGCTACGACTGGGTTTCTGGCCGCGAGCTGGCGTCGGAAGAAGAGCATGCGATCGTCGGCATGGCGCAGCACCTACTGTCATTTGTCGGGTACGGACTGCCTCCGTCCGACTTCAACCCCGATGATGATGCTGCACACCAGGCCCAGCCTGACGCAGCGGCTCCAGCCGTGGCGGCCACCCGCGAACCAAGCCCTACCGCCGGCATGAACATCGCCCAGCGCATCCTGCATGTTGGCGGGCGGAACAACGATGCGGGGTACGTGGAGTTCGGCTCCATACAAGCCGTAGAAGCACTGGTGCGCCAGGTGCTGCGCGACATACCCACCCCTGCTGCAGTGAGCGCGCCGAGCGATGTGGTGAAAGATGCAGCGAGGTATCGCTGGCTGCGCGAACAGGGCATGCTGACCGAAGGTAGCCGTCACCCGCAATCATGGAGGTGCGTCGCGCTTTTGGCAGACATGGGCGGCGAACATGCTGATGCTGCCATCGACGCTGCCATGCTCGCCGCCGCGCCCCAGGTGCCGGCCCAGGAAGGCGGCGCCGCATGAACGGCGACCAAACCCTCGCAGCATTCCTGCGCGAAGTTATCAGCGGGATGCTGCGCGCTGACACGGACACGGCATCGCTGGACTGCACCATTCCGATGAACGGCCAGCAAGTCCTCATCACGTTCGACCTCACGATGACGAGCCCCACCGCCAGGCGCACCACGGATACCACCGCGCGGCACACCAGCGCGGCCCGGTCCGGCGCAGTTACCCCGCCGATCGGCTCCGCAGGCCTTCGGCAGGGCGACGTAGATAGCTCGACGCTTCGCAGTACTCGCGCAACAACGCCTGGTGCCAGGACTTCGAGTACGGCAACAGCAACGCCAACAACAAGGACAACGAGTTCCGCGCTCGCCCCGTCCGCAGATTCATGCCCCTGGGAGGGCCACCAATGACCATCACCCGCCCCGCACTTAGATACCACGGCGGCAAGTTCCGCCTCGCGCCGTGGGTCATGCAGTTCTTTCCGACTCATCATCGCTACGTGGAGCCCTTCGGCGGCGCCGCTGGCGTGCTGCTGCGCAAAGAGCGCAGCTACGCCGAGGTCTACAACGACCTGGACGACGACATCGCCAATTTCTTCCGCGTGGTGCGCGACCCCGAACAACGCATCCGCCTCACCGAGGGCTGCGAGCTGACGCCCTATGCCCGCGCCGAATGGGAACTGGCTTACGAGCCCACCACCGACCCCGTAGAGCGCGCCCGCCGCACTGCCGTGCGCGCCGCTATGGGCTTCGGGTCAGCAGGTGCCACCAAGGGCGCGGGCGGCTTCCGCATCGACACCACGCGGGCCTACGCCACCGCCATGCACAACTGGGCCGACTATCCCAGCCACATCGCAGCATTGGGCCAGCGCATGACCGGCGTACTGGTAGAAAACCGCCCCGCTATCGACGTGATGCGCCAGCACGACGGCCCCGATACCCTCCACTTTGTGGACCCGCCCTATCTGCACGAAACCCGGCAGATCCGGAAGTCCAGCCGGTACTACAGGCACGAGATGACGGCAGTCCAGCACGCCGAGCTGCTGGACTGCCTGCGCGAGCTGCGCGGCTTCGTCGTGCTATCAGGCTACCCCAGCGAGCTGTACGACGGCGCCCTGCAGGGCTGGTCCCGCTACACCACAGAGGCACGCATTGCCGCCCATCGCGGCACCGGCATGCGCACCGAAGTGGTTTGGATCAACCCCGCATGTGCCGATGCGCTGGAGCTGTCGCGCGGCGGCCTTTTTGCAGAGGCCTGCGAAGCATGACCATCCCCACCTTCACCACCCTCCTGCAGGCCTACCTCGACTGCCGCAAGCACAAGCGCACCACAGCCAGCGCCCAGGCCTTCGAGCAGCACCTGGAGCGCAACCTGGGCGACCTGCATGCCGAGCTGCTGGCCGGCACCTACCGGCCCGGGCCCCGAGCGCATCGCGCTGGCAACCGTGAAAGCTGATGACCAGGTGCGAAAGAAGCCAGTGCTGTTCTTCGCCTCCTACTGCCCGATGTGTGGCGTGAAGCTGGACACGCTGGACCACAGCACTGCCGCGAAGGAGCCCACCAATGACCGCTGAAACCAAAACCCTGAACCGCCAGGGCCGCCGCCAGTCCACATTGGCCCGTGCCGCAATGCAGATGCGGGTCATCAAGCTAGAGCGGCCTGCAGCCGAGCACATCACCAATGCATCAATGCCGAATGCGCCGCTGGGTTACCAGTGGCCGCATTTGAAGGCGCACGCTAGGAGTGCGTATGAGGCCCCCGCTTCACGAAAGGACACCCAATGAGACGCCGCGACATCCGCGCAGAGCGCAAGGCATCAGAGGCCGCACGGTGGTCTGGTTTCAGTCCACTGGAACAGTCCCAGGACTGGCGCGAGGAACGAGACCAAGAGCGCTCCGAGTACCCGGAGCATGAAGACGACTACGAGCAGCGGCAGATGCTGCAGTGATCGCCACCATATGACCCACAGCCCGCCTTGAGCGGGCTTTTTCTTTTCTGGAGCCCGCATGTTCAAGCACCTGATCATTTACCGCATCGCCGCCACTTGGGCGGCCGACCTTGCTTCTGCCAACGAAGCCCTGGCCAAGACGCCTTTCACCGAATGCGGCGCCACGCAGGAAAAGTCCATCGGCTGGGTGCCGCCGCGCGGCGAGGCCCACGGCCCGATGGCCGAATCGGTGGGCGGGCACTGGGTGCTGCGCTTCATGGCCGAGACCAAGGTGCTGCCCGGCTCGGTGCTGGCGCGCAAGGTCAAGGACAAGGCCGCCCGCATCGAGCAGGAGACCGGCCGCAAGCCCGGCAAGAAGGAATCGAAGGAGCTGAAGGAAGAGGCCAAGCTCGACCTGCTGCCCATGGCTTTCACCAAGCAGGGCTCGACCTGGGTGTGGATCGACCCGCAGGCGCTGACGCTGTTGCTCGACACCTCTTCCCAGGGCCGCGCCGACGAGGTGACCAGCCTGCTGGTCGAGGCGCTGCCGGGCCTGTCGCTCTCGCTGCTCGATACGCAGACCAGCCCGCAGGCCGCCATGGCGCACTGGCTCAAGGAGCAGGAGCCGCCATCAGGCTTCAGCGTGGACCGCGCCACGGTGCTGAAGAGCACCGATGAGTCCAAGGCGGTGGTGAAGTACGGCCGACACCCGCTCGACATCGAGGAGGTGCAAGCCCACATCGCCGCTGGCAAGCTGCCGACCGAACTCGCTCTGACCTGGGATGACCGCGTGTCGTTCGTGCTCAGCGAAGGCCTGCAGCTGCGCAAGCTGTCGTTCCTCGACACAGTGTTCGAGGTCCAGGGCTCGGGCAAGGACAATGGCGGCTTCGATACCGATGTGGCTATCGCCACGGGTGAGCTGAGCAAGCTGATCCCCGACCTGATCGAGGCACTGGGCGGCGAAGGCCGCAAGGGAGCGACCGAATGACCACCTTGCTCATCATTCTGCTGCTCATCCTGATGGCCTTCGTGGCCATCTGGTCCTGGGCCATGTGCCGCGCCGCAGCCCGCGCTGATGCTGATTGGGAGCAGTTCATGGCTGGCGGCTGGTCGGTGGTTCCGCTGCAGAGCCTGCCCGAGGTGCCATCGCGGGAACCGGAGGAATCATGTCCGAATACCTGAGCGGCCCTGAGCTGCATCAACTGACCGGCTATGCCCGTTCCGGGCAGCAGGCCGCATGGCTCAAGTTCCGCAGCATCCCCCACCGCCAGGACGGGGCGCGGTTGATCGTGTCCCGCGTGCATGTGCAATCGTGGCTGGAGGGCAAGCCCACAATTGCCCGGGGCGGCATGAACATCGCAGCCATCCGATAGGAGACAGCATGCCGAAGGCGACGAAATACCCCAGGCTGAAGACGATGATCCGGCGCGGCCGGGCTGGGCAGGTATGGGTGTACTACGCCTACGACATGCGGCCTGAAGGAAAGCCGGACATCAACCTGGGAAAAGACCACGGCCGCGCGCTGGAGCAGTGGGAGCAGTTGCACAACAAGCTGCCGATGACAGTCGGCCGGCTTGAAGAGGCTTTCCAGCGCTTCGAAGAGAAAGAGCTTTCCAAGTACACCAGCGCCGAGACACGCAAGGGATACGCGAAGAACCTCAGAATGCTTCGGCCGGTGTTCGGCGGGATGGCCTGGGACGAGGTGGATCTCCCGACGCTCAGGCTGTACCTTGACCGCCGGTCAGCGAAGACGCAGGGCAACCGTGAAATGTCCTTGCTGCGGGTCGTGTGGGGCAAGGCCCTGCTCTGGGGCATGACTCGCCTGCCATGGCCGGCCCAGGGCGTCCGCGGGTGGAAGAACGAAGAGCAAGCACGCGAGTTCGAGGTGACCGAAGCGATGTTCGCCGCTGTCTATGCGCAGGCCGACCAGGTGGTGCGCGACTGCATGGACATCGCATCAGCAACAGGCATGCGGATCACCGACGCCCGCACCGTGCGGATGCCTGCCGATGGCGTCATCACCCACCGCGCCAGCAAGACCAAGAAGGCCGTGCAGTTCGTTGTGGCCGACTCGCCCGTGCTGTCTGAACTCGTCGCACGGCGCGAAGCGATGCGCGCGCACTGCGTCATGCTGCTGGCCACCAGCACGGGCCGCCAAGTGTCCGCCCGCATGCTGCGCGACCGCTGGGAGGAAGCGCGGGACGCGGCGGCCTACCGGGCAGAGGTGACCGGCAATGCGGACCTTGGCGCCCGCATCCGCGCGATGTATTTGCGAGACATGCGCAGCCTGGCGGCCGACCTGGCTGGCGACGTGGATGAGGCCTCCAAGCTGCTGCAGCACAGCAGCAAGGCCTTGACCGCAAAGCACTACAGAACCAGGGCCGACAAGCTGCGCGCGGTGCGCTGAAACCATTTCCGCAATGCCTCCTTGATAGAGGGCGGTAACTCCCATGTTTTGAGGAAACTATCGGCCCGCAGCCCGCATAAACACTGGAATGTGATGGGGACTCAAAATCCCCCGCCGCAAGGCGTGCCGGTTCGATTCCGGCCCCGGGCACCAAATCTAAGGCCGCATGGTTCCATAACCGTGCGGCCTTTTCTTTTGCCCCTCTGAAGAGCTGGCCTGACTAGTGCGCAAACGTCCGGCGAAGTGTGCCGGAATCCGGGGGTATCTGGGGGTACCTTTGGGGGTAGATTCTTGAGATCCGGGGGTATATCGGCCTCGTACCCCAGCCTGCCAAGCGGGCGTTTTCTGGCACTTTCCAGCCCCTCCGCAGCGAACCCCCAGGGGGTAGTTTTCGTTCCCCATAAAACCCCATCTGGGCGTTCGGTTTCCGGTCGATTCGAGGCGACTTTTGCCCCACCCTCCCCCTGCTTGCCGCACCTTCACTTAAGCCCCTTAGGAGCGCCACGGAACAGCGAATCGGTGCGGCTCGAATTACCCGCATCGGGGGCACCCAGGGAGGACCCGCAGCAAGGCACGGCGGCCCTCTGCTTCGGGGTATGACCATTTTTTACCGGGGACACCGGGGACAACTCCGGAAAACGCACGTAACCCGTTGTCATCATTGAGGAAAGTAGTCCCCGGTAGGCACCGGGGACAAACACCCCGGCACCGGGGACACCGGGGACAACTCTTTCCACGGATGTGCAAGAGCGTCCGCACCCCGCACCGCACCGCACTGGAGCTGGGCGGCCAGCGGCTCAGCAATTTGCAGCGCGAAAAGAGCCTGCGCCCCCGCCCCCACCGGGCGGCGGGCGGAAGGGCGGCAGGCCCGTATGCTGAACTTATAGATCCAGCTCGAAGATGGCCGGGGGCACGTGGTAGCAACGCACCTTGCCGATGCCCGGCAGCTTGGTGCTGATGGTGTGGCGGCCGGGCTCCTTCACGGTCAGGCATCCGTGTTCCACCAGCACGCGGCACACGGCCTGATGGTCGAAACCGCTGCAGATTTCGCCCTTGAACGTTTCGGCCAGGATGAAGTATTCGCAGCTCACGCCCTCGCCCAGCGCCGCAGGCATGCGCTCCCCGTACTCGGCGCCATGCTGGCTATTGCTCTTGATGGGATCGCCGTCGGCGTTGAGCATGCGGCGCACGCCAGCCCGTTGCAGCGTCTTGGCGTTGTGGTCATCGGAGGCCCGGTGCCACCAGGTGAAGCGCCCTTCACCGTGGGATTCGAGGAAGCGCCTCACCTGGCGCAGCATGTTGCGCACCTCGCCATTCCCAGCCCCGCCGCGTGCCGCCAGCCAGGCATCGAAGCATGCGCGTGCTGCACGCTCGCTCTCGCCTTGCGGCCAGCCGGTCAGCCCCGCTTCGGTAGCCAGTTCGCCCGCCACGCCTACCAAGGCAAACCGGGCGGCAACGCGCTCCACCTGGCCGGATGCACCTTGTGGCACCCACTGCCCTTGCAGGGCCTGCATGCCGGCTCGCAGGCGCTTCGGCAGCACGCCCCACTGGCTGCACGCCCATTCGAGGAAAGCCAGCCCCGGCGCCCCATGGCAGGCCTGCACCTCGCGGCCCAGGTGGCTGGCGAAAGCAGCAGGGCCAGCGAAATCATGGATCTGCTCAAACGCCCCCATACCGGCGCCGGCATCAGCCGGAATGTCCGCCATGCGCACCTCTTGCCCGGTGCGGGTGCGCTTCATTCCTTCGGCCATGTGGTCGGCCAGCCCCAGTTCGCCAGCAGACAGGAACAGCAGGCGCCAGGACAGGCGGGCACGCGGCGCACCGCCACGGGTTGCCCGTGCCTTGCTCTGCTCGTTCGCCAGCATGTAGGCGCACTCGCCGGCCACCTTGCCCTCCACTTGGGCCAGTTCGTCGAGGATCAGCAGCGCATCGCAGTGCTGGGCGGCGATGGCCTCCAGGGCGTTATCGGTGGTGCGCCAGCGCTGCATGTAGCTGGGGCCGCCGTTCACGCTGGCAGCCAGACGCAGCGCCGTGGTCTTGCCCGAGCTGCTGTCGCCCCGCAGGTGAAAGCCGCCGCTCTCCATGCCGGCCGGCCGCAGCAGCGGCCCGGCGAAGGCGCAGGCCACGGCAAACACCAGGCGGCTATTGCCCACGCACAGCGCCCCGATGCGCTCGCGCCAGGCGGCGGCATCCTTGCGCACGCGGAAGGTGTTCTCCATCTGGCTGTCGCTCTGGAACACGATGCGCTCCGCATCGTCGCCAATGGTCTGGTGCGGCAGCACATAGGCGGCCCCGCCCTCGGTGCCATGCCAGCCGATGCGGTCGGTGCAGCTGGCGAATTCGTCCGGCCTCCGGGTCTGGACGTATTCCGTGAGCTTGTTGCGTGCGGCGGGCGCGGTGGCGATGCGCAGCCCCATGTTCAGCAGCACGGCGCGGTATTCGCCCCCATCGCCCGAGAGCATGCGGGCAGGCATGGCCCATTGCTTGGCGCGGCCCAGCGGGTCGGCGAACTGCAGCAGGTAGCCCCAGCCCTGGCCGTCCTGATCGCGCGTGAGGGCGGCCACATCGAGGCGCGAGCACAGCCACAGGGGCCGCGCCGGGTTGCCCTCTTTGTCGCGGCCATGGAAGTACACGCCGGCATCGTCCACGGTGAAAGGATCGTAGGGGGCTGCATCCTCTGCAGGCGCAGAGCCATCGCCCCGCCCTTTGCCGGCCCGTGGGCGGGGCTGGCCGGCCTCGCTGGCACCCGCAGGGGCTGCGGCCTGCCGTGCGGCCTCTATCGCGCCCTCCACGGCCTGGCGCACGGCCTGCAGCCCCTGCGCCTGGTGCATATCGTTGAAGTCGCTGGCGCCGGCCTCCAGCCCCACGGGGAACACCGCCACGCCACCCACGGCCAGGGCCGCCGCTTCGGCCTTCACGCGGCCGGTGTTGGTGCCGGTGCGCTGCGCCGTGGCGAGATCATCATCCCCACACAGCACCAGCAGCGCGGCCGGCAGGATCTGCCTCAGCGCCCTGGCGACGTGGGCCAGGTTGCCGGCGTCGATGGCCACGGCCACGGGCAGCCCCGTGGCTTCGTGCAGGCTGGCGGCAGTGGCGTAGCCCTCGGCCACCAGCACCAGCGCAGCGCCGGCCGCATCGCCCAGCATGTGCCACAGGCCCGACTTGCGCCCGCCCTTCATGAACAGCTTGTCCGTGCCGTAGCGGTTGCGGCCGGGGGCAATGCGCTGCACGTTCCACAACGTGCCGGCCGCATCGCGCAGAGGCACCAGCAGCCAGCCATCGGCCGCAAAGCGCACGCCGTAGGCCTGCACGCCCTTGCGGGCCAGGTAGGGGCTGGCGCCAGCATCGCTGGCGGCTTCCCAGAGGGCTTGCGCCTCTGCCGCTGCGGCGGCGTGGGCGGCCTGGCGGGCGCTGGCTTCTGCCTGGCGCTGCTGGGTGCGTTCGGCTTCACGCCGCGCCTGCTCGGCCGCGCTGGGCAGTGCCGCTGGCGCATCGGGCCGGGGCAGCTCGAAGCCGTGGCCCTTGGCGATGTGCAGCAGCGTGGCGATGGTCACACCGCCGCCGGCCTTGATGCTGCGCCAGGTGCTGCGCACCGCCGCGGAGTCGTAGCCCTCGGCCGTGGCGCTCCAGCCCTCGAACAGCGTCAGCCCCGTGTCGTCGGGATATTCGCTCTTGATCGCCATGCCCACCCGCGCCCATTCGTCACGCGGCAGGTTCGCGGGGATGTGCGCAAGGGCATCACGAACCAGGGCGGGGGTGATGGTCGTTTTAGTCATTCTGGGGAGAAGAGATCGCGCACCGGAGAGGGCCGGTGCAGCAAGGTGTAGGTACGCACGCGGCGGCTATGCGTTCCGCCTGCGCAGGACACCTCCCGCCACCCGCGTTCGATGCCATAGCCCATGGCAGTCATTTCGGAAAGCAGTTTGGTGACGCTGCCCACGTCGCACGCATCGTTGATTTCCTTCAACGTGCTGCCGGGGTGCGCTTCCATGAAGTCCGCCGCTCGCAACGCCTGGGCGGGGCGCGTGTCCTCTGGGGGTTTGGCGTATGCCATGACAGCCCCCCGTCAGTTCAGCCGCGGCGCAAGATCCGCCGCCGCCAACGACTGAAAGCCAGAGCGCAGCACGGTGGGCTGTCCCGGCTCCGACTCGGCCAGCAGTTCGCCACCCTTCGCCGCATGCACGCGCACCACGCCATCGGCCCATAACGTGGCAACCAAGCGCACACCCTGCGGGGGCTGGAAACGCACCTTCACCAAGGGGCGGCCACGTTGCCGCTGTGCCATGAAGGCAACTGCTTGGGGCATCTCAAGATGCATGTCACGCGCCCAGCTCTCGCCGATCACTTCACCGCTTCTGAGATTGGACCGCACCAACACACCGGGCCAGCGGAGCACCACCCTTTCAGGCTCTGCAACCCCGTTCCGCATTACCTTGTCGAACACCACGCCATGCGATGGGATGACCGCATTCAGCTTATTTGCGGCCATACGCAAGCGACGTTGCGCAGCTGCCTTGGACGCTGCAAACACCGTCGCTATAGGGCTGGAATCATTGGTGCCGTTCATGGCTGCACCCCTTGCCCATCGGCAATACGCGCTTGCACCCACGCCAAGACAGCCGACTCAGGCCACGCCGCCATGCGTGCTGTGATGCGAATGCACCGAGGGAATTTGCCTTCCTTCATGAGCTTGTAAATGGTGCTTTTCTTGCAGCCAGTGGCTGCTTCCACATCATGAAGACGCAATAGGCGATCACGGGGAATGACAGGCTTGATGGAATGAACCATTTGCATGGGGAAAGTCCTTTCATGTCTGCCGGTGCATCCGTAGTGGTGCACGCAAGGCATGGCGAGACTTTCGAGCGTGCAAACGTTATTTGTCGCCTTGCAAATCGCTTGCATACGCCCGCAGACGTGCGTACAGAGCGGGGATGGCCCGCGCATGTAGAGCAGGCTGCAAATGCTTTTGCAAACAGTCAGGCGCCCTTAGCTGCACCCAACTGTCCCCACCGGTTGGGGCTTGGCCGTTCCCACTCCCTGCCTAGAGCAGACTCAACGGCCTGCCTGGTGATGCGAAGGTTTTTCGCAATAGCCTCTGCGGCGCTGGTGTTTTGGCCCAGCCGCTCATATTCAGCATGCAGCACGTCAAGCTGATTCCCCTGATCCCAAGGAACATTCTTCCGGTGCTTCCCGGCATCCACATTGATAGCCTTCTGCGCCAGTCGATACCGCACAAGCGCAGCGAAGTCGGCCAATGGGAAGGGTGACACACCCTCTGGAAGCTTCGCACTTGCGCCGGCAGACTCCACTGAGTGCAGAACAGTCCCCCACCCCCATAGCTCATGAGCCAGAGCAAAGGGAACAGCAAGGCGACCAACGATTTCCCGACACTTCGCCGCCGTGGGAAACGACCCGCAGGGGCTGTACCCTTCAAGTCGTTCGTCCACATCGAGGTCACATGCATGCGGCGCCCATACCTCACCCGCCATCAAGCCCAGCGAATACATGAGTGCGGCAAGCGATCCTCTGTCGAAACGATGATGTGGGATGTACGGCACGAGCTCTGCCACTTCCTGCAAGAACTGTTGACCAGCAAAACCCGGCACAGCTTCGGCGTACCCAGAAAGATCCGTGAGATACAGATGCTTTCGTACTTCGCTTACCCCCTGGTCGATGCCCATCTTGGAATTGGCGTCAGAGACGAAAACGCCAAGCACCCGCGCAGCGATAGAAGCGGAAGGCAATCCATCACGCTGCATCAGCCATGCATGCACATCCTGCAGCCGGATGAGCCTCTCACCCTTCGCGGTCTTTAATGCACCAAATGCTGAATGGACCGTCCACCCGCTACCGGCAGGAGGCTCCACTTTCAACGGCGCGGAACGATTCAGAGGCTGAACTGAACCGTGCTGCACATTGCAACCCAGAAATGCCCAAGCATCGGACAGCCGCACTGCCAGACCATACGCAAGGCCCTGCCATCGTTGCGGCGATACATCCGGCTTAGGCACCACACTCCAATGTTCCCGGATATATCGCGCCGCTGCCGGGATTCCGGGCTCGCAAAGATGAGGCGCCCGCTCGCCAACATGCAACACTGCTGGGCGCTCGCCCTGGCGATACTGCTCTTTCACCGCCGCCCAACCTGCCGCCGTCAACTCGCCATTGCTGCCAAATGAGCCACTGCGTTCATCAAAACGAAACGGGTATCGCCTGCGCCGCTCGACTAGTGCTCTACCCAACTCCATGCACGCCCAAGTCTCTTCGGTGTGGTACCCAAAGAGAGCCTCATCGCCGGTAATGGGCTCAGCCCTGCTGCTCTGCTGTGCTCGAAAAATCTCGGGCGCCGGCTGAGTCGATTCAAAGGCATGGCAGAGCGTTTCGATGGCCTCTGAACGAGGGAGCTCTCTCACGTCCATCAGCCACCGCAATGCATCAGAGAGAAGAACGAGACGCCCCGCATCCGTGGCATCCGCACGAAGGTGCAGTCCATCATCCGACTGCAGCCGCCATGCCAGCGGCGTTTCGTTTGCTGGATCTTTTGAAGCTGATGACATCGCCACTCCCTACATCAAACCTTCTTCTGCCATGCTCAAAGACTGCACACCGCCCACGATGATGTGATCCAACACGCGCACATCGATCAGCGCGAGCGTGTCTTTCAGCGCCCGGGTCAGCGAGTGATCCGCCTTGCTGGGCATCACTTTTCCACTGGGGTGGTTATGCGCCAGGATCACGGCAGCAGCCTGGTGCTTCATCGCAGCTACAGCGATTTCCCGGGGGTAGACGCTGGTCTGCGTGAGCGTGCCGGAGAAGTGGCACTCATAGGCAATGACACAGTTTTGACTGTCGAGGTACAGCACCGCGAATCGCTCGCAAGGATCAGCAGCAAGGTGCAGCGACAGGTATGCACGCACGGCTGCAGGGCTGTCGAAGACCTCACCGGCATTGCGCAGCCTAGCGCCAAGAATCGCCAGGGCGCGATCCACGGTCGCACGCTCTCGGGCACGCAGGCCATGGCGCCAGCTCTGCACGCCATCAGCCACACCAAAAGCAGGGATAGCCTCAGCAACGAGACGCGGCCGTTTGGCCGCGGCACGCGCTGGGGTCTTGGGCTTGTCTGCTACGGCCATGGCTCAAGCCCTCCCCATCACATCCATACGGCGCAACGCCGCCAGCGCCTGCACTGCCTTGCGTTTCGCACCCGGCACATTCAGGCCCGATGGTTGGCGCAGATAGTGCAGCGCCATGGCCAGCGCATTGTGCGCTTCGGCATGCAGTTGAATAGGATCGGCGGGGGCTGACAGGCAGGCGCCTGGAGGGCTGCTGGGCGCATCACTGCGGCCAGCCGGGGAGATGACGAGGGTCATGGCTTCTGCTCCTTATCGAGACTTGAAACCCACCTGTTGCGTTTCTACGCGCAGCAGGTGGACGGGATGTTAGAAACACGCGATAAGACGTGCGCCAGGCGTTACCGCTTTGGCCATCCCGCCCGAAACCGCACACGCATGGCCATGCCCTGCGTGCTGAATCCAGACGTGACAAAACCTCGCTATCGGGGAGGTCGCGCCGCTTATCGAAAAGGTGTTTCTACGCACCGGCCCCGGTCAGGGGTTGCAGGCATTATGCACGGGGGAGGCGTACATGGCTACCGACGAATCTCAACAAATCAAAGGCTGGCGCTCACGCATGGAAGACCAGGCTGCAGAGCTGCGGCGCCGCATGTGGCAAGCGCCCGCGCAAGTCGTGTATCTGGAGGGAAAGAGCCCACCACCCAACGGCGAGCCAGGCGGGCACGAGCGATGGTTTCACCGCGAGTTCGGAGCAGAACGGGCGCTGGCCAGGGCCGCGCTGCAGGCCTTCAGGGAGACGCAGGCCGAGATCGAGCGCAGCGAAGAAACCGAAGACCAACGCGAAGCACGCAACGCCCACCTCAGAAACTGGAGAAAAAGGCAGACAGACCAGTGGCGCGAGGCCCAGGCCATGCAGAAACGCGCACGCAGGGCCGCCAATCCTGAGCTCTACCGAGCCATTGACCAGCGGCACGAGCTGCGCCGCAGGGACGAACGCAACGCGCAACGCCGCGCAGCTTACGCAGAGGCACCAGAGGCGCATCGAGCCAAATTGAATGCGCGCAGGGCCGCCCAGCGGGAGCGGGAGCGGGAGCGCACAGCCCTCGCAGCCGCAGCGCATGCACCTGATGACCCCGGCCAAAAGCCTGGTTGACAGCTATTCGCCAGCGGGCGGCGCCAGATAAGCCGCGTGGAGACGCTGCAGGTCCTGCACGTACCACCCAGCACCCTTGTCACTTTCAGGCAGCACGTGGGCCGCATGCAGGCGCTTCACATCGAGCAGCAGGCCCAGGTGCCTAGGCACCCAATCAGGTATCTCCACGCCGTCATTGCGCCAGCGGCTGGGGGTGTTGCGGTGCAGGCCTGTAGCCCGGCAGAACTCGCTGACCTTCCATCCCAGGGCATGGAGGGCGGCGTCAAATTCGTCAAGCGTCATGCGTCAATTCTGGCACGAAGCCCGATAGTGTGCAAAATAGAAAATATCAGCACACTATTTGACATAACGCCCGTCGTATCTAATGTGCATTGTGGATAATTTCCGCACACTTTCGGGAAAAACCAATGCTCACAAGGGCTTACAAAGGTCGGCAATTTGCTGAAATTTTGAGCACGTGCGGGCATGGAAGTTATCCACAGGCCGCCCGCGTGCGATGGCGGCGCCAAGGGAACCCCTCTCGCGCTCGTTTCCGAACTTGTGCGCCACCGTCCGAACGCGCTCGCGCACTGGTCGCCGCTCGTTTCTCACAGCTGGGGGGAAGAGGTTGCAACGGGAAGGCAGGATGTGAATACATGAGAAATTTCACTATTCAATAAATTTCCTATTCGTCCCCTCTTAGTCCCCGCCTTGTCCCCTGCCAGTCCCCGGCACCTCCTACCCTCAAAGCCGCATGGTTGCTGGCTTTTGCCATCTGTCCCCGGTGTCCCCGGCAATTTTTCAATTTCCGGGGCTGAACGATTCAACAGCAAGCGTAGAAAAGCCGCCAGGGCTTGACACCGTGGCGGCTTTGCTGGGCTGGGGCTGGCTACGCGGCCCGCTGGGTGAAGGCCACCACGTTCCCCGCCTTGCGGCCGTCCAGATAGTCGGCCCACCACTGCATGAGCTTGGCCCGTTCTTCCGTGTAGGTGGAGCGGTGATAGGCCGCCCGGATCTTGTTGCGCTCCATGTGCGCAAGCTGGCGCTCGATCACATCGGGGTTCCAGCCAGCCTCATTCGCCACGGTGGAGAAGAGCGCCCGAAAGCCGTGGGCCGTGGCGGTGTACTTGTAGCCCAGCCGCGCCATGGCGGAGTTGAAGGTGTTTTCGCTCAGTGGCTTGGACGGATAGACGGGGCTGGGGAACACCAGCTCGCGGCCACCGCTCAGCGGGCGCATGGCCTCGAGCAGTTGCAAGGCCTGGCGCGAGAGCGGAACGCGGTGTTCGGTGCGCATCTTCATGCGCTCCGCGGGGATCGTCCACACGGCGGCCTCGGTGTCGAATTCATCCCACCGGGCGCCCCGCACCTCGCCCGGGCGCGTGGCGGTCAGCATGACCATGCGCAGCGCATGCACGGTATGCGGGTCGCCCTCATAGGCCTCCAGCTTGGCAAGGAAGGCCGGCAGTTCCTTGTCGGCAAGGGCGGCGCGGTGCTGAACCTCGCGGGGCTTGAGGATTTCCGATGGCACCAGGTCGAGCATGGGGTTCGCCTCGATCCGCTCATGCGTCACGGCCCAGCGGTAGATAGCCTTCACGCGCTGCAGCACACGCCCCGCCTGGTCGCCGGCCCCTCGCGCCTCGATCTTCTTCACGGCCGCCATGATCTCCCCCGGCTTGATGCTGGCCATGGGGCGCTGACCCAGGGTATCGAGCACGTCGGCCTCCAGCGATGCGCGGATGCGGCCAGCCGTCTCAGGCTCCCAGCGGCTGGCCTGGTGCTTCATCCAGTCAGCAGTCACCGCCTGCAGCGTGTTGGCCTGCTCGTGCGCCGCCTTGGCCTTGTCGGCCTTGCGCAGCTCGCCCGGATCGTCTCCAGCCTGCAGCGCCTTGCGGGCGACGGCGGCCAGGTCACGGGCGTCCTTGAGGCTCACGCCGGGGTACACGCCGAAGGCCAGCAGCTTCTCTTTGCCGCCGAACCGGTACTTCATGCGCCAGTACCGGCCGCCCGCCTTGGTCACATCCAGATAGAGGCCGCCGCCGTCGAAATGCTTGCCGGGGGCTGTGAGGTTGCGGAGCTTGGCGTCAGTGAGCTTCATGGCGGGGGGTATCCTTCGCGGTCTGGGGGTACATTTGGGGGTACATTCCGCGAAAAGTCAAACCACGCCCAGCATTCATGCGGGTTCCGGGGCTGAGTTTGGATGCGGCCCCGGCACCATGGCTTTCTTGCTATTTAACCAATAGCTTATGGCGCGATATTGGCGCAACGCCAGTGTGGAAAGTGTTCTAGGCCCTCCCGCCATTCCACAGTTCCCGACGAAGCAGCCATCCGCGACTGAGGGTGCGGACGTGGATCGGGCCACTTGGGAAGTTGGGCTACACCGTAGCCAGCTCAGCTGCATGGCACTCGCGGTATGGGCTGCCAGACTCCGTCACCTTTGACAGCCCCCGCCCCATCGAGTCGAGGGTCAGCATCACAAACCCAGTCCGCTGCTTGGCCAATACGCAGGCCCGATGCCGGTGAGCGCTTGGTTGGCCAGGCGGGGCTCTGAGGAGGGCACGCCTCACAGGTGGAGGCACACCTGAACAGCAGGGATGAGCAGGAAAGGTCATGCCAGCCCACCCTCTGCACGGCCCGTCGGGGGCAGGTCGCAGGCAATCGGTGATATACCGGACATATGACCGCCGATCGCATCACCCTCGAGCCCTTACTACCTCATGACATCGCCGATTTCAAGGCGGAACTGCAGAACGCCTTTGCGGTCGCCGTCGTGGAAGAGTTTGGTGAACTGCCCGATGGGCCGATACCCGCAGACAAAACCCTGGACGCGGCGATCCATGCACCCGATGCCGTGGCGTTACGCATTCTTCGCAATGGTCAGAACGTGGGCGGAGCGGTCCTCACCATCAACGAAACGCATCACAATTCGCTTGACCTTTTCTTCGTGAACGCGGGCGAGGAAGGGCGTGGCATCGGTTTGAAGGCTTGGCGCGCGATCGAGGAGCGATACCCCAAAACCATCACGTGGCAGACGCACACGCCCTACTTCGAGAAACGCAACATCCACTTCTACGTCAACAAGTGCGGCTTCAAGATCATCGAGTTTTTCAACCGACATCATCCTGAGCCAGACCATGGGGAGCCTGCTGACTTGCCCGAAGACGGCGGTGACGCGTTTCAGTTCGAGAAGGTCATGCGGGACAGCAGGACTGCGTGACCCGGTGGCCAGCGCAGCGGTAGCAATTGCCGATATACCCACTTCTGCGCCCGAAAGTACGTCCGCGTGGGATGGGGATCTCAGCCACCATGTGCCCCCAGCTCAGCCTCGCGAATGCCCGCACCGAGTGGGCCTTTTCGTTTCTAGCCTGGTGACTTATGGTCGCCGCGGTGCCCTGGCAGTGGACAGACGCTCGATGAATCAGGCTCGCTCCCTCCGGGTCGCCACCGCCACGATGGCCAGGCCTGCGGCGACGATCAAGGCATCTTCGATCAAACCACTGGGGGTCTGGCCCATGCGCGACATCGCTTTTTTCCGCACATCGAGGGTCACATAGGCCAGAGGCACCGCCGTGGTGATGGCGACGACGGCCCCTGCCTTCTCTTTGCCGCGCGGCGCCAATGCGGCACCGGCAATCCCTGCGCTCATGACCCGGGCCAGCAGCCCTAAAAAGACGGTACGGTCAGGCGCGGTCTTCATCTTGTCGCCATAGAGCTCGCCGGCCCCCATGGCCAATGCTCCACCGCGAAAAAGCGGTCGGTCCAGCAGTGCGAGCGCGCCCGGCGTTTCCCTGCCCAAAAGCCTTGCCAAGGACAGGGCCGCCATGGGCGTCATGGAACGTGCGCTGGCAACGGCGCCGATCAAGGCAGAAGGAAGCAGGCTTCGGATGTTCATGAGAGTAAGCACCTTTTTTTGCGGGGTCCTGCGAGCGTGAGCCAGTCGCGTTGACATGCCTGGAGGGATTTGCAACAGAGCTGCGTAGGACGCAGGCACCGCCGAAACACACAGCACCCGCTTACCCCAAAGCTGTGAGGTCAGCTGAAGCAGCCCGCGGGCCCCGCGTAGGCCCCGCTGACTGGCGGCGGCCTGCGCACAACCTCGGAGACGCATCGCCTCCAGAGAGAAGGCGCCACGCGGCGCACGCATGCGGATGTCAGGCAGACGGAGCCACGAACTGCGTCCCGGCACCGAGCGGCCTGGCAATCCGCTGGACCGGCCCGCGACTCGGCCTCGTGCCCGCCGCTCCGGCTGTTCGATGCGAGCCTGCGCACCAAGCGGCAGCGCCGTGCAGCCACTTCAAAGCGACGGCGGCCGACATGGAAAGCGACGTCCCCGCTTACGCAAAACTCGGGGGAACTGCTGCTCTAATAAGGCATGACTTCGCATGAAGAAAAGCCACCCATTCAGGGCTCCCGTGCGCCTCAAGTGTCGATCGCGAGCTCCGATGTGCGCACGCTCGAAAACCACGAACACGACATCTTCTTCACCGCCATCGAGACGACCCGCATGCCCATGCTGGTGACCGACCCGCGGCAGCCGGATAACCCCATCGTGTTCGTCAACCGGGCCTTCCTTTCGATGACGGGTTACACGCGCGAAGAGATCCTGGGCAGCAACTGCCGTTTTCTCCAAGGGCCGGACACCGACCGCGCCACGGTGGCCGCTCTTTCGGAGGCCATCGCCAATCGGATGGAGATCACCACCGAGATCCTGAACTATCGCAAGGACGGCTCCTCGTTCTGGAACGCCCTCTTCGTATCGCCCGTCTACAACAAGGACCGCCAGCTGGTCTATTTTTTCGCCTCGCAGTTGGACGTGAGCCGCCGGCGGGACGCAGAGCAGGCCCTGGCGCAGGCACAGAAGATGGAGGCGCTCGGGCAACTGACGGGCGGGATCTCGCACGACTTCAACAACCTGCTGCAGGTGATATCCGGCCACCTCGAGATCGCCAAGCGTCGGGTTCAGGCCGGCAAGGATGCGGAGGCCGTGCTGACCAGCATCGGCAGCGCATCGGAGGCGGTCAAGCGCGCAGCCACGCTGACGCAGCAGTTGCTGGCCTTTGCCCGCAAGCAGCGCCTCGAAGGCAGGCCCATCAACCTGAACGTCAAGACCCAAAGCCTCCGCGCGCTGATCGAAGACCTCCTCAAAGCGGAGATCCCGCTGGAGTTGCAGCTGGACCCGAATCTTGCCAATTGCCAGGTCGATCCCACGCAGCTGGAGGCCGCGATCCTCAACATCATCACCAACGCGCGCGATGCCATGCCGTCGGGAGGCAAGGTCACCTTGCAGACCCGCAATGTGGAAGTGACCGACGCCGATGTGTCGGCCCACGGAGGGTTGCAGCCGGGCACGTACGTGGCCCTTTGTATCACCGACACCGGCGAGGGCATTCCGCCCGAGCTCATCAAGCAGGTGATCAACCCCTTCTTCACCACCAAGCCCGAGGGCCAGGGCACCGGGCTGGGCCTGTCGATGGTCTATGGCTTTGCCAAGCAGTCCGGTGGAACGGTCAACATCTATTCGGAAGTCGGAGTGGGCACGACCGTGCAGCTTTACTTTCCGGCGACCGGCAAAGCCATGAACCCGCCCCAGAACGCGCAGCCGGGCGAGAAGGCGACCGAGCGGGGTGGATCGGAATTCGTGCTCATCGTGGACGACCGGCAGGAGGTCGCTGACCTCGCAGGCGCGATGCTGGAAAGCCTGGGCTACCAGACCGAGGTGGCTACCGATGCAGCCCAGGCTCTGGCGAGGCTGGACTCGCGCACCAACCCCGTGGTGCCGGATCTGGTGTTTTCCGATGTGCTGATGCCCGGAGGCATGAACGGGTTCATGCTCGCTCGGGAGGTGCGCAAGCGCAATCCCCGTATAGCCATCCTGCTGACAACCGGATATGCCGGTGACGGCAATATCTCGGGCGTGACAGAGGGTGCGGAATTCGATGTCTTGAAGAAGCCTTACGGCATGAGCGAGCTAGCACGCAGAGTAAGGCTCGCGATCGACGGGCATACCGGGGCACGGATGCTTCGGCCACGCTGAGACGCGTGGCGCGTCGATCAGAAAGACGGCAGCTGCGGGCATTCAGCCGTCCCCGGCGAACGTTACGTCAGGGCCGCATGCACACGATGTACGGCGGCGCGTCTGCAGGTTCCGGGGCCGGACCTGGCACGTCAGGCTCTACGGGCTGACCCGGCTTGCCGGCCGAAAGCCGCAAACCACATGCACCGGCAGTGGCAATGGGCCCAGCGTGGCATCGCGAGGGTGATGGACTGATTGGCCTGCCTGATCTCGTGCCATACCGCCGGCACAGCCTGCCAGCCGCATGAGGACGGGGATGTGGGACAGCAAGAATCCGTTCACCACCACAACCATCGACCGCGTTATCGCGCCGCTCCCGCAATGGGATGGGCTGGGCGAGTCGGCGGAACGCAGGTGCGACCACGCTGGTGAGCATTTCAGCGCGGTAGCGCGACCAGGCGGAATGCCTGGAAGGCCATCGCCATGCGGCGGGAGCAGTCGCAACCCAGGCCCACCGCACACCGCTTGCAGCCTGCGGTGCCGGCAGCCACATGGGCGACGGGCTGAGGACGGTGCGGCATCGTCACACTCCTTGAAACTGGTAAAACCGGGACGACGGGCGCCTCGCTCACGAAGCCCCCACTGATGCAAGCGAATGTAGGGGGCGGTTGACAGGAGGTACGTAGGACGAAACCGCTTGCCGCCAGCCCCGTCCGCACAGCTCAGGAGGCGCGACTCGCCAGGGCTCAATCAGTTGTTCTGGCGTTTGATGATCTGGCGGCCGGCATCGGTGATGTGCCAGTCGCCGCCCGCGGCTTGAGTGACCATGCCCCAATGCAGCAGACGGCCCGAAAGGTGGTGCTTGAGCGCTTCAGGCACGCCGACGGGGCGTCCCATCTCCAGCTGCTTGAGGGTTTCAAGCTCGTCCAGAGTGGGCTCGAACGTGGGTGCGTGGTAAGTGGAAGGAATGGCGGCCATGTCGAAACTCCTCGTCGTTGGTGCGCGTGAATGACAGAGTCCGCACAGGGCACGCCGGTTCCGCGCCGCCGGGCGCGCACTTCATCAACACTGAATGCGCCGCACGCGCGGCATGCGACCTTGGAGGACCGCGGCCCAGTGCATCCGCGCCGGCACGTTCATGTCACCTGCTGCGCCGCTCGTCTGCACTCGTCGCGGCGCATTCCTGCAGCCAAGCAGCGAAGCTGGCCAGCACGGCCGGCGGCTCCTGGGCCGGGCTGATGAGGTAGTACGCACGCTCTCCGCGCAGCGGCTGCGCGCAAGCCACCACCAGTTCGCCCCGGGCGATCTCGGCCTCGATCAGCAAAGGCGGTATCAGCGCAACGCCCAGGCCGTGCGTGGCCGCCACGGCCAGCATGGAAAAGAGCTCATGGCGCGGCCCGTCCAGCGCGCGAGGCGCCTCCACGCCCGCTGCGGCGAACCATTGCTGCCATGCCAGCGGCCGCGTGCTCTGTTGCAGCAGCGGCAGGCGCGCCAGCATCTGCGCCGGCACGGGCTGGTGCGCCCGCCCAGGGCCGCGCCGGGCGGCGGCTTCGAGCAGGCGCGGGCTGCACACCGGCACCACGTCTTCATGCAAGAGCAATTGCGCCTGCACGCCCGGCCACTGGGCGATCTGCTCGGGCGTGCCGGCGTAGAGGGCGGCGTCGAAGGTGGTGTCGGCGAAGAGGAAGGGCCGCGTGCGCGTCTCGATGTGGACCACGATGTCGGGATGCAGCGCCGCCAGCTGCGGCAGGCGCGGAATCAGCCAGCGTGTGGCGAAGGTGGGCACCGCCGCCAGCGACAACGCACCGCCGCGGCCCTGGTGGGCCATCACCTCCAGCGTGTCGCGCTCTAGCCCCTGCAGCCAGCGGGCGACCTGGCGGCCGTAGCGCGTGCCGGCAGGCGTCAGCACCACGCCGTGGCGCGTGCGGCGAAAGAGCTGCACGCCCAGCCCTTCCTCCAGCGCGAGGATCTGGCGGGAGACCGCGCTCTGCGTCAGCGACAGCTCCTGCGCCGCGCGGGTGTAGCTCTCATGCCGGGCGGCCGCTTCGAAGCAGGCCAGCGCCTGGGTGGAGGGAAGATGTCGGTGCATGGGCGCAAGACTACCCCAGACATTCCATTTATGCATTTCTGGATGAAAACAAGTCGTTTGCGCAGTGGCGTTGCCCTCCATACGATGCCGGCACCAGCTCACGCCATGCATTGCCTGCATGCCTGGGCACCCTGCCCTCACCGATACCGGAGACACGCCATGGCCCACGCCGCCTTCCAATGGGACGACCCTTTCCTGATCGAGCAGCAGCTCACCGACGACGAGCGCGCCATCCGCGATGCCGCTGCCGCCTATTGCCAGGACAAGCTGGCCCCGCGCGTGCTGGACGCCTTCCGCCACGAGAAGATGGACACCAGCATCTTCCGCGAGATGGGCGAAGTCGGCCTGCTCGGCCCCACCATTCCCGAACAGTACGGCGGCCCGGGCCTCAGCTACGTGGCCTACGGCCTGATCGCGCGCGAGGTCGAGCGCGTCGATTCGGGCTACCGCTCTATGGCCAGCGTGCAGAGCTCGCTGGTGATGGTGCCCATCCATGAATTCGGCTCGGAGGCGCAGAAACAGAAATACCTGCCCAAGCTGGCCAGCGGCGAATGGATCGGCTGCTTTGGCCTGACCGAGCCCGATCACGGCTCCGACCCCGGCAGCATGGCCACGCGGGCGTACAAGACGGCCGGTGGCTACAAGCTCAAGGGCACCAAGATGTGGATCACCAACAGCCCGGTGGCCGACGTCTTCGTGGTCTGGGCCAAGGAAGTCTCCGAAGGCGGCGCCCTCGGCCCTATCCGCGGCTTCGTGCTCGAAAAGGGCATGAAGGGCCTGAGCGCGCCTGCCATCCACGGCAAGGTAGGCCTGCGCGCCAGCGTGACCGGCGAGATCGTGATGGACGACGTGTTCGTGCCCGAAGAGAACGCGTTCCCCGAAGTGCAGGGCCTCAAGGGCCCGTTCACCTGCCTCAACAGCGCGCGCTACGGCATCGCCTGGGGCGCGATGGGCGCGGCCGAGTTCTGCTGGCACACCGCCCGCCAGTACACGCTGGACCGCAAGCAGTTCGGCCGGCCGCTCGCCGCCAACCAGCTCATCCAGAAGAAGCTGGCCGACATGCAGACCGAGATCGCGCTGGGCCTGCAGGCCGCGCTGCGCTTCGGCCGCATGAAGGACGAGGGCATCGCATCGGTCGAAGGCACCTCCATCATCAAGCGCAACAACTGCGGCAAGGCGCTGGACATCGCCCGCCTGGCCCGCGACATGATGGGCGGCAACGGCATCAGCGACGAGTTCGGCGTGGCGCGCCACCTGGTCAACCTGGAGGTGGTCAACACCTACGAGGGCACGCACGACGTGCATGCGCTCATCCTGGGCCGCGCGCAGACCGGCATCGCGGCGTTCGGGAACTGACCCACCCTTCGCGCCGCATCCGGGTGGCGCTATCTAATCAATAGCTATCCACCATTGATCCACCTGGGCTGCCAGCCGTTTTCACTCAAACCCACGGTTTCCACACCCATGACCGCGCCCCACCCTTCCCCGCCCGGCGCCCTGGCGGGCATCAAGGTGCTCGACCTCTCCCGCGTGCTGGCAGGCCCCTGGTGCACCCAGGTGCTGGCCGACCTGGGCGCGGACGTGGTGAAGGTGGAACGCCCCGGCGCGGGCGACGACACGCGCCACTGGGGCCCGCCCTTCCTGCAGGACGCCGAGGGCCGCGACACGCCGCAGGCCAGCTACTTCGCCGCCTGCAACCGCAACAAGCGCTCGGTCACCATAGACATGGCGACGCCCGAAGGCCAGCAGCTGATCCGCCGCATGGCGCAGCAGGCCGACGTGGTGGTGGAAAACTTCAAGGTCGGCGGACTGCGCCAATACGGGCTGGACCACGACAGCCTGCGCGCGCTCAACCCGCGCCTCATCTACTGCTCGGTCACCGGCTTCGGGCAGACTGGCCCGTATGCCGAGCGCGCAGGCTACGACCTGATGGTGCAGGCCATGACCGGGCTCATGAGCATCACCGGCCGGCCCGACGACGCGCCCGGCGGCGGCCCGCTGCGCGTGGGCGTGGCGGTGATCGACCTCTTCACCGGGCTCTATGCCAGCAACGCCATCCTGGCCGCGCTGCATGCCCGCGACAACGCCGCCACCGGCACCGGCCAGGGCCAGCACATCGACATGGCGCTGCTGGACGTGGGCATGGCCGTGCTGGCCAACCAGGCGGCGGGCTTTCTCGCCACGGGCGCATCGCCCGGCCGCATGGGCAACAGCCACCCCAGCTTGGTGCCCTACCAGGACTTCCCCACGGCCGACGGCAACATGCTGCTGGCCATCGGCAACGACGGCCAGTTCGCCCGCTTCTGCGCCGCCGCAGGCATGCCGCAGTGGGCCGAGGACGCGCGCTTTGCCACCAACACCCTGCGCGTTCGCCACCGGGCCGAGCTGATCGCGTTGATGGAGCCGCTCACCCGCTCACGCAGCACGGCCGAGTGGGTTGCCCTGCTGCAGGACAAGGCCGTGCCCTGCGGCCCCATCAACACCATCGCCCAGGCCTTCGACGACCCGCAAGTGCAGGCGCGCGGCCTGCGGGTGGACCTGCCCCGCTGGCCGCAGGGCGATGCCGGCGACGGGGTGGACACCATCGCCACCGTAGCCAGCCCGCTCCGCCTTTCGGCCCACCCGCCCGTGCTGCGCCATGCGCCGCCGGCTCTGGGCCAGCACACGGACGAAGTGTTGGCCGAGCTGGGCCTGGATGCGGCTGGCATCGCGGCATTGCGGAGCGCGAACGTGGTCTGAACGGCTGGGCCACAGGCATGCAACGCGCAGCCCACCTTTTTCGACTTCAAGCGGCCTGCAAGCAGCAGCGGGCGCGCCCTGGTGGGACGCGCCACGACAGGCCAGCCGCTCACGCCCATCGACGTATGCTCCGTGACGCCAGGCAAGACCCCGAAGACAACTACGTCGCCCTCGCAGCCCAGGTTCCCGCGATCAACCACGGCACCGATCAGCGACAAGGCCACCCCAGACGGCTGCCACGACCTGAAGGCGTCCGCTGGGGTCGCGCGCGACACCCGTCCCACCGGCAGACTCCATGCTTGCCGGCGCCCCTTGGACCCACAGGCCGCAATAGCAGCAGGCGCGGCCTGACCCCTGCGGCACACAGGCCGGGCAGTCGGGGTAAACGCCAGCAGGGCCTTACACCCGCCCCCCCCTTAGAATTTGTCTGCAGGCGCATCCGCGCCAAGGAGTAGCAATGAAAGCAGTTCAGCAGGACATCGACGAGCGCACCAACCTCACAGGCACGAACAAGTTCGAATTGCTGCTGTTCCGGCTGGGCACCGACAGCGCACTCGGCAAGTCGGAGCTGTTCGGCATCAATGTGTTCAAGATCCGCGAGATCGTGGCGATGCCCAATATCACGCCGATCGCGGGCGCCACGCCGCATTCCCTGGGAGTGGTCAACCTGCGGGGCCAGATCATCCCGGTGCTGGATTTGCCGGCCATCGTCGGCTGCAAGCCGCAGACGGGGCTGAACATCATGCTGGTGACCGAATACGCACGCACCACCCAGGCCTTCGCGGTCGAATCGGTGGAAGACATCGTGCGGCTGGACTGGAAACAGGTGCTGTCCGCCGAAACCAGCGGCGCGCGCGGCAAGCTGGTCACCAGCATCGCCCGGCTGGACGGCAACACCGACGGCTCGCGCCTGGCCCAGGTGCTGGACGTCGAAGCCATCCTGCAGATGGTGTCGCCTTCGGACGAACACCATGTGGACCCGGAGAAGGTCGGCCCGCGCCTGAAGATCAAGCCCGGCAGCATCGTGCTGGCGGCGGACGACTCCTTCGTCGCCCGCACGCTCATCGAGCAGGAACTGCAGGCCCTGCAGGCGCCCTACGAAATGACCAAGTCCGGCAAGGAGGCGTGGGACCGCCTCAATGCGATCGCGCGGGGCGCCGAAGCCGAGGGCAAGACCGCGGCCGACCGCATCTCCCTCGTGCTGACCGACCTGGAAATGCCCGAGATGGACGGCTTCACCCTGACTCGCAACATCAAGCAGGATGCCCGGCTCAAGAACATTCCGGTGGTCATCCATTCCTCGCTCTCGGGCTCGGCCAATGAAGACCATGTGCGCAGCGTCGGCGCAGACGCTTACGTTGCCAAGTTCGTTGCCGAAGATCTGGCCGAAACCATGCGCCGGGTGCTGCCGACCTGAAACCATCAATTCGTCGTCAAAAGAGCTGCCAGCGCTTTTATTGCAAGCGCTGGCAGCTCTTTTTTTCATAGCACCCCCGGGGCAGCCGATCTGGGGCCGGCCGCCACGCACCACGGATGCCCTGTTCCGGCTCAGGCGGGCAGCTCTTGCGCCACCGTGAAGCGCGCCCGCACATGCTGCGGAGCTTCCAGCTCGTCCACCAACGCCACGGCCAGGTCAGCCACGCTGATGCGGCCCGGCTGATCGCCGTTCATCAGGGGCCATTCGGTACCGCGGCGGTAGCGGCCGGTACGAGGGCCCGGCTCCAGCATGATGGCTGGGGAAAGGAAGGTCCATTCCAGTTGCTGGTCCTGCCGCATGCGGGTCAACAGTTCGCGGGCTGCGAGGGCGCCCTGCTTCCATTCGGCCGGGAATTCCGGCGTATCGACCAGCTGCACGCCCGGCGCCACGAACAGGCTGCCCGCGCCGCCCACCACCAGCACCCGCGTGACGCCAGAGGCGCGCACCCCTTCCAGAATGGCGAGGCTGCCGGCCAGGAACTGATCGTGCAGGTCCGGCACCGTCCAGCCGGGGTTGTAGGCGCTGATCACCGCATCATGGCCGCGTACGGCAGCCGCGACTCGTGCGGCATCCTGCGCATCAGCCGTCACCACGCTCAGGCCTTCGCGCGGCTCCAGCTTGTCGGGATGGCGGGCCAATACCGTGACGCGATGGCCGCGCGCCAGCAACTCTTCCAGCACCGCGCTGCCCACAAAACCCGTACCAATCAAAGCGATTTTCATCAGAGTGTCCTTCCGTCAAAAGAGCCATCGAGGCGATGCCCTCATCGTATGGAATGCACAATCAACGCACTAGATGGCTTTTTCAGCCTTCTCCTTGAAGGCCAACTTCACAATGGATGATCTCAAACGCATGGCGATCTTCGCCACCGTGGTGCGGCACGGATCCATGAGCGGGGCCGCACGTGCGCTGGGGCTCAGTCCCTCGGCCATCAGCCAGCAGGTGCGGCTACTGGAGCAGTCGGGCGGCGTCACGCTGTTGCACCGCTCCACCCGCAAACTGGCCCTGACCGAAGCTGGCGCCCGCTACCACGCGCAGTGCGCAGCCATGTGCGCAGCCGCCGAACAGGCCCGTGCCGAACTAGCGGCCTCGCGCGACGTGCCCAGTGGCGAGTTGCGGCTGGCGGCACCCGTGGGCTTCGCGCGGCACATCTCGCCGGCCCTCGGCCCCCTGCTGGCTGCACACCCGGACCTGCGCCTGCATCTGCTGGTGGACGACGCGCTCATCGACCTCATCGAGGCGCGGGTGGATCTGGCCGTGCGTTTCGGCGGCCTGCCCGATTCATCCTGGGCCGCGCGCAGCCTGGGCACGCTCCACTGGTGGCTCTGCGCAGCGCCGCACTGGCTGGCCCGGCATGGCACACCGCAAACGCCAGGGCAGTTGCTGGCCCAGCCCTGGTTGGGCTTCGCGCGCGAAGGCGGCCTTGGCATCGAGATGAAGCGCAGCGCGCCCGGTGCCGAGTCGCACACGCTGCGCGTGCAGCCGCGCATCGCCAGCAACAACCAGTTGTCGATCCAGCAGATGTGCGAAGCCGGCCTGGGCCTGGCCCTGGTGGGCAGCATCGACGTGCAGGACGCGCTGGACAGCGGCCGGCTGGTGCGGTTAATGCCGCAATGGCACTTCGGCCCGGCAGACGGGTTGCGCATCTGGGCCGTCACCCCGCAGCGCGACACCCAGCCCGCCAAGGTGCGCCAGGCCATCTCCGCGCTGCAGAGCTACCTGCGGCAGCAGCCGGGCGTGAGCGACTGAGCCGGCAGGAGTTGTGCGGCACGGGCCGCATCACGCGCCAGCCCGCCTGCAAGGTCAGCACCACGGTGGCCGCGGACCAGAGCGCACGGTCAACCAAAACAAGCCGTAGCGCGTCAGTCATGAAAGAACACGCCGCCTGGCGGATACGGCGCACCGATGCCCAGCCAGGTGAAAAGTGCCCACGAGCGAGGTTCCCGGGCCACATCCACTCCCAAAGAAAGAGACAGGCCATGCCCCCTCTGCTGCTCGCGCTGCGGCTCACCGCCACCACGGCGCTGACCGGGCTGACCATGGGCTGTGTCGCACTTCCGGACCATCCCTACGACGACAACGACTATGGCCAATACCCGCATGTCCCCGACGCGATGGGCGGCGACAGTGCCGCCTACTCCACCCATCCGGTGAACGAGCCGCCGCCGCGCTACGTCTATTCCAGCCCGGGCGGCATTCCATTGCCCCGCTCCGCGCCCGCCCCGCGGCCGGTATGGCAGCGAGGCAACGCCCACTTGGCCAACGACTGGCGTTGAGCGCCAGGATTGCCGCACACTCGCAGCATCGCGCATTCGCCGTGCACCATCGCTTCCCTCTAAGCCGTCTCATGCCATCGCCGCCCCCCCCCCGTTCTCCCTCCCGCCCATCGCGGCTGCTGCGGGCGCTCGCCTGCGCGGCCAGTGCCGGGCTGCTGGCCGCAGGTGCGGGCGCCCAGGTGCTGCGCTGCACCGACGCGGCCACCGGCAAGGTCACCTACACCGACGGCACCTGCGGCCGTGGTGCGGCTGTGACGGAAGTGGAGCCGCGCAAGACCGAGGCGCAGCTGCGCCAGGAACGGGAACAGGCGGCGCAGGCACTGGAGCAACGCCAGCTACGCTTGCGCACCGACGCCGAACAGGCGCGGCTGGATGCCGCCCGCGATGCGCGTGAGCGCAGTGCGCAGGTGCGCAGGGGCAACGAGGCGCGGGCGGACCCGTCACAGAGCGCAGCCTGCCAGCGCGCACGCCTGCAGCTGCAGGAAGCCACGGCCAGCCTCGGCCAAGGCATGTACGACGAAGCGACGCGACTGGACGCGGCCCAACGACAGGCCGATCTGGCGTGCCTCACGCCAGCAGCCTATGCCGAAGCCGAACGGGCACGCGCCAACCGGCCGGCCTATGTGGCGCCGCAGTACGCATCGCCGTACTACGCGCCGCCCGCCGTGGTGGTCGTGCCACCCCGGCCAGCGCCGCAGCCCCGGCCGGAGATGACGCAGTGCAACGTGTTCCGCTGCTACGACCGGCAGGGCAACGTGTATCCGCACTGATGCGGTAATGGGCCGCCGGCGAGGGGCAGGCCAGCGCACCGAGATCAAGCCATCGCGGGCTAAGGATCGCAGCGCGCAACGGCCCGGCTGCTGATTGCCCCAGGGCCAGGGCACATGCCCTGGCAGGGGCGCTCAGGCGCAGATCACACGTTGGTAATCGACACCGACCGGGTGTTCAGGTGTGCCTCGATGGCTTCCGGGCCGCCTTCAGAGCCGTAGCCGGAATCCCTCAAGCCGCCGAAAGGCAATTCGGCCGACGGCGTGGCAGGCTGGTTGATCCAGAGCATGCCCACTTCCACGCGCTGCGACAGCAAGTGCGCGTACTTCAGCGAGCTGGTAAAGGCGTAGCCCGCCAGGCCATAGGGCAGGCGGTTGGCTTCGGCGATGGCGTCCTCGATCTTCTCGAAGCCGCGCACGGCAGCCACGGGGCCGAAGGGCTCTTCGTTGAAGATGCGCGCCGACAGGGGCACGTTATCCAGCACGGTAGGCTGGAAGTAGTTGCCCTCGCCGCCGATGCGCTCGCCTCCGGCCGTGACCTGCGCTCCGTTCTTCACGGCGTCCTGCATCAGATCGGCCATGGCGCTCACGCGGCGCGGGTTGGCCAGCGGGCCCATCTGCGTGCCTTCGGCCAGGCCATCGCCCACCTTCAGGCTCTGCGCATGGCGCGTGAGCGCTGCGACGAAATCCTTGCGGATGCTCTCATGCACCAGGAAGCGCGTAGGCGAGATGCAGACCTGGCCGGCGTTGCGGAACTTGGCGCCGCCTGCGGCCTTGACGGCCAGTTCGACGTCGGCGTCTTCCGCCACGATCACCGGGGCATGGCCACCCAGTTCCATGGTCACGCGCTTCATGTGCTTGCCCGCGAGCGCTGCCAGTTGCTTGCCCACAGCGGTGGAGCCCGTGAAGGTGACCTTGCGGATGATCGGGTGCGGAATGAGGTAGCCGGAGATCTCGGCCGGATCGCCATACACCAGGCCCACCGTGCCGGCGGGCACGCCGGCATCGGCGAAGGCTCGGATCAGTTCTGCCGGGCTGGCCGGGGTTTCTTCAGGCGCCTTGACGAGGATGGAACAGCCCGCGCCCAGCGCGGCGGCCATCTTGCGCACCACCTGGTTGATGGGGAAGTTCCAGGGCGTGAAGGCGGCCACCGGGCCCACAGGATCCTTCAGCACCAGCTGGCGCACGTTCAGGTTGCCGCGCGAGGGCACGATGCGGCCATAGATGCGCAGGCCTTCGTCGGCGAACCACTCGATGATGTCGGCAGCAGCCATGGCTTCGATCTTGGCTTCAGCCAGCGGCTTGCCCTGCTCCTGCGTCAGGATGCGGGCGATGGAATCGGCGCGCTCGCGCATCAGGGCGGCGGCCCGGCGCATGGCCTTGGCGCGCTCGATCGCAGGCAGATCGCGCCAGGCCTCGAAACCCTTCTGGGCGGCTTCCAGCGCACGGTCCAGGTCGGCCTTGCCGGCGTGGGCCACACGGCCGATCTCCTTGCCGGTGGAAGGGTTGTGCACGGCGATGGTCTTGCCATCGGCGGCGTCCTGCCATGTGCCGGCGATGAAGAGTTGCGTGTTGGGATAGGTCATGCAGAAAGCTCCTGGAGGGGTTCTGGGGAATGGCGGTGCCGTCAAGACCCTGCCCCAAGGCAAGGCCTGCCGCCGGCACGCGCGTCGGCAACCGACAACTATAGGCCCCTTGAGCGGCAGCTGCAGGCGTGCCGGCGACACCCGCGTGTCAGCCGGCACCCCGAATGCGCCGCTGCAAGGTCTCGCCCCGACGGAGTCAGGGCTTGGGTCGCAAGGCCTGCGCGATCTGGGCCGCTGGCGCAGGGCCATCGCCCCACCCGCCTCCCAGTGCCCGGATCAGGCCGACGGTGGCGGTGTACTGCGCCGTGCGCACCTGCAGCGCCTGGCGCCGGTTGCGCAATTCGCTGCGCCGGGCGTCCAGCAGTTCCAGCTGGCTCACCATACCGTTGCGGTAGCGGGATTCCGACAGTTGGGTGGCACGCGCGGCCGACTGCACGGCGCGGCCTTGCGCCTCTGCCTGGCCCGCGAGCAGGCGCAGCGCACTCAGCTGATCCTCCACCTCGCGGAAGGCCGTGAGCACCTGGCCGCGGTGCGCCGCCAGCGCCCCTTCCAGCCGTGCCCGCGCCCCGTCCTCCTGCGCCTGGCGCTGGCCCCCATCGAAGAGCGGCAGGGACAGCAGCGCGCCAATGCCCCAGGAGCGTGCCGACCACTTGAACAGATCGCCGAGTTCCGGCGACGCATAACCACCATTGCCCGTGAGCGTGACCGCGGGGAACCACGCCGCCTGCGCCACGCCCACGCGGGCCTGCGCCGCGAGTACCGCAGCCTGTGCCGCCGACACGTCCGGCCGGCGGGCCAGCACCGTACCCGGCACGCCGGCCGGGATGACCGGCAAAGCGGCATCGCCCGCCGCAGCGGGCACGGTGAAGCCTGTGGCCACCTCGCCCACCAGCAGCGCCAGGGCATGCGTCAGCACGGCCTGCTGGCGCTCCAGGGCCAGCGCATCCGACTCGGTCGCCGCCACTTCGGTCTGCACGCGGGCCACGTCCAGCTCGGCCACATCGCCGGCCTGGTAGCGGCGCTGCGTCAGACGCAGCGTCTCGCGGTAGGCCGCCAGGCTCTCCCGGACCAGGCTGCTCTCGGCCTGCACGGAGCGCAGCTGCAGGTAGGCCTGCGCCGCGTCGGCCTGGGCCATCAGCCGGGTGCTTTGCAGCAGCGCATCGCGCGACTGTGCGTCGAGCCGCGCCGCATCGCTGGCCTGCGACAGGCGGCCGAACAAGTCCAGCTCGTACGACACACTCAAACCAACGGTGGCGAGAGTGGCAGGCAAGGGGCCGCCCGTGGCCGTGTTGGCCCCGGCCTGGCGCGCCACGCCGGTGGACAGGCCCACCTGCGGAGTGCGGTTGGCGTCGGCCGAGCGCAGCAGCGCACGGGCCTCCGCCAGGCGCGCGGCCGCCTCCTGCACGGTGGTGTTGCCGCTGCCGGCACGCTGCACCAGGTCGTCCATCACGGGATCGCGAAAGCCCAGCCACCACGCGCCGCGCGGCTGTGCCTCGGCCGGAGGCGCGGTGGTCCAGGATGCTGCGCCATCGGCTTCGCTGAAGGCGGCGGGCACGGCCACGCCGGCATGTTCCGGCACCACCGGCGGGCTCATGCAACCCGCCAGCACCAGGGCCGCGGCCAGCGGAACCAGCCGCGAAAAGGAAGAAAGGGAAAACAGTGTCGTCATGGAAAAACTCCGTCTCATTCGTGCAGGCCACGCGGCGCGGCGATCACCGGGTAGGCCGAGGCGCCATGACCTGCTGCGCCCACGTCGGCATCGGTCAACGGCGCCACGTGGCTGCCGTGCTGCTGCAGCGGCCGATTGCCGGCCATGCGGCGCAGCACCACGTAGAACACCGGAGTCAGGAACAGACCGAAAGCCGTCACGCCGATCATTCCGGCGAACACCGCCACGCCCATGGCGCTGCGCATCTCGGCGCCGGCACCGGTGGACAGCACCAGCGGCAGCACGCCCATCACGAAGGCCAGCGACGTCATCAGAATGGGGCGCAGCCGCAGGCGGCTGGCCTCGATCGCGGCCTGCACCGGCGTGCGTCCCGAAAATTCCAGCTCCCGCGCGAACTCCACGATCAGGATGGCGTTCTTGGCCGACAGCCCCACCAGCACGATCAGTCCGATCTGCGTGAACACGTTGTTATCGCCGCCCGAGAGCCACACGCCCGTCATGGCCGCCAGCAATCCCATCGGCACGATCAGGATGATGGCGATCGGCAGCGTCAGGCTTTCGTACTGCGCGGCCAGCACCAGGAACACCAGCAGGATGGCGATGGGGAACACCAGCACGGCGGAGTTGCCGGCCAGGATCTCCTGGTAAGTGAGCTCGGTCCACTCGAAGCTGATGCCCTGCGGCAGCGTCTCAGCGGCGATGCGCTCGATGGCGGCCTGCGCCTGCCCTGACGAGTAGCCCGGCGCGGGCCCACCGTTCACATCGGCTGCCAGGAAGCCGTTGTAGCGCATGGCACGCTCGGGCCCGAAGCTGGGCTCGATCTTCATCAACGCCGACAAGGGCACCATCTCGCCCGTGGCGGAGCGCACCTTGAGCAGGCCCACGTCTTCGGCCCGCGCGCGGTAGGCCGCATCGGCCTGAACGCGCACGCTGTACGTGCGGCCGAACTGGTTGAAGTCGTTGGCGTACAGGCTGCCCAGGTAGATCTGCAGGGTCTCGAAGATGTCCGTGACCGGCACGCCCAGCTGCCGCGCCTTGGTGCGGTCGATGTTGGCGTACAGCTGCGGCACGTTGACCTGCCAGCTGGTGAAGAGGCCGGCCAGCTCGGGCGTCTGGTAGGCCTTGGCCATGAAGGCTTTGACGGCCGCATCCATCGCTTCGTAGCCCAGCGAGGCGCGGTCCTCGATCTGCAGCTTGAAGCCGCCCGTCGTGCCCAGCCCCGCCACCGGCGGCGGCGGGAACATGGCGATGAACGCCTCCTCGATGCTGCCGAAGGCCTGGTTCAGCTGGCCCGCGACGGCGCCGCCACTCTGGTCGGCGCGGGTGCGCTCGGCAAAAGGCTTGAGCGTGACGAACACGATGCCGGAGTTGGAGCTGTTGGTGAAGCCGTTGATCGACAGCCCCGGGAAGGCGATGGCGTCCTCCACATTGGGGTTCTTCTTGACGATCTCGCCCATGCGGCGGATCACGTCGTCCGTGCGGTCCAGCGTGGCGCCGTCGGGCAGCTGGGCAAAGCCGACCAGGTACTGCTTGTCCTGCGCCGGCACGAAGCCACCCGGAACGATCTTGAACAGGCCCCAGGTGGCGAACACCAGTGCGCCGTAGATCACCAGCATCAGCGCCTTGCGGCCGATGACGCGCCTGACGCCCCCGCTGTAGGCCTCGGAGCCGCGGTGGAACACGCTGTTGAAACGGCGGAAGAACCCGCCCAGCACTTTGTCCATGCCGCGCGTGAGCGCGTCCTTGGGTTCATCGTGGCCCTTCAGCAGCAGTGCGCTCAGGGCCGGCGACAGCGTGAGCGAGTTGATGGCCGAGATCACCGTGGAGATGGCGATGGTCACCGCGAACTGGCGGTAGAACTGTCCCGTGAGCCCGCTGATGAACGCCAGCGGCACGAACACCGCCACCAGCACCAGCGCAATGGCGATGATGGGCCCTGACACTTCGCGCATGGCGCGGTAGGTGGCCTCGCGCGGCGTCAGGCCCGCCTCGATGTTGCGCTCCACGTTCTCCACCACCACGATGGCGTCGTCCACCACGATGCCGATGGCCAGCACCAGGCCGAAAAGGCTCAGCGCGTTGATCGAGAAGCCCAGCAGATGCAGCATGGCGAACGTGCCCACCACCGACACCGGCACCGCCAGCAGCGGGATGATGGACGCGCGCCAGGTCTGCAGGAACAGGATCACGACGACCACCACCAGCGCCACGGCCTCCAGCAGCGTCTGGATGACGGACTTGATGGAGGCGCGCACGAACTGCGTGGGGTCGTAGGCGATGCGGAATTCCACGCCCTCCGGCATCTTCTTCTGCAGCTCGGCCATGGTGGAACGCACGTTGGACGAAATGTCCAGCGCGTTGGAGCCCGGCGCCTGGAACACACCCATGCCCACGGCCGGGTCGTTGTTGAGCAGCGAGCGCAGCGAGTAGTCGGCCGCGCCCAGCTCCAGCCGGGCCACGTCGCGCAGACGCGTCACGGCGCCGTCGGCACCGGTCTTGACGATGATGTCGCCGAACTCCTCCACCGTCGCCAAACGCCCCTGCGCATTGATCGACAGCTGCATGTCCACGCCCTTGAGGCCGGGCGACTGCCCCACCACGCCCGCTGCGGCCTGCACGTTCTGGCCGCGGATGGCGGCCACCACGTCGCTGGCCGACAGGCCGCGCTGCGCGACCTTCTGCGGATCGAGCCAGGCGCGCATGGAATAGTCGCCGCCGCCGAAGATCTGCACCTGGCCCACGCCAGGGATGCGGGCCAGCCGGTCCTTCACGTTCAGCACGGCGTAGTTGCGCAGGTAGTCGATGTCATAGCGCCCGTTGGGGGAGACCATGTGCACGACCATGGTCAGGTCGGGCGCGCTCTTGACGGTGGTGATGCCCAGCCGGCGCACTTCCTCGGGAAGGCGCGGCTCGGCTTGCGAGACGCGGTTCTGCACCAGCTGCTGCGCCTTGTCGGGATCAGTGCCCAGCGCGAACGTCACGGTCAGCGTCATGACCCCGTCGGTGGTGGCCTGGCTGCCCATGTAGAGCATGCCTTCGACGCCATTGATGGACTCCTCCAGCGGCGTGGCCACGGTTTCGGCGATCACCTTGGGATTGGCGCCGGGATAGGTGGCGCGCACCACCACGGAGGGTGGCGCGACCTCGGGGTACTCCGAGATCGGCAGCGCGCGCAGGGCGATCAGCCCTGACAGAAAGATGAGCACCGACAGCACCCCGGCGAAGATGGGACGGTCGATGAAAAATCGGGAGAGATTCATGATGTTCTTGTCTTGGGTCTAGACGTGCATTCAGGCTGCAGGCTGATGGGCCGCCGTGCGTGCCTGCTTGCGGTCGCCCGCCAACTCGGACTTGGCGGCCATCGGTACCTCCTGCGGCGCGATCACGGCGCCGGGGCGCACGCGCTGCAGTCCGTTCACGACGATGCGCTCTCCGGCCTTCAGGCCCGAGGTGACGACACGCAGGCCGTCGACCGGCGCACCCAGCTGCACCTCTCGCCACTCGGCCTTGTTGCCCTCGCCCACCACCATCACGAACTTCTTGTTCTGGTCGGTGCCCACGGCGCGTTCGTTGATCAGCACGGCCTGCGTGCTCTTGACCTGCCCCATGCGGATGCGGGCGAACTGGCCAGGCATCAGCGCGCCTTCGGCGTTGTCGAACACGGCACGCACGCGCACTGTGCCGCTGCGGGCGTCAACCTGGTTGTCAATGAGCTGCAGGTGGCCGGTGTAGGGCGTGCTGCCGGCCGTGCCCGTCCCCATCTGCACGGGAATGTTCTCGATCTGCGAGCGGGCGTTCTTGCCGCTGCGCAGGCCTTCCAGGGCCTTGGCCACGATCTGCTCGTCGGTGTCGAAGCTCGCGTAGATCGGGCTCACCGACACCAGCGTGGTCAGCACCGGCGCGCCAGCCCCTGCGGCCACCAGGTTGCCCTGCGTGACCTCGATGCGGCCGACGCGGCCCGACACGGGGGCGCGCACCTGGGTGTAGCCCAGGTTCAGGCGCGCGGTCTTCAGGGCGGCCTGCGCTGCGCGCAGGTTGGCGTCAGCCTCGCGCTGCGCGTTCACGCGCTCTTCATGCTCGCGCTGTGCGATGGCACGCTCCTCCCACAGGCGCGTGGAGCGCTCCATGTCGCTGCGGGTGTACGCCACGCGCGCCTGAGCAGCCACGACCTGCGCTTCGGCACGGTCCACTTCAGCGGCGAAGGGAGCGGGGTCCACAGTGAACAGCAGGTCGCCCTGCTTGACCAAAGCGCCTTCGCGGAAATGCACGGCCTGCAGGGCGCCGGCCACGCGGGGGCGAACCTCCACACGCTGGATAGCTTCGAGCCGGCCTGAGAACTCATCCCACAGCGACACGTCCTGCTGCACCACGGTGGCGACCGACACCGGCATGGCCGCCGGCACAGCGGCCGGGGACTCGGCGCGCGACGCGCTCAGTCCGAACATCGCACCGCCGGCGGCAGCCACGGCCGCAGCAGCGCCGGCAGCGGTCCACCAGCGGCGGGCGGGCGAGAAAAGAGTGGATGGCTTCTTCATGATGATTCCTCCGTGTTTTGAATCTCAGATCGGTACAACAAAAATTCGGGGCAAGCCTTCTCCCTCCAGCACGGGACGGCCGGAAAAAAGGCATGAAAGGGAAAGCCTTGCGATCGACAGGCGTGCGAAGGCTCAGACCTCAACCGCAGTCGAGGTCAAGCACCAGGCACGGCCGGTACGGGGAAAGCGGGTTTAAGAGGTCACTGCGGAGCGGGACATCGCGTGGCCTCGAAGAATTGGCGGAATTGCTCCTGCACCTCAGCGGCGCAAGGGCAATTGCGTGCGCCCGGTTGCAGGAGGGCGTCGGGCCACTGCGCTGCCTTGTTGAAGACATGGCGCGTTACGGGCTGGCCGGCGGCCTCCAGGCGGGCGGCATAGGCGAGCGCCTCATCGTGCATCGGGTCGTCGCTGCCCACCAGCACCAGCGTGGGGGGCAGACCGGCCAGCCGTTGGGCCGCCGCGGGCACGGCGTAGGGATGCTCCGCATCCCGCGCGCACCCCAGGAACTTCATCCACCCAGCGGACCATTTGCACTCGGTGGCCTTGCCGGTGACGGCGCGAACCGAGGGGGTGCCGACGCACGGATCCAGCATGGGCGACAGCAGGATTTGCCCCGCCAGCGGGGGATGTGCCTGGTCACGCGACATCAGCCCCACGCCCGCGGCCAGGTTGCCGCCGGCCTCCTCGCCCGCCAGGTACACCCGCGCGCCCTGCCCTGCAAGCCTGGTGCGGTGCTTGAAGGCCCACTTGAGCACGGCGTAGCCGGTCTCCAGGGGCTGCGGGAAGGGCGTGAGCGGATAGGCAACAGACACCACCAGCGCACCGGCGGCTTCGAGCAGGCCGGCCACCGTGCCGCCGTTGTCGAGGTCTCCGGACACGAACGCGCCGCCGTGAAAGTGCACCACCAACGGCAGCACGTGGCCTGCCCGCTTGCGCCCATACAGGCGCACGTCCACCGACTGGCCGTTCGCCACCTCAATGGTGGAGTCGGTGCAGACGGACGGCGTTGGCGTGGTGGAGCGGATCATGGTGGTGGTGCCGGACAAGGGCCGGGTGATGTGAAATGTAGCGACGGGTCACCCCACGATAAACCAGGCAAACGCCACAGTACTGTTTCCAAACTTCGAACAATCCAGCCATGTGCTGCGTGTGAGAATTCTTTCCGTCTCTGCAAGAGACGGGGAAGGGAACAAAGGGAAATCCATGGACCAGATACAGGCCATGCGAATATTCGTGCGGGTAGTGGAAGCCGGCACGTTCACGCGCGCCGCCGATTCGTTGCAGCTGCCCAAGGCCAGCGTGACCAAGCACGTGCAGGCGCTGGAGGAGCGGCTGCGCGTGAAGCTGCTCAACCGCACGACGCGGCGCGTCACCGTGACGCCTGATGGCGCGGCGTACTACGACCGCACGGTGCGGCTGCTGGCCGATTTCGACGACATCGAGGCCAGCATGAGCCAGGCCCGCGCCAACCCGCGAGGTCGCCTGCGCGTGGATGTCGGCACGGCGGTGGCCCGGCTTCTCATCATTCCGCGCCTGGCGGCGTTCCAGGACCGCTACCCCGACATCCAGATCGACCTGGGCGTGAGCGACCGCACTGTGGACCTGATCGGCGACAACGTGGACTGCGTGATCCGCGGCGGCGAACTGGCCGACCAGTCCCTGGTGGCGCGGCGCATCGGCAACCTCGAGTTCATCACCGTCGCCTCGCCCGATTACCTCGCGCAGCACGGCACCCCCAAGCATCCGCTGGACCTGGAGAACGGGCATCGCAGCGTGATCTATTTCTCGCCCGTCACCACGCGCCGCTACCCGCTCGAATTTCACAAGGACGGCGAAGTGCTGGAGATTTCAGGCCCGTCGCAGCTGGCGGTGAACGAGAGCAATGCCTACGTCTCCTCGCTCGTGGCCGGCCGCGGCGTGGGCCAGATCACCACCTTCCAGGCGCAGCGCTATGTCGACGAGGGCCAGCTGATCCATGTGCTGGACGACTGGTCTCACCCCCTGCTGCCCGTCTACGTGGTGTACCCGCCCAACCGACACCTCAGCGCCAAGGTACGCGCCTTCGTGGACTGGGCGGCCGAGCTGTTCGCCAGTGAGCCGCATCTGCAGCGGCAGTGAACGACGCGCCCGCCACTCTTCGTGCCAGGGTCTGCGGCGCGGCACAAAGCCGGCGCGGGCAAGAAAACGTCACGCGCACATGAGCCGGGGCGGAGGGCACGCGCCCGCCGGCAGGCCCGCAGGAGCGCGTATGCTCGCGGCCCATGCACGACGACGACTCCACCGCCCCACCGCCGGCGCCCGCACCCGCCCAGCCGCCCGCACAGCCCCGTAACCCGCTCCACGGCATGACGCTGGAGGCCATCGTGGTGGCGCTGCAGCAGCACTATGGCTGGAGCGGCCTGGCGAGAGAAGTACCGATCCGGTGTTTCGAGAGCGACCCGAGCGTATCGTCGAGCCTCAAGTTCCTGCGCAAGACGCCCTGGGCGCGGGAAAAGGTGGAAAGCCTGTACCTGTTCATGCTGCGCGAGCAAAAACGCAGAGGCCAGCGCTGAAAGCCGGGCGCCTCAGCGACGGGCCGGGCAGGCAGATCGCGCCTCCGGCCCATGGCGCTGATGACTGCATCAGCAGCACCCCTATCGCTATCGCTATCGAAAAAGTAGCTGCCTGCGCTTGATTCTCAAGCACCTCAGCCACTTTTTACTCCCAGCCCCCAATAAGACAAGCGCCTGCCGCCAGCTTTTTGAGCTGCGCGCCCGGCGCCCGGTGCATGGATGCGGTCGAGAGCGGCTGGGGGCGACGCAGCCAGGCCCCCGCCTTCGTCAGTGCGGCACCGGCACCAGGAAATCTCGGCTGATACCGGCTCCCAGTTCGTTGACCCGGTCCAGGAACTGCGTGAGGTATGCATGCAGCCCCGTGGCCAGGATCTCGTCGATGCGGCCGTAGCGCAGATCGGCCAACAGGCGGCCGGCCTTGCGCTGGGTCTCGCCCGAGTGCTCGTTGGAAAGCACGGCGAGGTTGTCCGCCACTTCGTTCACGCTGGCGTGCAGCGAACGCGGCATGTCGCGGCGCAGGATCAGCAGGTCGGCCACGCGCTCGGGCGTGATGACGTCGCGATAGGCCTTGCGATAGACCTCGAAGGCCGAGACGCTGCGCAGGATCGCGCTCCAGTGGTAGAAGTCGAACTCCGGCGTGGCCCGGCGCGGGTTTTGAACCGAGCCGTGGAAGTCGCTCTGCACCGCATGGAACTTCACGTCCAGCAGGCGTGCGGTATTGTCGGCCCGTTCCAGGAACGTGCCCAGCCGCAGGAAATGGAAGGCCTCGTCCTGCAGCATGGTGCCCAACACCACGCCGCGCGACAGGTGCGAGCGGTACTTCACCCATTCGAAGAACTGGCCCGGGTCGCGCTCGAACACGCCGCCGCCCAGCTGGCGGCTCAGCTCCAGCCAGGTCTGGTTCTGCGTCTCCCACACCTCGGTGGTGAGCGCGCCGCGCACCGCACGGGCGTTCTCGCGCGCCGCACGCAGGCACGACACGATGGACGAAGGATTGGTGCCGTCATGCACCATGAAATTCAGCACCCCGGCCGGCGTGACCTCGCCGTGCTTGGCGAGGTAGGCCGGCATCAATTCGCTGATGGAAAGAAGGCCCTGCCAGCCCTCTTCCGACACGGCGGCGGACTGGGGCAGGAGCGACGTCTCGTAGTTGACGTTCAGCATCCGGGCGGTGTTCTCTGCCCGCTCGGTGTAGCGGGACATCCAGAACAGATGATCGGCGGTACGGCTCAGCATCTCAGAGTCCTCCCAGGGGGGGCACCACGCTGCCCAGGGTCTGGGTCATGCCGCCCAGGGTTTGCGTAGGTGCGGGCCAGGGCACGGGTGGAGCGGCGTTGTCTTCGCCCAGCACCCAGGTGTCCTTGGTACCACCACCCTGCGACGAGTTGACGACGAGTGAGCCTTCCTTCAGCGCCACGCGCGTGAGGCCACCAGCGGCCATTTGCACCTTCTGGCCGGAGAGCACGAAGGGGCGCAGGTCGATGTGGCGCGGCGCGATGCCGGATTCGACGTAGGTGGGACAGCTGGAGAGCGACAGCGTGGGCTGCGCGATGTAGCCCGACGGATTGGCGAGCAGCGCGGCGCGGAACTCCTCGATTTCGGCCTTGGTTGCGGCCGGGCCGATCAACATGCCGTAGCCGCCTGCGCCGTGGACTTCCTTCACCACCAGTTCGTGCAAGTGATCCAGCACGTATTTCAGGTCGTCGGCCTTGCGGCACATCCAGGTGGGCACGTTGGCCAGGATGGGTTCTTCGCCCAGGTAGAAGCGGATCATCTCGGGCACATACGGATAGACCGACTTGTCGTCGGCGATGCCCGTACCCACCGCGTTGCAGATGGCGACGTTGCCCGCGCGGTAGGCGCTCATCAGGCCCGCACAGCCCAGCGTGGAGGTAGGGCGGAACACTTGCGGGTCGAGGAAGTCGTCGTCCACGCGGCGGTAGATCACGTCCACCCGCTGCAGGCCGCGCGTGGTGCGCATGTAGACGAAGTTGTCCTTGACCACCAGGTCCTGGCCTTCGACCAGTTCCACGCCCATCTGCTGGGCCAGGAACGCGTGCTCGAAGTAGGCGCTGTTGTACATGCCGGGCGTGAGCACCGCCACCGTCGGGTTGGCGGCGCCGGCCGGGGCGCTGGCGCGCAGCGTGTCGAGCAGCAGGTCGGGGTAATGCGCGACGGGGGCGACCTTGTGCAGCGAAAAGAGCTCGGGGAAGAGCCGCATCATCATCTTGCGGTTCTCGAGCATGTACGACACGCCCGAGGGCACCCGCAGGTTGTCTTCGAGCACGTAATACACGCCCTCGCCGCTGGCGTCGGGCGCCCGCACGATGTCAATGCCGGCGATGTGTGCGTAGAGATCGCGAGGTACATCGACGTCCACCATCTCGGGCCGGAACTGTGCGTTGCGCAGGATCAGGTCGGAGGGCACGATGCCGGCGCGGATGATGTCCTGGCCGTGATAGACGTCGTGGATGAAACGGTTGAGTGCGGTCACGCGCTGCACCAGGCCCTGCTGCATGCGGGACCACTCGTGCGAGGGGATGATGCGCGGGATCAGATCGAACGGGATCAACCGCTCGGTACCCGCGCCGTCCTCGTCCTTGGCGCCATACACCGCGAAAGTGATGCCGACACGGCGGAAGATCATCTCCGCCTCCGCGCGGCGCGCTTGCATCGCTTCTTCTGACTGCTTACCCAACCACTGCCCGTAGCGCTTGTAATGGTCTCGAACGTCGCTGCCCTGAAACGGCAGCGACGCATACATCTCGTCGAACTTCTGCATAAAAGCGGTGCCTCCTGGACTCAGCATAGCAAGTTGCGGGCCGACACTTGGGAACATCGGCGCCAGATTTGATACAGCACGCTGTAGGAGAGCAGGCCGACCGACGGCCGCGCGATCAACGCACGCTTCGAGATCGCTGGTGAGTCAGGGGACCTCGTCGGCCGCGATCGCCGCATGCTGCCAATAGCGCCGCTGCGCTGCGCGCTCGCAGCGCACGCGCTCCGGTGCTTCGGACGTCCAGCCGATGGCCCCGCAGCGGTCTGATCGCACGAAGTCGATGCCACGCTCGAGGTAGCGCCGTGCCACGTCGGGCGCAGGGTGGCCGAATCGATTGCGGTAACCGGCCTGCACCAGCGCAGTGCGGGGCGCCACGGCCTCCAGAAAGGCCGTGCTGGACGACGTGCGGCTGCCGTGATGCGGCACCAGCAGCAGGTCGGCATGCAGCGGCGCGCCGCGCGCGATGAGTGCGGTTTCCTGCGCGCGTTCGATGTCGCCCACCAACAAGGCCGCAGTGCCCGCCGTGGCCTCGATGCGCAAGGCGCAGCTGTGGCTATTGGGCTTGCCCGCAGCCAGGTCGGCGCCGGGGGGAGGATGCAGCACGGAAAAACGCACGCCATCCCATTCCCATCCATCGCCCGCCCGGCAGGGCGCGACGGGCCGCAGCTGCTGCAGCGGATGGCCCGGCTCGATGGAGCCGAGCACGTCCGCTGCGGGCTGCTGGGCCAGCACGGCCGCCGCGCCGCCCGTGTGATCCACATCGCGGTGGCTCAGCACCACGCGGTCCAGCCGCTCGCCGGTGGCACGCAGCAAGGGCACCAGCACGCGGTCGCCGGCATCGCTGTCCTGATGGTAGCGCGGACCGGCGTCGTAGAGCAGCGCATGGCGCGCGGTGCGCACCACCACCGCCTGGCCCTGGCCCACGTCGGCGGCCAGCAGCTCGAACTGGCCTGGCGCCGGGCGCGGCGGATGCCACCAGAGCGCTGGCAGCAAAAGCGGCAGGCCCAAGAGGCGCGCCGGCACGGGCAGGCGCAGGGCCAGCAGCGTGCCCCCGGCCACAGCCGCAATGCCCGCCCAGAGCGGAGCCACCGCCAGCGACAGCTGGGCCCAGGGCCAGCCCGCCAGCCACTGCAGCGCAGCCGACAGGGGCTGCACGCTCCACGCCGCGGCATCCCAGAGCGGCGGCCACAGCACGCCGCCCAGGGCCAACGGCGTGACGACCAGCGTAGTCCACGGAATGGCCACCAGATTGGCCAGCAGCCCGACCAGCGACACCTGTCCGAACAGCAGCAGACTGAGCGGCGTGAGGGCGAGCGTGACCACCCATTGCTCCCGCAGCATCGAGCAAAACCGCCCTGCAGCGCCCTTTCCACCCGCGCCTTGCGCTATCGGATTGCTAGCAAAGAGCACGGCGACCGCGATGAAGCTCAGCCAGAAGCCCGCCTGCAGCAGCGCCCAGGGGTCGGCCAGCAGCACCGCCGCGCAGGCCAGCAGCCACACCTGCGGCCATGGCCAGCGCCGGCCCGAAAGCTGCAGCAGCGCCACCACAGCCAGCATGCAGATGGTGCGCTGCGCCGGCACACCCCAGCCGCTGAAGAGTGCATAGCCCGCCGCCAGCCACACGCCGCAGACCAATGCCGCCCGTGGAGCGGGCAAGGCAAGGCAGAGCCGCCGCGACCGGCGCCAGGCCGCGCCCACCGCATGCGCGGCCAGCCACGCGAACAAGGTGATGTGGAGCCCCGAGATGCTCATCAGGTGCGCCACGCCGGTGGCGCGAAACACGTCCCAGTCGGCACGGTCGATGGCGCGCTGGTCCCCTGTCACCAGCGCGGCCACCACGCCGGCAGCGCGCTGGCGGGCGATGTCGGCGGCAGCGGTGACCCCATCGCCCGGTGCACCGCTGCGCCCGCCCAGCCGCTCCAGGATGGCGTCGCGCACGTGCTGGCGGGCCCGTTCGATCGGGTGGGCCCAGGTCGCGGCCAGCAGGCGCGGCGGCGCATCGCGCGGGCTGGCACGCACGTAGCCCGTGGCCTGCACGCCCTGCTCCCATAGGTAGAGCTCATAGTCGAAGCCGTGTGGATTGCGTCCGCCGTGCGGCGCCTTCAGCCGCAGAGTCAGCTCCCAGCGCTCTCCAGGGTGCACCTCGGGCGGGGGCTTTTGCAGCTCGGCAATGGCCGCCGCGCCCGGCTCAGGGCCGCCGTCGCGCAGGAAGAAGGCCCCCGAATACCACGACACCTCGATCAGCGGCGGCAGGCGTACGGGCTGGCCTTCCAGCTGCGCCGATTCGACCTCCAGCCGCATGCGCACTGCGTTGTCACGCAGCTGCGGCATGGCCCCGACCATCGCGACCACACGCAGATCGCGCCCTTCCAGAGCGGGGTCCAGGGCCTGCGCCATAAAAGCCGTGGCGCGCAGGCCGCAGAGACCAAAGAGCAAGGCCGCACCCACGCAAAATCCGATCAACCAGCCCAGGAGCCCAGGCAGATCCCGCAGGGTAGAGCAGCCGACCTGGCGACCCCGCATCGCCTGGCCGGCCGCAGCGCAGCCCAGCATCACTGCAACCAGCGCGATCAAGGCACCATAAGCCCAGCCCGGCCACAGCGCAGGCTGCTGCAGCTGTGCCGCCGTGCCGGCCACGCCGCCGCACAGGACGGCCGGCAATCGCCACCCCTGCCGCTGCTGCTGGAGCGGTGCTGCGCGGGCAGACAGAGAGAGCATGGGAGGCCGCATGCGAGCATCCTAGCGGCTGCGGACCATGGCTCAGCCTGTGTAACACTTCGGTTTCTGCCTGCAGCGTACGCACTCTGTACGCGCTGCGTGCCGTCGTTTTTTTTTGTACCCACCCACCTATTGCAAGGATCGCCATGAACATCTATGAAAAGCTCAAGGAACTGCAGATCGAACTGCCCCCGGTGTCCGTGCCCGCCGCGGCCTACGTGCCCTATGTGCAGACCGGCAACCTGGTGTTCCTGAGCGGCCACATCGCCCGCAAGGACGGCAAGCCCTGGGCCGCGCAGTTCGGCCGCGACATCAGCACCGAAGAAGGCAAGGCCGCCGCCCGCGCCGTCGCCATCGACTTGCTGGGCACGCTGCACGCGGCCACCGGCGGCGACCTCAACCGCATCGCCCGCATCGTCAAGGTGATGAGCCTGGTCAACTCGACCGGCGACTTCACCGAGCAGCATCTGGTCACCAACGGCGCCAGCGAATTGTTCGGCCAGGTGTTCGGCGACAAGGGCGTGCATGCCCGCAGCGCCTTCGGCGTAGCGCAGATCCCCATGGGTGCCTGCGTCGAGATCGAGCTGATCGCCGAACTCTCCTGACCACCTGATAACCGACCGAGTCCATCGCCTCCGCCATGACCCTGCACGCTGCCGAGCCGCCCCTGGTGCTGTCCATCCAGTCGCACGTCGCCTACGGGCACGTGGGCAACGACGCGGCGGTGCTGCCGCTGCAGCTGCTGGGTCTGCAGCCGGTGGCGGTGCACACGGTGCAGTTCTCCAATCACACGGGCTACGGTGAGTTCAAGGGCCAGGTGTTCACCCCCGCGCACATCGGCGACGTGTTGGACGGACTGCGTGCGCGCGGCGTGCTGGCGCGCTGCCAGGCCGTGCTCTCGGGCTACCTGGGCGATGCCGGCGTGGGCGAAGCCATCCTCGCGGCCGTGCAGGAGATCCGCGCCGCCCGCCCCGGCCTGCACTACCTGTGCGATCCGGTGATGGGCGACGTGGGCCGGGGCGTCTTCGTGCGGCCCGACATCCCCGAATTCCTGCGCCGCCGCGCGCTGGCGCAAGCCAGCATCATCACGCCCAACCAATACGAATTCGAGCTGCTGCACGGCGGTAAGCCGCTCGCATCGGTCGATGAGGCCATCGCTGCAGCGAGGACCCTGCTGGGCCCCACGCCCGGCACCGGGCCGGCGCTGGTCGTGGTGACCAGCCTGCGCACGCCCGATCTGCCCGACGACCGGCTCGGCACCCTGGCCGTGACGGCAGATGCCGCCTGGCTGGTTCAGACCCCGTTCATCGACCTGCAGCCCCTGCCCAACGGCATGGGCGATGTTTTCTCCGCTGTGCTGCTGGGCCATCTGCTGCGCGGCGCAGCCACGCCCGATGCGGTCTCCGGCGCCGTGAGCAGCCTCTACGCGCTGGTGGCCCGCACCGTGCCCGGCCAGCGCGATCTGCCGCTCGTGGCGTGCCGCGACCAGATTGCGCAGCCATCGCAGCGCTTCGCCGCCGAAGCCGTGGCTGCAAGAGCCTGATCAGCCCGTCAGCCGGCGACACGCATCCCGGGAAGACGGCGGTGGCAACGCCGCCCCGGCCTTGCCGGGCATGGAGCGCAGCGTGAAGACCGGCACCGTTCGCGCCAGCTGCTCTGCCTGCCCGCGCAGGCTCTGGGCTGCGGCGGCACTTTCCTCCACCCGTGCGGCGTTCGGGTGCGTCATCTGATCCCGCTGGGCCGCGGATTCGTTCGCCGGGCCGATACCAGCGCTCTGCTCGGAGGTGGCCGCAGAGATCTCGCCCATCATGTCGTTGACGTGCTGCACCGAGCGGACGATCTCCGATCCGGCCGAGCGGGCGCAGCAGTTCGCCGAACTCGTCGCGCTCCCGTTAGGGCCTCGGCGAGGCCCCGTCGGCGCCGGCAATGCGGCAGCCATGCATTGGCTTCGACCAGCGCCTTCTGGCTTCCGCGGATCAACGCCATGCCGCCTGCGGCGATCCCGGCCAGCAACAGCATCCGAGACTCCCGAAGCCCGCAAGGGTCGGCAGCCGCCGCTCACAAGTTCAGAACGTTTCCCAGTCGTCGTCGCCGCCAGTCGCCTTGCGTGCGCTGGGTGCTGGTGCTGGTGCTGGTGGCTGTGCGGTTGCCGGTGCCGCTGCGCGGCCCGGCAGTGCCGGCGTGGCCGCCGGACGCGCAGCGGGCTTGGCCGGGACGGCCGGCGCCTGGGCACGGGCCTTCGCTGGCGCCGCAGCGGCCCCCCGGGCGGGAGCCGGTGCGACCATGGGCACGGCCTGGGGCCGGTACTCCGCAGCGGGGCCGCCATCTCGCAGCTTGAAGATCGCCATCAGTTCGGACAGCATGGCCGCCTGGGACTTGAGCGAACTGGCTGCAGCCGCAGCTTCTTCGACCAGCGCCGCGTTCTGCTGCGTCATCTGGTCCATCTGGCCGACGGCCTGGCTCACCTGCCCGATGCCGGAGCTCTGCTCGACGGTCGCCGCGCTGATCTCGCCCATGATGTCAGCCACGCGGCGGATGCTGTCCACCACTGTCTCCATGGTGCGGCCGGCCTGGGCCACTTGCTGAGAACCCTGGTCCACCTTGGCCACCGAGTCGCCGATCAGGGTCTTGATGTCCTTGGCGGCCTCGGCGCTGCGCTGCGCCAGGCTGCGCACCTCACCGGCCACCACAGCGAAGCCCCGGCCCTGCTCGCCGGCACGGGCCGCTTCCACGGCCGCATTCAGCGCCAGGATGTTGGTCTGGAAGGCGATGCCGTCGATCACGCCGATGATGTCGGCGATCTTGCGCGAGGACGCATCGATGGCGCCCATGGTCTGCACCACGTCCGCCACGGCCTTGCCTCCTTCGCCCGCCACCTGCGATGCCTGCGCGGCCAGCTGCGTGGCCTGACGCGCGCTGTCGGCGTTCTGGCTCACGGCGCTGGTGAGCTGTTCGAGCGAGGCCGCTGTTTCCTGCAGCGCACTCGCCTGCCGTTCGGTCCGCGCGGAAAGGTCCTGGTTGCCTGCATCGATTTCCCGCGCCGCGACGGCAATGCTGTCGGCCCCCTGGCGCACGCGGCCCGTGACCTGGGCGAGGTTGTCGTTCATCTCGCGCAGGGCATTCAGCATCTGCCCGGTCTCGTCGCGCCCGCCGGGGGCGATGGTGCTCGTGAGGTCGTTGTCCGCCACGGCACGCGCGACGCGCACCGCCTGGCCGAGTGGGCGCGTGATGCCGCGCGTGATCCACCAGCCCAGGCCCGCGCCCAGGATCAAAACCAGCACGCTGGCGATCACCATGGCGATACGGGTCTGCGCGTAGCCGGATTCCACCTTTCCGAGAGCCACATCAATGTTCGCACGCTGCAGGTCCAGGAGCTGCTGCACGTTCTTGAGGTACTGCACGTTGAGCGGCTGGAACTCCTGCGTGAACAGCCGTTGAGCTTCGTCCAGCCGGCCCTCGCGCTTGGCCTTGTACAGAGCGTCGCGCGACGCGAGATAGGCCGTGCGCGTTTTCTGGATTTCGGCCATCAGCGACTTCTCCTGGTCGCTCTCGGCCAGCGAATCAATGCGCTTGAGCATGTCCCCCGACTGGCGCGACGAGGCGGCGGCCTCTTCCGCGAACCGGTCGCTGAGCGATGCGTCCGCGCTCAGCACCACGGCCTTGGTCCGCTGAACGCTGGTATGGATGTTGCGTGCCCAATCACTGATCAGGCGCTCCTTCAGGAGAGCTTCCGATCCGACGCCCTTCACGGAACGGACCATCTCCCCCATGTTCGTTAGGCCCAGTATGTTCATGACGAACATGACGAGCAGGATGAGCGCAAATCCCAGCGCGAGCCGGGTGGCGATTTTCAGATCTTTCACAATAGGGTACTCCTGGCGCGCATCTCGACAAGTCACGACCTCTTCATGCGTCGCCTGCAATGGCCGTGCGGGCAGATAGTGCCTTGATACAAGCCGAAACACTACTCCGCATTAACACCATGCTCCCACCGCGATGCGGCGGTGCAACAAAAAGGCCGCCCCCGTGCGATGACCGCCGCAGGGGACGGGTGTTCACGAGGGTTTATTCGACGCGCAGTACGGCGTTCGGCTTGAATCCGAGGTCAGCCGCCTTGCCCTTGCGCCCGCGCGGGAAGCGCGCGTTGTTCAGGCTGCGGATCTCCAGCGTCTCGTCACGCTCCTTGGCGCCGCGCCCCACGCCCGCGATGCGCACGCTGCGTGTGTAGGCCGCCGCACCTGCCAACTGGTCCTTGTCTTCCAGGTCGATCAGCATCAGGCCGCGGCCGCCGTTGGCCATGGTCTTGAGTTCGCTGATCTCGAAGGTCAGGATGCGCCCGCCCACCGACGCGCAGCAGACGTGCGTGGCCGGCGCCAGCGGCTGGCCACCCGCGCTGCAGCCCGCTGCTGGCGAAGGCCGGCAGAGCTGCTCGCCCTCGCCCAGCGTGACGAAGGCCTTGCCGCCCCGGTTGCGCGCCACCATGTTCTCCACCGCCGCGATGAAGCCGTAGCCGCCCGAGCTGGCCAGCAGCAGCGTGGCGGCGGCCGGGCCGGCGAAGTAATGCACCGGCTGCGTGCCGGCTTCGAGCTCGATCAGCGTGGTGATGGGCTGGCCGTCGCCGCGCGCGCCCGGCAGCTGCGACACCGCCACCGAATACAGGCGCCCGTTGCTGCCAAAGACGATGAGCGTATCGACCGTGCGGCACTCGAAGGTGGAATAGAGCCCGTCGCCCGCCTTGAAGGCGAAGCTGGCTGCGTCGTGGCCGTGGCCCTGGCGCGCGCGCACCCAGCCCTTTTGCGAGACGACCACAGTGACCGGCTCATCGACCACCTTGACTTCGGCCACGGCCTTCTTCTCGGCCTGGATGAGGGTGCGGCGGGCATCGGAGAACTGCTTGGCGTCGGCCTCGATCTCCTTGATCATGAGACGGCGCAGCGACGACGGGTTGCCCAGGATGTCTTCGAGTTTGCCCTGCTCTTCGCGCAGCTCGGCGAGCTCCTGCTCGATCTTGATGGCCTCGAGCCGCGCCAGCTGGCGCAGGCGGATTTCCAGGATGTCCTCGGCCTGCCGCTCCGACAGATTGAAGCGCGCCATCAGCGCGGCCTTGGGCTCGTCGCTGGCGCGGATGATGGCGATCACCTCGTCGATGTTGAGCAGCACGGTCTGCCGCCCTTCGAGGATGTGGATGCGGTCCAGGACCTTGGCCAGGCGATGCTGGCTGCGCCGCGTGATGGTCTGCTGGCGGAAGGCGACCCACTCCTCCAGCATGCGGCGCAGCGACTTCTGCACGGGCCGGCCGTCCAGCCCCACCATGGTCAGGTTGATGGGAGCCGAAGTCTCCAGGCTGGTGTGGGCCAGCAGGCAAGTGATGAGTTCCTGCTGCGGCACGCGGCCGGTCTTGGGCTCGAAGACGATGCGCACGGGCGCGTCCTTGCTGGACTCGTCGCGCACCACGTCGAGCACGCCCAGTACCGTGGCCTTGAGCTGCACCTGCTCCTGCGAGAGCGCCTTCTTGCCGGCCTTGACCTTGGGATTGGTAAGTTCCTCGATCTCTTCGAGCACCTTCTGCGCCGACACGCCCGGCGGCAGCTCGGTCACCACCAGCTGCCACTGACCGCGAGCCAGATCCTCGATCTTCCAGCGCGCGCGCACCTTCAGGCTGCCGCGCCCGGTGCGGTAGGCATCCTGGATGTCCGCCGCGCTGCTGATGATCTGGCCGCCGCCGGGGTAGTCCGGGCCGGGGATCAGCGTGAACAGTTCCTCTTCGGAGAGATGGGCGTTCTTGACCAGTGCCACGCAGGCGTCGGCCACTTCGCGCAGGTTGTGGCTGGGGATCTCGGTGGCCAGGCCCACGGCGATGCCGCTGGCGCCGTTGAGCAGCGCGAACGGCAGGCGGGCGGGCAGCTGGCGCGGCTCCTCGGTGGAGCCGTCGTAGTTGGGAACGAAGTCCACCGTGCCCTGGTCGATCTCGTCGAGCAGCAGGCTGGAGATGCGCGTCAGGCGCGCCTCGGTGTAGCGCATGGCGGCGGCACCGTCGCCGTCGCGGCTGCCGAAGTTGCCCTGGCCGTCGATCAGCGGATAGCGCTGGCTGAAGTCCTGCGCCAGACGCACCAGCGCGTCGTAGGCCGACTGGTCGCCGTGCGGATGGAAGCGGCCCAGCACGTCGCCCACCACGCGGGCGCTCTTCACCGGCTTGGCGGGCACGTTGCGGGTAGGGCCGCTGTACGACAAGCCCATGCGGTCCATCGCGAAGAGGATGCGCCGCTGCACAGGCTTGAGGCCGTCGCACACGTCGGGCAGCGCGCGGCCCTTGACCACGGAGAGCGCGTATTCCAGATAGGCGCGCTGCGCGTAGCCGGCCAGGGCAAGCTGGTCGTCAGCCGGCGCGGGCGGGGTGAGATCGAGGGTGGGTTGGTCGTTGTCGCTCATGCGTCGAAGGAAAAGAAAAGAACGAAGGAGGCAGCGGAGCGGCCCTGGGCCGTGCTCCACCCATCCACTACCAAATCAATAGCAGCATGCGCTCGCAGAACGGGGGCTGCAGCCCGAATCCGCCCTAAGCCGCAGCGCGTACGGCTAGATATCCACCTCCACCGCATCGCCGTGCAGCTCCATCAGCTCGCGGCGGGCGGCGGCCTCGCCCTTGCCCATCAGCTTGGTGATCAGGCTCTCGGTATCGGCGAAGCCCATGGCGCCCAGCTGCACCGGCAGCAGGCGGCGCGTGTCGGGGTTGAGGGTGGTTTCCCAGAGCTGCTCGGCGTTCATCTCGCCCAAGCCCTTGAAGCGGCTGATCTGGCACTTCTCGCGGGCCACGCCGTCCTTGGCGCATTTGTCGAGGATGGACTCGAGCTCGCCCGCATCCAGCGCATAGACCTTGGAGGCCGGCTTCTTGCCGCGCGCGGGCACGTCCACCCGGAAGAGCGGCGGCCGCGCCACGTAGATGTGGCCGGCGTCGATCAGCTTGGGGAAATGGCGGAAGAAGAGCGTGAGCAGCAGCACCTGGATGTGCGAGCCATCCACGTCGGCATCCGACAGGATGCAGACCTTGCCGTAGCGCAGGCCCGAGAGGTCCGGCGTGTCGTTGGGGCCGTGCGGATCGACGCCCAGCGCCACGGAGATGTCGTGGATCTCGTTGTTGGCGAAGAGCCGGTCGCGGTCCACCTCCCAGGTGTTGAGCACCTTGCCGCGCAACGGCAGCACGGCCTGGCATTCCTTGTCGCGGCCCATCTTGGCGCTGCCGCCGGCGGAGTCGCCCTCGACCAGGAAGACCTCGTTGTGCGAGAGGTCGCGACTTTCGCAGTCGGTGAGCTTGCCGGGCAGCACGGCCACGCCGGAGCCCTTCTTCTTCTCGACCTTCTGGCCGGCCTTCTGGCGCGTCTGCGCGGCCTTGATGGCCAGTTCGGCCAGCTTCTTGCCGTATTCGACGTGCTGGTTCAGCCAGAGCTCGAGCGTCGGCCTGACGAAGCTGGAGACCAGCCGCACGGCGTCGCGCGAATTGAGCTTTTCCTTGACCTGGCCCTGGAACTGCGGGTCCAGCACCTTGGCCGACAGCACGTAGGAGGCGCGGGCGAACACGTCTTCGGGCAGCAGCTTGACGCCCTTGGGCAGCAGCGAATGCAGCTCGATGAAGCTCTTGACCGCGTTGAAGAGGCCGTCGCGCAGGCCCGCGTCGTGCGTGCCGCCCGCACTGGTCGGAATCAGGTTGACGTAGCTCTCGCGCACCGGGGCGCCTTCGTCGGTGAAGCCCACGCACCAGGAGGCGCCCTCGCCTTCGGCGAAGCTCTCGTTGTGGCGGTCGGCGAAGCCCTCGCCCTCGAAGAGCGGGATCACCGGATCGGCCGACAAGGTTTGCGCCAGGTAGTCGCGCAGGCCGCCCTTGTATTGCCAGGTCTGGGTGTCCTTCGATTTCTCGTTGACCAGCGTCACCGTGACGCCGGGCATCAGCACCGCCTTGCTGCGCAGCAGGTGGGTCAGCTCGCCCATCGGCAGCACGGAGGTTTCGAAGTACTTGGGATCGGGCCACACGCGCACGGTGGTGCCCTGCTTGCGTTCGCCGGCGGCGAGCGGACGCGCCACCAGGGGCTCGGTCACGTCGCCGCCCTCGAAGACGAGCCGGGCCACCTGGCCTTCGCGGTGGGTGTGGGCCTCCAGCCTGAGCGCCAGCGCGTTGGTCACCGACACGCCCACGCCGTGCAGGCCGCCCGAGAAGCTGTAGGCGCCGCCCTTGCCCTTGTCGAACTTGCCGCCCGCATGCAGGCGGGTGAACACCAGCTCGATCACCGGCGCCTTCTCTTCGGGATGCAGGCCGAACGGAATGCCGCGGCCATCGTCTTCCACGCTGACCGAGCCGTCGGCATGCAGCGTGACCTTGATCTTCTTGCCGTGGCCGGCCAGGGCCTCGTCGGCGGCGTTGTCCAGCACCTCCTGGATGATGTGCAGGGGGTTGTCGGTGCGGGTGTACATGCCCGGGCGCTGCTTGACGGGCTCCAGGCCCTTGAGCACGCGGATCGAGCCTTCGGAATACTCGCTGCTCGCGGCGGAGGATGCGGATACGGATGCGGGTTTGACTGCCATGGCGGCGGATTGTAGTGCTGGATATAACCACAGCTCACAGACAAGCAAGACGCTTGCGTGCCAGCGGCCCCGCGCCGTTTTGGCTACATTCGCACGATGCCTCAAGATCCCACGCGCAAATTGTCCATGGCCCAGGTGCTGGTGTGCGGCGCCGCCGTCGTCACGCTGTCGATGGGCATACGCCACGGCTTCGGGCTCTGGCTGCAGCCCATCACGCAGGAAATGGGCTGGACGCGCCAGACCTTCGCGCTGGCGATCGCGGTGCAGAACATCGCCTGGGGCGTATTCGGCATCCTGGCCGGCATGGTGGCGGACCGATTCGGCGCCTTCCGCGTACTGATCGGCGGCGCCCTGCTTTACGCACTGGGACTGGCGGGCATGGCGCTGTCGCCCACGCCGCTGACTTTCGCACTCACCGCCGGCGTGCTCATCGGCGCGGCCCAGGCAGGCACCACCTATGCAGTGATCTACGGCGTGCTGGGGCGGCAGATCGCGCCCGAAAAGCGCTCCTGGGCTATGGGCGTGGCGGCGGCGGCGGGCTCGTTCGGGCAGTTCCTGATGGTTCCGGTGGAAGGCCAGCTCATCGCCCGCATGGGCTGGCAGGAGGCGCTGCTGGCGCTCTCGCTGCTGGTGCTCCTCATCGTGCCGCTGGCCTTCGGCCTGCGCGAGCCCGGCTTTTCCAAGCCTTCCGGCCAAGGCGCCACGCCTGCGCCGCAGCGCGGCCAGTCGATCGCGCAGGCGGTGGCGGAATCGCTGCACAACCCCAGCTTCCTGTTGCTGACCGCGGGCTACTTCGTCTGCGGCTTCCAGGTGGTGTTCATCGGGGTGCATATGCCCAGCTACCTCAAGGACCACGGCCTCTCGCCGCAGGTGGCGAGCTATGCGCTGGCGCTCATCGGCCTCTTCAACATCTTCGGCACCTACCTGGCCGGCACGCTGGGCCAGCGCCTGCCCAAGCGCTACATCCTCGCGTTCATCTATTTCGCTCGCGCCGTGGCCATCAGCGCCTTTCTGCTGGCGCCACTCACGCCCGCGTCGGTGTATGTGTTCTCGGCCGTGATCGGCGCGCTGTGGCTGTCCACCGTGCCGGTCACCAACGCCACGGTAGCGCAGATCTTCGGGGTGCAGCACCTGTCGATGCTCAGCGGTTTCGTGTTCTTCAGCCACCAGATCGGCAGCTTCCTGGGCGTGTGGCTGGGCGGTTACCTCTACGACCGCACCGGTAGCTACGACGTGGTCTGGTACATCGCCATCGCGCTGGGCGTCTTCGCGGGCCTGGTGAACCTGCCGGTGCGCGAAGCCCCGGTGCTGCGCGCGCCGCGCCCCGCCTGACAGGTCTTGCAAGCATGCCCCGCCAGCGCCTGCGCCCCGCCCAACGCCTGCACCTGGCGCTCACCCTCGCCCTGGGCGGCGCGCTGCTGGCGCTGGTGTTCTGGCTGTACGCGGAGCCGGGCTTCGTGGTCATGCTGGCCGACCAGATCTGGGCCTGCTTCTGAGCGGCCGAACTCCGACTCCGGCATCGATTTCCGACTCTTTAATGCCGCCTGCGCCCGCTGGACAAGCGCAGGAAGCTATCAAAATAATAGCAAAACCACCATGCACGGCCAAGACCACCCTTCCGAATGGATCCAGCGATGGGCGCATCTGGCACCCGCGGGCGGCAGCGTGCTCGACGTGGCCTGCGGCGCAGGCCGCCACCTGCGCTGGATGCACGGGCGCGGCCATGCGGTCACTGGCATCGACCGGTCGCAGGACGCGCTGGGCCCGCTGGGCGCCTTCGCCGAAACCCTGTGCGCCGACATCGAGGCCGGCCCCTGGCCGCTCGCCGGCCGCCGCTTCGATGCGGTGATCGTCACCAACTACCTGTGGCGCCCACTGCTGCCGGCCATCGTGGCCTGCGTGGCGCCGGGCGGCGTGCTGCTGTATGAAACGTTCGCCGCCGGCAACGAAACCGTGGGACGGCCTTCGCGGCCCGACTTTCTGCTGGCGCCCGGGGAACTGCTGCGCGCCTGCGAAGGTCTGCGCATCGTGGCCTTCGAAGACGGCTGGCTGCCGTCGCCCGAACGCTTCGTGCAGCGGATCGCCGCGGTGCGCGAGGTACCCGGTGCAACACCACCACGGCGCCCCCTCGTTCCCACTGCAATGCCCTCCATGCCGCGGGCGGCTAGTTAGAATGCCCTTTTACCGTTTCACCATGCGGACATGACACTCCCCAGCGCTCCTCTTACCGGCAGCATCGTCGCCCTCGTCACCCCCATGCACGAGGACGGCAGCGTGGACTACCCCACGCTGCGCAAGTTGATCGACTGGCATATCGCCGAAGGCACCGACTGCATCGGCGTGGTGGGCACCACGGGCGAGTCGCCCACGGTCAACGTCGAAGAGCACTGCGAGATCATCCGCGTGGCCGTCGAGCAGTCCGCCAAGCGCGTGCCCATCATGGCCGGCTGCGGCGCGAATTCCACCTCCGAGGCCATCGAACTGGCCCGCTTCGCCAAGAAGGTCGGTGCGGACAGCCAGCTGCAGGTGGTGCCCTACTACAACAAGCCCACGCAAGAGGGCCAGTACCAGCACTTCAAGGCGATTGCCGAAGCCGTGGGCGACCTGCCCACCATCCTCTACAACGTGCCAGGCCGCTCCGTGGCCGATATGCAGCACGACACGGTGCTGCGCCTGGCCCAGGTGCCCGGCATCATCGGCATCAAGGAAGCCACCGGCAACATCGAGCGCGCGCAGTGGCTGATCCGCGAGGTGCCCAAGGGCTTCGCCGTCTATTCGGGTGACGACCCGACCGCCGTGGCCCTCATGCTCTGCGGCGGCCACGGCAACGTCAGCGTGACGGCCAACGTCGCCCCGCGCCTGATGCACGAGCTCTGCGTGGCCGCCCTTGCGGGCGACGTGCGCCGAGCCATGGAAATCCAGTTTCAGCTGATGCCCGTGCACAAGCAGCTCTTCGTCGAGGCCAACCCGATTCCCGTGAAGTGGGCCATGAAGCGCATGGGCCTGTGCGGCGGCGCCATGCGCCTGCCCATGACGCCTCTGTCCACCGCCAACGAGCCCGTCGTCGAAGCCGCCCTGAAGGCCGGCGGCTTGCTCTGACGCACCGCCCACCTTGACGCAACACGTACCCGGCCGCACCTGCAGCCTCAGATCACAAGAGGATTTTCGCGTGAACGCAATCAATCGCCTGGGCCTGCTGGGCCTTGCCATGGCCTTGTCCGCCTGCTCCGTTCTGGAAAACGACAAGATCGACTACAAGAGCGCCACCAAGGGGCCGACGCTGGAGGTGCCGCCCGATCTGCGCCAGATCACCACCGACGCTCGCTACGTCGTGCCCGGCAGCACCGTGTCGGCCGCAGCCTTCGAGGCCGGCCAGACCCAGCGCGCCAGCAGTCGCACGAATGCGGCGCCGCAGACCATCGGCGACGTCCGCATCGAGCGCGACGGTAACCAGCGCTGGCTGGTCGTCAACCGCACGCCGGAACAGCTCTGGGAGCCCGTGCGCGACTTCTGGCTCGAAAACGGCTTCGTCTTCACTACCGAAGAGCCCAAGCTGGGCCTGCTGGAAACCGACTGGGCCGAGAACCGTGCCAAGCTGCCGCAGGACATCATCCGCTCCACCATCGGCAAGGTGTTCGACTCGCTCTACTCCACGGGCGAGCGCGACAAGTTCCGCACGCGCCTGGAGCGCGGCCCCAACGGCTCCACCGAGGTGTTTATCTCGCACCGCGGCATGGCCGAGGTCTACACCAACCAGCAAAAAGACAGCACCGTGTGGCAGCCCCGTCCGGTCGATCCCGAGCTGGAAACCGAATTCCTGCGCCGCCTGATGGTCAAGCTGGGCGTGAGCGAGCAGCAGTCGCGCGCCATCGCCAATGCGCCGGTGCAGGCCGCACCGGCTGCGCGCCTGGCCACCGTGGCGGGCGCCCCGGCCGTGCAGATGGATGAACCCTTCGACCGCGCATGGCGCCGCGTCGGCCTGACGCTGGACCGCACCGGCTTCACCGTGGAAGACCGCGACCGCAGCCAGGGCGTCTATTTCGTGCGCTACGTGCCGCCGACCGACAAGAAGGACAAGGGCTTCTTCGGCAAGCTGTTCAGCAGCTCGTCCGACAGCGTGGCACCGCTCAAGTACCGCATCGTCGTGCGCACCCAGGGCAACGTGAGCACCGTCTCCGTGCTCAACGCAGCCGGCGCCCCCGAATCGTCCGACAACGCCCAGCGCATCGTGCGGGTGCTGGTCGACGATCTGAAGTAAGCCCACCCGAGTTGCTCCGCTTTCGCAACCTGGCCAGCGGCAGCACGGGCAACGCCACGCTGGTCGAAGGCGGCACCAACGGCGCCTGCGGCCCGCAGGCCCGCCGCAGGCTGCTGGTGGACTGCGGCCTCGGCATCCGGCAGCTCGAATGGCGGCTGGATGCCGCAGGCGTTGCGCTGAATGAGCTCGACGCCGTATTCATCACGCACGAGCATTCCGACCATATCGGCTGCGTGCAAAAACTCGCCCTGCGCCACCGCGTCCCGGTATGGATGAGTCAGGGCACGTACGAGGCCCTGGGCAGCCCGGAGCTGGACGGCCTGCTGCGCATCGCCCGCGACGGCGAGGCGATCGACCTGGGCGCCTTCGAGGCCCGCCCCTTCACCGTGCCGCACGATGCCCGCGAACCGCTGCACCTGCGCTGCAGCGACGGCACCACGCACATCGGTCTGCTGACCGACCTGGGCCACGCATCTGAGCATGTACTGGAGCAGTTGCAGGGCTGCCACGCGCTGCTGCTGGAATCCAACCACGATGCCGACATGCTGCAGGCATCGGCTTACCCGGCCTTCCTGAAAAGGCGCATCAGCGGCCGCCTCGGCCACCTGCCGAACCATGTCGCGGCAGACATCCTGGGCGCGGTGCGCCACGCGGGCCTGCAGCGCGTCGCAGCAGCCCACCTGAGCGCCCAGAACAACCGCCCCGAGCTGGCCCGTGCGGCGCTCGCAGACGCCCTGGGCTGGCCCGCGGAGGCGGTGGACGTGGCCCATCCGCGCGAAGGCACCGGCTGGATCGAAGTGGACTGAACGCCTTCTCCACCGACAGCGCTCGCAGCAGCCGTAGCAGCCGTAGCAGCCGCCAAAAGACAGACGAAAAAAAGCCCCGACCAGCGGTACGGGGCCTTCGACCGATCCCCAGGCAACGCCGGGGACAGCCTGCAGAGCTTACTTGGCTGCGGAAGCGCCGGTAGCAGCAGCGGCAGCAGCGTTTGCGGCAGCAGCAGCGTCGGAGGCGGCAGCGGCAGCGGCGGAAGCAGCTTCGGAAGCAGCAGCAGCGGGAGCCATGGCAGCGTCAGAAGCGGCGGCAGCGGCAGCCGGTGCGGCGGCAGGAGCTTCCACGGCAGGTGCGGGAGCGGGAGCGGGCTCTTCCTTCTTGCCGCAGGCGGCGAGGGCAGCAGCAGCGATCAGGGCGGCCAGAACGACGGAATTCTTCATTTCAGGTTTCCTCTTGGACAAACGGATTTCTTCGAATGGACAACACCGTCCACCTCTTGCAGCGGTCCGGTTGGCCAAGCACACCAGGCGGCATGCGTGTGGTTATGAGGCCAACGATAAATTATAAGGATTTTCGTCAATCCCCAGTAACACCAAGAAGACCGTGGCGGGAGGCTGGGAAGCTTGTTGACGATCGACCAGGGCCGCGAAAAGGCAGCGATCTGAGCACGCCTCAGAGCCCCAGCGTTGTTGCGGGAAAGCCCGGCGAGCTCCTGCGCAACAGCCATTCGTCCAACGACTGACGCAACAGCACCCGGCGGTCCGGCTCCGGGCCGGCCATCCCCACGCAACGTGGCACATCAATGCGGTGCAGCACCCAGCCGGGCGACCAAATCGCGCTGGGCACCTCCTGCGGCGGGGCGCCCGCCGCCTTGCGGCAGACGACGATATGGCTCCAGGTGCCGCGCCACTGAACGAATCGCGCATGCAGGCGCTGCACGGCACCGAAATCTGCGGCCAGCACGGTGCACTGCCTGCCGGCGCGGGCCCACGCGTGCAGCGATTGCTCCACGGCACGCTCGCCCAGGGGCCAGTCGTGAAAGTCCGGATCGCTCAGCACGAGTTCAGGCCATCCCTCATGCGCCGCCCATGCCAACGCATCGCGAACATGCTGCCGAAAAGACTCGCGGCCGGCGAACCGGCCTTGAGGCAAGGAGCGCACCCAATATCCCGGCATTGCGGCCTCATCCGCTGAGTGGCTCATTCATCGACCATTTCGGCTTGCAACAAGAGATACACCCAGATGCACTTGATCGGCGGCGCGCTTCAGTCTGGCTGCACCAGCGAATGCACCCAGCCGCTGTCACACCACACCGACAGCAACTCCAGCGCATCGTCGCTGGCGCGGGACAGATCTTGCGCAGACAGCGAGCGCTCGTCCGCCAGACGGCGCATCAGCGTGGCATCGCGCCCTGAAGCGCGGTAGCTCTCGCCATTGATGAAGACGTGGCGCTCGTCGTACATCATGCGCGTGCGGCGGTCCAGCACCACCCCTTCCAGCAAGCCGCCGAGCGGCGCCGGGTCAAACCAGACATTGGGCTTGGGCTCGGTCAGCGATTCACCGAGTGCGCGCTCCAGGGCCTGTGGATCAGACAGCGCGCGGCGCACGGCGTCGCGCACGAAATCCTGCAGCGCCGAAGGAATGGCGCCGGGCTGGGCCACGGCTTCCTGGCGCGGATCGCGGTAGATCGGCGTGTCCTCTTCGTCGCCGGCTTCGTCGGCCAGACGCAGCAGCACGTTCTGTGCGACATCCGCCCGGCTTGGCGAGCGAAAGCCGATGGAGTAGGTCATGCACTCGCCCTCGGCAATGCCGTCGTGCGCCCAGCGCGGGGGCAGGTACAGCATGTCGCCGGGTTCCAGCACGAACTCCTCTTCGGGCTCGAAATGCTCCAGCACCTTGAGCGGGATGCCTTCGCGCAGCGTCAGGTCCTTCTGCCGGCCAATGCGCCAGCGGCGGCGGCCCTGAGCCTGCAGCAGGAAGACGTCATAGCTATCGAAGTGGGGACCGACGCCGCCGCCATCGCTGGCGTAGCTGATCATCAGATCATCCAGCCGCGCCTCGGGCACGAAGCGGAACTGCTGCATGAGCTGATGCACGCCATCGTCGTGCAGATCAACGCCCTGCACCAGCACGGTCCAGCCGGGCTTTTGCAGAGGTGGCAGGCTGCGGCGTGCCAGCGGACCGTGGCTGAGCTTCCAGCGGCCGCCGTCCTGCTGCTGGATCAGGCGCGACTCCACGCCCTCCTCTGCTGCCATGGCAAGCAGCCGGGCACGAGGGATCAGGGGCGTGAAGCCCGGGATTGCCTGACGCACCAGCAAAGGCTTTTTGTGCCAGTGGCGACGCATGAATTGTGAGGCGGTGAGCCCGCCCAGCAGGGCGAGCGGAATATGGGTGTCCATGAAGCGGGTCCGGAAAAGAGCTGGGAAACAGTGCGGCATTGTCCTATGCGGCCGACAGCCCGCCCCCCGACGGTGGCACGATGCAGTGCCCGCCAAGCGCTGCACGCGCTCCGGGGCAACTTCCCCCATCCGACCGAGGAGACATTCGTGATCGAACAAACCATGCTGATCGCCGGAGAAGCCGCAAAAGCCGGCAACGGCGCCAACTTCGAACGCCGCAATCCACTGGACGGCTCGGTGGCCACCCGAGCCCCGGCTGCCACACCCGAAGACGCCGTTCGCGCCGTCGAGGCCGCGCACAAGGCATTTCCCGCCTGGGCCGCTCTGGGGCCCACCGACCGCCGCCAGATGCTGATGAAGGCATCGCAGGCACTGGAAGCCAAGGCCGACGCATTCGCCGCTGCCATGGCCGCCGAGACCGGTGCATCGGGCCTCTGGGCCGGCTTCAACGTACATCTGGCAGCCAGCATGCTGCTGGAAGCCGCATCGCTGACAACGCAGATCAATGGCCAGATCATTCCTTCCGACGTGCCGGGCAGCTTGGCCATGGCCGTGCGTCAGCCTGCAGGCGTGGTGCTGGGCATCGCTCCCTGGAATGCGCCCGTCATCCTGGGCGTGCGCGCTATCGCGGCGCCACTGGCCTGCGGCAATACCGTGGTCCTCAAGGGCTCGGAGCTGTGCCCCGCCACCCACGGCCTGATCATCGAAGCGTTGCAGGAAGGCGGCCTCCCGCCGGGCGTAGTCAACTTCGTGACCAATGCGCCCGACGACGCCGGCGCGGTGGTGGAGGCGATGGTGGCGCACCCGGCCGTGCGCCGCGTGAACTTCACCGGCTCCACGCGGGTCGGCCGCATCATCGGCCAGACCTGCGCCAAATACCTCAAACCGGCCGTGCTGGAGCTGGGTGGCAAGGCCCCCTTCCTGGTGTTGGACGATGCCGACATTGACGCCGCCGTAGCCGGCTGCACCTTCGGCGCCTTCGCCAATTCGGGGCAGATCTGCATGTCCACCGAACGCATCATCGTGGACGAGGCGGTGGCCGACGCCTTCCTCGCGAAGCTGGTGGCTCGCGCCAACGCGCTGCCGCTCGGCGATCCGCGCCAGGGCCCGGTGGTGCTCGGCTCGGTGGTGGACATGGCGACCGTGGAGCGCGCCAACCGGTTGATCGACGATGCTCTGGCCCAGGGCGCTCGGCTGCTCTGCGGCGGCAAGGCTACCGACACGCTGATGCCGGCCACGCTGATCGACGGCGTCACGCCGGCCATGGCGATCTTCCGCGAAGAGACCTTCGCCCCCGTCAAGGCCATCGTGCGTGTGCGCGGCGAGGAAGAAGCCATCGCCATGGCCAACGACAACGAGTTCGGCCTGGCATCGGCCGTGTATACGCGCGACACGGCGCGCGGCTGGCGCGTGGCCGCCCGCATCGAGGCGGGCATCTGCCACGTCAACGGCCCGACCGTGCACGACGAGGCGCAGATGCCCTTCGGCGGCGTCAAGCACTCGGGCTACGGCCATTTCGGTGGCCAGGCGGGCATCGATGCCTTCACCGACACGCGCTGGATCACCATGCAGACCACCCCCCGTCACTACCCCTTCTGATCGGCATACCGCAAGGGTCAGGTTTGGCGGCCCGCGCAGCCGTGGGAAAATCGCGCCCAGCGGCCGCCGCGTGCCTTCGTGACAACGGAGCACCGGCGGCCTTCGATCTTTCCCATCGCGGCACGAACCGCGCAAGCTGCACACACCATGGAAATCACCTCTCAATGCGTGGTCGCTCTGACCTGGATCCTGAAAGACACCCTGGGCGAGGAACTGGACGTGCTCGATGAGCCCGTGGAGTTCCTGGTCGGCGGCGACGACCTGCTGACGCGGGTGGAAGAAGCCTTGCAGGGCCACGCGGTAGGCACCATGCTCGACCTGCACCTGGAGCCCGAAGAAGCCTTCGGCGACTACCAGGACAAGCTGCTCTTCCTGGAGCCGCGCAACCTCTTTCCAGCTGACATCGAGGAAGGCATGACCTTCGAGGGCTCCGCCCTACCCCCGGGCTGCAATGCCGATGCGCCGCGCGATGCGCTCTATACCGTCGCGCAGCTCTACCCCGACCACGTGGTGCTGGACGGCAACCACCCTCTTGCGGGTATCGCGCTGCGCCTGCATCTGCGGGTGGAAGGCGTGCGCGAGGCGACGGAGGAAGAGATCGGCCGCGGCACAGCCGGCACGGGCTTCTTCCGCATCCAGCCCCAGGCGCCCGAAGGCGGTCTGCTGCACTGAGCCTTTGCAGGCGCGCATGAAAAACGGGCCCCTAGGGGCCCGTTGTGTTGTGTGCGCCCGCCGGGCGCGCTGCCCGGGGATGCGTTGGCGCAATCACATGCGCGAGATCTGACCGCCGTTGATGCGGACGCGGTCGCCGGGGCGCAGATCGCCGGGCGAAGGCACGTCGAACACGCGCTGGCCGCCGTTGTCCAGATTGATGATCAGGCGGTAATTGCCGTTGCCGGCCACCTGGTTGTTGTTGGTGCGCCCTTCAATGGCATTGCCCGCGAAGCCACCGCCGATAGCACCGACGGCCGTGGCGGCCGCGCGGCCCATGCCGCCGCCCACTTGGTTGCCGAGCACGCCGCCGACCACCGCACCCAACAGGGCGCCGGCACCGCTGGTGCCGCCGCTGCGGGCTTGAGGCACCTCGATGTTGGCCACCGTACCGAATTCCGTGCCGTACTGGTTGTTGGCTGCGGAAGGATAGGTGTTGTAGCCCGGAGCAGGCTGCGGCTGAGGCTGCGTCGGGTACTGCGAATACATGGGCTGCTGGGCGCAGGCGGCCAGGGTGCCGGCAACGATCACGGAAGCGGCCAGGGTGGCCAGACGGGAAGAGGTACGCATGGTTTGAACTCCTTTGTCATAGCAATGGCCGATGGGGCCCGTGCGTTGACCGATTGAACCATTGCTCACATTTGGTTCCGTGCGGGCCGGCAGGCGGTATGCGCGTAGTGCGGTCTCCTACACCCACGGCGCGGTCAGTTCGTGCCCGTGGAGCCGTAGCCGCCCTGACCGCGCTCGGAGACAGCGCCGAATTCATCCACCACGTTGAACTGTGCCTGCACCACCGGAACGATCACCAGCTGCGCCAGCCGTTCCATGGGCTGCAGCGTGAAGGCCGTGCCGCTGCGGTTCCAGGCGCTCACCATCAGCTGGCCCTGGTAGTCGCTGTCGATCAGGCCCACGAGGTTGCCCAGCACAATGCCGTGCTTGTGGCCCAGGCCCGAACGCGGCAGGATCATCGCGGCGTAGCCCGGATCGCGCAGGTGGATGGCGATGCCCGTGGGCACAAGCTGCCAGGCGTTCGGCTCCAGGGTGATGGGCGCATCCAGGCAGGCGCGCAGGTCCAGGCCGGCGCTGCCGGGCGTGGCGTAGGCCGGCAGTTGCTCTGCCATGCGGGGGTCGAGAATCTTCAGGTCGATCTTCATGGAAAGGCGGCGGACGATGGGTCCGCCCAGGTGTGAAAAAAGAAAACGGGAAAGCGCCGTACGCCCCAGGCCAGCCCTGGGCAACGACAGCAGCCCAGCGCCGGAAAACGCCCCGTCAGCGCGCGGCTGGCAGCCGCCGGGCGATCTCTTCGACGAGCCGACCGGCCAGCTCATGCTTGGAGGCGCGCCCCAGGTCCTGGTGACCCTGGGCGTCAAACAGCACCAGGGCATTGTCGTCCTGCCCGAACGTGGCCGGCCCGATGTTGCCCACCAGCAGCGGCACGCCCTTGCGCACGCGCTTGGCGCTGGCATGGGCTATGAGGTCTTCGCTTTCGGCGGCGAAGCCCACGCAGAAGAGCGCTCCCGAGCGGGCCCGCTCGGATTGCGCCACGGTGGCGAGGATGTCTTCGTTCTCCACGAAGCTCAGCGTGGGCACGTCGCCCGAGCCATCCTTCTTGATCTTCTGCGAGGCGGCCTGCGCCGGGCGCCAGTCGGCCACCGCGGCAGTCGCTATGAAAACAGTAGCATCCTGCGCTTGCGGGATCACGGCCCGCAGCATCTCCTGCGCCGATTGCACGGCGATGCGGTGCACGCCGCGCGGAGTGGGCAGATCCACCGGGCCGGCCACCAGCGTGACCTCGGCGCCCGCATGGCGGGCGGCACGGGCGATGGCGAAGCCCATCTTGCCGCTGGAGCGGTTGGTGATGCCGCGCACCGGGTCGATCGCCTCGAAGGTCGGCCCGGCCGTGACCAGCACGCGCTGGCCGGCGAGGCGCTGGGGGGTGAAGAAGGCCGCGAGCTCTTCCATGATCTCGGCCGGCTCCAGCATGCGGCCGTCGCCCGTCTCGCCGCAGGCCTGCTCGCCGGTGCCCACGCCCAGCACCGTGGCGCCGTCGGCCGCCACCTGGGCCAGGTTGCGCCGGGTGGCCGGGTGCGCCCACATCTCGCGGTTCATGGCGGGGGCCAGCAGCAGCGGCACGCGATCGGCGGGGCGCGCCAGGCACAGCAGGCTCAGCAACTCGTCGGCCCGGCCCTGCACCAGGCGGGCGATGAAGTCGGCGCTGCACGGCGCGATGAGCACCGCATCGGCCTCGCGGCTCAGGTTGATGTGCGGCATGTTGTTGGCTTCGCGCGCGTCCCACTGCGAGCCATAGACGGCGCGGCCGCTCAGGGCCTGCATGGTCACCGGCGTGATGAACTGGCCGGCGGCCTCGGTCATCACGACCTGCACCGTTGCACCGGCCTTGATCAGCAGTCGTGTGAGTTCGGCGGCCTTGTAGCAGGCCACGCCTCCGCTCAGGCCCAGGACGATGTGTTTGCCAGCAAGCTCATTCATGGGAGCGCAATTTAGCAGACGGTGCCGGGGGGCATGGGCCAGCCCGCGGCGACCGCAGTCGGGCCGGCCTCTATAATTCCGATTTCCCACCACCATAAAAGACATGACCAAATTTGTCTTCGTCACCGGCGGTGTGGTGTCTTCCCTGGGCAAGGGAATCGCCTCAGCCTCCCTTGCCGCGATCCTCGAATCGCGGGGCCTCAAAGTCACCCTCATCAAGCTCGACCCGTACATCAACGTGGACCCGGGCACCATGTCCCCGTTCCAGCACGGCGAGGTGTTCGTCACCGACGACGGCGCCGAAACCGACCTCGACCTGGGCCACTACGAGCGTTTCATCGAAACGCGCATGAAGAAATCCAACAACTTCACCACCGGCCGGATCTACCAGTCGGTGCTGGAGAAGGAACGCCGTGGCGACTATCTGGGCAAGACCGTGCAGGTGATCCCGCACGTCACCAACGAGATCCAGGAATACGTCAAGCGCGGCGCCGGCGTCGGCACCGACGACGCGGTCGATGTGGCCATCGTCGAGATCGGCGGCACCGTGGGCGACATCGAATCGCTGCCGTTCCTGGAGGCCGTGCGCCAGCTGAGCCTCAAGCTCGGCCCCAACAACGCCGCCTTCGTCCATCTGACCTACCTGCCCTTCATCGCGGCAGCCGGCGAGCTCAAGACCAAGCCCACGCAGCACACCGTGCAGGAGCTGCGCAAGATCGGCATCCAGCCCGATGCGCTGCTGTGCCGCGCCGACCGCCGCATTCCCGACGAGGAACGCGCCAAGATCTCGCTCTTCACCAACGTGCCCGAGTGGGGCGTGATCAGCATGTGGGACGTGGACACCATCTACAAGGTGCCCCGCGTGCTGCACGAGCAGGGCCTGGACGGCCTGATCTGCGACAAGCTGCGCCTGAACACGCCGCCCACCAGCCTCAAGCGCTGGGACCAGCTGGTCTATGAGACCGAGCATCCGCAGGGCGAGGTCACCATTGCCATGGTGGGCAAGTACGTCGATCTGTCCGACAGCTACAAGTCGGTCAACGAGGCGCTGCGCCACGCCGGCATGAAGAATCACGTGCGCGTGAAGATCGAGCACGTCGATTCCGAAACCATCGGCGCGGCGGATGCGGCCGAGAAGCTGGCCAAGTACGACGCCATTCTGGTGCCCGGCGGCTTTGGTGCGCGCGGCGTGGAAGGCAAGATCTGCACGGCCCGCTTCGCCCGCGAACACAAGGTGCCCTATCTGGGCATCTGCTTAGGGATGCAGGTGGCCACCATCGAATACGCCCGCCACGTGGCCGGCCTGAAGAACGCCAACAGCACCGAATTCGATGCCGCCACGCCCCACCCGGTGATCGCCCTGATCACCGAGTGGAAGGATGCGGACGGCACGATCAAGAAGCGCGACGCCAACTCCGACCTGGGCGGCACCATGCGCCTGGGCGCGCAGAGCTCCGACGTGGCACCCGGCACGCTGGCCCACCAGATCTACGGCAACGTGGTGACCGAGCGCCACCGCCACCGCTACGAAGCCAACGTGAACTACCTGGACCAGCTGCGCAAGGCGGGCCTGGTGATCTCCGCGCTCACGCAGCGCGAGCAGCTCACCGAGATCGTCGAGCTGCCCCAGGACGTCCACCCCTGGTACATCGGCGTGCAGTTCCACCCCGAGTTCAAATCGACGCCCTGGAACGGCCACCCGCTCTTCAACGCCTTCATCAAGGCCGCGGTCGAGCACCAGGCCTCTCGCGCCCCCGCGGCGCTGGCAGCGCTGGCCACCCCAGCGGCCTGAGCCGCAGCTACCACGGAGACAACGCCATGCAACTGTGCGGCTTCAACGTCGGCCTCGACCAGCGCTTCTTCCTCATCGCGGGCACCTGCTCCATCGAGGGCCTGCAGATGTCCATGGACGTCGCCGGCCGGCTCAAGGAGATCTGCGCGCCGCTCGGCATCCCGCTGATCTACAAGGGCTCGTTCGACAAGGCCAACCGCTCCTCGGGCTCCAGCAAGCGCGGCGTGGGCCTGGAGGCGGGCCTGAAGATCCTGGACGACGTGCGCCGCCAGCTGCAGCTGCCCATCCTGACCGACGTGCACGACACCGCGCAGGTCGCCGAGGTGGCCAGCGTGGTCGATGTGCTGCAGACGCCCGCCTTCCTGTGCCGCCAGACCGACTTCATCCGCGCCGTGGCGCAGTCGGGCAAGCCGGTGAACATCAAGAAGGGCCAGTTCCTCGCGCCCTGGGACATGAAGAACGTCATCGACAAGGCCCGAGCCGCTGCCGAAGAGGCCGGCCTGTCGCCCGACCGTTTCCTGGCCTGCGAGCGCGGGGTGAGCTTCGGCTACAACAACCTCGTCGCCGACATGACCAGCCTCGCCGAGATGCGCAAGTCCGGCGCGCCCGTGGTGTTCGACGTGACCCACTCGGTGCAAAAGCCCGGCGGCCAGGGCACGGTCAGTGGCGGCGCCCGCGAGATGGTGCCGGTGCTGGCACGTGCCGGCGTGGCCGCTGGCGTGGCGGGCCTTTTCATGGAGACCCATCCCTGCCCGGCCGAGGCCTGGTCCGACGGCCCCAACGCCGTGCCCCTGGGCCGCATGAAGGCGCTGCTGGAAACCCTGGTGGCGCTCGACGAGGTCACCAAGAAGAACGGCTTCCTCGAAGACGATTTCGAGGCCTGATCGCTTCCCGGCCCCACCACCCATCAACCACCAAGAGACAAGCACCATGCCCAGCGGATACGTCATCGCCAGCGTCAACGTCACCCATCCCGAGCAGTACGAGGAGTACAAGAAGTGGAGCACGCATGCCATGCAGGTGCATGGTGCCGAGGTGTGCATCCGCGGCGGCAAGGTGGAGGTGCTGGAAGGCGACTGGAACCCCGGCCGCATGGTGGTGCTGAAATTCCCCTCGTTCGAAGCGGCCCAGGCGTTCTACGCCACGCCCGAATACCAGAAGGCCAAGGCCGCCCGTGAAGGCGCGGCCGTCATGCGCATGGTCTGCGTCGAAGGCGTCTGACCCGCACGCGCTCCCCTTTCGATAGCAAACTGCGCAAGAAGATCAAGCGCTGGTGGCCGATTTGGTGTTGAAGATCGGCCCCACCCGTCCCGGTTTTTGAAACTCTCCCTGAAGGAAACCCATGAGTGCGATTGTTGATATCGTCGGCCGCGAAGTGCTGGACAGCCGTGGCAACCCCACCGTCGAATGCGACGTGCTGCTCGAATCGGGCGTGATGGGCCGTGCGGCCGTGCCCTCGGGCGCCTCCACCGGCAGCCGCGAAGCCATTGAACTGCGTGACGGCGACAAGAGCCGCTACCTGGGCAAGGGCGTGCTCAAGGCCGTCGAGCACATCAACACCGAGATCTCCGAAGCCGTGCTGGGCCTGGACGCCTCCGAGCAGGCCTTCCTGGACAAGACCCTGATCGACCTGGACGGCACCGACAACAAGAGCCGCCTGGGCGCCAACGCCATGCTGGCGGTCTCTATGGCCGTGGCCCGCGCCGCCGCCGAAGAATCTGGCCTGCCCCTGTACCGCTACCTGGGCGGCATGGGCGGCATGCAGCTGCCCGTGCCAATGATGAACGTCATCAACGGCGGCGCGCACGCCAACAACAGCCTGGACCTGCAGGAATTCATGATCATCCCCGTGGGCGCTCCGAGTTTCCGCGAGGCCGTGCGCTGGGGCGCCGAGGTGTTCCACGCCCTGAAGAAGATCATCAACGACAAGGGCATGAGCACCGCCGTGGGCGACGAGGGCGGCTTCGCCCCCAGCGTCGAGAACCATGAAGCCGCCATCCAGCTGATCCTGCAGGCCATCGACGCTGCCGGCTACACCGCCGGCGAGCAGATCGCCCTGGGCCTGGACTGCGCCGCCAGCGAGTTCTACAAGGACGGCCACTACGTGCTGGAAGGCGAAGGCGGCATCCGCCTGACGGCCCAGCAATGGACCGACATGCTGGCCACCTGGGTGGACAAGTACCCCATCATCTCCATCGAGGACGGCATGGCCGAAGGCGACTGGGACGGCTGGAAGCACCTGACCGAGCGCCTGGGCAAGAACGTGCAGCTGGTGGGCGACGACCTGTTCGTGACCAACACCAAGATCCTCAAGGAAGGCATCGACAAGGGCATCGGCAACTCGATCCTCATCAAGATCAACCAGATCGGCACCCTGACCGAGACTTTCGCCGCCATCGAGATGGCCAAGCGCGCCGGCTACACGGCCGTGATCTCGCACCGCTCGGGCGAAACCGAAGACTCCACCATCGCCGACATCGCCGTGGGCACCAACGCTGGCCAGATCAAGACCGGCTCGCTGTCGCGCTCTGACCGCATCGCCAAGTACAACCAGCTGCTGCGCATCGAAGAAGACCTGGGCGACATCGCGCACTATCCCGGCCGAGCAGCGTTCTACAACCTGCGTTGAAGCGCCTCCGCGCTGCTGCCGTGAGCGCCGCCGCTTGCAGCCACGCCACCGCCGGGCCCCGCGCCCGGCGCAACGCGCCGTGCAGGTGCGGGTGGACTGCAGCGCGGCCCGGCACGCCATCGCCCCCCCGACACCCGGCTCTATGACCCCCCGCATCGTCCCTCTGGTCCTGCTGCTGCTGCTGGCGGGCGTCCATGCCCAGCTATGGACCGGGCGCGGCAGCCTGGCCCATGTGCAGGAAATGCAGGAAAAGATCGCTGCACAGAAGGCCGCCAACGAAAAGGCCCGCCTGGCCAACGATCGGCTCAGCTCCGAAGTACAGGACCTGCGCGACGGCCTGGACATGGTCGAGGAAAAGGCGCGCAGCGAACTGGGCATGGTCAAGCCCAACGAGATCTACGTGCAGATCGCCGGCAACCGGCGCTGAAGCGGCACGCAGGCTTCACGCACGGTGGGCCCTGCCGCTTCCTTCACCCCTCATTCACGCATATGGAGGCGGTCTCTCGCCGCCCGTCACCACAGGCAACCATCCCTTGCCCCCCGCTGTTTTCCAAGTGGCCATCCTGGCCGATCGCGCCGACGACAGCGCCGCCCTGGCCCATGCGCTGGATGCAGCCGTGCGCGCCGATCTGCCCGCTGGCCGCGCATGGCGACTCCAGGGCCGCACCGAACTGCAGGCCCATGTGCTGACCGCCGCTTGCACCGGCGCTGAAATAGCCCTGACCTCCCCCACTGGCGCAGGCGCGGCCCCAGACCCGGGCCGTGACGCCATCGAGGCCGCAGCCCGCCGCCATGCCGCCACCTACCAGCTGACCTTGCTGGGCGGGCTGGAAGGGCCCGCGCCAGACGCTCCGGCCGAGGCCCTGCACGCCCGACTGCGCAGAGCACTGCACGCGGGCCAGATTCCCTACCAGGTGCTCTATGGCGACATGCCGGCCCGCGTGCAGCAGGCGAGCAGGGCTTTGATGGCCCTCGCAGGCGTGCGCCAGAGCACGGCAGCCAACGAGGCGCAGCAAGCGCCGGCATCCGTCGCCGACCGTCGGCTGCGCATGCGCAACTGGGCCTGCGAGAAATGCAGCGACCCGGAATGCGAGCACCAGCTGTTCCAGCGGCTCATCGCTGCGCGCTGACAAACGCTGCCGCGAGCGCGCAGGCGCCCTCAGTCCAGCGGACTGCAAACCCGGCGGCCGGCAAAGCTGCGGCCGGCCACCTCAGTTCATTGCACTGCGTCCGTGCCCGGCGGCAACTTCACGGCGCCGGTGAAGATCTGCGCGGCATCCACCGCGTCGTAGCGGTACTGCTGGCCGCAGAACTCGCAGGCCACCTCGATCTCGCCGCGCTCGGCCAGGATGCTCTCGGCCTCTTGCGCGCCCAGACTGCGCAGCATGTTGCTCACACGCTCACGGCTGCAGGTGCAGGCAAAGCGCGGACCTTCCTCGCCTTCGCGGGGCACGAAGCGCAGCAGCTTCTCTTCCCAGAACAGGCGCCGCAGGATGGTATCGGTGTCCAGCGAGAGCAGCTCTTCCCGCGTCAGGCTGGCGGCCAGCGTGGCGATGCGGTTGTAGTCCTCATTGCGGCCGATCTGGTCCTCGTTCTCGCTGTGGCTCAGCTCGCTCCCGCCGAGGTTGCCCTCGCCCTTGATGGGCATGCGCTGGATCAGGATGCCGGCTGCCACCTTGTCGTCAGCAGCCAGCACCAGGGTGGTGTCGAGCTGCTCGGACTGCAGCATGTAGTGCTGCAGAACATCGCTGAGCTTGTCCAGCTTCTCGTGGTGGTCGCCGTGCAGCGGCACCACGCCCTGGTAGGGCTGCTGGCCGGGCAGGCGATCCTTCGGGTCCAGCGTGATGGCGCAGCGGCCGCCACCGCCTACGTTCACCATGTCAGAGAGGCGCGACGACACCGGCACCTCGCCCGTGACGGAAGCCGTGGCGCGCAGGCTCAGGTCGGACTGCACTTCGGCCACGGCCAGCTTGACGGGGCCATCACCGAACACCTGAAGCACCAGCGCGCCGTTGAACTTGATGTTGGACTGCATCAGCACGGCAGCGGCGGCCATCTCGCCCAGCAGCTCGCGCACCGGCTCAGGATAGGCGCCCGTGGTGGTGTTGCCGGCACGGCGGGCCAGGATCTCGGTCCAGGCGTCTGTCAGACGCACCAGCATGCCGCGTACCGGCAGACCGTCGAAAAGGAATTTGTGGAGTTCGGACACGCTGTGCCTTCCTGCAAAAAACGAAAAAAAAAGAATGGGACGAGGACAGCCGGGCAATCCCGGCCAGGCAGGCGATTGCGCGGGCGGTCAGCCGATGCGGTGCAGTCCTGCGCGGAACCGCCGGGCGTTCTCGACATAGCCCTGCGCACTGCGGCGCAAGCCCTCAATCTGCTCGGGTGTGAGCTGGCGCACCACGCGGGCGGGGCTTCCGAGGATCATGGAGCCGTCTGGGAACTCCTTGCCCTCGGTGACCAGGGCCCCCGCGCCCACCAGGCAATGGCGGCCAATCTTCGCGCCGTTGAGCACCACTGCGCCGATCCCGATCAGCGACTCGTCGCCAATGGTGCAGCCGTGCAGCATGACCTTGTGGCCCACGGTCACGCGTTCGCCCAGCGTCAGCGGCTGGCCGATGTCGGCATGCAGCACGCTGCCGTCCTGCACGTTGGTGCCCGCGCCAATGGTGATGGGGTCGTTGTCGCCCCGCAGCACCGCGCCGAACCAGATGCTGGCGTCTTCGCCCAGCGCCACGTTGCCCATGACCTCGGCGCTCTCCGCCACCCAGGCCGATTCCGCCACGCGCGGAGCAATGCCATCGAGTTCATACAGCGCCATGCGGTCTCCTGTCATCGGGATGTGGTGGAAAAACTAGAATTGTAGGGATGGAGCTTCGCCAACGTGCCCTGGAGGTCTTGCGCCTCGCAGACCCTGAAGAAAAATCGGCCGCAGCGCTCGAAATGCATGCGCAGTCAGCTATTTTTTCCATAGCAAGCCACGCCACGCTGCCGGAGCCCGATCCGGCCAGCCTGCCAGGCCGGCCCGAGCGGCCCGCGCTGCTGCGCCACACCGAGGTCGCCCGCCGCTCGCCCGCCACCCCCGAAGGCCGCGCCGTGCTGATGCACGCCATCGCCCACATCGAGTTCAACGCCATCAACCTCGCGCTCGACGCGGTCTGGCGCTTCGCTGGCATGCCCGATGCCTACTACCGCGACTGGCTGCGCGTGGCCGGCGAGGAGGCCAGCCACTTCCGCATGCTGCGCGCCCATCTGCGCAGCACCGGCCACGACTACGGCGACTTCCCCGCGCACCAGGGCCTCTGGACGATGTGCGAGAAGACCGCGCACGACATCGTGGCCCGCATGGCCCTGGTGCCGCGTACGCTCGAAGCCCGCGGGCTCGATGCCACGCCCCAGATACAGCGCAAGCTGCGCCAGGTGGGCACGCACGACGCGCTGGCGGCGGTGGACATCCTGGACGTGATCCTGCGCGAAGAGATCGGCCACGTGGCGATCGGCAATCACTGGTATCGCCACACTTGCGAACGCGCGGGCCTGGACCCCGTTGCGCATTACGCGCACCTGGTGCGCCACTACGAGGCGCCGCGTTTGAAGCCCCCCTTCAACGCCGACGCACGGCGCGCAGCGGGCTTCAGCGACGCCGAGATGGACTGGCTGTGCAACGGCTGAGGAACCACCGCGGCACCGGAGGGCTCCATCCAGCTAGCACGGATCGGAACCGCAACCCCGGCGGCCTGCATACTCGCCTACACGACGCCACGGGGGTTTGCTGCTTTTCTCCGCGCATCGCCTTGCTCAAGCTATGCTTGGCCGCAATTCATCGCTTTCCTCAATCATGCCTACTGCAACGCCTCCCTTGCCCGCCGCGGTGCCCCCTGCCGGATCGTCCGCGATCAGCAAGGCGATGATCGCGCGGCAAGCCATCGTCAACGGTGAGCACGCCGTCATCGGCTACGAACTCTTCAACCGCTCGCGCACCCAGACCGAGCACACGGCCGCCAGCGACGTCACTCTGGTCTTCACGGCCCTGTCCCATGCAGGCACCGAAGACCTGGTGGGCAAAAAGCTCATCTTCGTCAACTGCACCCATGAGAGCCTCTCGGGCGGCCACCTCGAACTGGTCGACCCGGCCAAGGTCGTTCTCGAGATTCCGCCACTGGGCCACGCAGCCTCCGAAGAGGTGAACATGCGCCTGCCCATCCTGGCGGAGCTGCGCCAGCGGGGTTTCCATCTGGCCTTCAACCACACGGTGCTCGAATCGATCTACGCGCCCTGGCTGCCGCTGGCCGACTACATCAAGCTGGACCTGTCGGTGCTGGCCTATGACCAGCTGGCGGTGCTCATCAACTACGCGGGCCGGCAGTCCAGCGCCGAGCTGATCGCCGAGAAGGTGGAAACCGCGCAGCAGTACGACATGGTGTCGAGCAAAGGCATCCAGCTCTTTCAGGGCTACTGGTTCTCGCGCCCCTCACTGGTCGAGGCCAAGCTGCTGAGCCCCTCTCAGCACAGCATCATCCAGCTCATCAACCTGGTACGCAAACAGGCCAGCACCGACGAGATCGAGGAAGTGCTGAAGAAGGACGCGGGCCTGGCCTTCAACCTCATGCGCCTGATCAACTCCACCGGCTTCGGCATGACGCGCGAGATCACCTCGTTCCGCCAGGCCGTCATGCTGATGGGGCTCAAGAAGCTCTTCCGCTGGGCCGCACTGCTGCTCACCGCCTCGCGTACCGGCGCCATGCCGCCCGCCGTCGGTCAGACGGCGGTCGTGCGCGGCCGCCTGATGGAGTTGCTGGCGCTGGAGATTCTCACGCCCGAGGAGGCCGACCAGGCCTTCGTGGTCGGCGTCTTCTCGCTGCTGGACGTGATGCTGTCCATCCCCCTCGCTGCCGCGGTGGGCCTGCTGCACGTGCCTGCGCCCGTGGCAGAGGCACTGCTGGAGCGCACGGGCACGCTGGGCCAGCTGTTGACGCTGGCAGAAGCCTGCGAGAACAACGATGACGCGGCCTTCGACCAGGCGTCCCAAACCCTGGGGCTGACAAGCCAGCAGATCAACTGGGCTCATCTGCAGGCCCTCGCCTGGGCCGACCACGTCGCCGACGGCAGCTGACGGCTCCTGCGCAAAGCGCCTGCCGCCCGGCGGTGTGGGTACCAGCGCCGCAGCGCTCAGGCGCACGCCGTCCGCCTGGCGCCTTGGCTGCTTTTAGAATGGGCCTGTACCCCCCCATCCAGCCTGCGTCCATGCCGAGCCCATCCGCCCCCCTTTCGCCAGACTTCCAGCCCACCGAACCGCAAGCCCTGGAAAACGCCGATTCAGCTGAGTCGGGCGAGCACATCATCATCGCGCGGCAGGCCATCCTCGATGAGAATCGCACGGTCTACGGCTACGAGCTATTCGACCGCTCGACCCGCGCGGACGAGCACACGGCGGCCAGCGATGCTGCCTTGCTGTTCAACGCCCTCTCCTATGCCGGGACCGAGGCCCTGGTCGGGCGCAAGACGGTTTTCATCAACTGCACACATGAAAGCCTTGCCGGCGGCCATCTGGAGCTGATCCATCCCGAGAAGGTCGTGCTGGAAGTGCCCATCCTGCAGGACGGCGCCGCCCCCGAGGACATCCAGGACCGGGTGCCCCTGCTGGAGGGGCTGCGCGCACGTGGCTTCCGCCTCGCCTTCAGCCAAGACGTGCTGCGCAAGGCCTACGCCTCCTGGCTGCCGCTGGCGGCCTTCATCAAGCTCGACATACAGGCCTTCCACCCACAGCTGGCCGAACCGCTGGTGAAATACGCCCGCGCCCACAGCACCGCTCAGCTGGTCGCCGAGAAGGTGGAGACGGCCGAACAGCACGAGCGCATGGCAGCGCTCGGGGTCAAGCTCTTCCAGGGCTTCTGGTTCGCACGCCCGTCGCTCGTCAAGGCGCAGACCATCCGCCCCTCCCAGGCCACCGTCATCCAGCTCATCAACCTGGTGCGCCGCCAGGCATCTACCGCCGAGATAGAGGAGCTACTGAAGAAGGACCCCACCCTGTCCTTCAACCTGCTGCGGTTCATCAATTCGTCCGGCTTCGGCCTGTCCTGCGAGATCACCTCGTTCGGGCATGCGGTGATGATCCTCGGCCTGAAGAAGCTCTTCCGCTGGGCCGCGCTCCTGATGACCACCTCGCGCGCCGACAGCACGCCACCCGCCGTAGGCCAGACGGCCGTGGTGCGCGGACGCCTGATGGAACTGCTGGCGGCCGAACTGCTGCCGCCAGAGGACTGCGACAACGCCTTCGTGGTGGGCGTGTTCTCGCTGCTCGACACCATGCTGGGTGTGCCGCTGGAGAAAGCGCTCGAATCCGTGGCACTGCCACAGCCCGTGATCGATGCACTCTTGCACAACACCGGCGTCTTCGCCCCCTTCCTCGAGCTCACCAAGGCCTGCGAAAGCGGCGACGACGCAGCCTTCGCCCGGGCGGCGCAAGAGCTTCACCTCTCCAACCGCCAGGTCAACTGGGCCCACTTGCAAGCGCTGACGTGGGCTGAGAACCTCAGCCAATGAACACCCGCTGCGCCCCTGCAGGCGCAGCCTCCGCACTCATTGCGCCTGTATGTGCGCAGCGCGGATCACTTTGAGGTTGCTCGCGGATTCGGCCGCGATCTGCCGGGCGAAATCGGCTGCCGAGCCGCCTGCGGGCACGTTGTCCGAAGCCGTCAGCCGCGCCCGCACGTCGGGCTGCGCCAGCGCCCGGTTGATCTCCGCATTCAAACGCTCAACTACCGGCACGGGCGTCTTGCCCGGCGCGAAGATGCCGAAGACCGAGGTCAGATTGGCGGCTGGCAGGCCCAGCTCGGCCAGCGTGGGCACCTCAGGCAAGGTCTCCAGACGCTTTGGCGCGCCCACGGCCAGCGCATGCAGCCGGCCCGCCTTTATCTGCTGCATCACCGCCGGCGCGGCATTGGTGGACAGCACCTCGAACTGGCCGCTGAGTGCATCGTTGAGCTGCTGGCCGCCGCCCTTGTAGGGCACGTGCGTGATCTGTGCCTGGCTGCCCAGCACGATCTGCTCGAGCATGATGTGGCCGAGCGACGCCAGCCCCGAAGTAGCCCAGCGCACCTCGCCCGGCCGCGCCTTGGCTTGAGCCAGCAGCTGCTGAAAATCGCGCGCGCCCAAGGCGGACGTTCCCACCAACAGCACCGGTGAATACATCACGCTGGCCACCGGCACGATGTCACGCACCGGGTCGAACGGCGGCTTGCCCAGGTGCGGATTCAGCACCAGCGGGCTGATGGCGGAAAAGCCCAGCGTGTAGCCATCGGGCGCGGCCTTGGCGACCGCATCCATGCCGATGCTGCCACCCGCGCCGGCCTTGTTGTCCACCACCACCGGCACATTCAGCTGCGCAGAGAGCTTGTCGCCCAACGCCCGGGCAACCACGTCGCTCACCCCGCCGGCCGGATAGGCCACGACGATGCGGATGGGGCGCGAAGGCCAGGCGGGCTGCTCGGCCAGCGCAGGCATGCAGAGGGCGGCCAGCAGGCCCGATGCGAGCAGCGCCAGATGGCGGCGGCGGTGAAGTCGTTGCATGAAGGATCCAGACAGTAGAAAAAGAAAGAGTCCCCTAGCCACGCGGATGATGCTGCGCGTGCAGGTGCTTCAACCGTTCGCGCGCCACGTGGGTGTAGATGGTGGTGGTGGAAATGTCGGCATGGCCCAGCAGCAGCTGCACCACGCGCAGGTCGGCGCCGTGGTTGAGCAGATGGGTGGCGAAGGCGTGGCGCAGCGTGTGCGGCGACGGCGGCGTGGTGATGCCGGCCCGCTGCGACGACTTCTTCACGATCACCCAGAACATGGCCCGCGTCATGCCCGCGCCGCGCTGGGTGACGAAGAGGTCATCGCTCTGCTGCCCGCCCAGGATGGCTGCGCGGGCCTCGGCCAGGTAGCGCTCCAGCCAGCGGCCGGCCTCTTCGCCAAAAGGCACGAGTCGTTCCTTGCCGCCCTTGCCCATCACGCGCAGCACGCCTTCCTGCAGGCCCAGGTGGAAGGTCTTGAGCGTGACCAGCTCCGTCACGCGCAGGCCGCTGGCATACATCAGTTCCAGCATGGCCCGGTCACGCAAGCCCAGCGGCTCGGCCGCGTCGGGTGCATGCAGCAGCGCCTCCACCTGCGCCTGGGTCAGGGTCTTGGGCACCCGCATCGGCTGTCGGGCAGACTGCAGGCGGGCCGTGGGGTCGGCGGTGATCAGCCGCTCGCGCAACGCCCAACGGAAATAGCGCTTGAACACGGTGAGGCGGCGGTTGGCGGAAGTGGCCTTGCCCTTCTGCTGGTAACGTGCCCCCATGTAGGCGTTGAGGTCCGACTCTTCGGTCTGGGGCAGCGCTCGGCCCCTCTCGGCCAGCCATTGCGCATAAAGCGACAAGTCACGCCGGTATGCAGCCAGGGTGTTTCGCGAGAGGCCGTCCTCCAGCCACAGCGCGTCGATGAACGCATCGATGGCAGGGTCTGCCGTTGCGGCTTGCGATGGGTAGCCCGGGGCCTTCATGGAGCCCATGCGGCCCTCCGGCCCGCAGTGGTGCCGCCGTTCTGGACGGAGACGAGGCGATAGGTGTGCAGGCAACGGTACGCTGCGAAATCAGAGGCGGTCATGGTCGGAGAAAGGGCCAGCCCATGATAGTAGCGAGCTCGCGGCGAACCAGCCCTCAGCGCGCCTGGCGCAAGCTCCCGCCTGACCCGTTCGCCCCACAAGGCAGCACCGGCCGAGAACCTGTCGTCGCTCAAGCACTGACATCAGTGATGCAGCGGCGCCGGGGCGGGGACGCCGTCTGCGCCCTCCCCACAACAGAAGCCAGGTCAGGCCGGCAGCATCGGGGCGAAGTCCCGGGGGGCGATGATCGGCGTGCCCCCTGCCCCGTATAGCCCCCCGCAACACGCCGTGCCGCGGCGCGATGGCCCGAATGGCTTCGCGACCGATGGTCGCTGTGCGGGTCGCCGCAGGGGCGTTTTCGAACGCAACGCGAACCGATGGGCGGCCGCAGAGCCTTCAGCGATCGGGCGCAGAACGGCCCAGGCCGACTCCCGGAGCGCACCGTCCAAGCGCCGTGCGTGGCCACCTCCAGATGCTGAAACCGGGATGGCCTTCCCCTGTCCACCGCCGCACCTCCCAGGCACCTTTGTACGAACCGCCTGGGCCTACGGGGCACCTCATCCACGATGAGTCTCTCCCGCTGCCCGTGGACTGCGCCCCTAGACCCCGAACGATCCCGCAGCACGCCCCACCGCTGCGGCGAGACCCACAAGAGGCCGCGCATCCGTGGAATTCACCAAAACACGGTAATGCGAATCAATCTCATGACTATAATTTTCTGAAGAGCAGGCTGCACGACAGCCGCTTACATCTGCAGCCAGGACCACCTCCCGAAGCCGACCGCCCCTGCGTCCTGGGGCGGCTCCCTTGAGGCCCCAGCCACCCCCTCCGCCCGTCCCTCAGCCCCTTCAGCCAGTCGTTCGGTGCAAGCCGCTTGCTGGCGTCCTCATTCCATTGCCATGCCGCAGTCCATTCCGACACCCTCTCGCCATCCCGCGCTCGCCGCCGCAGTCCATTCGTCGCGCCCGCCCGCGCTGATTCACGCCCTCGCCACGGCGGTGGCCGCACTCTGCGCGATGGGTGCCGGCGGCGGCGCGCAGGCCCAGACGGCCGCGGGCGCCGCCCCTGCCGCCCCGGCGGAAGCCACGCTCGCGCCCGTGACGGTGAACGCCGGTGCCGCGCAGGAGAACCCCACTGGCCCTGTCACCGGCTTCGTCGCGCGCCGGGCGCTTTCGGCCACCAAGACCGACACGCCGCTGATCGAAACGCCCCAGGCCATCAGCGTCATCACGCGCGACCGCATGGAAGCCCAGGGCGCCCAGACCCTGCGCCAGACCACCGCCTACACCGCGGGCATCGTCTCCAACTACTTCGACAGCCGCGTGGACAGCTTCAAGGCCCGCGGCGGCGACGTGACGCAGTACCTGGACGGGCTGCTACGCATCTACGGCACCTACAACAACATCAAGGCCGAGCCCTATCTGCTGGAACGCGTCGAATTCCTGCACGGCCCCTCGTCCGTGCTCTACGGCCAGGGCAGCGTGGGCGGCGTGCTCAACCTGACCAGCAAGCGCCCGCAGGCGGAGCCGCTGCGCGAAGTGCAGGTGCAGCTGGGCAACCATGCCCGCAAGCAGATCGCGGCCGACCTGACCGGCCCGCTCACCGCCGACGGCCAGTGGCTCTACCGCCTGGTGGCCGTGGGCCGCGACAGCGACAGCCAGGTCGATCACGTGCGCGACGACCGCCAGGTGTTCGCGCCATCGCTCACCTGGAAGCCCAGCGCCGCCACCTCCCTCACGCTGCAGTTCACGCACCAGAAGGACAAGAGCGGCTCGCTGATCGGCTTCTTCCCGTGGCAGGGCACGCTGCTGCCGAGCGCCTACGGACAGATCCCGACCTCCACTTTCATCAGCGAGCCCGGCTGGGACGCCTACAACAGCGAGAACAACTCCTGGGGCTACCTCTTCAGCCACCAGCTGAACAGCGACTGGACCGTGCGCCAGAACCTGCGCCGCACCGTGAGCGACGTGGACTACCGCACGATCTACACCAGCTTCGCCGCCAACCGCACCACCGGCCGGCCGGCGCGCCCGGTGTTCGAGGCCGATGGCCGCACGCTCATCCGCGACGCCGGCTGGCAGCGCAACGCGAGCCGCCTGCTGCTGCTGGACACCCAACTCGAAGGCAAGCTGCGCGCCGGCGCCGCCGAGCACACGCTGCTGGCGGGCGTGGACGCGCAGCGCAACACCACCAGCCAGTCCACCTGGAGCCAGACGATCGCCGGCATCGACGCCTATGCGCCCGTCTATGGCAACTTCACGCCGCCGGCCGCATCGGCGCTGGTGCGCCAGCCCGACGTGCGGCAGCGCCAGATCGGCTTCTACGCGCAGGACCAGATCCGCTGGAACCGCTGGACGGCCACGCTCGGCCTGCGCCACGACCGCGCCAAGACGAACACCGAAGGCCGCCCCGCCGCCGCCGTGGACGACACTGCCTGGACCAAACGCCTGGGCGCCACATACCAGGCCGACGGAGGCTGGGCCCCTTACCTGAGCTATTCGGAGTCGTTCCAGCCCCTGGGCGGCGTGGACTTCTACGGCACGCCCTACAAACCCCAGCGCGGCCAGCAGTGGGAAGCCGGCGTGAAGTGGCAGCCCGAAGGCCGGGGCCTGTCGGGCTATGCCGCCATCTACGAGCTGCGCGAGAAGAACCGCAAGACCACCGACCCGGCCAACCCGCGCAACAACCTGCAGATCGGCGAGACCCGCGCCCGCGGCCTCGAAGCCGAGCTCACGGCCAGCCTTGCGCGCAGCTGGGACGCCACCCTCGCCTACGCCTACACCGACGCCAAGATCTCCCGCAGCAACGCCGGCGACGAGGGCCAGCCGGTGGCCGGCGTGCCCAAACACACGGCCTCCGCCTGGCTGTCGCACCGCTTCAGCACCGGCGGTAGCGGCCAGTGGACGGTGGGCGGCGGCCTGCGCTACACGGGCACGCAGAAGGGCATTGACATCTCCACGCCGGCCTCGACCATCGCCGACGCGCTGCTGGCCTACGACGCGGGCGACTGGCGGCTCGCCTTCAACGTCGTGAACCTCACGGACAAAGTGCAGATCACGCAGTGCCTGGACCGGGGCGACTGCTTCTACGGCCAGCGCCGCACCTTCCTGCTGACCTCCACCTACCGCTTCTGACACAGCGGTCTGGAAGCTCCGGCGCAAGGCCGGCGGACGCCACGCAGGCCGGGCGCGGTGCCACAATGGCCCGATCCCGTCACACTCCGTTCGCCATCGCCATGCCCGCCACCTACACCACGCTGATCTCCGTTCCCCAGCTGCAGGCCCTGATCGACAGCGGCCAGCCGCACATGGTGTTCGACTGCAGCTTCGACCTGGCCCAGCCCACGCTGGGCGGCACGCAGTACCTCGCATCGCACATCCCCGGCGCCGTGCGCGCCGACCTGGAGCATGACCTGAGCGCCCCGCATGGCGCACCGGGCGCCCACGGCACCATCGTCGCCACCGAAGGCGACGAGCCCGCGTCCGGCGGCCGCCACCCGCTGCCCAACCGCGAGCGCTTCGCCGTCTGGCTATCGAGCATCGGCTTCAGCAACGACATGCAGGCCATCGTCTATGACCGCAACGGCGCCAACTACTGCGGCCGGCTCTGGTGGATGCTCAAGTGGGCCGGCCACGATGCAGTGGCCGTGCTCGACGGCGGCCTGCAGGCCTGGACGGCCGCCGGCCAGCCGGTGGCCAGCGGCGCGGAACCTTCGCACTTCCAGACCAACTTCCGCCTGAACGAGCCGCTGCGCCGGCTGGTCACCGCGCAGGAAGTGCAGGACCGCCTGGGCCAGCCCGGGCAAACCATCGTCGATGCGCGTGCCACGCCGCGCTACCGGGGCGAGGTCGAGCCGCTGGACCCGGTAGCCGGCCACATCCCGGGCGCGCTCAACCGCCCGTTCGGGCTGAACCTGGGGCCGGACGGCCACTTCAAGCCCGCAGCGCAGCTGCGCGCCGAATTCGACGCGCTGCTGCAGGGCCGCCCGGCCGGCACCGTGGTCCACCAGTGCGGCAGCGGCGTGAGCGCCGTGCCCAACCTGCTGGCCATGGAAGTCGCCGGCCTGGGCCCCACAGCCCTCTTCGCCGGTAGCTGGAGCGAGTGGTGCAGCGACCCGGCACGGCCGGTGGAGCGCGGCTGACACCACCGCGGCGATTCAACTCCTATCGGCCCGGAGCCCGCCTGCAGAGCGGGCTTTTTGCTATCGAAAGTAGAGCGTTTCGGACTTACCGATCAGCGCGCGAGAATGATGCGCAGCCCCAGGCCCACGAAGACCGCGCCCGCCACCCGGTCCAGCCACAGGCCGGCGCGCGGGCGGCGGTTCAGCCAGCCGCCGATGGCACCGGCGAAGTAGCCCAGCAGCCCGAACAGCAGCGCCGCCTGCACCGTGAACAGCACGCCCAGCAGGCCCAGCTGCAGGCCCACGCTGCCCTGCGCGGGCACCACGAACTGCGGCAGGAACGACAGGAAGAACAGCACCACCTTGGGGTTGATGGCGTTGGCCAGCATGCCCTTGAAGAACAGCGTCCGCAGCGAATCGGCGGGCGCTTGGCCAGCCTGCACGCGCGCGGTGCCCCTACTGCGCAGCGCCTGCACGCCCAGCCACACCAGATAGGCGCCGCCCGCCCATTTCAGCGCCGTGAAGGCCCAGGGAGAAGCGGCGATCAGCGCGCTCACGCCCACCACGGCCAGCAGCGTGTGGCTCAGGCAACCCAGCGCGCAGCCCAGCCCGAAGGCGATGCCCTGCGCCCGCCCGCGCGACATACCCATGCCCAGCACCATGAGGTTGTCGGGGCCGGGCGTGGCGGTGATGAGCACGGCGGCCAGCAGGAAGGCGAGGGTCTGGGCAAGGGTCAGCATCGGGCCATCATAAGGAGGGCCGGCGCAGCCGCCAATGCGGGAATCACCGGCGCGCAGGCCATGGGGCAGCGGCCTGCCCAAGCCCGCCAGGCGATGGCGCAGCGCGCGCTACGTGCCGCCGCGCAGCCCTTGCGCGACCGTCGGGTACTGCAGCCGCAGGCGCAGCTCGCGCGCCATGCGCGTGCTGTCGAGCCGGCGCGACTCGCCCATGAAGCTCAGCAGCGACACCGGCAGCGTCTGCTGCGCCGCGCTGCGTGCCACGCGCGGCGGGCGCGGCAGGCCGTAGAGGTCGGCCGCGAAGTCGAAGTAGTCGCCCATCTTCATCTCGCTGGCGTCGCTCACGTTGTAGCAGCGCTGCGCGCCGCCGCGCCAAAGCGCAGCGCGGCAGGCGCGGGCCAGGTCGTCGGCATGGATGTGGTTGGTATAGACGTCGTCCCGCGCCTGCAGCACGGGCGTGCCGCGCTTCAGGCGCGCCTCGGGCGTGCCGCCTTCGCGGTCGGGCGCGTAGATGCCGGGAATGCGCAGGATGCTGGCCCGCACGCCGGCGCGGCCCAGGTGGCGCACGGCGCGCTCGGCATTCACGCGGCGCTGCGCGCGCGGCGTGGCGGGCGCCACCGGGCGCGCCTCGGTCACCAGCGCACCGCCACAGTCGCCATAGACGCCGCTGGTGGAGCCATAGACCAGCGCGGCGGGCAGCGTGCGCAGGCGCAGCGCCCGCGCCAGGGCCACGGTGCGGTCGTCGCGCCACCAGGCCGGGCCGCATTCGCGTTCGCCGGGCGGCGGCGCCAGGTGCAGCACGCGCGTGGCCAGGCCCGAAAGGCGCCGCAGCGTGGCGATGCGGTCGAGGTTGCCCACCAGGGGCGTGATGCCCGCCGCGCGCAGCGGCGCCACGCGCTCGGGGCTGGAGGTGAGCGCGATCACCCGCGGGCGCGGCCCGCTGCCCGCTACCGCGCCCAGGCCCCGCGCCACGCGCAGGCCCACGTCGCCGCAGCCGATGATGAGGATGCGCTGGCGCCGAAAGCGCGCCGGCAGCGCGCCGAGAGGGTTCTGGTTTGAGGGCAAAATCGAAAGCCGTGTTCCAAGAAAAGAACCCAAGGATACCCACACCATGACGATTGCAGAGACCGCCGCGGCGGCCGTCCAGATCAGCGTGCAGCCCAGCGGCCGCACCTTCACCGCGCAGTCGGGCGAATCCATCCTGACAGCGGCGATCCGCAGCGGCGTGGGCCTGCCCTACGGCTGCAAGGACGGCGCCTGCGGATCGTGCAAGTGCAAGAAGCTCAGCGGCTCCGTGGTCCATGGCGAGCACCAGGCCAAGGCCCTGAGCGCGGCCGAGCAGGACGCGGGCTACGTGCTCACCTGCTGCGCCCAGCCGCTGACCGACGTGGTGCTGGAATCGCGCCAGGTGACCGACGAGAGCGCCTTTCCCATCAAGAAGCTGCCGGTGCGCGTCTCGTCGCTCAGCCGCGCCTCGCACGACGTGATGGTCGTGAAACTGCAGCTGCCGGCGGTGGACACCTTCCGCTACCACGCGGGGCAGTACATCGAATTCATCATGAAGGACGGCGCGCGGCGCGCTTATTCGATGGCCACAGCGCCGCACCAGCAGGCCACGGCGCCGGGCGTGGAGCTGCACATTCGCCACATGCCGGGCGGGCGCTTCACCGACCATGTCTTCACCGGCATGAAGGAAAAGGAAATCCTGCGCGTCGAAGGCCCGTTCGGCAGCTTCTTCCTGCGCGAGGACTCCGCCAAGCCCATCGTGATGCTGGCCTCGGGCACGGGCTTCGCGCCCATCAAGGCGCTCATCGAGCACATGCGCTTCAAGAACATCGAGCGCCCCGCCACGCTCTACTGGGGCGGCCGGCGGCCGGGCGATCTCTACATGGACGGCTGGATGCGCGAGCAGCTGGCGGCCATGCCGCAGCTGCGCTACGTGCCGGTGGTCTCCGACGCCCAGCCCGAAGACGGCTGGACGGGCCGCACCGGCTTCGTTCACCAGGCCGTGCTGGACGACTTCGCCGACCTCTCAGGCCACCAGGTCTATGCCTGCGGCGCGCCGGTGGTGGTCGAATCGGCCCGCGCGGCCTACACCGCCGAACGCGGCCTGCCCGCCGACGAATTCTTCGCCGACGCGTTCACCTCCGAAGCCGACAAGCACGCGGGCTGAGCGCCCAGCGCCGCAGCCCCCCCCGCTCCGCAGAGGCCGCACCATGACCCCAGGGCAGGGTTCAGGGTCAGATCAGGGGAAGAGATCCCGGCAGATCTGCGCGCAGCGCCGGCAGGCCCAGGCGCAGTCCTGGCAGTGCTGCGCCTCGTGGCTCGCGCACTCCTCGGCGCAGCTGTCGCAGATGCGCGAGCACAGCTCGCACACATAGGCCAGGTGGGCGCTGTCGCGCGCCATGGCGGCGGCGGCCAGGCGGCACACTGCGGCGCAGTCCATGTCCAGCGCGATGCACTTGGCCATGTGGCGCGGATCGGGCTCGCGCAGGCAGGCGGCGGAGCAGAAATCGCAGGCGTTCGCGCATTCATTGCAGGCCGCGATGGCATCGGCATAGCGGGACTGGGAAAGGCGGTGGGGCAGATCAAGCATGGCGGTCCTCGGCAAAAGGGAGACATGGCGGTTCTTGCGCCGGGCTGCACGCCTTCCGTCGCGCGGCGGAATCCTTGCGCGCATCTGCCTCACTTTATAGAGACAGGCGTGGCTGCAGCGGTGTAGGACTTGCGCCCCCGACGCCCCCACGGCTGGCCTGAGCAGCATCCCATACCGCACTTTCCGCAGGGCAGGCCCGCTCCAAGCCTCAGCCGCTTGCCGCCCCGCACGCCTTTTTTGCACAATGGAAGGCTATGAACCGCAGACCCCTCCTTCTTGGCGCCGCCGCCCTGGCGAGCACCTTCGCTTCCCCGTTCGCCCTGGCACAGGACCCGCCCATGCGCCTGATCGTGCCCTACGCACCGGGTGGGCCGATCGACGTGACTGCTCGCGCACTGGCCGAGCGGGTGCGCGAGACCCTGGGAGTGGTCATCATCGACAACAAGCCCGGCGCGGGCGGCAACATCGGCGCAGACGCCATCGCCAAGGCAGCGCCGGACGGCCTGACCATCGGCATCGCGGCCACCGCCACGCATGCAGTCAACCCGTGGCTGTATTCGCGCATGCCCTACGACGCCGCGCGGGACTTCGCCGGCATCACGCAGATGGTGCGCGTACCCAACGTGGTGGTGATGAATGCCGCGCATGCCGATCAGCTGCATATCCGCACGCTGGCCGACCTGGTGGCCTACGCCAGGGCCAACCCGGCCAAACTCAATTACGGCAGCGGCGGCAACGGCAGCGCTGGCCACCTGGCCGGCGAGATGTTCAAGCAGCGCGCGGGCATCTACGCGCTGCACATTCCCTACCGCGGCGCCAGCCCTGCGCAGCTGGCACTGCTGGCCGGCGAAGTGGACTTCAACATCGACAACCTGGCAGCGGCCGCGCCCAACATCCGCTCGGGCAAGCTCCGCGCGCTGGCCGTGACCTCGCTCGAACCCAGCCCGCTGCTGCCCGGCGTGCCGACGATCGCCAGCCTGTACAAGGGCTTTTCCATCGACACCTGGTGGGGCCTGGTAGCGCCGCATGGCACGCCCCGGCCGGTGATCGCTCGGTTGAACAAGGCCTTCACCGACGCGCTGAAGTCGCCCGAAACCAAGGCCCGATTCGCCGCACTGCTGGCCGAACCCGTGCCCACGACACCCGAGCAGTTCGACGCCTTCATGGCCTCGGAGCGGGCCAAGTACCAGCAGGTGGTGAAGGCATCGGGCGCCCGGGTGGACTGAGCCGCGGAAGTTGCAGGCGTTTCAGCCTGCAGCGCAGGAATTACCTGCGCATTACGCTACGAAAGATATAGCAAAACAGGCCCTTCCCGACATCCCGGCGGGCGGCTGGCGCGACTGATCAGCCCGCGTGCCAGCCCGGTTCTGCGACCCGCTCGATGCGCTGGTCGGCCACGGCCTGCAGCGCGCTGGGCGGCACCTGTTCCAGCGCTACGTCCGCGAGCGGCAGCAGCACGAACGCGCGGTCGTACATGCGCGGGTGCGGCACGGTCAGCACGGGCATGTCGATGCGGCGATCGGCGAAGAGCAGCACGTCCAGGTCGAGCGTGCGCGGGGCGTTGCGGTAGGGGCGCTCGCGCCCAGCCGCGTCTTCGATGCGCTGCAGGGCCTGCAGCAGCGCCAGCGGCTCCAGCGTGGTGGCGATCTGCGCCACGGCGTTCCAGTAATCCGGCCCGCCGGCATCCACGGGTGCGCTGCGGTAGAGGGCCGAGACGCGCAGCAGCTGAGTGCCCGGCAGCGCCGCGATGGCGGCGAGCGCATCGCATAGCGCGGCCTGGGGCTCGCCCAGGTTGGCGCCCAGGCCGACATACACCACCTGCTGCGCCCCCTGCGCCGGGGCGCCAGGCGCTGATGGTCCGGAAGTAAGCGTCATTCCCCGGCGGGAGCGGAACCGCCGCCCTCGCCCGCGCCGCCAGCCCCCCCGGCGGGCTTGCGGCGACGGCGACGGCGCTTCTTGGGGGCATCGCCGGCCAGCGGCTCGCCGCCATCGGATGGCTCGAAGGCGCCATCGGCGCTGGATTCATCGCGGCTTTCGGCCGGCGAGGCGGCGGCAGGCGCACGGGCGCTCTCGGCCGGCGCGGGCTTGGGCACGCGGCGCACCACGGGCTGGGCCTTCTTCTGGCGAGAACGCTGTTCTTCGCGGGCCTGGGCCAGCATGTCTTCGCGGCGGGCCTCGTCGGCGAGCTGGAATTCCTGCCACCACTCGGCCAGCGCCTCTTCGGCCTCGCCCACGTCGGCGCGCAGGCGCAGGAAGTCGAAACCCGCGCGGAAGCGCAGGTGGGTGACCATGCTGAACGGCGTGGTGCCAGAGCGCTTGTCGAACCGCGGCTGCATGACCCAGATCTCGCGCATGTCGGCTGCCAGCTTGCCGCGGCCGGACACGTCGCCGATGCGCTGATCGAACACATCGTCGATGGCGCCCTGCAGCGCGGGGAACGGGTGCTCGCGCTGCGCGAGGCGACGGTCCCAGCCGGTCTTCACGTCCTGCCACAGCACGCAGGCCAGCAGGAAGCTCGGCGCCACGGGCTTGCCCTCGCCCACGCGGCGGTCGGTGTCGGCAAGAGCCGCCTGCACGAAGGGCGTGTCGGCACGCTCGACCACCACGTCCAGCAGCGGGTAGATGCCGGTCGCCATGCCCAGCTTCTTGAGCTGCGCGATGGTGGCCAGCGCATGGCCGGTCTGCAGCAGCTTGAGCATCTCGTCGAACATGCGGCTTTGCGGCACGTCGGCCAGCAGAGCCTGCGAGGCGATCAGCGGACCGGCGGTCTTGGGCTCGATGGTGAAGCCCAGGCCGGCGAGCTTGGCCGAGAAGCGCACGGCGCGGATGATGCGCACCGGGTCTTCGCGGTAGCGCGTGGCCGGGTCGCCGATCATGCGCAAGAGCTTCTTCTTGGCGTCCTGGATGCCCTTGTGATAGTCCACCACGACCTGGGTCTCCGGGTCGTAGTACATGGCGTTGACGGTGAAGTCGCGGCGCGTGGCGTCTTCGTCCTGCGGGCCCCAGACGTTGTCGCGCAGCACGCGGCCGCTGGCATCGACCGCATGCTGCATGCCGGCGAGGGCCGCGCGCGAGGTCTTCTCGTTGCCGCTGACCTGCTGCTCGGCGGCGGTGTTGTCCAGGTAGGCGCGGAAGGTGGAGACCTCGATCACCTCGTGCTCGCGGCCCCGGCCGTGCACCACGTGGACGATGCGGAAGCGCTTGCCGATGATGAAGGCGCGGCGGAAGAGTCCCTTGACCTGCTCGGGCGTGGCGTTGGTGGCCACGTCGAAGTCCTTGGGTTTGAGGCCCAGCAGCAGGTCGCGCACGGCGCCGCCGACGATGTAGGCCTCGTAGCCGGCGTCTTTCAGCGTGCGCACGACCTCGGCCGCGCGGCGGTCCACCAGGTCCGGGTCGATGCCGTGGACGGAGGCCGGCACTTCCTCACGCTTGCCGAAACGGTGCTTGCCGCCCTTGGCGGCGGTGCTGGAATCCTTGCCCAGCAGCTTGTCGATGAACTTCTTGATCATGTCTTGGAAGGAAACAGGTCCAGTATGCGCCAGCCTCTTTGCTGCGCGAGCGCGCGCAGGCGCGGGTCGGGGTTGGTGGCCACCGGATGATCGACTTTCTCCAGCAGGGGAACGTCGTTGAGGGAGTCGCTGTAGAAGGTGGTCTCCACATCGCCCCAGTCCCAGCCGTGCGCCTGCAGCCATTGCTGCATGCGCAGCACCTTGCCTTCGCGCATCGAAGGCACGCCGCGGATCGCGCCGGTGATCCAGCCGCCGGCATCGCGCTCCAGCTCCACGGCCAGCAGGTTCTCGACGCGCAGCGCCCGGGCGATGGGCGTGGTCACGAATTCATTGGTGGCGGTGATGATGACGACCTCGTCGCCCGCATCGCGGTGGCTCTGCAGCAGCTCCAGCGCCTGCGGGTGGATCGCGGGGAGGATCACCTCCTGCATGAACTGCGCATGCGCGGCCTGGCTGGCCTCGGCGCCACGCAGGCGGGCGGCTTCGGTGGCGAAGCGCACGTAGTCGTGCACGTTCAGCGTGCCGGCCTGGTAGTCGGCGAAGAAGGCGTCGTTGCGGCGGCCGAACTCGGTGCGGTCGCACCAGCCCTGGCGGATCGTGAATTCGCCCCACTCGTAGTCCGAGTCGAGCGGCAGCAGGGTGTGGTCGAGATCGAACAGGGCCAATCGAGGACGGCGTTGCGGCGTATCAGTCATGTATCAGGCGAAAGGCCGGGCGCGGGTGGGGGGCACAGGCCCCGCTCACTCGGTCTCCAGCATGGTCTTGAGCAGCGGAACAGTCACGGCGCGGCGGGTCTGCAGGGCGAAGCTGTCGAGCTTGCCCAGCAGTTCCATCAGGCTGCCCAGATCGCGCGAGAAGCGGGCCAGCATGAAGCTCACCACCTCTTCGGAAAGGGCGATGCCGCGCGCGCCGGCCTCCTCGCGCAGCACGGCGCGGCGCTCGGCATCATCCAGCAGATGCAGCTGGAACACGTCGCCCCAGCCCAGGCGGCTGCGCAGGTCATCGCGCAGCGGCAGGTCGGCGGGGGGAAGGTCGCCAGCGGCCAGCACCCAGCGCGGGGAACCCACCGCCGGGCTGATGGCATTGATGAACCAGTTGAAGGCCGCCGCCTGCTGTGCCGTGTTGTAGAGGTGGACCTCGTCCAGCATCACGGCCGTCCAGCGGTCGTTGAAGGCAGTGGGGAAGTTCACCGAGGCGTCCAGCCAGCCGACGCTGCCGCCCTGCTCGCGCAGGGCCTCGCTCACGGCCCGCAGCAGGTGGGTCTTGCCGCTGCCGTGCTCGCCCCACAGATAGGTAGGCACGGGGGAACGGCGAGAGTTCGCATGGCCATCGCCCAGGGCCAGGCGCAGGTGCTGCAACGCGGCCGTGTTCTCGCCCGGGTGGAAGCTCTCCAACGTAGGGCCGGGAGCCAGGCCGATGTCCAGCGCCAGCTGCTTCATGAGGCCACGCCCCTGGCGGCGGCCAGGACAGGGACGCCCGGTGCGCGGCTGCGCCCGGTCAACGCGGGCAGCGCGACAGCGTGGGACGGCAAGAGGCTGTGTACAGGCATGGTGGACGAATGGGACGGGGGGCGGAGCCGGAGCCCGCAAGAGGCGATGCGCCGGGGCGCAGGGCGCATCCGGCAGGAACAGGCACAAGTCTTGTGTCAAAACGGACCTGTGGCGCGCGATTTTAGCTGCCGGCCGGCCGCCCGGGCGCTTCGCGGCGCACGAGTCACGCGGGGGCCGGCCCGGCCAACGCATGGGCATTGGCCGAGCCGGGGCGGCCAGCCGCTTAAAATCGCGCGGTTCCGGCCCGCCGCGCGGGCCTTCAGCCCTCACACCCCGATTCCATGAGCTCCTCCGCCTCCACCACCCCCATCTCCTACAAAGACGCCGGCGTCGACATCGACGCAGGCGACGCGCTGGTCGAGCGCATCAAGCCGCTCGCCAAGAAGACCATGCGCGAGGGCGTGCTGGCGGGCATCGGCGGCTTCGGCGCGCTTTTCGAAGTGCCCAAGCGCTACCAGGAGCCGGTGCTGGTGAGCGGCACCGACGGCGTGGGCACCAAGCTCAAGCTGGCTTTCGAATGGAACATGCACGACACCGTGGGCATCGACCTGGTGGCCATGAGCGTGAACGATGTGCTGGTGCAGGGCGCCGAGCCGCTCTTCTTCCTGGACTACTTCGCCTGCGGCAAGCTGGACGTGGACACGGCCGCCGCCGTGGTGGGCGGCATCGCCCGGGGCTGCGAACTCTCGGGCTGCGCGCTGATCGGCGGCGAGACGGCCGAGATGCCCGGCATGTACCCGGCCGGCGAATACGACCTGGCGGGCTTCGCCGTGGGCGCGGTCGAGAAGTCCAAGATCCTCACCGGCCGGGACGTGGCCGCCGGCGACGTGGTGCTGGGCCTGGCCTCGGCCGGCGTGCATTCCAACGGCTTCAGCCTGGTGCGCAAGTGCATCGAGCGCGCGGGCGACTCCGCGCCCGCCACGCTGGATGGCAAGCCCTTCAAGCAGGCCATCATGGAGCCCACGCGCCTTTACGTGAAGAACGTGCTGGCCGCCCTGGCGCAGCATCCCATCAAGGCGCTGGCGCACATCACCGGCGGCGGCCTGCTGGAGAACATCCCCCGCGTGCTGCCCGAAGGCCTGGCCGCACACCTGCAGGCCGGCAGCTGGCCGCAGACGGAACTCTTCGCCTGGCTGCAGAAGACGGCCGGCATCGACGACATCGAGATGAACCGCACCTTCAACAACGGCATCGGCATGGTCGTGGTGGTGCCCGCCGACGCGGCCGAGGCCACGGCTGCCACGCTGCGTGCCGCTGGTGAAACCGTGTACACGATCGGCCGCATCGCCGAACGGGGCGACGGCGCGTCCGTGGTGGTGGCCTGAGCCCACCGGCCGATGGCGCCATCGCCCACACCCGCTCCCCAGCCGGTACACACGCACCCCGCCCAGGGCCCGACCCCGGCTCCGGCCGACCCGGCCCCCGTGCCGCACTACGTCGCCGTCGCCAGCTATCTGCTGATGGCGGCCGCGCTGCTGCTGGTGATGTGGCGCGGGCTGCTACCCGGGCTGCTTTGTGTGTGCCTGGGCTTTCTGCTCACACGCTGGCTGGCCCAGCGCCTGACCGACACCCGCTTGCGGCGGCGACTTGCCGAAGCCGGAGCTGCGGCCATCGTGATGGTGGCGCCCGTGCTGGCGCTATCCCTGGCGCTTTCGCATTCGCGCACCTACGTGGTCGATGCGCCCCAGCAGTACCGCGACCTGCTGGACTTCATGGCCCGCACCGTGCTGGAGTTACGCCAGAAGCTGCCGGCCGACATCGCCCAGCAGCTGCCCGAAGGCGCAGCGGAGATCCAGCGCATCATCGCCAGCTACCTGGGCGCACAGGCCGGAGCCCTGGCTGTGGCCGGCCGCGCCTGGCTGGGCAGCCTGCTGTACGCCTACGTGGGCCTGCTGATCGGCGCACTGGCCGCCGTGCGCGTGCCGCGGGCCAGCAACGGCCCGCTGGTGCGCCACCTGACCGGGCGTGTGGCGCTGTTGGGCGAGGCCTTCCGGCAGATCGTCGCGGCGCAGTTCTGGATCGCCGCGTTCAACACCCTGCTCACCAGCCTCTTCCTGCTGCTGGTGCTGCCGCTCTGGGACCTGCGCCTGCCGTACACGCCGGCGCTCATCACGCTCACCTTCGTCGCCGGATTGGTGCCCATCGTGGGCAACCTGCTGTGCAACGTGGTCATCACCATCGTGGGCCTGTCGGTGTCGCCCGCGGCGGCGGCGGCCTGCCTGGCCTTCCTGATCCTGATCCACAAGGCCGAATACGTCATCAACGCCAAGGTGGTGGGCCTGCGCACCCACATGGGCGTGTGGGAGCTGCTCTCGGTGATGTTCGTGGCCGAAGCCGTCTTCGGCCCCGCCGGACTGGTAGCGGCGCCGCTCTTCTACGCCTACCTGAAGAAAGAGCTGGACGCGGCCCGGTTGGTCTGACGCAGCAACGTGCCCCAGCCCGCATGTCCGAAAATGATCGGAATCCGTCTTGAAGGGCTACGGCGAGCGGTCCACAGCCAAGGCACCATGGGAACCATCGTTTGATACCACCGATGGAGCCAGACATGAAAAGCTGTCTGATTGTGATCGACGTGCAGGAGTCCTTCCGGCACCGCCCCTATTCCACCGAGCGCGACATGCCCGCCTACCTTGCTGCGCAGAACGCCCTGATCGCCGGCTGCGTGGAGCGCGGCGTGCCGGTGCTGCGCGTGCTGCATAGCGACGGCCCGGAGTCGCCCGACAACCCTTTCTCCATGGCCTCGGGCGAGGTGCGACCGCTGGAGGGCCTCGTGGCCTTCGACGAGGCGGCATGCTTTGTCAAGCACCGCCACAGCGCGCTGGTGGGCACCGGCCTGGACGTCTGGCTGACGCAGCACGGCATCCAGCGGCTGATCGTGAGCGGCATCCGCACCGAGCAGTGCTGCGAGACCACCACCCGCCATGCCTCCGACCTGGGCTGGCAGGTGGACTACGTGACCGAGGCCACGCTGACCTACGACATGCAGCAGCCCGACGGCACGCCGCTCGCCGCCGCCGACATCAAGGCCCGCACCGCCACCGTGCTGGCCGGCCGGTTCGCCACGCTCTGCACCGTGGAGCAGGCCCTGGCACGCGCCGGAGCGCCGACATGAGCGCCCCCGCCACGCTGCGCGTCGCCCTGCTCGCCTTCGACGAAGTAGAGGCGCTCGACCTGGCCGGCCCCTACGAAGTGTTCACCACCGCCACCCGCATGGCGGAGCGGCTCACACCCCAGGCCCCCGCGCCGTTCGAGGTGTTCTGCGTGGCCCGCTCGCCACTGGCCGTGCGCGCCCGTGCCGGACTGCGCGTGCTGCCCGAGGCCGGCTTCACCATGGCCCCGCTGGCCGACGTGCTCATCGTGCCCGGCGGCGTGGTCGATGGCGCGCGGCAGTGCCCGCGCACCCTGGAATGGATCGCCCGCACCGCCGCGCAGGCGCGCATCACCGCCGCGGTCTGCACCGGGGCCTTCCTGCTGGCCGAGGCCGGCGTTCTCACGGAGGGTGAGGCCACCACGCACTGGGAAGATGTGGCCGACCTGCGGGCGCAGTTTCCCGCGCTGCAGGTGCGCGAGGGCTTGCGCTGGGTGGAGCAGCCGGGCGGGCGGCTCTTCACCTCGGCCGGCATCAGCGCGGGCATGGATTTAAGCCTGCATCTGGTCGAACGCCTGGCGGGCCGCACGCTGGCGCTGCGCACCGCGCGGCAATTGGATTACGCATGGAACGAGAACCCCACGACGGCGCAGACGGCCTGATCCGCGTCGTCTTCATCCTGCTGGAAGACAGCCTGGTGCTCGACTGGGCCGGGCCGGCCGAGGCGCTGCGCATCGCCAACCAAAGCCTGCGTGCGGCAGGCCAGCCCGAGCGCTTTCGCATCGAATTCGCCGGCCCGTCGCCCACGGCGCGCGGATCGGTGGGCGTGCAGTTCGCCCAGATCGCCCCCCTGCCCCAGCGCTGGGCGGCAGGCGAAGCCGCCTGGATCGTGCTGGTGGGCCAGCCGGGCCGCACCATCGACGTGGGCAGCGACGGCGCCCGCGCCCTGCTGCACTGGCTGCGCGGCCAGCGCCTCGCGCCCGGTCGGCTGGAACTGGTCACCATCTGCGCGGGCGCGGTGCTGGCGGCCCACGCGGGCCTGCTGGCCGGGCGCCGCGCCACCACGCACCACCAGCATCTGGACGAGCTGCAGGCCGCCGAGCCGCGCTGCGACGTGGCGGCCAACCGGGTGTTCGTGGCCGACGGGCCCGTGCACAGCAGCGCGGGCGTGACCACCGGCATCGACCTGATGCTCGAACGCATCGCCACCACCTGCGGCCCGGCGGTGGCCGCCCAGGTGGCGCAGACCATGGTGGTGGCCATGCGGCGCGGCCCGCACGACCCGGAGCTATCGCCCTTTCTGCATTACCGCGACCACCTGCACGCCGCGCTGCACCGGGTGCAGGACGCGGTGGGCCAGCAGCCCCGGGCCGACTGGACGGTGCCGGCGATGGCCGAGGTGGCGCACACCTCGCCACGCCATCTGACGCGGATCTTCATCGAGCATGCGGGCATCGCCCCGCTGGAATACCTGCGACGCATCCGGCTGGCGGTGGCGGAGGCGGCCCTGCGCTCGGGCCGCAGCGTGGCGCAGGCGGCCGATCTGGCGGGCTTCAGCTCCGATACGCAGCTGCGCCGCGCCTGGCACCAGTTCGGCCGGCCGGGCACGCCGTCGGCGCCCGGTGCGCGCTGAGCCGGCCCCACTCAACTCACCTCAACTCAGTAGCGTTCGGGCACGTACATGTCCGCCGGCACGGGCTGGCGGAAGTATTCGGGGTTGCGCACGCGCTCGGGCAAGACCACCTCGGGGTGCGGCACCTCGGCATAGGGCAGCTGTTCGAGCAGATGAGCGATGCAGTTCAGGCGCGCCTTCTTCTTGTCCACCGCCTGCACGACCCACCAGGGCGCCTCGGGAATGTGGGTGCGCTCCAGCATGGTCTCCTTGGCCTTGGTGTAGGCCTCCCAGCGCTTGCGGCTTTCCAGGTCCATGGGGCTGAGCTTCCACTGTTTCAGCGGGTCGTGGATGCGGCTCAGAAAGCGCAGATGCTGCTCCTCGTCGGTGATCGAGAACCAATACTTGATCAGTTTGATGCCCGAGCGGGCCAGCATCTTCTCGAACTCGGGCACCGAGCGGAAGAACTCCTCATACTCCTCGTCGGTGCAAAAGCCCATCACGTGCTCGACGCCGGCGCGGTTGTACCAGCTGCGGTCGAAGAGCACGATCTCGCCGGCCGCCGGCAGATGCGCCACATAGCGCTGGAAGTACCACTGCGTGCGTTCGCGGTCGTTGGGCGCAGGCAATGCGGCTACGCGCGCCACACGGGGGTTAAGCCGCTGGGTGATGCGCTTGATGACGCCTCCCTTGCCGGCCGCGTCGCGCCCTTCGAACAAGATGACCACCTTCTGGCGTGTGTGCTGCACCCAGTCCTGCAGCTTCACCAGTTCGCCTTGCAGTCGGAACAGTTCGCGGAAATACTGCTGGCGCGCCGCCTTGTCGCCGGGTACGGCCACGCCGGACTCGTCCAGATCGCGGTCCTCGATCTCGAGCTCCAACTCCTCGTCGTAGCCGTCCATCAGTTCGCTGGCAATGCGCTGCATGAGATCCTGCGTATCAAGGGATGTGTTCTGAAACATGGAAAGACCGGCCGAATGGAGGAGGCGCCATCGTGGCGGGGGGCGGTGACAGGCATGTGACATGTTGCACCTTTGTCATATGCCTGTCATGGGGCAGCCGGAACATCGCGCTCCATTCGCACGCCTGCCCCATCCTTTTCCTACAAGCCGCCCTGCATGTCCGTTCCTGAAGCCCTGGCGTCTCATTACGGCGGCGACGCGGCCGGCCTCATCTGCGGCTACCTGCTGCGCGAGGGCCAGACGGCGGAGTCCATCGACACCGCACGGGCCTCTCAGTGGCTGGCCAGCCAGCCGCAGGGCCCCGCGGACGCACTGCCGCCCGCTGACGATGGCGGCTTTCTGTGGCTGCACTTCAATCTGAGCCATGCCCAGGCCGTGCGCTGGATGGAGCGCCACGCCGGGCTTCCGCCCGCCTTCTTCGAGGCGCTGAACGACGGCTCGCACTCCACCCGCATCGAGCGCGACGACGATACGCTGATCGCTGTGCTGAACGACGTGCATTTCGACTTCGCCTTTGAGCCCAAGGATTTCGCCACACTCTGGATCGGCGTGACGCCGCGCCTGGTCATCACCGCGCGCGCCCAGCCGCTGCGTTCGGTGGATGCGCTGCGCACCAAGGTGCGCGAAGGCGACTGCCCGCGCTCCAGCGTGGCGCTGCTGGAGCAGCTCATGCGCACCCAGGCCGACGTGCTGGTGGGCATCGTGCGCGGGGTGACACAGCGCATCGACGGCATCGAAGACGAGTTGCTCGCAGGCCGGCTGAACTACAAGCGCGCCCGGCTCGGCCAGCTGCGCCGGCTCCTGGTACGGCTGCAACGCCTGCTGGCGCCCGAACCCGCAGCCCTCTTCCGGCTGCTGCAGCGCCCGCCCGCCTGGATGGCCGAAGACGACGCCCAGGAGCTGCGAGACGCCTCGGAGGAATTCTCCGTCGTGCTGCGCGACATGCAGGGGCTGCAGGAACGCATCAAGCTGCTGCAGGAAGAAGTCGCTGCCAATGTGCAAGAAGACAACAGTCGCAGCCTGTTTGTGCTGACCGTGGTGACGGTCCTGGCGCTGCCCATCAACATCCTCACGGGCCTGTTCGGAATGAACGTGGGAGGGGTGCCAATGGCCGATGCGCCCCATGGTTTCTGGGTGATCGTGGTGGTGCTGGCCGTCTTCACAGCCGTGGCTGCATGGCTTGCGCTACGCCGCCGCGGCGGCGAATAGTCAAGTCGTGAGCGATACACGGATTCATCAAAAGGTAATAATTCGCTTCAATTTGTTTCTTCCTTGAAGATCCCTGCTTTGACCGGCTGCCCACGCCTGTCGAGGACACATTCCCAAGGAAGCAACACATGAACATTCTTCACAGGATGAGTCTCGCCAAGATGCTTGGCGCAGGCTTTTCCACGCTCATTCTTCTGAGCATCGGCATTTCCGCCATCGGCAGCCTGCAGCTGTCGTCGGTCAGCGACCAGATCACCACGCTGAACCGCGATCGCATCAGCAGCGTGCTTCTGGCGCAGGGCATCAAGGACAACGTCAACATCATCGCGCGGGGGTTGCGCAATATCGCCCTGCTGGACGATCCCATAAAGATAGCTGCCGAGAAAAAGCGCATCGACGAGGCTGCAGCGAGGAATCAGGAATCGATCGCCAAGCTGCAAGCCGCCGCAACCTCCAGCGAAGCACAGCGCATGCTGGCCGAGATGAGCCAGGTGCGCACGCCTTACATACAGCTGGTCGAAAAGACGGCCCAGATGGGTCTTCGCAATGAGATGGCCGCCATTCGCACCTCGCTGATGCAGGATGTGCGCCCCGTGCAGGCTCAGTACCTCAAGCAGTTGGATGCGGTGATCGATTATCAGAAGAGGCAGATGGCCGAAACGGGCGAGCAGGCGCTGGCGAAGGCCTCCAGCGCCCGCGACTGGATGATGGGGGGCGCCGCTGCAGCGGTGCTGATCGGCGGCCTGCTGTCCTGGGCGATCACGCGTCGCATCAAGGGGCAGCTGGGCGGGGAGCCGGCCGAAGCCGCCCGCATCGCCCAGGAA